>NZ_JBIAKA010000002.1:0-661808 GCF_042872225.1 Streptomyces sp. NPDC005374 | reverse complement strand
CTTGGGGGGGGGGCCGCCCCCCCCCCCCCCCCCCCGGGGGGGGGGGGGGGGGGGGGGGGGGGGCGGGGCCCCCCCCCCCCCCCCCCCCCCCCCTCCTGCTGTGCCCCCCACGGCTGCCGTGTCACACCGACAGCGCGAATCCCCCCGTCACCCGCAGCGTCTCCCCGGTGACGAAGGACGACCTGGGCGAGACCAGATACAGCAGCGCCTCCACGACATCCCGCTCCGCGCCCTCGCGGCGCAGGATCTGCTCGCCCACGACCCGCTCCGCCTCGGCCGGCGACAGCTGGGCGCGGACCGTGTCGGTGAGGATCAGCCCCGGCGCGATCGCGTTGACGCGGATGCCGTCGGGCGCGAACTCCCGCGCGAACGACACCGTCAGCCCGCGCACGGCGAGCTTCGAGACGCCGTACACCGTCCGGTTGGCGTAGGCCGCCGACGAGGAGATGTTGACGATCGTGGCGCCGGGGCGCCCGCGCATGGCCTCCCGTGCGGCGAGGGAGCAGATGACGACGCCCATGACGTTGACGTCGAAGACCCGCCGTACCTTGGACAGCCCGAGCTCCGCGAACGGCTTGTTGAACGCGGCGTGCAGTCCGGCGTTGTTGACCAGGATGTCGAGGCCGCCATGGCGTCGGACCACCTCCGCGACCGCCGCGTCGACCGCGGTCTCGTCGGCCACGTCGCAGGCCACCCCGGTGGCACTCCCGCCGAGCGCGGTGAGCTCCTCGGCGGCGGCCTCGGCGACATCACCGTCGATGTCGGCGAGCACGACATGCGCGCCCCGCCCGGACAGCGCGGCTCCGAACGCCTTGCCGAAACCGCGGCCGCCTCCGGTGACGAAGGCGACCTTTCCCTCGAACTCGTTGCCGGACATCGCGTTGTCGGACATGGGGCCTCCGTCATCTGGGGCCGAACCGCTGGCCCGCGTCGAGACGCAGGCACTGGCCGTTCAGCATGGGGTTGTCGATGATGGCCAGCGCGAGCTTGGCGTACTCCTCCGGACGCCCCAGCCGTCTGGGGAAAGCGGCGTCCTTCACCAGCGCGGCCCGCGACTCCGCCGGGATCTTTTCGGTCGCCCCGGTCTCGAACAGGCTGGGCGCGACGGCGAGCACTCGGATACCGAGCGAGCCGAGGTCACGGGCCATGGTGAGGGACATCCCGGCGATGGCGGCCTTGGCGGCCGAGTAGGCGACCTGGCCGACCTGCCCCTCGAACGCGGCGATCGACGAGGTGTTCACGATGACGCCGCGTTCGCCGGTGCTCTCCGGATCCTCGGGCTCGTTGCGGCTCATGTGCGCGGCCGCGAGCCGGCTGATGTTGAAGGTGGCCACGGCGTTCAGGTCGAGAACCTGGCGGAAGGCGTCCAGGTCGTGCGGGCCGCCCCTGCCGAGCGTGCGCTGCACGGTTCCGCCACCCGCCGTGGTGATCGAGACGTGCAGCCCGCCGAGCGAGGCGACGGCCGCGTCGAGCGCACGCTCGGTGCCCTCGAAGTCCATGACGTCGACGGGGTGGAAGCGCCCGCCGAACGCCGCCGCGACCTCGGCGCCCGCCGAACCGGGACGGTCGAGTACGACCACGTCGGCGCCGCGGGCCGCGAGCAGTTCGGCGGCGGCCCGGCCCATCCCGGAGGCGCCGCCGAACACGACGGCCTTCTTGCCCTTGATCTCCATCGGTTGCCTTTCCGTGCGCTCAGACGGTCGCGGGGGCCGGACGCAGCAGGGTGCAGAGCCGGGCGCGGTGGACGCCGGCGTCGCCGTACAGGACGCCGTCGGCCTTGGCCCGGCGCAGGTGGAGATGCAGGTCGTGCTCCCAGGTGAAACCGATGCCCCCGTGCAACTGGAGGGCCCGGGCGGCGACTTCACCGGCGCAGGCCGAGGCGTACGCGGCGGCCGCACAGGCCGACCGGGCGGCGTCGGGGCTGTCGGCATCGGCGGCCATCGCCGCGTAGTAGGTGGCGGCGCGGGTGCCGTGCACACGCAGCGCCATGTCGGCACACGCGTGCTTCACGGCCTGGAAGGCGCCGATCGGGCGCCCGAACTGCACGCGCCTCCCGACGTGTTCGACGGTGAGCTCCAGAATGCGCTCCATCACCCCCAACGCGTCGGCGCAGTGCAGCACCGCCGCGTCGTCGAGCAGCCGCTGGATTGCGGCGGGACCGGCGTCCAGGCGGCGGTCGGAGGGAACACGCACGGCCTCGAAGCCGACCTCGTGCAGGGCGCGCGTCGGATCCAGGACGCGTTGCCGTCGGACCGTCACGCCCGGGGTGTTCCGGGCGACCAGGAAGGACGCGGGTTCGTTCTCGTGCAGTGCGGTGACGAGCAGCCAGTCGGCTCCGGCGGCGTCCTGCACGGCGGTCTTGACTCCGTCGAGGACGAACTCGTCACCTTCGGCGCGGACGGTGGCCCGCACCGCGTCGAGTGTCCAGGGCGCGTGCGGTTCGGCGACCGCCCAGGTGGCCCAGCTCGATCCCGCGGCGAGGCCGGGCAGCACCTCTGCCCGGAGCCGGGGTGTGCCGGTGGCGGCGAGGGCACGGCCGACGATCACGGTCGGCAGGAACGGAACCCGGCCGAGCGCCCGCCCGGCCTCCTCGGCGACGAGGGCGAGTTCGACCAGCCCCTGCCCGGCACCGCCGTACTCCTCGGGCAGGGCCAGTCCCGGCCAGCCCAACCGCGCTGCCAGCGACCAGAGTTCGGGGTCGGCGTCCTCGTCCCGGTCGAGCCGGGCGCGTACCCGGTCGACGGGGGAGTGGTCCGAGAGCAGATCACGCGAGGCCGCACGCAGCATGGCCTGCTCGTCACTGAGCTCGAAGTTCATCCGAAGAGAGTATCCTCTTTTGCTGAAGCGGTCGAGATCTCTCCGCTTCATAAGCAGTGTTGGCCAATTTGGGTATCATCAATTCATGACTGATGCCGTTCTGCTCTCCGCGTGCCGCACCGCGATCGGAACCGCTCGACGAGGAACCCTGCGGGACACCAGCGCCTTCGACCTCGCCACCGTCGTCGTGCGTGAGGCGGCGCGCCGCAGTGGCCTCGCGCACGAGGAGTTCGACGACGTCGTCCTCGGCGAATCCCTGGCCGGGGGCGGGGACATCGCCCGGTACGCGGCGCTCCGGGCCGGTCTTGCACATGTGCCGGGCCTCGCGCACAACCGGCACTGCGCCTCCGGGCTCGCGAGCGTGGCGACCGCCGCGGGGAGTGTCCGGGCCGGCATGGACCGGGCGGTGATCGCGGGCGGGACGCAGTCGTCGTCCACGGCCCCGGTGGCCCGGCGCCGGGTGCCCGGCTCGGACGACTGGCAGGATCCGTGGATGTCGCCCTCCCATGCCCCGACGCCCGAGGCACCCAACGACGACATGGGGCTCCTCGTCGGCTGGAACACGGCCCGGATCGCCGGCATCTCCCGCGCGGAGATGGACGCATGGGCGCTGCGCTCGCATCAGCGGGCCGTGCGGGCCGTCCAGGAGGGCCGGTTCCTGGACGAGATCGTGCCGGTGGAGGTGACCGACCGCGGTGGTGTGACGTCGGTGTTCGAGGTGGACGAGCACCCGCGGCGCGACACCAGCGCGGAGAAGCTGGCCGCGCTGAAGCCCCTGCATCCGGAGATCGACGGGTTCTCCATCACCGCGGGGAACGCGAGCGGGGTGAACGACGGGGCGGCCGCGGTGGTCGTCGCCTCGGCGGATGTGGCCGCGCGGTACGGGGTCGCGCCGCTCGCCTCGGTGCGGGCCTGGGCGAGTGTGGGGGTCGATCCCGTACGGACCGGACTGGCGCCGGTCCTCGCGATACGCAAGGCGCTCGACCGGGCCGGGCTCGCGGTCGGGGACGTGGACCTGTTCGAGGTGAACGAGGCGTTCGCCGCGGTACCCATCGCCGCCGTACGGGAGTTGGGGCTGGACGAGGAGCGCGTCAACCCGTTCGGGAGCGGCTGCAGTCTCGGTCATCCGATCGCGACGACCGGAACGCGCATGGTCGTGACGCTGGCGCACGAGTTGCGGCGGCGGGGCGGGGGCGTGGCTGTCGCGGCCATGTGCGCGGGAGGCGGGATGGGGTCCGCGGTGGTGCTGGTGGGGTGAGCGGGCGCGGCGCGGTCGTGGCCGGTCCGCGCCCACGCGGACAGCCGCACCTGGACGCGACGGCACCTCGCTCAACGTGCCGCCCAGTTCACGCTCTTGGTCTGCAGATACTCATCGAGCCCGAACTCCCCCCACTCCCGGCCCAGTCCGCTCTGCTTGTACCCGCCGAACGGAGTCCGGGGACTGACCCCGGCACTTCCGCCGTTGATCGTGACGGTGCCGGTGCGGATCCGGGTGGCGAGCTCGTACGCCGTCACCGTGTCGGCGCTCCAGACGGCGCCGGACAGGCCGTAGGGACTGTCGTTGGCGATCCGCACGGCTTCCTCGTCGTCCCGGAAGGGGATGACCACGCCGACCGGGCCGAAGAACTCGGTCCGGGCGATCGTCATCGCGTTGTCGACGTCGACGAAGAGCGTCGGCTCGACGAAGTACCCGCGGTCGAGTCCCGTCGGGCGCCCCCCGCCGCACACGATCCCCGCCCCCTCCTCCTCGCCGGCGCGGATCAGCTTCTCCACCTTGTCGCGCTGGGCCTCGCTGATCAGCGGACCCATCGTGGTCGCCTCGTCGGCGGGGTCGCCGACCCGGACCGCGGCGAGGGCGGTGTGCAGCCGCTCGACGAACTCGTCGTGCACGGACGCGTGGACCAGCGAGCGGGTCAGCAGCGAACAGCCCTGCCCCGCATGGGTGGTGATGCCCGAGAACGCCGCCCGTACGGCGCCGTCGAGGTCGGCGTCCGCGCGGACGATGCTCGCGGACTTGCCGCCGAGCTCCAGGATCACCTTCTTCGTGGAGCCCGCCGCCTGGCTGTGCACCATCCGCCCGACCGCGTCCGACCCGGTGAAACTCACCAGGTCCACCATCGGGTGGGTGGTCAGCTCCCGCCCGGCCCCGGCGTCGCCGGTCACGATGTTCAACACCCCCGCCGGCAGCTCGGCGGCATCGGCGAAGTCACCCAGGAGCAGCGACTCCAGCGGGGTCGCGGGAGCCGGTTTCAGCACGACCGTGCAGCCCGCCGCGAGCGCCGGGATCAGCTTCATCATGCTGAGGAAGAAAGGGAAGTTGTACGCCGGGATCAGCGCGCACACCCCGAACGCCTCGCGCCGCACCACCCCTTGGAAGACGGCCGTGCCCGGCGCGAACGTGGGATCCATCGGCCGCTCCCAGGCGAAGGCCGGCATCACCCGCTCGGCCATGTCCCGCAGATGTGCGACCGGCATCCGGGTCTGAAGGCTCTCCGCGAGCCATCGCACCGAGCCCGCCTCGGCCATGTTCAGGGCCACCAGCTCGGGCAGCCGCCGCTCCAACTCCTCGGCCAGCCGCAGCAGTACGGCGGCCCGCTCGGCCCACCTCATGCGCGGCCACGGCCCCTCGTCGAAGGCCCGGCGCGCCGCCTCGATCGCCCGTCGCACATCGGCCACCGAGGACTGCGCCACCTCCGCGACCACTTCCTCCGTCGCCGGGTTGCGCACGACGACGCGCTTGTCCGATTCCCCGTCGGCGCGCCGCCCGTCGATGTAGAGCTGCGTGGAGAACGCGTACGGCTCGGGCATGTCCGTCTCCCTCTTCTCAATCTGCGGCGGTCTCGGCGGCGGCCCGTCCCGGCAGCGCCTCGATCAGCGCGAGGCTCGAACGGGCATAGGCGGCCCGGCGTTTGCGGCCCACGAGGAAGCTGGGCGGGGCGAAGTACCCGACGTCGCGGGGGAGCGCGTCGGCGCGCGCCGCGAGAGCCTTGCGGGCCTCGGCGGTGGTGCCGCAGAGGGCGATCGCGGCGACCATCTCGTCGGTGACGGCCTTGGCCATGCCGTCGGTGTCACCCGCGCGGAAGGCCGCCCGCAGTTGTTCGACGGGTCCCGCCCAGCCGTGGTGGGCGACGAACGGGTCGTACGTCCGCACGGTGAGATAGAAGGCGATCATGCGGCGGGCGTCCTCGACGGCCCGTTCGGGAGCGGTGTCGTCGATCGCCGTGATCACCCAACCGTGTTCCAGGGGGCGGGCGTTCGTGCCCGATCCGGTCCCGACGGCGGGCCGTACCACGTCGTTCCACCAGGAACGGGTGAACAGCCCGTGGCCGATGACCCCGTCGGCGACCCGGCCGGCGGTCCTGGCCATACCGGAGTTGAACGCGGCGAGCAGGACGGGGATGTCGAGCCGGCCGAGGACGGGGGCGCGTACGTCGGCGTCGATCGCGTAGAACTCCCCGGTGTGCCGTACCTTCTCGCCGTTCTCCGCGTGCAGCCAGGCGCGGACGGCCGAGACGGTGTCGGCGATCCGGGCCACGGGGCGTTCCGGGGGGACGCCCAGCCAGTCACGGTTGATGCGGAACGCGGCGCTGCCCAGGCCGAGGAACAGCCGGCCCGGGGCCTTCGCGTGCAGCTGACGCAGTGCGGTGGCGTGCGCGTACGGGGTGCGCGAGAAGGCGTAGGCGATGGCCGGGCCGACCAGGGCGTCCCTGGTGCCCGCGACGATCTCCGCCAGGGTGACGTAGGCGTCGTGGTCGGCGAACTCCGAGGCGCAGAAGGCGCTCACACCGGCCTCCTCCGCCTCCCGCGCGACCTCGGGGCCGGGCCATGGCATGCCGAACCGCATGAAATCTCCTGGTCGAATAGAGTGCCCTCTTCGTTTGGAGAGCATGGGAGGCGTCAGCGCAGAGTCCACCGGTCCCTGGGCACCGCCGCGCGGTCGACCTCGGCCTTGCCCAGGGGGTTGCCGATCTGTGTGTAGGACAGGCCGGTGCGCAGTGCCTGGGTGCGGGTCGCGTCCAGCGACTCCCAGATCGCCCGGACCGTGCCCTGGATCGCGGCGGGCGGCTTCGCGGCGATGATCCGGGCGATCCTGTCGGCGCGCTCGAAGAGTTCCTCGCCCGGCACGACCTCGCTGACCAGGCCGATCTGCAGGGCGCGCGCCGCCGACACCCGCTCGTCCAGGCCGAGCAGGGCGATGCGCAGGGCCTCGCCGAGAGGGATGCGCCGGGCCAGGCCGATCGGTTCCAGTGCGGCGGTGAGGCCGTAGCTGACGTGCGGATCGAAGAACGTCGCGTCCTCGGAGCAGATGATGATGTCGGCCTCGTTGAGCCAGTAGAACGCCCCGCCGGCGGCCATGCCGTGCACCGCGCACACCAGCGGCTTCCACACCTGGTTCAGCTTCGGCGACAGGAACTCCCCGGGGTCCGTCTGCGACCAGACGTTGGGATGCCGGTGGATCCCCTCCCTGACGTCCATGCCGGTGCAGAAGGCGCGGTCGCCCGCCCCGCGCAGGATGACCACGCGCACGTCGTCGTCCTGCTTGACGGTGTGCCAGACCAGGGAGAAGTCGTCGAGCATCTCCTGGGTGAAGCTGTTCATGGCGTGCGGCCGGTTCAGGGTGACGGTGGCGACGTGATCGGTCACCTCGTAGAGGACGGTGCTGAGGTCCATCGGGTCACCGTAGGCGGCTCCGTTCCCGCGGCCGCCGCACCCGCCCACTCACCGGGACTGCGACTCCGCCATCTCGACGTGATCCACATAATCCGTATACGCTTTTCGGCGCCGAGACGGCATGAGACGGCATGTGACGGCACGAAACAGCACGAGACGCACCCCGAGACTCGCGGAGGAAGCCGGAATGAAGCCACGCGTGGGGCAGATGCTCGCCAGTACGGTCGACTCGACGACGGTGGTCGTCGTGCGTGTCCCGGACGACGATCTGGAGATCACCTGCGCGGGCGCGGCGATGACCGACCCGGGCGGGCCGCGGACGGGCACGCCCGATCCCGGACTGATGAGCGGAACACAACTCGGCAAGCGCTACGCCGACGAGGCGACCGGCGTCGAGCTGCTGTGCACCAAGGCGGGGCAGGGCACCCTGGCGGTCAACGGCACCCCGCTCGCCCTCAAGGGCCCCAAACCGCTGCCGGCTTCGGACTGAGGGGCGGGACCGGCCCGATGAACGTGACGATGCTGCTGGACATGGCCGCCGACGGGTTCGGCGACCGGACCGTGATCGGACGCGCCGAGGGCGGACTGAACCCGGTGCGGCTGCGCGAACTCGCCGCCGGCGGCGCGCGGGCCGTCCGTGACGCGGACGCCGACGCGATCCTGTACCTCGCGGTGAACGGCCCCGCCTTCCCGGTCGCCCTGTTCGCCGCCGCCCGCGCCGGGGTGCCGCTGGTGCCCGTCAACTACCGCCTCGGAACAGACCAGTTGGACAGCCTGCTCGCCAACCATCCGCGCGCCCTCGGCATCGCCGACCCCGAGCAGTCCGAGGCACTGCGCCGGGCCGGGCTGCCGGTGCTGAGCCCCGCCCGATGGCTGGAGACGGCGGCCGGTGACGGCGGCTCCGACGATGCCGCGCACAACGACTCCCCGGCCGTCCTCATCTACACCAGCGGCACGACCTCGGCGCCCAAGGGCGTGGTGCTGCGGCACCGCAACCTGGTGTCGTACGTCCTCGGCACCGTGGAGTTCGCCGGAGCCGGCCCTGACGAGGCGGCCCTGGTGAGTGTGCCGCCGTACCACATAGCCGCCGTGTCGAACGTGCTCACCAACCTGTACGCGGGGCGCCGTGCCCTCACCCTCGAACAGTTCACGGCCCGGGGCTGGCTCGGCCTGGTCCGTGACGAGAGCATCACCCATGCGATGGTCGTACCGACGATGCTCGCCCGGATCATGGACACCGACGGTCTCGACCGGTCGGTGCCCTCGCTGCGCGCCCTCGCCTACGGTGGCGCGCGGATGCCGGTGCGGGTGATCGAGACCGCGCTCGGCGCATGGCCGCACGTGGACTTCGTGAACGCCTACGGGCTGACCGAGACCTCGTCCACGATCTCGGTGCTGGGTCCGCGGGAGCACCGGGACGCGCTCGCGAGCGACGCAGCCGGGTTGCGGGCGCGGCTCGGATCGGCCGGAGTGCCCTTGCCCGGCGTCGAGTTGGAGGTCCGGGACGAGGTCGGCGAGGTCGTCGGGGCGGGCGCGTCCGGGCAGATATGGGTGCGGGGCGAGCAGGTCTCGGGCGAGTACGCCGGGCAGGGCCCCGCGACCGACGAGCGGGGCTTCTTCCACACCCGCGACCGCGGGCGCCTCGACGCCGACGGCTACCTCTACATCGAGGGCCGGGCCGACGACACCATCATCCGCGGGGCGGAGAACATCGCCCCGGCCGAGATCGAGGACGTCCTGCTGCGCCACCCGGCCGTGCTCGACGCCGTCGTCGTGGGGGTGCCGGACGAGGAGTGGGGCCAGCGCATCGAGGCCGTCGTCGTGCCCCGCGACGGCACTCCGGTGGACGCCGGCGAGCTGCGTACGGCGGTGCGCGACACCCTGCGCGGGTCGAGGACGCCCGACCGCATCACGTACTGGACCGAACTGCCCCGCACCCCCACCGGCAAGCTGATCCGCCGCGACATCGTCGCCGCACTGACCACCGAGGACCGAGAGCGACACCGGGCGGGTGGAGCGACATGAACAGCCCTGACCTGCTGCGCGACCTGACCGCCCGCACCGCGGTCGCCGCCCGCCGCTGGGCACCCGACGCCGTGCTGGAGGGCATCGAGCCGCTCACCGGAGGCTCCTCCAGCCTGACCTACGTGGCCGAGCTGTCGGGTGTTCCGGCCGGGCACGAGCGCGTGGTCCTCAAGGTGGCCCCGCCCGGCCTGCCGCCGGTGCGCAACCGGGACGTCCTCAGACAGGGCCGGATCATGGTGGCGCTGTGGGGGCGGCCGGGCGTACGCGTACCCCGGGTGCTGTTCCACGACGGCGGCGCTCCGCCCTTCGTGGCGATGGAGCTGGTGCCGGGGGAGTGTGTGGAACCGGTCCTCGTGCCGCGCGGCCGGGTCCCCGCCGCACATGTCCGGGCCCGCGCCCTGGACGCCGCCCGCATGCTCGCCGCCCTGCACCGGGTCGACCCGGCGGACACAGCCGACACCGCGGAGCCCGTGGTGCGCCTCACCGACGAGATCGACCGCTGGACCCGCGCGTTCACGACCGTCCCCGACGACCTGCGCACAGGACACGAGAAGGTCGCGGAGCGGCTGCACGCCACGGTGCCGCCCGCCATGGCACCGGTGTTCACCCACGGCGACTACCGGCTCGGCAACACGCTGTGCGAGGCGGGCCGGGTCACCGCGGTCATCGACTGGGAGATCTGGACGCCGGGCGACCCCAGGGTCGACGTCACCTGGCTGACCTTCTTCACCGACGAGGCCCGCCATCCCGCGTCCGTCTCCGACGAGCCGACCGGGATGCCCGGCAAGGCGGAACTCCTGGAGGCCTACCAGGAGGAGCGTGGTGAACGCCTCGCCGACCTGGGCTGGTTCGAGGCGCTGACGAAGTACAAGGAGTCCGCGGCGACCGCCCTGCTCATCAAACGGGCGCGGAAGTCGGAGGAGTTGAAGGACATGCACCGCCGCATGCTGCCCGCGCTGCCGGTGCTGCTGGAGGAGGCGCTGGAACTGCTGGGCTGACGGTGCGCCCGGGGGTGACCACGTCCACGGTCACCCCCGGCCGTGTGCCGGTCAGGTGCCCTCGGTGACCTTCACCGGTGCCAGCTTCCTCGACTTGTCGAAGTGCACGACGTCCGCCAGCGTTCCGCCCAGGATCGCCGCCCGGTCCTCGTCGGAGACCGTCGCGTCGAAGTTGTACGCGATGCAGTCGGCGCTGCTGCGGAAGGTGCCCTCGGCGTGCGGGTAGTCGTTGCCCCACATGATCGTCGAGACGCCGGTGATGTTGCGGGCCTGGACCGCGGTGGGGTCGTCCGCGAACTGCACGTGGATCTGCCGCCGGATGTACTCGCTGGGCTTGAGCGGGTAGGGCCACTTCTCGTTGATCGTGAAGAGCCGCCCCATGGCCGGCTGGTCGTTCGGCGAGCGGTCGTCGTCCCAGAAGCCGAGCCACCAGTCGGCGTCCTGGCCGATGCCGGTCCGGAACGACTTGTCCATGAAGCCCATGTACGACACCAGCCAGCCGGCGCTGAACTCGATGAGGTTGAAGTGCAGTTCGGGGTAGCGCTCACAGACACCGCCGCCGACGAGGTCGGCGATGATGCGCTGCGGGCTGGAGAACCCGGCCGCGGCGTTCTGCAGCCGGCCCGACACCATGTCGTCGGTGAGCTGGCCCTTGCCCATGTTGACGGCCATCATCATCTGGCGGACCGTCGTCGCCGTCTGCGAGGTGTGTTCCTTCGTCTTCACGCCACCGGTGGCGACGTGGATGAACACCGGCATCCCGTGCGACTGGGCGGCGGCCCACAGCGGGTCGTACACCCGGGACGCGTACGGCACGTCCGGGGTCTCCGGGATCAGGATCGCGCCGAGCCCGAGGCGCGCGCACCGCTCGACCTCGGCGACGGCGTCCGGGATGTCGGTCACGGGGATCGCCGCCGTCGGGCGCAGGCGGTCCTTGTGCGTCAGGAAGCGTTCGGCGATGTAGTCGTTCCACACGCGCGCGTGCGCCATCGACAGCTCGTGGTCGTCGGTGAACAGGACGAACAGCGACAGGTTGGGGAACATCACCGAGGCGTCGACGCCGTCGAGGTTCATGTCCCGGAGGATGTGGTCCGGCTCGCCGTCCGGGGTCGCGCCACCGAACTGGCGGTACTTGGAGATGGTCCAGCCGTCGTAACCGATGGTGTGGAGCTTCTTGAACTCGGTGTGGCCGCCCTCCACGATCGGCTCGTCCAGGGTGAACTCCTCTTCCCACAGGGCTCGTTCCCTGAGGCTCCTGGGCAGCCGGGTCTTGAACAGATCTACCGGCTCGATGATGTGCGAGTCCCCCGACACGACGAATTCCTTGAACACGGGCCGAACCTCTTTTCGAGCTGCATCCTGAGGTGACTGGTGAGATGAATTGTGAGTACCGACCGGTCGTTCTACGATTACTTCGATCAGGTCTACCCGTCTTGATTGCGTGAGTCAAGGGAATGGACAGGGCGCTCAGCGCACCGGTCGTCCGGCGACGAAGGCGGCGCGGACGGTCTGCCCGGAGAGCGTGTCCAGAACCTCGCGCAGGGGCACGTGGAGCAGACACAGGTCGGCGGCCGTACCGACCGTCACCTGCCGGGCCCGGCCGGGGCGGGTCGGCTCCCCGAGGAACAGGCCCAGGGCCGCCCGGGGCGCGATCGACTCGCCGTCGTCCCGCCCGACCGCCGCCCGCATCACCGCCCAGGGGTCGGCCGTACCGTACGGCGCGTCCGTGCCCGCGGCGACGGGGATCCCGGCCTCGGCCAGGGTGCGGCAGCGGTACAGGTGCGGCCGGTCGTCGGAGTCGGTGTCCGTGGCGTAGGCCGCCGCCCGCTCCACGGGGAAGTGCGGCTGCGTCACCACCGTCAGCCCGAGCCGCCCGATCCACTCGATCGTCTCGACCGGGATCACGGACCCGTGCTCGATCCGGTCACCGGCGACCGGACCCGCCTCGTCCAGGGCGAGCAGGGTCACCAGCAACTGCACCCGGGTCACACAGTGCACGGCGACCGGCCGGGGCCGTACCCGGGTCACCGTGGCGGCGAGGTCGCCCGGCGTCGGCAGAGTCGTGTCGTCGAGCATCAGCTTCACCGGCGGATCCACGCCCATCACGACGAGACGCTGAGGCAGCACCGACAGCAACTGGGTGAGACCGGGGCCGGGATGAGGGTCCGCGTTGGTGAACCCGGTGACTCCCAGCGCCGCCGCCCGCCGCCCCACACCCTCCAGGTCCAGCCGCACCGGCGGGACGTATCCGCGCAGCCGCTCGTCCTCCCGCCAGAACCGTCCGTCGCCGCCCACGTCCAGCCCGGCCGCGCGCAGTGCCGCGCTGTTCCACACCCACAGGGCCCCGGTGCGGTGCTGGACGCGGACGGGGCGGTCGGGGGCCCAACCGTCCAGCAGCCACCGGTCCAGCTCTCCGGCGACGCTCTCGTGGTACCCGACGGCCCGCACCCACTCACCCGGGGCCCCGGTCCGCAGAGCCGCCGCGAACTCCTCCCGGCCGCGCACGTCCTGGGGGCCCACCCGCACGGAGGACGCCTCGGCGGCGAGGGCGGCCAGATGGATGTGGTGGTCGTGCAGACCGGGCAGCAGGGCTCCGCCACGGCCGTCCAACTCGACGTGCTCCGGAGGCTGTTCACCGGGCCCGCCACTCACTCCGGGTGTTCCGCCCAGGCCCGTGTGCGTCGCGCCGGGCGTGCTGTCGCGTTCCGTGCCCCGTGCTCCCGGCGTCGTATACCGTCCCGGTTGCCGTTCCCCATGCGGCCGCCCCCGCCCGTCCGACTCGCCCCGAGCAGCCAGGCGCTCCCCGATCTCGACGACCCGACCGTCCGCGATGCGCACATCCACGCGGCCGCGGCCCTCGACCTCGACGTTCCTGATCAGCACGGCCGACGCTCCCGCACGGCGGAACCGGCGAGGGCCGCCGCGCAGGCGGCCATGGACACGCACAGCAACTCCCCGCCGCCCCGGGCGAGGGAGCGTGCCGCGGCGTGCGCGGCGAGGACTCCGGTGACGGGGTCGGCGAGCGCGTCACCGAGGAAGACGGGGTCGCCCTCGCCGTCGAGTCCGGTGAGCCCGCCGGCCACCGCCGCGTCGTCACCGAAGGCGATACGGTCGTCGTCGCGGCCGTATCCGGTGATGCCGACCCAGACCCGGCCGGGCCGGTCGGCGAGGAAGCGCTCGGCGTCGATGCCCAGCCGCCGCAGCGCCCGTGGGCGTGACGCCTCGATGACCACGTCGGCCCCGGCGACGACCTCGGTGAGCGCTTCGGAGGGGAAGTCCAGCACCAGGCTCTCGTGCCCGCCGTGCAGCCAGCCGTAGAAGCCGGGCACGCCGAACCGGGCGCCGTCCGGTCTGGTCGTGCTCTCCACCTTCACGACCTCGGCGCCCGCGAGTCCCAGCAACCGTGCGCACAACGGGCCCGCCCACAGGGCGGAGAAGTCGACGATCCGAACCCGGCTCAGGCTCCGCCGCCGTCCCGGGCGGTGGGCCAGCACCGGCACTCGTCGACCACGGGCCGCCCCGAGCTCCGCCGCCGCGATACCGAGCAACTGGGCGGCACGGGCGACCTCGGCCGCCGTAGCCCGTTCCGCGGCCTTCGAGAGTTCCGCGTCCGGTGATCCCAGCAGTGCGACGAGCGCGGGCACGGCGGCCAGGTCGTCGGGCCGGGCCAGGTTGACCGCGGCCCAGCCGTCGGCCGTACGCAGAAGACGGCAGGAACCGCCCGCCGACGTGCGGCCGGGAAGGGAGTGACCGGCCAGCTCCGCGCGCAGGAAGAGGACCGTGGGCAGGTCGACCGGTACGCCGGTGAGACGGGTGAAGTCCTGCGCCGCGGCGGTGAGCGGGCCGAGGAACGGCTCCACCGGCTCCAGCCACTGATCGAGAGCAGCATTCTTCACCACGTGAACGCCCTTCTCCGCGGAGGCGGCTTCACATTACACTCCGGTGCTCATGCAGCCGCCCTTCGAACTGGTCGATCTCGACCGCACACCCCCGCCGAGCGCGGGGGAGCCCCGGGGGTGTGTCCGGGTGGGTGTCGCGGCCGAACACCGCGACGCGCCGGGCGGCTTCGACGTCCTGCTCACCGCCACCCCCGACCCGCCCCGCCCCTGGGTCGGCGGTACGGACCCGCACCTGACCGCACGCCGTCTGGCGGACGTCGTCACGGCCCAGCCCGCGGCCGCCCTCGCTCTCGTACAGGTGCTGCGCATGGGCGCCCGGCTCACCGGACCCGAGCGCCTGGTCGTCGAATCCCTCGCTTACTCCACGCTCCAGGCCGGCACCGGATTCCGTACCTGGCTGGCCTCGGCCCGCCGCCGCACCCCGCGCCCGGCCGCCGAACCGGTAGGGCTGACCCGCGACGGCTCCCTGCTCACCGTCACGCTCGACCGGCCCGGGGTGCGCAACGCCTTCGACGCCGCGACCCGGGACGCCCTGTGCGAGGCCCTGCACGTCGCCGTGGCCGACCCCACGGTCAGCCACGTCGACCTGCGTGGCAACGGACCCGCCTTCTGCAGCGGGGGCGACCTCGCCGAGTTCGGTACGTCCCGTGACCCCGCGCAGGCCCACCTGGTCCGCGTCGAGCGCAGCCCCGCCGCCCTCCTTCAGCGGTGCGCCCACAAGGTGACGGCACATCTGCACGGCGCCTGTGTGGGCGCGGGCATCGAACTCCCGGCGTTCGCGGGCCGGGTGCGGGCCGCGCCGGACACCGTCATCCGGCTGCCCGAAGTGGGCATGGGCCTGATCCCCGGCGCGGGCGGCACAGCGAGCCTCCCGGCCCGGATCGGCCGGGAACGCACCGTCTATCTCGCCCTGTCCGGCGCCGAGTTGAGCGCCGCCGAGGCGTTCACGTGGGGACTGGTGGACGAGGTCACGAGCCACGTCGCCGTCTAGTACAGCCCGCCGTCCACCCGGATCAGGGCGCCCGTCGTATAGCTCGAGGCGTCACTGGCGAGGTACAGCGCGGTGCTGACGATCTCCTCGGGCCGCCCCGGGCGCCCCACCGCGCTACGGGTGCTCCGGCGCTTCTCCTCCGTCCAGGACCTGGAGATGTCCGTGAGGAACGGACCCGCGGAGATGGTGTTCACCCGGACCGTCGGGCCGTACTCCAGAGCGAAGACGGTGGTGAGCGCGTTGAGTGCGGCCTTGGCGCCCGCGTAGGGGCCGAACCGGGGCTGGGGCATCAGCGCGCCCGACGAGGACACGTTGATGATCGAGCCGCCGCCCGCGTCCGCCATGCGCTGCCCGACCAACGAGGCCAGTCGGAAGGGGCCCTTGAAGTTGACCCCGATCACTTTGTCGAAGAGTTCCTCGCTCGTGGCGGCCGACGAGGGCGCCAGCGGGGACATGCCGGCGTTGTTGACCAGGACGTCGACGGTGCCGAACTCGGAGTAGGCGACGTCCGCGAGCCGGGTGAGGTCGTCCCAGTGGCCGACGTGGGCCGCGACCGGCAAGGCGCGTCGGCCGAGTTCGCGGACCTCCGCGGCCACCTTCTCGCACGCGTCGGCCTTGCGGCTGGCGATCACCACGTCGGCGCCCGCCGCGGCGAAGGCGAGCACCATCTCCCGGCCCAGGCCCCGGCTGCCCCCGGTGACGAGGGCGACCCGGCCGGTGAGGTCGAACAGGTCGGCGGGGGACTTCACGCCTCCACCCGGCCGGTGAGGCCGTCGTCGTCGATGATGTGCGCGTACCGCTTGCGGGCGGCGTCCAGCTTCGGCGGGATGTGCTCGCTGGGGAACAGCCCCTCGGCGGGCCGGTACCCGCGCAGGACCTGTTTGGCGATCGTGGTGCGGTGCACCTCCGTCGGGCCGTCGGCGAGAGCGAGGTTGGGGGCGGCCATCCACCATTTGGCGAGCGGGAGTTCGCCGGTGGTGCCGAGCGAGCCGTGCAGGTGGACGGCGCGCTGGACGATGTCGTGCAGCACCTTGGCGGTGGCGACCTTGCACATGGCGATCTGGGTGCGGGCGGCACCGTGCGGCTGGGTGTCGATGAGCCAGGCGGTGTTCAGGACGAGCAGCCGGAACTGCTGCAACTCCAGCCAGGAGTCCGCGATGAACTGCTGCACCGCCTGCTTCTCGGCCAGCAGAGTGCCCTGGGTGCGCCGGGACAGCGCCCGCTCGCACATCATGTCGAAGGCGCGGGTGCACTTGCCGACGGTACGCATGGCGTGGTGCACCCGTCCGCCGCCGAGCCGGGCCTGCGCGACCTCGAAGCCCCTGCCGGGGCCGCCGAGCATGGCGTCGAGCGGGACGCGGACCCCGCGGTAGCGGATGTAGGCGTGGATGCCCTCGTCCAGGGAGTCGCGCTCGTCCATCGCGGCGACGTTGCGCTTGATCTCGATGCCCGGTGTCCCGGCCGGGACGACGAACATCGACATCCGGGCGTGCGGCGGCGCCTCGGGGTCGGTGACGGCCATGACGATGAGGAACGCCGCGTAACGGGCGTTGGAGGAGAACCACTTCTCCCCGTCGATGACCCACTCGTCGCCGTCGCGCCGGGCGGTGCACACGAACTCCTTGGGATCGGCGCCGGCTTGTGGCTCGGTCATCGAGAAGGTGGAGACGATGTCGCCGTCGAGCAGCGGCTGCAGATAGCGGGCCTTCTGCTCCTCGGTGCCGAACATCGCGAGGATCTCCGCGTTCCCGGTGTCCGGGGCGGCCGTGCCGAAGACGGTCGGCGCCCAGTAGGAGCGGCCGAGGATCTCGTTGAGCAGGGCGAGCCTGACCTGGCCGTAGCCGGGGCCCCCGAGTTCGGGGCCGAGGTGACAGGCCCACAGGCCCTGCGCGCGGACCTGCTCCTGGAGCGGGCGCAGGACGGCGCGGGACTTCTGGTTGCGGGTGTCGTACGGATCGCCGCCGTGCGGGAAGAGGAGGTCGAGCGGTTCCACCTCCTCCCGGACGAAGGCCGCGGCCCAGTCGAGCTTGGCCTGGAACTCGGGTTCGACCGAGAAGTCGAGCATCGCCCCTCCATGGATGAATGAGTATCCTCTTTGAGTCCGCCTCGTGTCGACTGGGCGGAGTGGACTGGGTGTTGCCGTCACCGTACCCATAATGAGTATCCGCAATAGCTTCCGTTCGGACCGTGCGCCGCCTACGCTTGCCGCAGACGCACGAGGTCGACGATCGCCGCCCCGCGCCACCGCCCGACCGTGCGGTCCCACTGAGCGGGCGCACCAGCTCGCCCCGGAGACGGCGCGGTCAGTCTGGAGCGGCGAATCCCCTCGACGAGTCGACGCCAGGAGGAGCGAGTCAGATGCGGAACCCGATGGACGGTGTGCGCGTTCTCGAAGTCGCGCAGTTCACCTTCGTCCCGGCGGCCGGCGCCGTGCTCGCCGACTGGGGAGCCGAGGTGATCAAGATCGAGCATGCCGAACGGGGCGACGCCCAGCGCGGGTTGGTCCGCGTACTCGGCTACGCGGCCATCAGTGAGGGCTCGTCCTTCTTCCCGACCATGGAGGGCCCCAACCGCGGCAAACGCAGCGTCGGACTCGCTCTGGAGAGGCCCGGCGCCCGGAAGGTCCTCGACGAACTGATCCGCACCAGCGACGTGTTCCTCACCAACTTCCTGCCCGAGGCGCGGGCCAAGCTCCGCATCGACGTCGAGGACGTACGCGCGGTCAACCCGGACATCGTCTACGTCCGCGGCAGCGGCTTCGGAGCCCGCGGTGCCGAGGCCGACAAGGGCGGCTACGACAGCACGGCGTTCTGGGCGCGAGGAGGCAGCGCCGCCGGAGTCACGACACCCGGCGCGGACCGCATGACCCGCATGCCGGCCGGCGCCTACGGCGACGCGATGGGCGGCATGACCATCGCCGGGGGCATCGCCGCCGCCCTCTACTCACGCGCGATGACGGGTCAACCCTCCGTCGTGGACGTCTCGTTGCTCGGCGTCGGCGCCTGGGCCACCCAGTTCTCGGTGAACATGGCGCTCATGAGCGGCGGTCCACTGCCGGTGCGGACACCGCCGAGGTACGGCTCCGTCACCAACCCGCTCATCGGCGCCTACCGCACCTTGGACCGACGGTGGATCGAACTGTCGATGCTGCAACCGGGCCGGTACTGGGCGGAGTTCTGCAAACTGGCAGGTCGCGAGGAACTGGCCGCGGACGAACGGTTCGACAGCACCGAGAAGCTGATGGCGAACGCGGCCGAGGCCGCCGCGATCGTCGCCGAGATCCTCGCGGGCCGCTCCTTCGACGAGTGGACGGAGATCCTCTCCCGGGGGGACGGGCAGTGGGCGGCCGTACAGGACGCGTGGGAAGTGGGGCAGGACCCCTCGCTGCGTGCCAACGGACTCATCGCGTCGGTCGTGGACGCCGACGGAGTCGACCGTGAACTGGTCGCCAGTCCCGTGCAGTTCGACGAGACGCCGGTGACGCTGACCCGTGCGCCGCAGTTCGCGGAGCACACCGACGAGGTCCTGCTGTCGCTCGGAATCACCCAGGAGGAACTCCTGGCACTCAAGATCGACGGCGCTGTCAGCTGAACTCGGCCACCGAAGGAGAGGACCGCGATGAGCACGACCCTCGAACCGGACGGCACCCACGAAGGCGTGCCCGCGTACCACTTCGACAACCGCCTCGGCGGCCCGGTCCTCAGCCACCACGACCGCTGGGACGCGTGGGCGCGCAGCCACTCCGGCTTCCGCAGCACCATGGCCCGCGGCTTCTGGGTCGTCACCGACGGCCCCGCCGTGCAGGAGGCGCTGCAGGACTGGCGGACCTTCTCCAACACGTCGGTGACCGTCCTGGAACCGAACCCGCGGTTCCTGTGGATCCCCGAGATGCTGGACCCGCCCCTGCACAACGCGTGGCGGCGCCTACTGGGCAAGGACTTCTCACCGAGCGCCGTGGCGGCCCGGGAGGACGAGGTCCGTCAGGTCGCGGGGGAGATGATCGACCGGATCAAGGACGACGGAACCGCGGACGTCCTCGACGAGTTCGCCCGCCGGTTCCCCACGGTGATCTTCATGCGGCTGATGGGCCTGCCCGAGAACGACCTGCCCACCTTCCTGCACTGGGTGCACGAGCTGCTGCACCTCTCCCACGGCGAGGACCCCGACGCAGCCCGGCAGATGGCCGCCATGAACGCCGTGTCGGACTACTTCGAGGAACAGATCGCCCTGCGCCGCGAGACACCCCGGGACGACCTGCTGTCGCGTGCGATGACCTGGCGGATCGACGGTGAGCCGATCGACGACCGGGACCTGCACGCCTTCTGCATCCTGATGTTCCAGGCCGGCTTCGACACCGTCCCCATCTCGATCGGCTGGGCCCTCTACCATTTCGCCGCCCACCCGGACCTGCGCGAGGCGATCGTCGCCGACCCCTCCCTCATCGCGACCAGCGTGGAGGAGATCCTGCGCGTCTACTCGTTCGTCGTGCCGGCCAGGAAGGCGACCAGGGACGTCGAGATCGGCGGCTGCCCGGTCAGGGCCGGGGAGATGGTCATGCTGCCGCTCGCCGTCACCAACCGCGACCCCGAACGCTTCGAGAACCCCCTGGAAGTGGACCCGCACCGCACGACCACCAACCACGTCGCCTTCGGCTCGGGCCCCCACCGCTGCCTGGGCTCACACCTCGCCCGCCTCGAACTGAACGTGGCCGTCGAGGAATGGCACCGGCGCATCCCCGAGTACCGGATCGCGCCCGGCCAGGAACTGGAGCAGCACGGCAACATGTACGGCATCAAGCAGCTGCGGCTCGAATGGTGAGCGGCGCCGGCAACACGGCCACTGCCGGCCCACTGTGCGCGGCGGACCTCTACCACACCGGCATCGTGGTGCCGGATCTGGAGGCGTCGAAGTCCGCGCTCACCGCGATCGCCGGCTACCGCTGGACCGAGACGATGGCCGCCGACCTGCCGGTCCGCCTCGCCGACGGCGACCGCGTGCTGCCCCTGCGCTACGCGTACTCCCTCGACGCCCCGCACATCGAACTCGTGCAGGAGATCCCGGGCACGCCCTGGACGGCACCGCCGCGCACGGCGGCACACCACCTGGGCTACTTCTGCGACGACGTCCCCGCGACGGCCGAGCGGCTCGAGAAGGCCGGGTTCGCGATGGAGGCGTGCGCTGTAGTCGACGGTGACGCCCCGTCGGTCTTCGCCTACCTGCTCGACCCCTCGGGCGTACGGATCGAGATCGTCGACCGGGCAAGGATCCCGGACTTCGCCGCCTACCTGCGGTCCAAGACGCCCCGCTGAGCCCCGATCGTGGAGGAACCAGGTGGCACTCACGCTCACCGAGGACCAGGACGAACTCCGGTCCACGCTACGGCGTTTCCTGACGGACAAGGCGCCGAGCGGGGAGGTGCGCCGCTGGACGGAGTCCGAGGAGGGCCATGACCCGGCCGTCTGGCGGCAGATGGCCGGCCAACTCGGACTGCAGGGCCTGGCGTTGCCCGAGGAGTACGGCGGCTCCGGCGGCGGACCCGTCGAACTGGGCGTCGTACTGGAGGAGTTGGGGCGGTCCCTGCTGCCCTCGCCGTACTTCGCGACCGTGGCCCTCGCCGGGCAGGCCCTCGCGGCCAGCGGTGACGAGACGGCCAGGGCCCGCTGGCTGCCCGCCATCGCCGACGGTTCGCTGACGGCGACGCTGGCGCTGGCCGAGGAGAGCGGATCGTGGCGGACGGAGGACGTCGAGGCATCGGCCGTACGCGACCCGGGAGGCTGGACCCTGTCCGGCACCAAGATGTTCGTGATCGACGGCCACACCGCCGACCTGCTGCTGGTCGTGGCCGGGGACGGCACGGGACCCGCACTGTTCGCCGTCGACGGCACCGCCTCCGGTGTGACCCGCATCCGGCTCGACACCCTCGACCCGACCCGGCGCCTGGCCCGGATCGACCTCGACGGCGCCCCGGCGCTGCGGGTCGGACCGGACGGCGACGCCTCGCTGTTCCTGCGCACGGTGACCGACCTCGCCGTCGTGGCGCTCGCCGCCGAACAGGTGGGCGGGGCACAGGCCTGTCTGGACGCCGCCGTGGCGTACGCGAAGACCAGGGTGCAGTTCGGCAGGCCGATCGGGTCGTTCCAGGCGATCAAGCACAAGTGCGCCGACATGCTGCTGGAGGTGGAGGGCGCCCGCTCGGCCGCGTACCACGCCCTCGATGTGGCCGCGGAGAACCCGGCCGGGCTGTCGGTGCCGGCGGCGATCGCGGCCGCGTACTGCGCGGAGGCCTTCAGCCACACGGCCAAGCAGAACATCCAGATCCACGGGGGCATCGGCTGCACGTGGGAGCACGACGCGCACCTGTACCTGAAGCGCGCGAAGTCGAGCGAGCACCTGCTCGGCTCTCCCGTGGCACACCGGGCCCGGCTGGCCGCCCTGGTCGGGATCCGATGACGACCACCCGAGGGGCCGAACCTGTGGGAATCCGCGACCGCCTGACCCGGCTGCTGGCCGAGGCGCCCGCCGAGACCGAGGCGATCGAGCACGACGGGGCCTGGTGGACCTGGGGCGACGTACAGAAGACCGCGCGGCAGGTCCTCGACGCCTTGGACGACCTGGCCCTGCCGCCAGGCGCGCGGGTGGGTGTCGTACTGGAGAACCGGCCCGAACACATCGCCGCGGTCGTCGCGGTGATCGCCTCCGGGCGCTGCCTGGTGATGCTCGGCCCGCTGCAACCCGCCGCGCGGCTCGCGGCCGACATCAACCGCTGCGTGCTCCCGGTCGTCGTCGCGGGCCCCGAACCCCTCGCGCGGGACGGCGTGTCCGCCGCCGTCGCGGCCCACGGAGCGACCCTGGAACTGGGCGGCGACGGCACGGTACGACTCACCGGCACTCCTGGGTCCGAGGCGACCGCCAACCCCGGTACCGCCGTCGAGATGCTCACCTCCGGCACCACCGGGCCGCCCAAACGGATCCACCTGCGCGACGGACAACTCGACCAGGCGCTCGCCGCCGGCGGCCAGAGCCCCAAGTCCGGTCGTCTGCTGTCCGGTTCGGCCTCGCTGGTCTCCGCGCCGCTCGTGCACATCGGCGGACTGTGGCGGGCGCTGGCCTGTCTCGCCACCGGCCGGCGCATGCTCCTGCTGCCCAGGTTCGCGGTCGAACCCTGGACCGACGCCGTGGAACGCCACCGGCTGCGCGCCGCGAACCTGGTCCCCGCCGCGATCCGCGCCGTGCTCGACGCCGACGTCCCCGCCGAACGGCTGGCCAGCCTTCAGGTGGTCACCTCCGGAACCGCCCCCTGCCCGGCGGAACTCGCCGACGCGTTCTTCCGGCGCTACGGCGTTCCCGTCCTGATGACCTACGGCGCCACCGAGTTCGCCGGAGCGGTCGCCGGCTGGACGCTGCCGCTGCACGAGAAGTGGTGGGGACGCAAGGCGGGCAGCGCCGGACGGGCCTTCCCCGGTGTCGAACTGCGGGTGACCGGCGACGACGGCACCGCGCTCCCGCCCGGCCGCACCGGACGCCTGGAGGTCCGTACCGAACAGAGCACCCAGGGTGGCCGGAGATGGACCCGCACCAGCGATCTGGCCCGGATCGACGCCGAGGGTTTCGTGTGGATCGAGGGCCGTGCCGACGACGCCATCATCCGCGGCGGCTTCAAGGTGCAGCCGGAGTCCGTCAAACGGGTGCTGGAGACGCACCCGGCCGTGCGGGAGGCGGCCGTGGCGGCACTGCCGGACCCGCGGCTGGGCGAGGTGCCGGTGGCGGCGGTGGAGGCCGAACCGGGCCGTACCCCACCGGACGTCGCCGAACTCCTCGCCCTGTGCCGGGCACAGCTCCTGCCGTACGAGGTGCCCGTCCACGTCGTCGTACTCGAAGCGCTGCCCCGAACGCCGTCGAGCAAGGTGAGTCGTATGGAACTGCTGGAGATCGTGCGGGCCGAAACCCTGGAGGAGAACGCGGGATGACCAGCACCGCCGAGCAGTTCGGCCGGCTGACCGACGAGGCGCTAGAACGCTCCCGGCGCCGCCTGGGCATCCCCGTGCCCCAGCGCAACCCGCCGCACAACCACGAGGTCACCTGGGACGGCGTACGGCACTTCGCGTTCGGCTACGGCGACGACAACCCGCTCTACTGCGACCCCGGCCACGCGGCGAAGTCCCGTTGGGGCTCCCTCGTGGCACCGCCGACCTTTCTCTACACCATGGGCGAGGACGCGGCTCCGGCACCGGACGCCGGCACGAAGGCCCTGCTGAAGGGCGATCCGTTCGCCGGACTGGGCTCCTATCAGGCCGTGATGGAGTTCGAGTGGTGGCGTCCCCTTCAACTGGGCGATCGCTGCCGGGTGTTGGAGACCCAGGTGGGCGTGCGGACCAAGCAGAGCCGCTTCGGCGGACGTACGGCCCATGTCGTCAAGGACTACCTCTACACGAACGGCGAAGGCGCACCGCACGCCGTACGGCGAGGCACCTGGATCAACGCCGAACGCGACACGTCGAAGCGGCGGGCCAAGGAAGTACTGACGCAACAGCCTTACACCGCCGCTGAGTTGGCCGACATCGACGCGGCCTACGCCGCCGAGACCCGGCGCGGTGCCGAGCCCCGGTACTGGGAGGACGTCGAGGTCGGGCAGGAGCTGCAGCCCCGCGTTAAGGGGCCGTTGACCGTCACGGACGTGGTGGTCTGGCATCTCGGCTGGGGCATGCAGCTCACCCCGCCCGGGGTCTTCGGCATCGCCGCCCGAGTGCGCCGCAAGGCGCCGGGGTTGTACCCGCCGAATCCGCTGGGCATCCCCGACACCGTGCAGCGCCTGCACTGGGAGCCGGAACGGGCACGGGAGTTGGGGCTGCCCAACCCGTACGACTACGGCGGCATGCGCGAGACCTGGCTGTGTCATCTGCTCACCGACTGGATCGGAGACGACGGCTGGCTGTGGCAACTGCGCTGTGAGCACCACAGGTTCAACTACCTCGGCGACACCACCTGGGTGCGCGGCACGGTCGTCGACAAGAGACAGGTCGACGGACGCGCCGAGGTGCACATCGAGATGCGCTGCGAGAACCAGCGGGGCGAGATCACCACCCCCGGCACGGCCGTCGTACTCCTGCCGACCCGTGACCGGCCCGTGGCACTGCCGGCGCCGCCCGCCGCGGATCTGGCGGGCATGGTCGCCCACGAACTGGCCCGGTTCACCGTGACCGGCCACTGAACAGCAAGGAGGCAACGTGTCGGACGAGGTACTCGTGCAGCGCCGGGGAGCGGTCCAGGTCATCACGATCAACCGCCCGTCGGTCAAGAACGCGCTGGACGCGGGGGTGGCCGCCGGAGTGGCGGCCGCGGTCGACGAACTGGACGAGTCGGACGAGTTGCGCGTCGGCGTCCTCACCGGGGCGGGTGACACCTTCTCGGCGGGGATGGACCTGAAGGCGTGGCTGAAGGGAGAGACCCCCGCGATCGAGGGCCGGGGGCTGTGCGGCATCAGCATCACACCGCCCCGCAAGCCGCTCATCGCCGCCGTCGAGGGCTGGGCCCTGGCCGGCGGATTCGAACTGCTGCTGGCCTGCGACCTCGTCGTCGCCGCCCGCACGGCACGGCTGGGCGTACCGGAGGTGAAGCGGTCACTGGTCGCCCGCGCGGGCGCGGCACTGCAACTGCCCCGCAAGGTCCCCTTCGCCCTCGCCCTGGAACTCCTCCTGACCGGCGAACCGATCGACGCCGTACGCGCGGCCGAGGTCGGCCTGGTCAACCGGCTCACGGAGACGGGCGGCGCGCTGGAAGGCGCCCTGGAACTCGCCTCGGTGATCGCGGCCAACGGGCCGCTCGCCGTCGCCGCCACCAAGCAGATCGCCCGCTCCACCGCCGACTGGACCCTGGAGGAGGGCTGGGCCAAGCAGTTCGAGATCGCCGAGCCGGTCTTCCGGTCACAGGACGCGCGTGAGGGCGCCGCGGCCTTCGCGGAGAAGCGCCCGCCGGTGTGGAAGGGACGGTGAGCGGGACGGCCGCACCCCGGGCGCTGGGCCCGTTGGCCGGCTGCCGGGTCCTCGAACTCGGCGGGCTCGGGCCCGGCCCCTTCGCCGGGATGTTCCTCGCCGACCTCGGGGCCGAAGTGGTCCGCGTGGACCGGCCCGGGCGCGGGGCCGAGTCCGACGCGGGCGGCCCCGCCGCCGTCCTCGACCGGGGAAAGCGGTCGGTGGTCCTGGACCTCAAGCTCCCGTCCGCCACCGCCGCACTCCTCGACCTCGTCGAGCGGGCCGACGTACTGATCGAGGGCTTCCGTCCCGGAGTCACCGAACGGCTCGGCATCGGCCCGCACGCATGTCTCGCCCGCAACCCCCGCCTGGTGTACGGGCGTATGACCGGCTGGGGCCAGGACGGACCCCTCGCCGCAGCGGCCGGACACGACCTCACCTACATCGCCGTCACCGGGGCGCTCGGCGCGATCGGGGAGGCCGGCGGCCCCCCGCAGATCCCGCTCAACCTCGTCGGCGACTTCGGGGGCGGCGGCTGCTACCTGGTCATCGGCGTCCTCGCCGCACTGCACGCCGTGGACCGCAGCGGGCGGGGCCAGGTCGTCGACGCGGCCATCGTCGACGGCACCACCCACCTGCTCGCCAGCACCTTCGCCAAGCTCGGCCGCGGCGAGTGGAGCGACGAGCGGGGCGTCAACCGGTTCGACGGCGGCTGGCCGTTCTACGCCGTCTACGGGACCCGGGACGGCCGGCATGTCGCGGTGGGCGCCCTGGAACCGAAGTTCTACCGGAGCCTGATCGACCTGCTCGGCCTGGACGTGGACCCGGCCGCCCAGCACGACCGAGGCGCCTGGCCGGAACTGCGCCGTCGGCTCACGGAACGGTTCGCGGAACGCACCCGCGACGAGTGGGCGACCCTGTTCGAGGGGACCGACGCCTGCGTCGCCCCGGTCCTGAGCCTGACGGAAGCGGCAGCCCATCCCCAACTCGTCGCACGCGCAAGCCTGTTCACCCGCGAAGACGTCGTACAGCCCGCCCCGGCCCCACGGTTCTCGGAAACACCCACCCGGCCCGGCCCCACCGCACCCGCCGTCGGCGCCGACACCTGTGCGGTGTTCCGGGACTGGGGCGTGGACGGCGTCGACCGACTCCTCCACACCGGCGCCGCCGTACAGACCGACCGACCGCAGGAGAGGATCCGCACATGAGGGACGCCGTCGTCGTCGACGCCGTACGCACTCCGATCGGCAAGCGCAACGGCTCGCTGGCCTCGGTCCACGCGGCCGATCTGTCCGCCGAGGTGCTCCGCGCGCTGGAGCGGCGCACCGGCATGGACCCCGGAGCCGTGGACGACGTGGTGTGGGGGTGCGTGACCCAGATCGGCGATCAGTCCAGCAACATCGCACGGTTCGCCGTCCTGGCGGCCGGCTGGCCCGAACACGTCCCCGGCGTGACCGTCAACCGTGCGTGCGGCTCCAGTCAACAGGCGGTCGACTCCGCCGCGCACGCCGTCATGGCGGGCCAGTACGACCTCGTGGTGGCCGGGGGAGTGGAGACCATGACCAGGGTCCCGCTCGGCTCCCACCGCACGACGGGCATGCCGTACGGCCCCGCGGTCCTGGACCGCTACGACGGCTTCGAGTTCAGTCAGGGCGTCGGCGCCGAACTCATCGCCGAACGCTGGGGGTTGAGCCGTCGGCAACTCGACGAGTTCGCGTCCGCCTCACATGCCAAGGCCGCCGCCGCGATCGACGAAGGCGTCTTCGACGACCACATCGTCCCGGTCGAGGCCGACGGCACGAAGTTCGCCGTCGACGAAGGGCTGAGGCGGGGCACCTCGCCCGAGACGCTGGCCGGCCTCAGGACGTCGTTCAAGGAGGACGGCGTGATCCACGCGGGGAACTCCTCCCAGATCTCGGACGGCGCGGCCGCCCTTCTGATCACGACCTCGGAGCGCGCCCGCGAACTGGGCCTGACCCCGATCGCCCGCTACCACTCGGGAGCGGTGAGCGGCGCGGACCCGATCATGATGCTCACGGGCCCGATCCCTGCGACGGAGAAGGTGCTGCGCAGGGCGGGGCTGTCCATCGACGACATCGGCGTCTTCGAGGTCAACGAGGCTTTCGCACCGGTGCCGTTGGCGTGGCTGGCCGAGACGGGCGCCGACCCGGAGCGCCTGAACCCCCTGGGCGGCGCGATAGCCGTGGGGCATCCGCTCGGGGGCTCGGGGGCCATCCTGATGACACGCATGCTGGCCCGAATGCGCAGGCAGCACCTGCGGTACGGCCTGCAGACGATGTGCGAGGGCGGCGGCACGGCCAACGCGACGATCATGGAACTGCTGGACTGAGTCGTTCACCGGCGGGGGTCCCGGGGCAGTCCGAGCCCCCTCTCCGCCACCTGGGTCCGCAGGATCTCGTTCGCCCCGCCCGCGATGGTGAACGCCCGCGCGTACAGATACGCGTCCTGCCACCACCCCTGCGCCACGGCCTCCGGGTCACCCTCGACGAGCAGCCCGTCGGTGCCCTGGAGGCCCAGGCCGAACTCCACCAGGTCATGGTTGAGTTCACTGAAGAAGATCTTGCCGAGCAGGGCGTCGGCGGCCCCTTCCGTCCCGGCCTGCATCCGGGACTGCGCGAGCGCGATCATCGCCGTGTTCACGTGGACGCGCGCGGCCAGTTCACCGACCTCGTCGGTCGCCCTCTCCCCGGCGAGCTCCAGCAGTTCGTCGAGCACGGCGACCGACTCGACGCCCCGTGCGGCGACCCCGGACCGCTCGTGCCCGAGGCTGCTCATCGCCACCCGCCAGCCGTCGTCCACCGCACCGATCACGTTCCCGGCCGGGACCCGGACACCGTCGAGGAAGACCTCGTTGAAGTCGGTCGTCCCCGTGATCTCCCGCAGGGGCCGCACCTGCACCCCCGGGCTGCACATGTCCACCGCGAACGCCGTGATCCCCTTGTGCCGCGGCGCGTCCGGGTCGGTCCGCGCCAGCAGATACCCCATGTCGGCGTGCTGCCCGTTGGTCGTCCACACTTTCTGGCCGTCCACGACGAAGACGTCACCCGCACGTCGTGCGCGGGTCTGCAGCGAGGCCAGGTCGCTCCCCGCCTCCGGCTCACTGAACAACTGGCACCACACGTCCTCGCACGTGCGGATACGGGGAAGGAATCGCGCCCGCTGCTCCGTCGTGCCGAACTCGATGAGCGCCGCCGACGCCAGCGAGGCCGCGCCCACCGGCGGCCAGGTCCGGGCCCGGGCCAGCTCCTCGGCGACGACGAACGGCTCCAGCGGATGCGCGTCGGGCCGACCGCCGTACTCCGCGGGCCAGTTGATGCCGAGGAACCCCGCCTCGTACAGCTTCGCGGTCCACTCCCGGATCGCCGGCATCAGCTCCGGATCGGGCGCGCGTACGCCCGCATGCCGTTTGACGCCGGGAGCGTGCTCCGCGACGAAGGCCCGCACCTTGTTCCGGAACGCGTCGAGCTCCGGACTGGACTCCAGACGCATAGCGGTCCGCTCCTCGTCAGCAGAGATCAGAAACCCTGTTGAGGTCACTGTAAAGGGCCCTGTTCGGCGCGCGGTAGGGGTGAGTACGGGGAGAACAGCCATAATGAGTGCACTCTCAGGACAGCGGCCGGTGATCGTCCCGGCAAACTAGACTGAGCGCCCGCAGCCCTGTCCCCGCGCCCGAGGAGCCCGCCCATGGCGACCGCCGCCGACCCAGAGCCCGCCGACGAACGGGTCGGCACCCTGGCCGCGCAGATCGCCCAGCGCATCGAGGCGGACGTGATCCGCCGCGGCTGGCCGGTCGGTGAGTCGCTCGGCTCCGAGGTGGACCTGCGCGAGCGCTTCGGGGTCAGCCGTGCGGTGCTGCGTGAGGCGGTCCGGCTGGTCGAGCACCACCAGGTCGCGAAGATGCGTCGCGGCCCGGGCGGCGGTCTGTTCGTGTCCGCGCCCGACGCGGGCCCCGCGACCCGGGCCATGGTGATCTACCTGGAGTACGTCGGAACCAGCGTCACCGACCTGCTGCACGCCCGTCTCCTGCTGGAGCCGATCGCCGCGGGCCTCGCCGCGGACCGCATCACCGAGGACGGCATCGGCACCCTCCGCGCCACGCTCGCCGAGGAGCGCGTCCACCGGGACGAGCCCGGCGTCCACTCCCAGGACCCGCTGCACCCGGTGCTCGGGCAGCTGTCGGGCAACCCGGTCCTGCACCTCTTCGTCGATGTCCTCACCCGTCTCACCGCGCGCTACGCGCACACCTCCCGCCGGATCTCCAAGGCGGACACGCACTCGGCCAAGGAGACCTCCCACCGGGCCCATCGGGCCGTCGTGGACGCCGTGATCGCCGGTGACGGCGCCCGCGCGCAGACGGAACTGGCCGCGCATCTGGAGTCGGTGGCCGCCTGGATCGAGAAGCACCGGGTGCGACGCGGGCCGCGGATCGCGGGGAACGTGGTCGAGCCCGAACTCGTCGAGGGCCCGCGGGCCAAGCTCGCCGAGGTGGTCGCCGCCCGCATCCACGAGGACATCGCCGCGCGCGGCTGGCAGGTCGGCCAGGTACTCGGCTCGGAGGGTGATCTCCTCGCCCGCTACGGCATCAGCCGCGCCGTCCTGCGGGAGGCGGTCAGGCTGCTGGAGTACCACTCGGTGGCCCGGATGCGCCGCGGCCCCGGCGGCGGCCTGATCGTCGCCGCCCCCGAACCGCAGGCCAGCGTCGACACCATGGCGCTCTTCCTGGAGTACCAGGGCGTCACGGCCGACGACCTCAGGATCGTCCGCAACGCCGTCGAACTCGGCGTCGTCGCCCGGGTCACCGCCCGGCAGGCGGAGGACGGCGCCTTCGACGAGGTCGCCGAGCGGCTCGCGCGGGCGGTGCGCCGGCCCACGGAGGGGCCGGCCGAAGACCCGCGCAAGGCCGACCTGTTCCACACCGAGCTGGCCGAACTGGCCCGCAACCCGGTCCTGTCGCTGTTCCTCGCCATCATCACGGAGCTGTTCCGCAAGCACGCCGCCGGTCATGACCAGCCACTGCCCGGAGACACCGCCGCGGCAGAGGTCCAGCACATCCACCAGCGCATCCTCGACGCGATCCTGGAAGGCGACGCCGGGCTTGCCAGGCACCGGATGCGACGTCATTTGGATGCACTCATTCCCTGGTGGCACTGATCACGTTCCGGTAGCGGTGTTCAAGGAAGGGTGATTGCGTATACTCAATCGGGTCGAATTGAAGGAGATCCGATGCGCCGGACCCTGTTCGAAGAGACCCACGAGGACTTCCGCCTCCTGGTCCGCGACTTCCTCACCCGCGAAGTGGTCCCGGCCTACGAGAAGTGGCGGCAGGCCGGACTCGTCCCCCGCGAACTCTTCACCGCCCTGGGCGAGTTGGGCATCATCGGCACGGCCGTCCCCGAGGAGTACGGCGGAGGCGGCCAGGACGACTACCGCTTCAACGTCGTCATCCAGGAGGAGTGCGCCCGCGCGATCGTGACCCTGGGCGGCCTGCGCACCCATCTCGACGTCGTCGTCCCGTACTTCACCGGGCTGGCCAACGCCGAGCAGCGGGCCCGCTGGTTCCCCGGTCTCGCCTCGGGCGAGCTGTACACCGCGATCGCGATGAGCGAGCCGGGCACGGGCTCCGACCTGGCAGGCGTCGCGACCCGCGCGGTCCGCGACGGCGACCACTACGTGCTCGACGGGGCGAAGACCTTCATCACCGGCGGCCACCACGCGGACCTGGTGATCGTCGTGGCCCGCACCGGCACCGATCCGGGCAACCGGCGCAAGGGCCTGTCCCTGCTCGTCGTCGAGCGGGACATGCCCGGGTTCACCGTCGGCCGCAGGCTGGAGAAGATCGGCCTCGCCACCCAGGACACGGTCGAACTCTCCTTCGCCGACGTCCGCGTCCCCGCCGCCAACCTCCTCGGCGAGGAGGGCGAGGCCTTCTCCCACCTGGGCCGCAACCTCGCCCAGGAGCGACTGGCCATCGCGGTCGGCGCGGTCGCCCAGACGAGGGCGGCGATCGACCTGACCGTGGCCTACGTGCGTGACCGGCGCATATTCGGCAAGGCGCTGTCCGACTTCCAGAACACGAAGTTCGAACTCGCCTCCATGTCGACGGAGCTGGAAGCGGCGCAGTGCCTGCTGGACGCGGCGGTCACCGCGCATGTCGCGGGCGGCCTGGATCCCGTGGACGCGGCCAGGACCAAGCTGTTCTGCACCGAGACCCAGGGCCGTGTGGTCGACCGCTGTCTCCAACTGCACGGCGGCTACGGCTACATCCTCGAATCGCCGATCGCCCGGCTCTACGCCGACGCTCGCGTGACCCGTATCTACGGCGGCACCAGCGAGGTCATGAAGACCATCATCAGCAAGTCCCTCGGACTGTGAGGAGTGTTCATGCACATCGACGGTTCCTCGGCACTGGTCACCGGCGGCGCCTCCGGGCTCGGCCTGGCCACCGCCCGCCGGGTCATCGACCGCGGCGGCCGCGTCGTCATCGCCGACATCTCCGAGGAGCAGGGCGTCAAGGCTCTCGCCGACCTCGGCGACCGGGCCCGGTTCGTCCGCGCCGACGTCACCGACGAGACCGCGGTCGCCGAAGCCCTGGACGCCGCACAGGAGTTGGGCACCCTGCGGGCGGTCGTGCACTGCGCGGGCCGCGGCGGCGACCGCACCCGGATCATCGACCGCGACCGCAACCCCGGTGAACTCGCCTCGTTCGCCGAGGTCGTGCGGGTCAACCTCGTCGGCACCTACAACGTGCTGCGCCTGGCCGCCGCCCGTCTCTCCGGCAACGAGGTCGTCGACGGCGACCGGGGAGCCGTGGTCCTCACCGCCTCGGTCGCCGCCTTCGACGGACAGATAGGCCAGACCTCCTACACCGCTGCCAAGGCGGGCGTACACGGCATGACCCTCGTCGCCGCCCGCGACCTGGCCAGTTGGCACATCCGGGTGAACACCATCGCCCCCGGCATCATGGACACCCCGATGCTCGGCCGCCTCCGCGAGGACATCCGCGAGGGCCTCGCCGCGTCCGTGCCCCACCCCAAGCGCCTCGGCGACCCCGACGACTTCGCCCGCCTGGCCGTGGAGATGCTGGAGAACCCGTACCTCAACGGCCAGACCGTCCGCCTCGACGGCGCCATCCGCATGGCCCCGCGATGACCGACGACGACTTCCGCGCCGACCTGCGGGCCTTCCTGAGGGGCCGGCACCCCGGCCGCCGCCCCAAGGACTCCGTCGAACGCCTCGCCTGGCAGAGGAAATGGCTGGCCACCCTGTACGACGCCGGATACGCAGGCCCCGGCTGGCCGCGCGCGTACGGCGGCATGGACCTCCCCTTCGCCCGCCAGGTGATCTACCAGGAGGAGTACGCGAAGGCCAGGGTCCCGGGACCGCTCGGCACCGGACTCGGCATCGCCGCCCCCACGATCATCACGTACGGCACCGACGAGCAGAAGGAACGCCTCCTGCGCCCGATGCTCCGCGGCGACTCGGTGTGGGCCCAGGGCTACTCCGAACCCGAGGCAGGCTCCGACCTCCCCGCCCTGCGCACCACCGCCCGCCGCGAGGGCACCGAGTACGTCGTCAACGGCCAGAAGGTGTGGAACAGTTCGGCCGACATCGCCGACATCCTCTACACCCTGGTCCGCACCGGCCCGCCCGGCTCCCGCCAGGAGGGCATCAGCTACCTCCTCGTCGACGCGCACGCCCCGGGCGTCACCGTACGGCCCCTGCGCGACCTCACCGGCGACGCCCGCTTCTGCGAGATCTTCTTCGACGACGTCCGCGTCCCGGTCGCCGACCGCATCGGCGAGGAGAACGGCGGCTGGCCCCTGGTCCGCACGAGCCTCGGACACGAACGTGCCGCCGGGGCGATGAACCAGGCCGCCCTGTACCGCCGCGTGCTGGACGAGCTGATCGAGCTCGCCCGGGAGCGCGGGGCGACGGCGGACCCGCTGGTGCGCGACCGGCTCGCGGACTTCGAGACCCGGGTGCGGATCATGCGTCTGACCGGGATGCGCACCATCGCCGACATCATCGCCAAAGGCGAGCCCGGTCCGGCCTCCTCGACCTCGCGGCTGTTCATCGTGACGTTCGAACAGGACCTGCACGAGTTCGCCCTGGACCTGCTGGGGCCCTACGGCATCCTCGGCCGCCACGACCCGCACGCCGTCCAACGCGGGCGCTGGGTCTGGGGGTTCCTGCGCACCCGGGCCTCCACCATCGGCGCCGGTACGGCCGAGATCCAGCGCAACACCATCGCCGAGCAGGTGCTGGGCCTGCCGCGCGACCCCACGATGGAGAGGACACGATGAGAGCCGCTCGCTGTACGAGGTACGGGCCGCCCGCGGATCTCACCGTCACCGAACTCGAAGACCCCCGGCCGGGCCCCGGCGAGGTGCTGGTCCGCGTCCACGCGGCCGCCGTCAACTTCCCCGACGTGCTGCTCGTGGCGAACCGCTACCAGGTCCCGGCGCCCCTGCCCTTCACACCGGGCAGTGAGTTCGCGGGAGTCGTGGAAGCCCTGGGCCCCGGAGTGGACGGCCCCCCGGTCGGCTCGCCGGTCGCCGGCGCGGCCCTCACCGGAGCCTTCGCCGAGCAGGTCGTCGTCCCCGTGGCGAGCCTGCGCCAGGTCCCCGAGGGCCTCGACATGGTGCACGCCGCCGCCTTCCACGTGACGTACGCGACCGCCTACCACTCCCTGGTGACCGTCGGGCAGGGCACCGAAGGCGAATGGGCGGTGGTGCTGGGCGCTGCGGGAGGGGTCGGCTCGGCCGCCGTCGACCTCGCGACCCGGCTCGGCCTGCGCGTCGTCGCGGCCGCCTCCAGTGAGGAACGGCTCGCGACGGCCCGCAAACTCGGGGCCGTGGCCGGCGTGGACTACGTCCGCGAGGACCTCAAGCTCCGCACCCGCGAACTCACCGATGGAGGCGCCCACTTGGTGATCGACCCGGTCGGCGGACGGTACGCCGAGGCCGCCCTGCGCGGACTGCGACGGGGCGGCCGGTTCGTGACGGTCGGCTACGCCGACGGGGAGATCCCGCGCATTCCGCTGAACCTCGTTCTCCTCAAGGACCTGGTCGTACGGGGCTTCGAGATCCGCACCGTGCGCCAGTACGCCCCGGACGCGGTGGCCGAGGCCGACCGTGTCCTGGCCCGGCTGGTGGCCGGAGGAATGCGCCCGCTGGTCTCCCGCGTGCACTCCCTGGCCGACGTCGCCGCGGCGCTGACCGACGTGGCCGAGCGCCGCACTACAGGGAAGGTCGTCCTGGACCTCGAAGGGTAGGTGCCAGAAGGTGGGCGTCAGAAGGCAGGCAGCTGCGGGCGCCGCTTCACATAGCCGCCGGCGTCCACGCGCATCTGCACCCCGGTGACGTACTGGGACGCGTCCGAGACGAGGAACAGCACCGTCTCGGCGACGTCCTCGGGCTCGACATAGGGGATACCGAATCCGGTCGTCGCCGGGAACGAGGCCAGGGCGTCCTCGCGGGTCGGGTTCTCCAGGTCGGGCCGGAACGACTGGTACATGATCTCGCTGTTGAGCATGTCGGTGTTGACGTTCGTGGGATGCACCGCGTTGACCCGGATCCGCCGGGCGGTGAGAACCGTCGCCAAGTCGTGCACGAACGAGGCGACTTGGCGCTTCGCGAACGAATAGCCCAGCCCGCCGGGCCCGTTGGCCGGGTTGTCGGTGGTGGCCGGGATCAGCCCGGCGATCGAGCCGGTAGCGACGATCGAGGCGCCGTCGGGAAGATGGGGCAGCGCGGCCTCGACGGCGTGCACGACACCGTGGAAGTCGACGGTGACGGCGTCGAGGAACGCCTGCGGCCCGCGGTCGGGGCCCAGCGGGGCGATCCCCGCCTGGGCGACCACCGCGTCCAGGCGCCCCAGTTCGGCGACCCCCTCGTCCACGGCGGCCTTGAGCGCGGCCCGGTCCCGTACGTCGGCCCGGCGGGCCATAACCCGACGGCCCAGCTTCTCCACCTGGCGCACCGTCTCGTCGAGGTCGTCCGGTGTGGCCAGCGGATAGCCGTTGGAGGCGATGTCCTCGCACAGGTCCACGGCGATGATGTCGGCGCCCTCCGAGGCGAGCCGCAGCGCATGGGCACGTCCCTGTCCGCGCGCGGCTCCCGTGATGAAGACGACCTTGTTGTCCACTCGACCCATCGTGGGACTCCTTCTGTCGGCAAGGCGCTGTGAAAAGTAGCCCCGATACGGTGCGGAACTGCGCAAGATCCCGCTCAGTGGGACCTGATCAGTGCACGCAATAGGACGCCGGTCCTAGAGTCCGGGGGCCAGAGCCGAGCGGACGAGGGAGCGCCACGATGCCGTTGCAGCCGTGGATGAAACTGCTGTCGACCGACGACCACCTCATCGAGCCGCCCCGGCTGTGGTCGGACCGGCTGCCGGCCAGGTACCGGGAGGCGGGGCCGCGGATCATCGAGCGGCCGAGGGGCGAGGGCGAGGCACCCGCCGAGGTGTGGACGTACGAGGACCGGATCTACCCCTACATCGGCCTCAACGCCGTCGCGGGCAAGCAACCCGAGGAGTTCGGTCTCGAACCCACCCGCTACGACGAGATGATCCCGGGCTGCTACGACCCCAAGGCCCGGATCCGCGACATGGACCTGGACGGGGTGTGGGGGGCGCTGTGCTTCCCGTCGTTCCCGGGGTTCTCGGGCCATGTGTTCCTTGAGGGCAAGGACCCGGCGTTGGCCCTGCTGTGTGTGCAGGCGTGGAACGACTTCGTCCTCGACGAGTGGTGCGCCACCGCACCCGGCCGGCTCATCCCGCTCGTCATCCTGCCCCTGTGGGACGTGCCCGCCTGCGTCGCGGAGATCCACCGCACCGCGGCCAAGGGCGCGAAGGCGATCTCCTTCCCGGAGAACCCGGCCCCGCGCGGCCTGCCGTCCTTCCACACCGACCACTGGGACCCGGTGTTCACGGCCGCCGAGGAGACCGACATGCCCCTGTGCCTGCACTTCGGCACCTCCGGCAAGCCGCCGAAGACGGCCGAGGACGCCCCGTTCGCGGTGACGATCGCCCTGTTCGGCTGCAACGCCATGTTCGCCACCGCCGACCTGCTCTTCTCACCGCTGCTCCACAAGCACCCCAGGCTGAAGATCGGGCTGTCCGAGGGCGGCATCGGCTGGATCCCCTACCTCCTGGAACGCAGCGACGGCACCTGGGAGCGGCACCGCTTCTACCAGAACGTCAACCAGAGCGTGCGGCCCTCGGAGCTGTTCGACAAGCACTTCCACGGCTGTTTCATCGACGACCGGTTCGGCGTGGAGATACGCCACCACGTGGGCGTCGACAAGATCACCTGGGAGTGCGACTACCCGCACTCCGACTCGTACTGGCCCAGGAGCCGCGCCTACGCCGCCGAAGTGCTCGCCGACGTACCGGACGACGAGGTCCACCGGATGGTGGAGCTCAACGCCCGCCGCCTCTACAACCTCCCCGCGTGAACAGGCGCCCGGAGTCCGAGCGTTCGGACTGGACCGACATCGACCTGCTGACACGCGACGAGGCGTACGGCAGGCTGCGGGAGGAGATCGCCGCGGTCGACGCGCGACTCGCCGAGATCGGGGAGACCGGGGAGGGGCCGGAGCGGGACCTCCTCACATCGCGCCTGAGAGCTCTGCGTGAAGCCGCCGAGGAACTGACCGACGAGCCGGAGAACTGAGGTGCACATGGGGCGGGTAGCGGGCAAGGCCGCACTCATCACCGGAGCCGCCCGCGGTCAGGGCCGCTCCCACGCCGTACGTCTGGCGGAGGAGGGCGCGGACGTCGTCGTCACCGACGTCTGCCACGACATCAGCGACGAGCTGCCCTACGGGCTCGCGACGAAGGAACAGCTCGAAGAGACCGCCGAGTTGGTGAGGGCCACGGGCCGAAGGTGCCTCGCCGTCCAGGCCGATGTCCGTTCGGTGACCGAGATCCGCGCCGCCGTCGACGCGGCGGCCTCGGAGTTCGGCCGGCTCGACATCGTCGTGGCCAACGCCGGCGTCATGAGCATCGGAGCCGCCTGGGAGCTGTCCGAGGAGGCCTGGGACGTCGTCATGGACGTCAACCTCAAGGGCGCCTGGAACACCGTGCGCGCGGCGGTCCCCGGGATGATCGAGGCCGGTGAGGGCGGCTCGGTCGTCATCACCAGCTCCGCCGCCGGAATCCGCGGCCATGTGCCGTACGCCCACTACGTGGCCAGCAAGCACGGCGTCGTCGGCCTGATGAAGGCCCTCTCCAACGAACTCGCCCCGCACCGGATCCGGGTGAACACCGTCCACCCCACCGGCGTCAGCGACACCGGTATCACCGTGGGTGTGCCGGTCGAGGAACTCGCCGAGCGGGAACCCCTGTTCAAGCTCGCCGCGATGAACCCCCTCGCCCCGTACGTCGAACCGCGGGACGTCTCCAACGCCGTCCTGTTCCTGGCCTCGGACGAGGCGCGGTACGTCACCGGCCTCCAGTTCACCGTGGACGCGGGGTCGACGAACAAGCCGTAGGAGACGGGCAGTTGCGGACCGATCGACCTGTGAGGACGGAGCAGTTCCATGAAGATGACCATTGACCCGGCGACATGCTCGGGGCACGCGCGCTGCGCCGCGGCGGCCCCGGAGCTCTTCCGTCTCGACGACGCCGGATACGCCCTGCCCGTCGAGGGCGAGATCCCCGCAGAACGGCAGGAGGCGGCCCGCGACGGCGAACGCGCCTGTCCCGAACGGGCGATCACCCTTCACTGATGTACGGGCGACGGCCACCGACCGGGGCGGGTCGGTGGCCGTCGGCTCAGCTCGCCGGCATCGGCGGGGGCGAGAAGTGGTGGCCCCAGAACGCGCCGTCGGTGATCTCGTAGACCGGCACCGGCTCGGGGACCTTCAGGCCGTTCCAGCCGAACTCGACCGCGTAGTTCTCCGGCGACCACACATAGAAGGACACCATGTGGTCGTTGGTGTGCTTGCCGAGCGAGTGCATCATCGGGATCTCGGCCTTCGTCGCCCGGTCGAGGGCGAGGCCCACGTCGTCCAGCTCCGCGCCCTCGACCATGAAGTGCAGCAGCCGCCCGGGACCCGGCATCGGCGTGACACCGAGCGTGTGATGGCGGGGGTTGCAGCCCATGAACCAGGTCGTGCCGCCGGGGGAGCGCATCGTGTTGCGCTCGATGAAGCCGAGGACGTTCACATAGAAGTCGAAGGTCCCCCGGGCGTCCTCGGCCGAGATGATGGCGTGCCCGAAGCCCATGTCGCCGGTGACGAAGCCCGACACCAGCGGCGTGCTGACCGGCACATGGTCGAGGATCGGGCCGTAGAACAGTTCGACCGGGTTGGCGCCCGGGTCGTTGAAGCGGACGAACCCGCCCACCCGGCGCTCCTGCGCCTCGGCCTCGGTGCCCGCCGTCACCTTGATGCCGGCCTTCTCGACGGCGGCTACCAGGCCCGCGAGTTCCCGCTCGTCGAGGACCTCGAAGCCGAGCGCCGTCATCCTGTCCTGCGCGCCCGGCGCGACCACGATCCGGGCCGGGTAGCTGTCCATCCGGAAGTACAGCGCGTCGGACGACGGGCCCTCCACGGGCATCAGCCCGAGGAACTCCCCGCCGAAACGCCTCCATTTCTCCAGGTCGGTGGATTCCAGCCGCAGATATCCGAGCGAGCGAACGCCCATCCGTCTCTCCCATCACAGTGATCACATAACCGCCGGCGCGGCCCCCGGTCCCGCGCCTGGGGCGACGGTAATCAGCCGGTCACGGCGGGCGCCCGGCCTCGTCCCACTGATCGGGAGCCGACGGCCCGCCGACCGGCCCGGCCACGGAAACCTGGGGCTCACCTGTCGACCGGAGGGCACAGTCATGACACTCACCCGCGAGGACACCCTGCGCGAGCTGGAGACCGACGAGGGCGTCCTGCGCTACCACGAGGCGGGCGACGGACCGCCGTTGCTGCTGCTGCACGGATCGGGGCCGGGCGTGACCGGCTGGCGCAACTACCGCGGCAACCTCCCCGTGCTCGCCGAGCATTTCCGTTGCCTGGCCCTGGAGTTCCCCGGCTTCGGCGTGAGCGATCCGACCGCGGAGAACCCCATGGCGGCGGCCCCGAAGGCGGTGCTGCGCTTCCTCGAAGGCCTCGGCCTCGGGCAGGTCGACGTCGTCGGCAACTCCATGGGCGGCTTCGTCGCGATCGGCCTCGCCGTCGCCCGCAAGGACCTGTTCCGAAGGATCGTCACCGTCGGCGGTGTCGGCCGCAACATCCTCACCCCGGCGCCCAGCGAGGGCCTGAACCTTCTCGTGGAGTTCGCCGAGAACCCCACCCGGGACAACCTCGTCCAGTGGCTGCGGTCCATGGTCCACGACCCGGCCCTCCTCACCGACGAACTGATCGAGGAGCGCTGGGAGAGCGCCACCGACCCCGCCACCCTGGAGGCCTCCCGCCGGATCTACGGCCGTGCCGCGATGGCCGCGATCGTGGCCGCGCAGGCCCAGTCGGACCAGCCGATCTGGGCCGCACTCCACAAGGTCGCCGCACCCACGCTGCTAACGTGGGGACGGGACGACCGGGTCACTCCCCTGGAGAACGCGCTGCTCCCGATGCGCACCATCCCGAAGGCTGAGCTGCATGTGCTGCCGGACTGCGGGCACTGGGCGATGATCGAGCAGAAGGCGGCCTGGGAGAGCGCGGTCCTGGCGTTCCTGACCCGCCCCGAGGCCTCCTGAGTGCCTGTGGGAGCAGCCGACGACCTGGGGGACGGTGTGGCGAGGACCGCTGAACCGAGGCAGCCCGCCGCACCCGTGTCCCACCGCCAGCACGCCCGCAGGGTGGCCATCCTCCGCGCCGCCGGCGAACTCGCCGCACGTGAGGGCCTCGCCGGCGTGCAGATGCTGGACGTGTCGAAGGAAGCGGGCGTCGCGATCGCCACGCTGTACCGCTACTTCCCGTCCAAGACGCACCTGTTCACCGCGGTCCTCGAATGGCACATCGAGATGTTCCTGGAGGGCCACCGCGACACCACCGTCCCGCCGGCCGACCGGGTCACGGAGATCGCCGAGACACTCATCGCGCTCACCGTGAAGCTCCTGGACAACCCACTGCTCGCCTCGGCCGTCGCCCTGTCGTCCTTCACCGAGTACGCGAGCGCGGCCCCGACCCGCTACGACATCGCCGGCAGCCACCTCGGGCGGACCATGCTCGGGCTGCTCGGCATCGACGAACCCGGTGAGGACGACCGCAGTACGGTACGGCTGCTCATCTACTGCTGGTGGGGCCTGTTCGTGGCGGCCCAGACCGAGGAGATCTCCGTCCAGCGGGTGGAGGCGGACCTGCGGATGGCCGTACGGCTGATCCTCGCGCCGTACGCGGAGCAGCGCTGAGAAAGGGCCTCCCGGAGTTCCGGGAGGCCCTGTGCGCGGTCCGTCAGGCGGACGCTGCCGTCAGGTCGAGCGCGATGTCCACGATCATGTCCTCCTGCCCGCCGACCAGCCCGCGCCTGCCGACCTCCAGAAGGATGGTGCGCGCGTCGAGCCCGTACTGCCTGGCCGCCGCCTCCGCGTGGCGCAGGAAGCTGGAGTAGGCGCCCGCGAAGCCCAGCGTGAGGGTTTCCCGGTCGACCCGCACCGGGCGGTCCTGGAGTGGGCGGACCAGGTCGTCGGCGGCGTCCTGCAGGGCGAACACGTCGCAGCCGTGCTCCCAGCCGTTCAGGGTCGCCACCGCGATGAACGGCTCGATCGGACAGTTGCCCGCGCCCGCTCCCTGCCCGGCAAGCGAGGCGTCCACCCGTGTCACGCCCTCCTCCACGGCGACCACCGAGTTGGCCACCGACAGGGAGAGGTTCTCGTGTGCGTGGATGCCGATCTCGGTCGCCGGGTCGAGGACCTCCTGGTAGGCGCGGACCCGGTCACGGACCCCGTCCATGGTGAGCCGGCCCCCGGAGTCGGTGACGTACACGCAGTGCGCGCCGTAGGACTCCATCAGCTTCGCCTGCTCGGCCAGCTTCCCGGGCGGGGCCATGTGGCTCATCATCAGGAACCCCGAGACGTCCATGCCCAACTCCCGCGCGGTGGCGATGTGCTGGGCCGAGACGTCCGCCTCGGTGCAGTGCGTGGCGATGCGCACCGACCGCACCCCGAGCGCGAAGGCCCGCTTCAGCTCGGCGATGGTGCCGATCCCGGGCAGCAGCAGAGACGTCAGCACCGCCCGGTCGATGGCGTCGGCGGCCGCCTCGATCCACTCCCAGTCGGTGTTGCTGCCCGGCCCGTAGGCGAGACTGCCGCCGGTCAGCCCATCGCCGTGGGCGACCTCGATGGCGTCCACACCGGCCCGGTCGAGAGCGGCCGCGATCCTGGACACGAACTCCGGGGTGATCCGGTGCCGGACGGCGTGCATGCCGTCCCGCAGCGTCACGTCCTGTACGTACAGCTCGGTCATCGGGTCACCTCGGAGTGGGTCGCGACGCGTTCGGCGACCCGCAGGGCGGCCGAGGTCATGATGTCCAGGTTGCCGGCGTAGGCGGGCAGGTAGTGCGCGGCGCCCTCGACCTCGAGGAAGACGGCGACCTTCGTGGTCACCGGAGGAGCGCCGTCGGGCAGCAGGGTGTGGACGGGCTCGTCGGGGGCGATCGGCGTGAACTGCACCCGCTGCTTGAGCCGGTAGCCGGGCACGTACTCGGCCACGGCGGCGACCATCTCCTCGACGGACGTCCGCACCGCCTCCTGGTCGGCGTCCCCGATCAGGCAGAACACCGTGTCCCGCATGATCAGCGGCGGCTCGGCCGGATTGAGCACGATGATCGCCTTGCCGCGCCCCGCGCCCCCGACCTGCTCGATCGCGGCGGCCGTGGTCTCCGTGAACTCGTCGATGTTGGCCCGGGTGCCGGGCCCCGCCGACTTCGAGGAGATGGAGGCGACGATCTCGGCGTAGGGCACCGGCGTGACCCGGCTGACGGCGTGCACGATCGGGATGGTGGCCTGGCCGCCGCAGGTGACCAGGTTCAGGTTGTCGCTGTTCAGATGCTCGTCCAGGTTCACGGGCGGCACGACGTAGGGTCCGATCGCCGCCGGAGTCAGGTCCACCAGGCGCTTGCCGTACGGCGACAGCCGCTTGGCGTTCTCGATGTGCGCCTTCGCCGACGTGGCGTCGAAGACGATGGCGATGTCGTCGAAGCCCTCCATCCGGATCAGCCCGTCCACGCCCTCGTGCGTCACGGGCACCTTCAGCCGCGCGGCACGGGCCAGCCCGTCCGAGTCCGGGTCGATGCCCACCATCGCGGCCATCTCCAGCGTGTCGGACAGCCGCAGGATCTTGATCATCAGGTCGGTTCCGATGTTGCCGGAACCGATCACGGCCACTTTCGTCTTCGTCATCCCTCGGAATCCTTCGGTGAGAACGTTGCGGTGACCGGACCGAGGCCGGCGATCTCGGCCCGTACGGTGGTTCCGGGCGGCGTCGGGACCAGCGGCCCGAGGGCTCCGGAGAGCACGACCTGCCCGGCGCGCAGCGGGTCGCCGAACTCCCGCGCGGTACGCGCCAGCCACAGCAGCGCCAGCAGCGGATCGCCCAGACAGGCCGACCCGTCGCCCTCGGACGCGAGCACGCCGTCGGCGTACAGGCGCATGGTCACCTCCCGCGGCTCGAACTCCGTGAGCGCGACCCGTTGCGGGCCCAGGACGAACATGCCGCTGGACGCGTTGTCGGCGACCGTGTCGGTGATCGCGATGTCCCAGTCGGCCACCCTGCTGTCCACGATCTCCAGCGCGGCCACGGCATGTCCGACGGCCCCACGGACCCGCTCCACGTCGAGGTCGGCGGGGTCCTCGGCGTCGAGATCCGCGGCGAGGACGAACGCGATCTCCGCCTCGGCCCTCGGCTGGAGCAGCCGCTCGCTGGGCAGTGCCGGAAGTCCGGTGGCGTCCATGTCGTCGAGCAGCACCCCGAAGTCGGGCCGGTCCACGCCCACTTGGCGCTGCACCGCCGCCGAGGTCAGACCGATCTTGCGGCCTACGACCCGTGCCCCGCGCGCGATCCGGTCGTCGACGATCCGCCGCTGGACGGCGTAGGCGAGCCCGATGTCGGTCGGGCCGAGGAGGTCCCGCACAGGTGCGCAGGGCCGCCGCTCCCGGGCGGCCCCGACGAGTCGTCCGGCCGCTTCGGCCACGGCTCTCTCACGGTTCGCGACGGTCATCGAAGCCCCTACGTCTGTCATCCGCATCCTCAACTCGTGGTGATCCCAGCGTGGGTGGTCGCGCCTGATCACAGCCATGCGGCGTTCCGCTCACCGGGACTCGGCGACCGGCGCCCCACGACCGTGCTGGGACCGTCTGGGCACCACCGGAGGAGGTCAAGGATGACCAACAACACCAACGGCCCCGACAACGAGGACAGTTACGACGTCATCGTCGTCGGATCGGGCGGCGGCCTGGTCGGGGCCTATGTGGCGGCGTCGCGCGGACTGCGCACGCTCGTCATCGAGAAGACCGGCGCGGTGGGCGGCACGGTCGCCTACTCCGGGGCCGGCCTGTGGTTCCCCGGCTCCGCACCCCTGGCGAGGGCGGGCATCGAGGACGACGTCGAGAACGCGCGGACCTATCTGCGCGAGGTCGTCGCCGACAGCGCGCGGGAGAAGCGCCAGGACGCCTACCTGGACGCCGGCCGGCGCCTGATCGACGAGCTCGAACAGAACCCCTGGTTCCAGTCGTTCGTGCACGGGCCCGTCCCCGACTACTACGCGGACAGCCCCGGCAGCACACCGACGGGACGGACCGTCTTCCCGCCGCCCCTGCCGGTCGCCGAACTGGGAGAGCGCTTCGACCTGGTCCGCCGCTCCCTTCCCACCGAGCGGTGGGGCTTCGACGAGGGCCCCGTCGTCAGCGGCGGCCGCGCGCTGATCGGGCGGGCACTGGCGGCGTTCCTGGAGACCGGCAACGGCACGCTCCGGATCAACACCGCGCTGGACGGCCTCGTCGTCGAGGACGGCAGAGTCGTCGGCGTGGACGCCGTCAGTGACGGCGAACCCGTCCGCTTCCGCGCCGAGCGAGGCGTACTCCTCGCGGCCGGCGGGTTCGAGCGCGACCGTGAACTGCGCGAGCGGCACCAGCACTTGACCGGTGAGTGGTCCAACGGCGCCCCGGCCAACACCGGCGACGCGCTGAAGGCGGGTGTCGCCATCGGCGCTGACACCGAACTCCTCGACGAGGCCTGGTTCGTGCCGGGGCTCGTCCGGCCGGACGGACTCCCGGTCTTCCACACCGGCACCCGCGGCGGGATCTGGGTCAACGGCGCGGGCGAACGCTTCGTCAACGAGACCCGCCCCTACGACCAGGCGGGCCACGAGATCGTCCGCCTCCACGCGAGCACCGGTGTGCGGCACATCCCCTGCCACTGGGTCTTCGACCAGCGGCAGTTCGACCGGGACGGCATCGGCTTCCCGGGCGCCGAACCGGCGCCCGCCGAGTGGCTGGAGTCCGGTGCGCTCAAGAAGGCCGACACCCTGGAGGAGCTGGCACGGCTGATCGACGTACCGTTCGACGCGCTGGACCGGACCGTCAAGGAGTTCAACGGCTACGCGCACACCGGCGTCGACGAGAGGTTCCGTCGCGGTGAGACACCGTGGGACCAGATGTTCCAGCACATCGTGCCGTTCCCGGCCGACCCGAGGCAGAACTTCGAGGCCACGGCCGTGCCCGGCTTCCCGAGCCAGCTGCTCCTGCCGATCGACACCGCGCCCTTCTACGCGGCGACCGTCGTCCCGTCGGACATCGGCACCAAGGGCGGGCTGAGGACCGACGAACACGCCAGGGTGCTGCGCCCGGACGGCCGGCCCATCGAGGGGCTGTACGCGGCCGGGAACACCGCGGCGGCGATGTCGGGGCGGGTGTACCCCGGCGCGGGCACACCGATCGGGTCCAGCCTCGCCTTCGGGTATCTCGCGGTGCTCGACATCGTCGGGGAGGCGGGCTGACACGCGCCCCCAACAATCCCGTGGTGCACGCCTCTTGGACTGCGGGCGGAGGGTTGGTACGTTGGCGCAGGCGCCAAACTGAAATAGATTTCAGTTTTAGCAGAGAGGCACCGACGATGACGTCTGCCCTTCGCCTTGATCCGCGAACCGAGGCCGAACGGCACGCGCTCCCGCCGTCGATGATGGAGCGCGTGACGTTGATCATGGATCTCTTCGAGTGTCCACAGACCCGACTGACGCTCGAGACGGTCTCCCGCCGTACCGGGCTGCCACGCTCGACGACCCACCGCATACTCGACCAGCTGGTCCGGCTCGACTGGCTGCATCACACCCTGACCGGCTATCTGCTCGGACCCCGCGCTCTCGGTCTCGGCGGACGGGAGATCGGCCACAGCACCCTGCGGGCCGCCGCCGCACCCCAACTGCTCGAACTGGCCGTCCGCACCAGGATGGTGGTGCATCTCGCCGTCCTCGACGGCCCCGAGATCTACTACCTCGACAAGGTGGGGGGCCGGGCCGCGGTCGACATCCCCTCCCGGGTCGGCGGCCGGGAGGTCGCGCACTGCACCGGACTGGGCAAGGCGATGCTCGCCTGGCTGAGCCCCGAGGAGATCGACGACCGCTACGCCCGGGCGATGGAGCGCCGCACCCCGCACAGCATCGGGCACCTCGACATCCTGCACCGCGAACTGGGCGCCGTACGCCGCCGTAACGGCCTGGCCGTGGACCGCGGCGAGTGCTTCCCGGACATCGCCTGTGTCGGCCTCGCGATCCGTGGCCCGGACGGGCCGGTGGCCGCGATCTCGGCGGTGGGCGAGGGCGGTTCGGCCGTGGAGCGCATCGCACCACTGGTCGTGAACGCCGTACGGTCGGTGACCGACGAACTCTTCGGCACGGCCCAGCCGTACCACCGGGAGCTGCCGGAGCCGCTCCGGTTCGCGCGGGCCTGATCCGGCCTTTCGGTACGACCCGTACGGCCGGCTCGACCCCACCCGGGTCACACCGCCGACCAGCCGTTGTCGACGGGCAGGACATGCCCGTTGATGTGGCGGGCGTCGTCGGAGGCGAGGAAGAGCATGGCCGCGGCCTGCTCGTGCGGACCCGCGGTCTCGCCGGACAGCCCGAGGTAGGGGGACAGGACCGTGGGGCCGTGGGCTCCCGGGTCCGCGTCGGCCGGCATACCGGTCGCCGTGGCGACGGCGTTGGCCCGGATGCCGTGCCAGCGGTACATCACGGCCAGGGACTTCACCAGACCGCGGATGCCGTGCTCGGCGGCGGTACGGGCCGCCCCCGCAGCCCCGCCCCGGACACCCGCCTCCGACGCGGAGAAGACGATCGCGCCCCGCTCCTCGGCCAGCATATGCGGCAGCACGGCACGCGTCAGCAGGAACGGCGCGGTCAGGTTCACCTCCAGGACGCGCCGCCACTCGGCGTCGTCGGTGTCCGCGAGGGCCGACATCCGGTCCGTGATCCCGGCGGTGTGCACCAGGACGCCCACCCCGCCGAAGAAGCCCACCGCGGTGGCGACCACCTCGTCGACCACATGCTGCTCGCTGAGATCACCGACGACCGCGCGGGCCGCGCCTCCCGCGTACTCGATCGTTCGCAGCACCTGCCCGACGGCTTCCTTGCTCCGGTCGGCGAGCACCACCCGGGCGCCCTCACCCGCGAACTGAAGCGCGGCGGCCCGGCCGACGCCCGACCCCGCTCCGGTGACGATCACGCCGCGTCCCTCGAAATCGCTGCCGTACATGGTGTGTCGCACTCCTGGAAGTTGGTCTCGACGGTGGGGGATGCGAGATCAACTCTTGTGGAACCGGCGGCCGGCGACGAGGGAGCGCGGTCCCGGACCCGGGGTGTAGTGCGCTACACCCCGGGTCCGGGATCGTTCACCGGGCCGTCCAGCCCCCGTCCACCGTGAGCGTCGTGCCGGTGACGAACCGGGACGCGTCCGAGGCGAGGAACACCGCGGCCCCGCCCAGTTCCCCGGCGTCGCCCACCCGGCCCAGGGGAGTGGCGGCCACGATCCGTTCGCCCCAGCGGCTGTCCAGGAGACCGGAGCTGAGGTCGGTGTGGAAGTAGCCGGGCGCGAGGGAGTTGACCCGTACCCCGCGATCGGCCCACTCCACCGCGAGGGCCCGGGTCAGCGCCTCGACCCCGCCCTTGCTCGCGGCGTACGCGGCGATCCGCTCGAAGCCGGTGCTGGCGTGCACGGACGACACGTTGACGATCGATCCAGAACGCTGCTCCAGCATCACCTTGCCGGCCTCGCGGCAGCAGTAGAACGTGCCCTGCAGGTTGACGTCCATGACCTGCTGCCAGTCCCGGTCGCTGACCTTCTCGCTGCGGGTGAAGTGCGGGCTGATCCCGGCGCAGTTGACGACCGCGTCCAGCCGGCCCGTCCACTGGGTGATCCGCTCGACCATGTCCCGCACGGCGTCGGAGTCGGCGATCGAACCGGGCACGACCAGCACCTTGCCGCCGTCCCCGGCGAGTTCGGTCTCAAGCCGCTCCAGGTCCGGCGCGGTGCGCGCGGTCACCGCGACGGTGGCGCCCGCCTGGGCGAGGGCGACGGCGATCGCCCGCCCGAGCCCCTTCCCCGCGCCCGTCACCCACACCGTCTTCCGGTCCAGCCGCAGGTCGCTCATGAGCCCTCCTCGACGGGAAGATCACGCAGGGTCCGCTTGAGGACCTTGCCCGAAGGCGTACGGGGCAGCTCGTCGACGAAGTCGAAGCGGGCGGGCACCTTGAACCTGGCGAGCCGGGCCCGGCAGAACTCCCGCAGCTCCTCCGCCCCGGCGTCCGTCCCGGCCCGCAACACGACGAAGGCGCGCGGCACTTCACCCCAACGGGGGTGGGTGAGGCCCACGACCGCGGCCTCCAGTACCGCGGGATGCTCGTACAGCACCCGCTCGACCTCGGGGGTCGCGATGTTCTCGCCGCCCGAGACGATCATGTCCTTCTTGCGGTCGTCGATGTAGAGAAACCCCTCCTCGTCGACATGACCGATGTCCCCGGTGTGGAACCAGCCGTCCCTCAGGGCGGCGGCGGTGGCCTTCTCGTCCCGCCAGTACCCCGCGAAGACCTTCGGGCCGCGCAGGGTGATCTCGCCGAGCTCTCCTGCCGGGACCTCCTCGCCGGTGTCGTCGACGATCCGCACGCGCGTGTGCGGCACGGGCCGTCCGACCGAGCCCAGCTTGGTCAGCGCGTGCTCACGGTCGAGGAAGGTGTCGCCGGAGACGGTCTCGGTCAGCCCGTAGGCGTCGGCGAACCAGGCGTTCGGGAACGCGGTCATGATCCGCCGCAGTACCGGCTCGGGGGTCTTCTCGCCGCCGCCCAGGACGAACCGCACCGACGTGGTGTCGTAGGTGTCGCGATCCGGGACCTCCAGCACGGCGTTCACCATCGCGGGCGCCAGCCACGCGTTGGTGACACGGTGCTCCTCGATCGAGGCCAGGGCGCCGACCGGGTCGAACTTCCGCTGCAGGACCACGCGTCCGCCCGTGTACAGCACGCCCAGGGCCGGCATGTCGAGACCGCCCACGTGATACAGCGGGCCGCAGACCAGCGTGGTGTCCGCCGACGTGAGCCCGAAGTGGACGATGTGCGCCAGGTTCTTCGCCTGCACGTTGCCGTAGGTGATGCACACGCCCTTGGGGCGTGCCGTGGTGCCGGACGTGTACATCAGCCGCTGGAGGTCCTCGGGCCCGACCTCGACGGGCTCCACCCGGGCGCCCTCGTACCGGGCGAGCAGTTCCTCGTAACCGGTCCACGGCTCGCTTACAGCCTCGTCGCCGACCTGGACGCGGTGCGCCAGCTCCGGCAGGTTCGCGGCCATCCGGTCCGCCGCGCGCAGGAACTCCGGTTCCGTCACGAGGACCTTCGCCCGCGCGTGCCCCAGGATGTACTGCCATTCCTCCTCGGACAGCCGGTAGTTCAGCGGCAGGAATACCGCGCCGAGCCGGCCCGCCGCGTACACCAGTTCCAGAAATTCCGGCTGGTTGTACAGCAGCAGGCCGACGACGTCTCCGCGCCGGACCCCGAGGCCGGCCAGTCCCGCTGCCAGCCGGTTCACCCGTTCATGCAGCTCGCGCACGGTCAGGTGCTGCTTTTCCTGTACCACCACCACGGCCTCGGGGCGTTGGGACAGGTGGTAATCGAGGATGCTCGCGAAATTGTGCACGGCAACTCTCTCGGCTCGGCGGTCAGGAATGTCCCGACCGGTCGGTTGCTCGCTCCCAAGATTTAGTGTACCTCTTGGTCTATAAAACCTGTCCGCACTCTACGACGACGCGCGTCGAGCGACAACCCGTCCGGCAATCGGCGATGCCGCTCCCCGCAGACGAGGAGGGCCCCGTGCCACGTATCCGCCTCGACACCGACGGACCCGTCGTCACGGTCCGTCTGGACAACCCGCCGATGAACGCGTTCGACGACCGCCAGCGGGACGAACTCGCCGCGCGCACGCGTGAGCTGGCGGACGCCCGGGGCGTGCGTGCCGTGGTGCTCCACGGAGGGGAACGGCTCTTCGCCGCCGGTGCGGACATCAAGGCGCTGTCCGCGATGGGGCCCGAGGAGGTACGGGGCTGGAACCGCGCACTGCAGCGGACCTTCGAGGAGATCGCCCGGCTCCCCATGCCGGTCGTCGCCGCGGTCACCGGGTACGCGCTCGGCGGGGGCATGGAGCTGGCCCTCGCCGCCGACTACCGGGTGGCCGCCGACAACGCGATCCTCGGCCAGCCCGAGGTGCAGCTCGGGATCATGCCCGGCTCGGGCGGCACCCAGCGGCTCGTCCGGCTGATCGGACCGTCACGGGCGAAGAACCTGCTGATGACCGGCCGCCGGGTGGGCGCCGAGGAGGCGCTGCGACTGGGTCTGGTCGACGAGGTGGTCCCCGCGGACGCGGTCCTCGACGCCGCGCTCGCCTATGCCCACCGCCTGGCCGAGGGCCCACCTGCCGCCCTGGAGGCCATCAAGGAGGCGGTGGACCACGGCGCCGACACCAGCCTCTCCACCGGCCTTGCCCTCGAACGCTCCCTCTTCGCAGGGGTGTTCGCCACAGAGCACGCAACCCAGGGCATCAACTCCTTCTTGCAGCACGGCCCGGGCAAGGCAAGTTTTGCGGGCCCCGAAGGGGCCTCGTAGGGGCCTCGTAGGGGCGCGGGGAACTGCGCGACAAGCCACGAAGCAGCCGCACTCGACAGACAACACAACGTGGCAATCACGAAGGTCGTTAGACATGAAAGGGGCGGACAGATGAAGGCACTGCGCTGGCACGGCGCGAGGGACCTGCGGCTGGAGGAACTCCCCGACCCGCCCGAGCCCGGGCCGCACGAGGCCGTCATCGACGTGGCCTGGTGCGGAATCTGCGGCACGGACCTCCACGAGTACCTCGAAGGCCCCCACATGATCCGCGAGGGCCCGCACCCCCTCACCGGAGCCAGTCCACCCCTCGCCCTTGGCCACGAACTCAGCGGCACGGTCCTCGCGTTGGGGGCGCAGGTGCCCGGCATCGCGGTCGGCGACCGCGTCACCGCCGACCCGGTGTGGCGCTGCGGTGTCTGCTACTGGTGCGTGCGCGGCGAGTACCACATCTGCCCGAAGAGCGGCTCGGTCGGTCTCGCCTCCTCCGGCGCGTTCGCCGACCGGGTCACCGTCCCGATCGCCGGACTCACCAAGCTGCCCGACAACGTCTCCGACGAGATGGCGGCCGTCGCCGAACCCCTCGCCGTCGGCCTGCACGCCGTCACACGCGGGGGAGTGCGGCCCGGCGACAACGTCCTGGTCGTCGGCGGCGGCCCCATCGGCTTCGCCGTGGTCCTCGCGGCGAAACTGGCGGGCGCAGCCGGGCTCTATGTGAGCGAGCCGCTGAAGGAACGCCGGGAACGGCTCCTCGAGCTCGGCGTCACCGAGGCCCTCGACCCGCGCGAGACCGACGTACGCCGCGAGCTGTTCCTGAGGACCGGCCGCATCGGCCCGGACGTGGTCATCGACGCGACCGGAGTACCCGGACTGGCCGGACAGGCCGTCGCCACGGTCCGCCGTGGCGGCCGGGTCGTCCTCGCCGGGGTCGGCCACGGCAAGGTCGAGTTCGACATGGGCCAGCTCGTCTTCTACGAGCGCGCCGTGCTGGGCACGCTCGGCTACCACCACGACATCCCCCGCGTGATCGACCTCATGAGCACCGGACGCCTGGACGCCGCACCTCTGATCACCGGACGTTTCGCGCTCGCGGAGGGAGCCGGGGTCTTCGCGGACCTGGCCGCCGACCGGGCCCGCCACCTCAAGGTTCTGCTGACCCCGAAGGGACTGTGACATGGATTTCGACCTGCCGGAGGAAACCCGGGACCTCCAGGACATGGTCCGCGAGTTCGCGGCCAAGGAGATCACCCCCCACGCGGCCGAATGGTCCGAGAACGAGCACTTCCCGACGCACGTCTTCACCAAGCTCGGCGAGCTGGGCCTGATGGGCATGCTCGTGCCCGAGGAGTACGGCGGCGCGGGCTCCGACACCGTCTCCTACGTGGCCGTGATGGAGGAACTCGGCGCCGCCGACCAGTCGGTCGCCTCCTCCTGGAACGCGCACTCGACCATCGCCACCCTTCCCCTCCTCGCCTACGGAACCGAGGCGCAGAAGCAGCGCTGGCTGGCCCCGCTGGCCCGCGGCGAGGCCATAGGCGCCTTCGGCCTCACCGAACCCGATGCCGGCTCCGACGCCGCCGGCATCGCCACCACCGCCCGCCGCGCGGACGGCGGCTGGGTGCTGAACGGCACGAAGATGTTCATCACCAACGCGGGCACCGACATCAGCCAGGGCGTCACCCTGCTCGCCACCACCGGCAAGGGGACCGACGGACGCAAGGGGTACGCGACCTTCTACGTCCCCACCGGCACCCCTGGCTACAGCTGTGGCCCCAAGCTGAAGAAGCTCGGCTGGCACGCCATGGACACCCGGGAACTGGTCTTCGCCGACTGCTGGATCCCGGAGGACCACCTGGTCGGCGACGAGGGGGGCGGGCTGCGCCAGTTCCTCGCGGTACTGGACACGGGCCGCATCAGTGTCGCCGCACTGGGCCTGTCGCTGGCCAAGGCCGCCCTCGCGCTGGCCCTCAAGCACGCCAAGGAACGCCACCAGTTCGGGCGCCCGCTCTCCGACTTCCAGGCCGTCTCCCACAAGCTCGCCGACATCGGCACCCAGGTCGAGGCCGCCCGCTGGATGGTCTACCGGGCGGCCTGGCTCGCCGACCGGGGGCGTCCGCACAGCACGGAGGCGGCCATGGCCAAGCTGTACACCTCCGAGGTCGCCAACCGCGCCGCCTCCGAGGCGGTCCAGATCCACGGCGGCTACGGCTATGTGCGCGAGTCGGAGATCTCCCGGTTCTACGCCGACGCGAAGATCCTGGAGATCGGCGAGGGCACCAACGAGATCCAGCGCAACGTCATCGCGAGGGCGCTGGTGAAGGGCGTATGACGAGCGTCCCGCGGTGCGCCGGAGCGCACCGCGGGCCCGCTTCAGCGGCCGACCGCGGCCGGCTCCCAGACGGCCTCGGGGTCCAGCGGGAGTTCCGGCCGGTCGCGCTTGAACGCGGCGGCCCGCTCCTCGGTGTCCTTGAGGGAGTCGTCGCTCGCGCCGAACCCGCGGAACAGCGTCACGCAGTACTCACGGGACAGATACGCCGGATCCCAGCGACCGCCCGGCTTCACCCACTGGTAGGTGTGGTTGTGCAGGTTGAGGAACTGCAGGGTCGCCAGGCGCGGCTCCGCCACGCGGAAGCTGCTCTGCCCGGCCGCGTCTATGAGCAGCCCGGTGATCAGGCGCTCGAACTCCGAGCGCTGGTCCAGCAGGGTCTGCAGCTCCGGTCCGGTGAGGCTGCGGTAGTCGTGCTCGTAGACCCAGATGTGGTCGAGCCGGTGGAAGATGATCGTCAGCAGCGACTCGGACATCAGCCGCAGCCTGACCAGCGGATCCACGTCGAGCTCGGCGATCTGGCGGGCCCGGGACAGCAGCGGGCTCATCACCCGCCCCTGGATCTCGATCAGCAGGTTCTCCTTGGAACCGATGTAGTAGTACAGCGCTCCCTTGGCGAGCCCCACCGCACGGCCCAGGTCGTTGACGGAGGTCGCCGCGTAACCCTGGCGGGCGAACAGTTCGGCGGCCGTGTCGATGATCTTCTGGCGGCGGACCTCGAAGTCCGGCCCATGACCAGGCGGTCGTGGCATCGCATCTCTCCCCTGACGGGACGACGGGTCGAACCGACCGCATCCCGGGCCCGAAACGGGCGCCGCAGGGGCGCTTCGGGGGGACAGCGGGTCCCGGGACGTCGTCACTCTAGTTTGCTAGACCAGACGGTACATTAATAGACGGACGCAGACGGCGCGGGGCGCGCCATCTGCGCGAGCATTGCGAGGACGCGCATGACCCAGGCACCGCAGTTCACTGACGCGAGCGTCGCGACGCGGTCCGCGCACGCGGACCAACTCCTGGAAATGTACCGGCGGATGAGGCGCATCCGCCGCTTCGAGGAGCGGGCGTCCGAGCTGTACAAGGCGACGGAGATCCCGGGCTTCCTGCATCTGTCGATCGGCCAGGAGGCCACCGCCGTAGGCGCCTGCTGGCCCCTCGGCGAACGCGACGGCATCACCTCCACCCACCGGGGCCACGGCCACGTCCTCGCCAAGGGTCTGGACTCCGCGTCGATGATGGCCGAGCTGATGGGCAAGGAGGCGGGCACCAACCACGGCCGCGGCGGCTCCATGCACATCGCCGACCCCCGCCTCGGGATCTACGGCGCCAACGGCATCGTCGGCGCGGGTCTGCCCATCGCCACCGGGGTCGCCACCGCCGCCAAGCTGCGTGCGGCGGGAGACGTCGTCGTGGCCTTCTTCGGCGACGGAGCGGTCGCCCAGGGCATGTTCCACGAGGCCGTCAACCTGGCCGCCGTCTGGGACCTGCCCGTCGTCTTCCTCTGCGAGAACAACCACTACTCCGAGTTCTCGCCCGCCTCCGAGCAGCACCGCGCCCCGCTCTCCGCCCGCGCCGCCGGATACGGCATCGGCTACGCCCACGTCGACGGCAACGACGTCCTGGCCGTCGCCGGAATGCTCACCGACGTGGTGGAACGGCTGCGCCAGGGCGGCGGCCCGGTCCTTGTGGAGGCCGAGACCTACCGCTGGCACGGCCACTACGAGGGCGACCCCGAGCGCTACCGCAGCGCCGAGGAGGTGACCGCCGCCAAGGAACGCGACCCGCTCCTCGTCGCCCGCCGGCACCTTTCCGTGGCCGGCGTCGACACCGCCCTCGTGGACGCCGTCGACGAGGAGATCGACAAGGAGATCGAGGCGGCGGTGCAGTGGGCCCGCACCCTGCCCGAGCCCGCCCCGGAGACCCTGTACGACTTCGTCTCGGCACCGCGCCCCGCCGTACCGGAACCCGCCCCGCCGTCCGGCGAGATCTTCCGCTCCATGGACGCCGTACGCCTCGCCCTGGAACACGAACTCACCGCGGACCCCTCGGTGTTCGTCGCCGGCATCGACGTCGGCGCGGGCGGCAACGTCTTCGGCCTCACCCGGGGCCTTGCCGAGGCCTTCCCGGGCCGGGTCAGGGACACCCCGATCAGCGAGAGCGCGATCCTCGGTACGGCGGTCGGGGCGGCCATGGCCGGGATGAAACCGGTCGTGGAGATCATGTACATGGACTTCATCGGCGTCTGCCTGGACATGCTGCTCAACCAGGCCGCCAAACTCCGCTTCATGACCGGCGGCCGGGCCTCGCTGCCCCTCGTGGTGCGCACCCAGTTCGGTGCCGGACGCTCCTCGGGCAGCCAGCACTCCCAGAGCCTGGAGGCCCTGCTCGCCCACATCCCGGGCCTGACCGTGGTGATGCCGTCCAACCCCGCCGACACCTACGGACTGCTGCGCGCCGCCATCCAGGACCCCAACCCGGTGATCTTCGTCGAGAACCGGCTCCAGTACGGCCTCAAGGGCCCCCGCCCGGCCGAGGACCACCTCGTCCCGCTGGGGAAGGCACGCGTGGTCCGCGAGGGCACGGACGTCACCCTCGTCTCCTGGTCGCGGATGGTCCAGGACTGCCTCGGTGCCGCCGAGACGCTGGCCGCCGAGGGCGTGAGCGTCGAGGTGATCGACCTGCGCACCATCACCCCGCTGGACCGCGAGACGGTACTCGGCTCCCTCGCGAAGACGAACCGGTTGGTCATCGCCCACGAGGCGGTCAAGGACTTCGGTGTCGGCGCCGAACTGGCCGCCCTCGCCGTCGACGAGGGGTTCTGGCACCTCGACGCGCCGGTGACGAGGGTGGCCCCGCCGCCCGTCCCGGCACCCTACGCGCCCTCGCTGGAGCGGCTGTGGCTGCCGTCCAAGGACACGATCGCCGAGACGGTACGGCGGATCGCGGCGGTCTGAGCCGTACGAGAAGGGGCCCCGGGTGATCCCGGGGCCCCTTTCTGGTGGAGCGGGTCAGACCGTGGCGACCGGCGTCAGCGGACTGCCCTGGGTGCCCGGCAGGTTCAGCGGGGGAGCGGTCAGCAGGAACCGGCTGCGGTTGTGCTCGCGCAGCCAGGCCGCCAGGTCGTGCAGGTACCACAGCTCGCCCATCGGGACGCCCAGCTTGAACAGGCACAGGTGGTGGAGCGGCAGCAGGGTGTGCGGGCCCTGGGCCTGGGTGACGCCCACACCCTCGATCGCGTAGTTGTCCGACGCGATCGCGGAGATCTGCGACTCGGCGATCCAGTCGAGCAGCGCCGGGTCGTCCGCGTCGAGGTAGGCGGCCGTCTGGTGGATGGCGACCGGGTCCGGGTTCTTGTTCCAGGCGAGGACCTGGGTGGCGAAGCCCGTGTGCAGCAGGAGGATGTCGCCCGGCTCGACCACGACCTCGTCCGCCGCCATGATCTCCTGGAGCCGAGCGAAGCTGACCGGCTGGTAGCCGGTGCCCAGGTGGTGGGCGATGTCGATCAGGACGCCGCGGCCCTGCACGCCGTGCTGCGCCATGTGCTCCAGGCCGAGGTGACGGGCGAAGCTCACACTGCCGCTGCCGTCGCCCTTGGCGTCCTCCTCCGGTCCGACGAGGTCGGTGCCGGGGCGGTATCCGTTGTAGTAGACCGGCTCCGCGACCCCGTCGCCGTCGGCGTCGAACTCGGCGCCCTGGTGGGCGAGTGCGTCCCACTGCGTCGAGTACTGCAACCAGAGGGTGACCACGTCGTCCGACCACACGTCGATGAGGTCGGGGGAGAAGTGCTCGCTCGCCCTGATGTTGTAGAAGACGTCCTGCTTGTGCTGGAGGTCCTCGGTGGGGCGCAGGATCGGCGGGTAGCGGCGCTGGTTGAGGGCCGTGCCCCCCGGATAGTCGAGCGGCAGACTCAGGCTGAACGTGACGCCGTGCTCGACCTCGCGCACCCCCTGGAGCACCTTCTCGGGGGTCAGCAGGTTGATGCGCCCCAGCTCGTCGTTCTCGCCGAAGTCGCCCCAGGTGGAGCCGGGCGGACGCTGCTTCCAACGCTTGGTCACGATGTTGCCTCCTCGTGCGACGGTCCTCGTTGACAGCCGTCAGTATGCTATTGAGATTGGACCGACCGGTCAACAAATCTCTTGTTTGATAATAGACTGAGTGGTCGAAAGACGCTTCGATCTTGGAGGACGAATTGAGCGAATCCACAGTGGCGTGGGTCGTGGCAGGGGTGCGCGCCGTGATCGGCACACACACCCAGGCCCAGGACGCCGGCCGTACGGACGAGATCGTCGAGCTGTACGCCCCCGACGCGGTGCTCGAACTGCCCGGCATGGACCCGGTCGAGGGCCACGACGCCCTGCGTGCGGCCTTCAAGTCCTGGGAGCCGACGCAGCCGCAGCTGCACCTGGTGACCAACACGGTCGTCACCGCCCGGGGCGACGACGAGGCGACCGCCACCAGCGACGTGGCCTTCCTCCAGCGTGGCGACTCGGGCTGGGCGGTGCAGCTCGTCGGGCACTACGACGACACCCTGCGCCTGCACGGGGGCAGCTGGCTGATCCAGCGCCGCAGCACCACCTTCCAGTAGCCGAACAGCCCACTTCGAGGAGTGAGATGAGCACATCGACCGAGGCGACGGCCGCCGCCGCCACGCAGGCCGCCATCGGCGCCTACGCGCAGGCCCTCGACACCGGACGCACCGACGACCTGGCCGAGCTGTTCTGGCCCGACGGTGTCGCCGAGATCGCCGGCATCGGCACCTTCGAGGGACAGGAGGCCATCCGCAAGGGGTACGAGGCCTTCGCGCCCACGCAGCCGCAACTGCACCTGGTGGCCAACACCGTGGTCACCGCGGTCACCGAGGACGAGGCGACCGCGGTCAGCGACCTGGCGTACTTCCAGCGCGGTGAGGCGGGTTGGGCGGTGCGGATGGTCGGCCGCTACGACGACACGCTGACCCGGCGGGACGGCGTCTGGCGGTTCCAGAAGAGGGTGACGACCTTCCAGCCGTAACGCCGTGCACACCGCGGGGCCCCGCCGGGATGATCGAGATTCCCGGCGGGGCCCCGCGGTAGTGGGACGGCTTCAGGCGTCCTTGTCGGCCGCCTTGGAGAAGCTGAACGTGTTGTACCCGTTCGCGCCGACCTCCTTGATGAGCTCCTGGAGCTTCCAGCGCCCGGTCGGGTTGAGCAGCTGCCGGACCGGCTTGCCGGGGATGTTGGCCCCGTAGAAGTAACTGCTCGTCAGGAACGAGGACTGGGCGGCGCTGTCGTTGACCAGGTCCGTCCATTCCTGCTCGGCTGCCGCGGTCACCTCGACGATGTCGTGGCCGTGGTCACGGGCGTGGACCAGCACGTCGGTGACGAAGTCGACCTGGTCGCCGGAGTAGCGCGGGTTGTTGCCGAGCGCGCCGTGCGGACCGCCGGGGAAGAAGAAGTTCGGGAAGCCGGCGACGGCGACCCCGAGGTAGGTGGACGGGCCGTCCTTCCAGTACTCCTTGAGCGGAAGTCCCGAACGCCCTTGCACGCCAAGCCGGTTGAGAGCACCGGTGCCGAAGTCGTAGCCGGTCGCCCAGATGATGACGTCGAACTCCCGCTCCCCGTCACTGGTTTCGACGCCGGACTCGGTGATGCGGGTGATCGGGGTCTCGTTGAGGTCGACGAGCTCGACGTTCGGCTTGTTGAAGGCCTCGAAGTAGCCGGTCACGAAGGGCGGACGACGGCCGCCGTAGCCGTGGTCCTTGGGGATCAGCTTCTCGGCGGTGTCCGGGTCCTTGACGATGCCACGGATCTTCCCGGCGATGAACTCGCACCACTCCTTGTTCACCGTCGGGTTGGTCGTCATGTCGTAGTAGTGCTCGGACAGCTTGGTGAACCCGGGCCCGTTCCACCGCTCCTCGAAGAACGCCTGCCGCTGCTCGGGGGAGTCGTCCAGGCCCGAGCGCATGGTGATCTGGTGCAGGAACCCGCTCACCGAGGTGTTGAGCGTGTCGCGGATCGACTCGAAACCCGCCTTCAGTTCCGTCTGCTCCTCGGGCGTGATCGGGGCGTTGTTCAGCGGTGTCGCCCAGTCGGCCACCTTCTGGAACACCGTCAGCCGGTCCACCTCGTCGGCGATGGCCGGGACGATCTGCACCCCGCTGGAGCCGGTGCCGATCTGCGCCACCCGCTTGCCCGTGAAGTCGACGGGCTCCTTCGGCCAGCGGCCGGTGTGGTGCTGGTCGCCGCGGAAGTCGGCGCGGCCGGGGATCTCCGGGATGAACGGCACGGACAGGATGCCGGTCGCCGCGATGACATGGCGAGCGCGGTGCTCGGTGCCGTCGTCCGTCGTCACGGTCCAGATGCCGGACCCCTCGTCGAAGACGGCCGAGGTCACCTTGGCGTCGAACACCATGTGGCGGCGCAGGTCGAAACGGTCGACGACGTGGTTGAAGTAGCGCTCGATCTCCGGCTGCCCGGCGAACCGCTCCGACCACTCCCACTCCTCCCACAGCTCCTTGGAGAACAGGTAGCCGTAGGTGTAGCTCTCGGAGTCGAAGCGGGCCTCGGGGTAGCGGTTCCAGTACCAGGTGCCGCCCACGCTGCTGCCGGCCTCGATCAGCCGCACCGAGAAACCGGCCTCGCGGGCCCGGTACAGCTGGTAGATGCCGGTGACGCCGGCTCCCACGACCAGGACGTCGACGTCCGACACCTTCGTCGATCCGTTCATCTGCCCTCCAATGTGACAGGGGCTGTGCTGCTCCCGCGATGATTCGTTCGACCGGTCGGTCGAATATTCAGTGAGAGTAGATGAGGCGATGGGCCCGATCAATAGGTATTGATTGTACCGACCGGTTGAACTAACTTTCGCTCAGGGCGATGGCCGCCTTCTCATGACGCAGGAGCCGTGTATGACCGACAAAGACGTCGAGGAGCCCGAAGCCGGGTCCGAACTGCGGGCCGCGGGCCTCAAGGCCCTGCGTGAGGTACTGCCAGGGGTGTTCCCCGAGGGCGACATCGACCTGCGGGACGGCAAGCTCGGCGAGGAGCTCGTCGAGATCGGCCTGACGACGGTCTTCGGCTCACTGTGGGCCCGGGAAGGGCTCAGCAAGCGCGACCGCAGCCTGGTCACCCTCGGCGTCCTCATCGCCCTCGGCGCCGAGTCCGAGCTGACCACCCACTTCCGGATCGCCAGGACCAACGGCCTGACCGAGGACGAGCTGGCCGAGGTCATCTACCACTCCGCCGGATACGCCGGCTACCCCCGAGCGACAGCCGCCCGCACGGCGGCCCGCGCAGCACTGGCCGGCTAGGGCCGCAGGGACACGAGGAGCACGCAATGTCACTCAAGGGAAAGGTCGCGGTCGTCACGGGCGGCGCCCGCGGCATCGGCCAGGGGATCGCGACCGTACTGGCGGCCAAGGGCGCCGCGGTCGCCGTCTGGGACCTGAACACCGAGGGCGCCGAGAAGACCGCCGCCACCATCAACGAGGCCGGCGGCCGGGCGATCGCAGTCGGCGGGGACGCCTCCGACGCCGCCGCCGTGGCCGTGGCCGCCGCACGGACCCGCGCCGAGCTCGGCCCGGTCACCATCCTCGTCAACAACGCGGGGACGACCGCCTACCAGCCGTTCACGGACATCGCCGAGGACGCCTGGGACCGCATGATGGCGATCAACCTCAAGGGGCCGTTCCTGGTCACCAAGGAGCTGGTGCCCGACATGCTCGCCGCCGGATGGGGCCGCATCGTCAACATCTCCTCCTCGTCCGCGCAGACCGGCGCCCCTGCCATGGCCCACTACGCGGCCTCCAAGGGCGGAGTCATCGGACTGACCCGGGCGCTGGCGGTCGAGTACATCGACAAGGGGATCACCGTCAACCACGTCCCGCCCGGCTTCATCGACACCCCGCTGGTGCGCCAGGGACCCGTCGACGTGGACGCCGTCGCGGTCACCATGCCGATGAAGCGGGCCGGCACCCCCGAGGACGTCGCCCACGCCGTGGCCTACCTGGCCTCCGAGGAGGCGAGCTACGTCACCGGCCAGACCCTGAGCACGAACGGCGGGCGCTACTTCGTATGAGCACGCAGAACATCCTGGTGGTGGGCGCCTCGGCGGCCGGACTCACCACGGTCGAGGCGCTACGGCGCAAGGGGTACACGGGAGCCGTCACGGTCCTCGGCGAGGAACCGCACGCCCCCTACGACCGCCCGCCGCTGTCCAAGCAGGTCCTCTCGGGCGACTGGGAGCCGGACCGGGCCACCCTGCGCACCCAGGACTTCCTGGCGGGACTGGACGCCGAGTTCGTCCTCGGGGACCGCGCGGTCGCCCTGGACGCGGCGACACGGACCGTACACACCCGTTCCGGACGTGAACTGCGGGCCGACGCGCTCGTCATCGCCACCGGCGTGCGGGCCCGGACACTGCCCGGCCACGACGGTCTGGCCGGCGTCCACGTCCTGCGCACCCTCGACGACTCGCTCGCCCTGAGGGCCGACCTGCTGTCCGCCTCGCGGCTCGTGGTCGTCGGCGAGGGCGTCCTCGGCTCCGAGATCGCCGCCACCGCCCGCAAGCTGGACCTGCACGTGACCCTCACGGGCCCGCTGGCCGCCCCGATGGCCCTCCAGGTCGGCCCACTGGTGTCCGGAGTCCTGGCCGAGCTGCACACCGACCAAGGTGTACGGCTCAGACTCGGCACCGGAGTCACCGGCCTGACCGGAGCGCGGGGCCGGGTCACCGGCGTGGAGCTCGCCACCGGCGAGGTGCTCCCGGCCGACGTGGTGGTCGTCGCGATCGGCGCCACCCCGGTGACCGACTGGCTCGTGGACAGCGGCCTCGAACTGGACAACGGCGTTGTCTGCGACGCGTGGTGCCGGGCGGCGGAAGGCATCTACGCCGTCGGCGACGTGGCCCGCTTCCACCACCGGCACCTCGGCCGACTGGTCCGCCTGGAGAACCGTACGAACGCCACCGAGCAGGCCATCGCCGTCGCCGCCAACATCCTCGGCGAGAAGCTGCCCTACCTGCCCGTGCCCTACTTCTGGACCGACCAGTACGACGCCCGGATCCAGGTCCACGGATTCCTCCCCGCCGACGCCGAAGTCGACGTCGTCGAGGGCGACTTGACGGCCCGCCGCTTCGTCGCCCGGTACCGCACGGACGGCAGGGTCACCGGTGTCCTCGGCTGGAACATGCCCAAGCAGACCCGTCTGCGCCGCCAGGAAGTTCTCGACGCCCTGCACAGCACCCCCGCCTCCACCCACTGAACGACCAGGAGAGACCCATGAAGGTTGTCGTCGACGAGGAGAAGTGCATCGCCGCCGGACAGTGCGTGTCCGCCGCCATGGACGTGTTCGACCAGCGCGACGAGGACGGCATCGTCGTCCTGCTCGAGGGGAGCCCGGGGCCGGAGCTGGCCGACGACGTGCGCAACGCCGCCGCGGTCTGCCCGGCGCTGGCGATCCGCATCGAGGAGTGACCCCCTTCCCCGCAGCACAGACAACGCCCCCCCACCCCGACGCCCGAGGAGAACCCATGGCCGAGGCAGACACCCAGCCGGCCCCCGAGGAGCTGTACTTCTACCAGGACGACAGGGACGCCAAGTGCCCCTTCGCCCCGCCGCCCGGACTGCGCGCCCTCAACGAGAAGGCCCCCGTCACCCGGGTCCGGATCTGGGACGGCAGCACCCCGTGGCTCGTCACGGGTCACGCCGCGCAGCGCGCGATCCTGTCCGACCCCCGGGTGAGCTCGAACGACAAGCTGTCCGGGTTCCCGTACCCGAACCAGGCCATGTCGGAGACCGCCCACGATCACCCGCTCACGATCTTCAACGCCGACGGCGCCGACCACACGCGGATCCGCCGCATGATGACCCGGCCCTTCACCCGCGCCCGCATGGAGGCGCTGCGTCCGAAGATCCAGCAGTTCACGGACGAGCTGATCGACAAGATGCTCGCCGGGCCCAAGCCCGTCGACCTGGTGCAGGCCCTGTCGCTGCCGCTGCCCTCCCTGATGATCTGCGCGCTGCTCGGTGTGCCGTACGAGGACCACGACTTCTTCCAGGAGCACTCCTCCTTCGCCACCCGCAGCGACAAGACAGCCGACGACGACCGGCGCGCGGGCGAGGCACTGGGCGGGTACCTGGCCAACCTGATCCAGAAGAAGACGACCGAACCCGCCGAGGACGTGCTCTCGGACTTCGCCGCACGGGTCAGGGACGGCGACCTCACGCTCCCCGAGGCCACCCTGCTCTCCATGATCATGCTGATCGCGGGCCACGAGACCAGCGCGAACATGATCACCCTGGGCACCGCGCTGCTGCTCGACAACCCCGAGCAGATGGCCAAGCTGCGCGAGATCGACGACACGAAGAACGCCGCCAACGCCGTCGACGAGATCCTGCGGTACATCACCGTCGCGACCTTCGGACAGCGCCGTATCGCCGCCGAGGACTTCGAGTTCGAGGGTGCGAGCATCAAGGCCGGGGACGGCATCGTCGTCCCGCTGCCGGCCGGCAACTGGGACCCGGAGGCGTTCCCGGAGCCGGAGAAGCTCGACATCGAACGCAAGGCCAGTCACCACCACGCCTTCGGCTGGGGCATCCACCAGTGCCTCGGCCAGCAGCTCGCCCGCATCGAGCTGCAGGTCGTCTACGGCACCCTCTACCGGCGCATCCCCACCCTGCGCCTGGCGGTCGACCGCGACGCCCTCGCCTTCCGCCCCGCCGACGCACTCGCCTTCGGGATCGGCGAGCTGCCCGTCACCTGGTAGGACCCTTCGGCCCAGGGCGACCGAGCCGCCCGACAACGTACGGAGTCACCCATGAGCGAGTTCACCTTCGACGGACGCGTGGCCGTCGTCACCGGCGCGGGCCGGGGCATCGGCCGGGCCCACGCCCGGCTGCTGGCGGCACGGGGAGCCAAGGTCGTCGTCAACGACCTCGGCGGATCGATGGAGGGCGAGGGCACCGACACCGGGCCCGCCCAGAAGGTCGTCGACGAGATCAGGGCGGCGGGCGGCGAGGCCGTCGCGGACACGAACGACGTGTCCACGGAGGCGGGCGGCAAGGCGATCGTCGACGCCGCCGTCGAGCACTTCGGCCGGATCGACATCCTCGTCAACAACGCCGGGATCATCCGGTGGGCGGGCCTGCCCGAGGTCGATCTCGACAACCTCGAACGCCATCTCGCCGTCCACCTGATCGGCTCCTTCAACACACTGCGGGCCGCCTGGCCGCACTTCGTCGAGCAGCGGTACGGCAGGGTCGTGCTGACCACGTCCAGTGGGGTGCTCGGGCTCGACAACAACCTGTCGTACGCGGCTGCCAAGGGCGGCACCATCGGCTTGGCCCGCAGCGCGAAACTCGCGGGCGAACCGCACAACATCAAGGTCAACCTGATCGCGCCCGCCGCGATGACCCGCATGGGCGGCGGCTCGGAGGAGGAGCTCGCGCAGCCCGTGGAGGGACAGCCGTACATGCCGTCCGACGCGGTCGCGCCGATGGTCGCCTACCTCGCGCACGAGAGCTGCCCGGTCAACGGGGAGATCTACACGGCCGGCGCCGGCCGCTTCGCCCGGCTGTTCATCGCCTCCACCGAGGGCTACACCCACGACACCGGACCCGCCTCGATCGAGGACGTCGCCGGTAACTGGGACGCCATCAACGACGAGAAGGGCTACTACGTCCCCTCCGACCTGATGGCATGGTCGGGAGCCTTCCTCAAGCACCAGTTCGGCGGCTAGGGCCGGTCCGGCGGATCAGGCCGGCTCCAAGGAACGGCGCCTTGTCAGCGCGGGTGAGCGGGGGAGAGTGACGACAACGCCGCTGGGGGCACCCCCTCCGGGGGAGTGCGTGCCAGAGCCCGCGCCGCCGGCATGATCCGCCGGACAGGCCCCAGGCCCCAGGCCCCAGGCCCCAGGGCCCTTGGGCCGCAGCGCCGCAGGTGTGCCCGTGCCGGAGCCGTCCTGCCCGTGATGCTCCGGCACGGGTGCTGTGCGCGAGGTGCCTACCGCTCGTCCCACGCCTCGTACGGACGGCCGGGGCCGTCGGGGAAGCCGGCCTCCGCGAAGGCGGCCAGCGCCAGGGTGTCGGCGTCGGATTCCGCCGCCCCCGGCGACCGGTAGGTGATCGTGTCCGGCAGCATGGCCAGGGCGGTGATGCCCTGGCCTCCGTTGGACGGGCGCAACTGGACGCGGATGCCGTGCCGGTCCGCCAGCCTGCCGACCACGTACAGGCCCATGCGCTGGGAGATCGCGACGTCCACGGTGGGCGGGTCGGCCAGGTGGTGGTTGATGTCGGCCAGCTCCTCGGGAGGCAGCCCGATGCCGCTGTCGTGCATCTCGATCATGATCCGGCCGTCGGGCAGCCGTGCCGCGGTGACCTGGACCATGGAGTGCGGCGACGAGAACGTCGTCGCGTTCTCCAGGAGTTCGGCGAGCAGGTGCACCAGGTCGGTCACGGCACGGCCGTGGATCTGGGCCTCCGGGACCCCCGACAGCTGGACGCGCTCGTACTGCTCGACCTCCGAGGCCGCGGCGCGGATCACGTCGACCAGGGGCAGTGGCTGGTCCCACTGCTGGGCGGGGGTCTCGCCGCCCAGCACGAGGAGGTTCTCGCCGTTGCGGCGCACGCGGGTGGCGAGGTGGTCCAGCCGGAAGAGGTTGGACAGCTGGTCGGGGTCGGCCTCCTTGCCCTCGAGGCTGGTGATCAGGGCGAGTTGACGCTCGATCAGCGACTGGTTGCGGCGTGCCAGGTTGCTGAAGATCGTGTTGATGTTGGCGCGCAGCAGGGCCTGTTCGGCGGCGAGCCGTACGGCCTCGCGGTGGACGTGGTCGAAGGCGCGGGCGACCTCGCCGATCTCGTCCGTGGTGGTGATCGGGATCGTCGCCACCTGGGCGTCGACCCGGCCGGGAATGGCCCGGGTGAGCTGGGTGAGCAGCGCGGGCAGCCGTTGCTCGGCGATCTCGTGGGCGGAGGTGCTGAGCCGGCGCATGCTGGTGCTCATCGTCCGGGCCACCCAGTTCGCGAGCAGAAACGCGACGAGGATCGCGGTGAGCACGAGCGCGGCGTTGGCGATGGCGTCGTTGCGGGCGTCGTCGGCGACAACGTGCGCGTTGGCCAGCGCGGTGCCGGCCAGATCGACCTCGATGGCGCGGTACGCGTTGAAGCTGAGGGTGGAGGCGGCGAAGAAGGTCTCGGGCGTGATGCCCTGCGCGGCGAGCTTCTCGGCCGACTGGCCCGAGGCGATCGCGGTGTTCATCTTGGCCAGGCTCGGCGGGGCCACGAAGGTCCCACCGGCGGCCTCGGCCTGTGTCTGGGCCTCGGCGACCTGTTCCCTGCCCTGCTGCTCGGCGTCGGTCAGCGCTTTGGTCAGCCGGGCCATGTCCGCGGCGTCGGCGAAGCCGGCGTACTCCTGGAGGCCGATCTGCTCCAGGTAGACGTAGGAACTGAACGAGGCGAGCTGGGTCTGCAGTTCGCCCTTGGCGAGCTTGTCCCGGTCCTCGACCAGGAGGTGGGTGCCGATGGACCGGATGAGGGACTCCGCGGCCTGGGAGAGGGAGGCGGCGTACAGGGTGCGTCCGAAGGTCGCCTGGCTGCGGATGCCGTAGCCCAGTTCGTTGGAGATCTCCATCAGCGGGTGCTGGACGGCGTGATAGCTCTCCTCGCTCTGCACTCCGGTCGTCCGGGAGGAGAAGGCGTTGGCGCGCGCGGGAGGCAACTGTTCCTCGCCCGCGCGCACGAGCTGCACCCGGCGCAGCAGGCCGGCACTCTGCGGCATCCGTTTCACCGCCTCGTCGAACTTCTTCGCGTCCGCGTCGGTGATCGCCCGGGCCTTGGCGACCACGCTCGACGTCCGGTCGCCCTTGACGAGAGGGATGACCGACACGTCGCGCTCGTTGATGGCGTCGCTCGCGTACTTGTTCGCGGCCTGGACCAGTTCCGCCACCCGGACCGCGTCGTCGGCGTCCTGCCAGGTGTCCACGGAGTGTTTGACGCGGAAGCCGCCGAGGACGAGGGCCACGAGTACCGGGATGAGAAGGATGGCCTGGAGCTTTCTGGCCACGCGCCAGTTACGGGTCCACAGCCCTCTGCGGGCGGTGGGCGGGGTGTTCGACAAGATGGCCTCACGGTTCTGGGTCGCCTCGTGTCCTGCACACTCAAGAACGTGGGGCGCATGGGCAATTGTTCAGACCGGTTCGTCGCGGAATCCGCGCGAACGTGCGCAACAGGAGTAGCTTCGGCCAATTCTTAGCATCAGCGTTCATCGAAGGACCAGGTTTTGTAGAAGTTGCAACCAGTCTTCGCGTGCGCCGCCTGCCAGGGAATATGCCGTTGTCCTGTCCCACTGTCGGGAAGCCCGTACGGACGGGGAAGCGGTCTCAGTGCCGCCGGGAGCGGCGGACGGTGAGGACGGCGACGTCGTCGTGCGGGCCGCCGCGGCCGGCGAAGGCACGGGCGTCGTCGTGCAGGGCCTGCGGCAGTTCGGTGGGGGAGAAGCCGACGTACTTCGTCAGACGTTCGTCGACCGGGTAGAACGTGCCGTCCGTGGAGCGGGTCTCCGTGAGGCCGTCGGTGCTCAGCAGCAGCGTGGCTCCCTCGGGGAAGTCGAACCAGCCCACGGTCGTGGGTTCGTCGGCCAGTTCCGCCAGGCCCAGCGGGACGCCGGGTTCCAGTGCGGGTGTAGTGACCGCGCCGTCGTGCAGCACATGGGGCAGGACGTGCCCGCAGTTGACGGCCTGTACCTCGGTGTCCGCGTCGACGCTGACCACGAGTGCGGTGACGAAGCGTTCGTCGTCGCCGGTGTGCGTCGCATAGGAGTTGTGCCGCACGACCGCCGCGTCCAGGGCGTCCACGAGCGCGGTCAGCGTGGGCTCCCGGTGCGCCGCCTCCCGGAAGGCGCCGATGACGGCGAAGGCGGCGCCCACGGCGGTGAGGCCCTTGCCCTGTACGTCCCCGATCAGCACCCGGGTTCCGAAGGGCGAGTCGACGACGTCGTAGATGTCTCCGCCGACGAGCCGGTCCTCCTGGAGCGGCTCGTACACGCCGTTGACCAGCACGTCGTCGGTGAGCAGGGGAAGGGGATGCAGGATGTGCCGCTGCATGGCCGCCGCGGTGGAGCGCAGCCGCAGCATGGCGTGCTCGCGTCGGATCCGCCGGTGGCATCCGTAGACGGAGGTGGCGGCCAGGGCCAGGGTGAAGAGGATCAGCAGGAGACGGTCGGACCAGTGACCCGCCTCGCGGTCCCGCAGCAGCACGCTGGCGGTGACGACCAGAGTGGTCCACACGGCGACGAACGAGGTCTGGCGGACCGTGCCCAGCGCCGACGCGGCACCCGGCAGGAAGACCAGGAGACCGAGCAGCCACACCTCGGACCCGGACACCGCGCCGAGGAACTCCACCAGCCCCGTCACGGTCACCACCGCGGCGACCAGCTCGACGTCGCCCGGCGGCTCGATGGTGTCGAAGGCGTCGCCAGATCTCTTACGGCGGCTACCGGTCATGCGCGCTCCCGGGCAGGTGGTGATCTCCTCCTACGTTATGCAGGCCCGGCACGCCCCGGACAGGCGCCCCGCCGATCCGGACCGTGGCCGCACCGGCGAGCGGTTCCGTCAGGGGGCGTCCTCAGCCCTTGTACTCCTGCAGCTTGTGGGGGTCGGTGGCCGATGCCCGGTGCCGTCGCCGTGCGGCCCTTTCGGGCGAGGATGGTGGCGGGCCACCGAGGCACGGACCATCGGGACCGCCACCGCCACCGCCACCACCGCGGTCGGACCGGACCGGGAGTGCCCGGCCCAGTCGCCTGCTGTCACGGGACCGCCGCCGCCCCGGACTCCGTAGCACTCCTGACAGACCCGCTGCGGCGAATCCTCGGTCGCGGCCGAGAACGCGCGACCATGGCAGCAGCGGAACGCCGTCGAGGACGAGGAGCAGGGATGACCACCGACGCGATCGGGACCAGCGTCACTGAGGAGGCCGTCGCGAGCCTTCGCGCGACCGCCGATCCACGCCTGCGCGAACTGCTCGCCGGCCTCATCGGCCATCTGCACGACTTCGTGCGCGAGAGCCGGCTCACCCAGGAGGAGTGGGAGAAGGCGATCGCCTTCCTCACGGCGACCGGGCAGACCTGCACCGACACCCGGCAGGAGTTCATCCTCCTCTCGGACGTCCTCGGCGTCTCCATGCTCGTCGAGACGCTGGGCGGCGACCGCGTGCAGGGCGTCACCGAGTCCACCGTGCTCGGCCCCTTCCACATGACCGAGTCGCCCGCCCGTGAACTCGGCGACGACATCGACCTGGTGGGCGGCGGCGAGCCCTGCGTGGTCAGCGGCCGGGTCCTGTCGGCCGACGGCACCGCACTGCCCGGCGCCGTCCTCGACGTCTGGCAGGCCGACGACCAGGGCTTCTACGACGTCCAGCAACCCGACGTGCAGCCCGCGGGCAACGGACGCGGACTGTTCACGGCCGACAGCGAGGGCCGCTTCTGGTTCCGCACCTGCGTCCCGGCGCCGTACCCGATCCCCACCGACGGCCCGGTCGGCGACCTGCTCCGCGCGACCGGCCGGCACCCCTACCGGCCCGCGCACATCCACTTCATCGCCACCGCCGAAGCACACACCCCCGTCACCACGCACATCTTCGTCGCGGGCACCGACTACCTTGACTCCGACGCCGTCTTCGCCGTGAAACAGAGCCTGGTGCAGGACTTCGCCATGACCGACGACCCGTCCCTGGCAACGGAGTTCGGCATCCCGAACCCGTTCAGGCACGCCCGCTTCGACCTCGTACTGGAGCCGAACGCATGACCTTCTCGGGCGACTTCACCTACGAGAGCCGTCCCGGACGGGTCGTCCTGCGGCCCGGGGCCGCCGTGACCGCGACCCCGGGCGAGGCCGAACACCTCGGCCTGTCCAGGCTGTTGGTGGTGTGCGGCGGCCGGGGTGAAGCCGTCGCGCGGACGGTCGCGGACGCGCTCGGCGACTGGTGCGCGGGGCTGCACGCCGAGGCCCGTATGCACGTGCCCGCAGAGGTCGCGGACCGGGCTGTGAGGGCTGCACGCGCGGCCGGGGCCGACGGGGTCGTCGCGGTCGGCGGCGGCTCCTCCATCGGTCTCGGCAAGGCGATCGCGCTGCGCACCGGACTGCCGCTGATCGCCGTGCCGTCGACCTACTCGGGCTCCGAGATGACGCCCGTCTGGGGCCTGACGGAGAACGGGGTCAAACGCACCGGCCGCGACCCGAAGGTCCAGCCCCGCAGTGTCGTCTACGACCCCGAACTGACCCTCTCCCTGCCGGTACCGCTCACCGTGACCAGCGCCGTCAACGCCCTCGCGCACGCGGTCGAGGCGCTCTACGCCCCGGACACCTCGCCGCTCATCGCGCTGATGGCCGAGGAGGGCGTCCGGGCGATGACCGACGCGCTGCCCCGACTGGCCGCCGACCCGGTGGACATGGCGGCACGCGGGCAGGCGCTGTACGGGGCGTGGCTGTGCGGTTCGTGCCTCGGGTCCACGACCATGGGGCTGCACCACAAGCTCTGCCACGCACTCGGCGGTACCTTCGGACTCCCGCACGCCGAGACGCACACGGTCGTCCTGCCGTACGTCCTCGCCCACAACGCGCCCGCGATCCCGGACGCGTTGACCGTGCTGGGACGGGCACTTGGCGCCGACGACCCGTCACATGCCCTGTGGGACCTGGCCGGACGCCTGGGCGCGCCGCGTTCCCTCGCCGAACTCGGGCTTGAGAAAGGCGACTTGGAGAAGGCGGCCGTACAGGTGACGGCACAGCCGTACGCCAATCCGCGTCCGGTGACGGTGGACGGCGTGCGGGCGGTCCTGGAAGCCGCCTACGAGGGACGGCCACCGGAGATTCCCGATCGGTGATCCCCGGAGAAGGGCGAGCACCATGGCCGGGCCCGTTCCGGCGGGCGTTGTCGGACCGGGCCGGTACGGTCGGCCCATGAGAGCCGATGGAACATTCAGCGTCAAAGCGTTCGTCCCGACCGAGCTGAAGCCCGAGCCGGCCGTGGCCACCGGGCTTCCGGTCGGGGTCGCGACGATGGAGAAGCACTTCGAGGGTGAGGTCGCCGGCCGCTCCGCGACCTTGTTCACCGCCGCGTACGACCAGGAGTCGGGCGTCGGCACCTATGTGGCCATGGAATCCTTCGAGGGCTCGCTGCACGGCCGGTCCGGTGCCTTCAACTTCGCGCACTCGGCGACGACTTCCGGCAGCGACCGCACCGCCGCGTTCTTCACCATCGTCCCTTCCAGCGGCACCGGGGACCTCGCGGGCATCTCCGGCACCGGCGACCTCACGGTCGACCCCGACGGCACCCACCGGATCCGGTTCGACTACGAGCTCGGCTGAGGACGGCGTCGTACCGCGCCATGAACCCGAGGTCTCCGCCGTATCGGTGGGCACATCGCGTACCACGTGTCTGACAGCTTCACGAAAGTCACACAAGACCCGACTGACACTTGAGGTTTCAAGCGCTACGCTCACCGGCATCCGAGTGCTCGGGGGAGCGGCTCGTCCGCCATGGCACTCCTCCCCCCACGGTTCAGGAGACTCGGCGTGAGTGACGGCGACATAGTGGTGATCGGCGGCGGCTATGCGGGCGTGCGCCTGGCCAAACGGCTGGACGCGACGGCACGGGTCACGCTGGTGGACCGCAAGGAGGTCTTCTTCCACCGCATCTCCTCGCTGCGCGCGGGTGTACGCAGGGAGTGGACCGTGACCCCCTTCATCCCCTACGACCGGCTGCTGCGCCACGGCCGGGTCGTCGTGGGCAAGGCGCTCACCATCGACACCGCCGAGCGCCGGGTGCTGCTGGCCGACGGGACACGGCTCCCGTACGACGTGGTGGTCGTCGCGACCGGCGCCGACTATCCGGCACCCGCCCGCTTCGGCGGAACCACCACCGAGGAGGCGGTGAAGTCCTTCAGCGAGCACCAGCAGAAGATCGCCTTCGCCGAGCACATCCTCGTCGTCGGCGGCGGTCCCTCCGGAGTCGAACTCAGCGCCGAGATCCGGCTGGCCCGGCCCGAGGCCCGGGTCACCCTCGCGCACTCCGGTCCCGCGCTGCTCGGCAACACACGCAGCGAACGGGCCGGACGCAAGGCGCGCGCCTGGCTGGAGTCCCACGACGTGGAGGTACGGCTCGACACCTTCATGTCCCCGGGCAACGACTTCGGCACCTACCGCGACGCCCACGGTGACGTCATCACCGCCGACCTATCCTTCTGGGCGACCGGCACGACCCCCAACACGCTCTGGCTGCGCCTTGGCGGACACGGCGAGTGGCTGAACCCCTCCGGCCATGTCAAGGTCGACCGCGCGCTGCGGGTCGAGGGACACCAGGACGTCTTCGCGGTCGGAGATGTCAACGACGCCACCGAGCTCAAGATCACCCCGGCCGCGCTCGCCCAGGCCGACCTCGCCGCCTGGAACATCCGCACCCATCTGAACAGTTCGGGCAAGCACCGCAAGGAGCCCCGCTTCTACCGGCCCGTCCACCGCACCCCGCTGATCGTGCCCTTCGGTCCGGCCGACGGGGTGACCATGCTGCCGGTGCCCGGTGGCGAGACCGCGGTCCTCGGTGCCCGGACCACCACCCTCGCCAAGTCGAAGACCCTCATGACGCCCTACATGAGACGCCAACTCGGCTACACCGCCGCCTGATCGGCGAAGGTCACCTCGGCGGTGGCGTGCCGGGTCTCCCGGTGCGTGGCGATGTGCAGCCGTGCCCCGGCGTCGGCGGGCATGCCTTCCGCGAGGAGGTGCTCGCCGGCGAAGGCGGGCCGGTGCAGCCGGTACGACAGCGAACTCACCTGGCGTCCGGGGGAGTTGCGGCGGACCAGCTCCAGCATCAGCACGGCCAGCAGCGGACCGTGCACGACCAGGCCCGGGTAGCCCTCGATGTCACGGCAGTACGGGGTGTCGTAGTGGATGCGATGGGCGTTGGCCGTCAGGGCGCTGAACCGGAAGAGCAGGGCCGGGTCCGGCCGGAGCGGCAGTTGCCAGGGGCCCTCGCCCACGGGGGCGTTCCGGACGTCGGGCGTGGCCGGGTGACGTCCGACGGGCCGGCCGGACCGGTACACGATGTCCTGCTCCTCGGCCAGGCAGGTGACGTCCGACGGGCCGGCCGGACCGGTACACGATGTCCTGCTCCTCGGCCAGGCACACGCGCCCGTGCTGGCGGAACTCCTGGCGCTCGGTGACGAACAGCAACTCGCCCGTGCGGCCCTGCTTGGAGGTGACGGCGCCGAGAGTGCTGACGCGTTCGGCGGGTTCACCGACGCGCAACGGCTCCAGGATCTCGCTGCGGCCACCCGCGAACATGCGCTGCCGGCCGGGGATCGGCGGCAGGAAGCGGCCGTCGCGCAGGTGCCCGTCGCGGCCGAGTTCGTGCTGGGCGGGCCAGTGCAGGAAGTGGAACCACTGCCACAACGGCGGCAGCGCGTCTCCGGGCCGCGCGGCGGGTTCCGGCAGGTCGAGGAGCGCGGACACGGCGGCGGACGGGCCGGGCGGAAGGGGGTCCGTGTCCGTGACGGGGGTGGGGTGCCAGGACTGCACGTAGGAGCTGAGCGGTGGGGGAGTGGGGGGCATCGGCTCGCCTTCCTCGCGGTTCTCGGCCGATACGTATCAGAGACGGGCGCGGGCCGGGTGCCGCGGGCTTCTCCGGGTGTGCCCGATCCTCACGCGTGCAGGACGTGCTGTGTCGGTCTGACCAGTCCCGATTCGTAGGCGAAGACCACCGCCTGGACCCGGCCACGGGCTCCGATCTTGGTGAGGATGTTGCTGACGTGGGACTTCACGGTGGTCGGCGCGATGCAGAGCCGGTCGGCGATCTCGGCGTTGGAGTCGCCGCAGGCGACCGCGGTGAGGACGTCGCGTTCGCGTCCAGTGAGGGTGCCCAGTCGGCTGCCCGGTGCGCGGCTGTCGACGGCACGCTGGTCGCGGACGGCCTCGATGAGCGCACGGGTCAGTCCGGGGGAGACCACGACGTCGCCGGCGGCCACGACCCGGACGGCCGCGACGAGTTCGTCGGCGGTGGCGTCCTCGGGAAGGTGTCCGGCGGCTCCGGCGCGCAGGGCGCCGTAAGGGTAGGTGTCGTCGTCCGCGGTGAGCAGCAGGACGTGCGGAACGCGTCCGTCCGGAGCGTGGGTGATGCGGCGGACGGTCTCGACGGTGTCCGTGCCGGTGGTACGCCCGTCCAGCAGGACGACGTCCGGGTGGAGCAGGGCGCTCAGCCGGACCGCTCCCGGCCCGTGCGTCGCCTCGCCGACGACGGTCAGGTCGGGCTGGGACTCCAGGAGCATTCGGAGGCCGACACGCTGAAGTGCCTGGCCGGTGGCGATGAGGACGCTGGTCATTGCGTGCGTGCTCCATCCTCGCCCAGCGGGCAGTCTGCTGAACGAAACGGTTTCGTTCTCGTGAGATCGAGACTAGCCCCCCGACTATCGATACGGGTGCGTACCGATTGTGGGGTGGGTCACATTCCGATTCGTGAGGCGAGGCTCATGGAGTCGTCGTCGCAGGTGGGGAGAGGGGGTCCGTCCGCTCGTCGGTGTTCGCGTCAGGGCCGTCGGGCGGCAGCGGTCCAGGGCCGCAGTGCGCACCGCTCGAGCGCTTCCGTGACAAGAGGGCTCTGAATGCCAGGCGGCAGGGGGCAACCCCTTCGCGACCGGCGGCGACACAACAGTGAAATCCCGCCCCCACGAAGGGAGTTCACTCCATGTGCACCCGCATCGTGCGTCTCGTCACCGTCCTCGTCGCCCTGCTCGCGGTGTTCGCCACACCCGCCATCACGGCGACTCCGGCACAGGCGGCGGACAACTGGAACCCGCCGGCCAATCTCGCGCAGCCCCTCAACGAGGTGTGGAACCACGTCGAGTCGACCTACGGCGACCTCTACGGTTTCCGCAACTACGGCTGGGACCAGGTCATGGCCAACAAGGGAAGCGTCAACTACTGCGTCCGCTGGGAGTCCGACGCCCCCGTCAGCGCCGCTCTCCGGGACCAGGTCCACGCCGCCCTTAAGAAGCAGTTCGGCAAGTGGATGGCGGCCATGCTGGACAACGGCACCGGCACCAACGCCTGGCCGTACACCACCGTGCCCGTCAACATCGTCGGCTGGGCGGTCAAGAACCGCTCGACCCTGCAGTGGACCGACAACTCGGTCGACATCTACGCCGGGAACCTGGACTCGGGCGGCGCCCCGCAGTGCGCCCCCGACTGCGGCCGCTTCTTCCACCAGGACGGCAACTACTCGAAGTGCCCCGGCGGCGTGGCCCGCCACTACGACCAGTCGCTCTGGCTGACCAAGGGCTTCCAGGGCGGAGCGGGAGGTGACTGGGGCCAGCGTGTCGGACAGGAGTACTTCACCGGGGCCCTCGCCCAGGAGAACATCCATATCTACCTCCACGAGGTCGGCCACACCTTCGGCCTCGACGACTTCTACGACTGGACCCCGACCGGCCAGTGCTGCTTCCTGATGAACGCCGGCAGCGCGACCCAGATCACGGAGTTCGACAAGTGGATGCTGCGCGACTTCTGGCGCCACCTGAAGAGCCGGTACGGCTACTGAGCTCGAGGGCGGTCGGCATGTCCGGCCGCCCGGTCAGTCCGCCAGCCCGCCGAGTGCGCGCAGTGCCTCGTCGAGGAATCCGCTGAGGTCGGACTCCTCCTGCCGCAGCCACTGCGCGTAGGCCGCCACGGCCGCCCCGAGGCAGGCGTGGGCGATCACCTGCGGTCGCAGGGCGTCCGGCTCCTGCCCGAGCCGCTCCGCCGCGAACTCCGCGACCACGCGCCGCCATTCGGCGTACCGCAGGGTCGAGTGCGCCTGGAGGGCGGGCACTTCGAGGATCAGGCGCATCCGTCGGCGGTGCCAGGGGATCTGTTCGGCGTCCAGCCGGTTGAAGTCCACGATCGCCTCGCGCAGGGCCTCCATCGTCGGCGTCCCCTCCGGGTACGCGGCGAGCACCGCCCGCATACGCTCCAGTTCCGCCTCGAAGTCACCCCAGACCACGTCGTTCTTGGAGGGGTAGTAGCGGAAGAAGGTGCGTCGGCCGATCCCGGCGGCGGCCGCGATGTCCTCCACGGTGACCTCGTCGAACCCGCGCTCGGCGAAGAGCCGCAACGCGTGCTGTTCGAGCTGGGCACGAGAGGTCGAGGGCCGTCGTCCGGTCGATTTCTGCACGCGGTCTTCCTTTTCGGCACTGGGTGCCATTATGGTCCTGGGAGCGAGAGAGCATTCATATCTAGCATGGAGAAGATGATTCTCATGGAGATGACTGCACAATCGGACGACCACCCCGTCGAGGCCGCCCCGCAGGACGAGGAACTGGTCACGGAGGACCTGCTCGTCGAAGAGGTCTCCATCGACGGCATGTGCGGCGTGTACTGAACGGCCCCCGGTGATGCCGTCCTTCGAGATGGACCGGGCCTGGACCCTGCATCCGCAGGTCGCGGTGCGCCCCGAGTCCTTCGGTGCCCTGCTCTACCACTTCGGAACGCGCCGGCTGTCGTTCCTGAAGGACCGCCGGCTTCTCGACGTAGTACGCCTGCTGTCCGAACGGCCCAGCGCCGCGGCCGCCTGCACGGCCGCCGGCATCCGTGACGACGAACTACCGCGCTACAGCAGCGCGTTGATGACCCTGGCGACGTCCCACATGATCGTGCGGGCCCAGGAGAGGGAGGCGTCATGACCACCGCTGCCGGCCGGCTCGTCGACCACTTCCAGTACGGCCTGGACGCCCCCATCTGCCTCACCTGGGAGCTGACCTATGCCTGCAACCTCGCCTGCGTGCACTGCCTCTCCAGCTCGGGCCGCCGCGACCCGCGCGAACTGGACACCGCCGAGTGCAAGGCCGTCATCGACGAACTCGAACGCATGCAGGTCTTCTACGTCAACATCGGCGGCGGCGAGCCGACCGTCCGCTCCGACTTCTGGGAACTGGTCGACTACGCCACCGCCCACCGGGTCGGCGTGAAGTTCTCCACCAACGGCGTGCGCATCACGCCCGGGACGGCCCGCCGCCTCGCAGCCTCCGACTACGTGGACGTACAGCTGTCCCTGGACGGTGCCACGGCGGACGTCAACGACGCGGTGCGCGGGGCGGGTTCGCATGCGACCGTCCTGCGGGCCATGGGGCATCTGCGGGACGCGGGCTTCCGCGGCTTCAAGATCTCCGTCGTCGCCACCCGCCACAACATCGGCCAACTCGACGCGTTCAAGCGGCTCGCCGACGAGTACGGTGCCCAGCTGCGGCTCACCCGACTGCGCCCCTCCGGCCGCGGCGCCGACGTCTGGGACGAGCTCCACCCCACCGCCGACCAGCAACGGCAGCTCTACGACTGGCTGGTGGAGCACGGCGACGACGTGCTCACCGGCGACTCGTTCTTCCATCTCTCCGCCTACGGCAGCGCACTGCCCGGGCTCAACCTGTGCGGCGCCGGGCGGGTGGTGTGCCTGATCGACCCCGTCGGAGACGTCTACGCCTGCCCGTTCGCCATCCACGACACCTTCAAGGCCGGGAACGTGCGCGAGACGGGCGGCTTCACCCGCGTCTGGCGCCACTCCGACCTCTTCGCCGACCTGCGCCGCCCGCAGAGCGGCGGCGCCTGCACCAGCTGCTCGGCCTACGACTCGTGTCGGGGCGGCTGCATGGCGGCCAAGTTCTTCACCGGACTGCCGCTCGACGGCCCCGACCCCGAGTGCGTCCAGGGGCACGGCGAACCCGCGCTGGCCGATCCGGGGCGCACGGTCCCCGCATCCGGCCAGGACCACTCGCGCCGGGGGCCCGTCCTCGTCCCGTTGGGCCGTCGTACACCCCCCGTGTCCGCGTGCGAGGAGCACCCGCTCGCCGGATTCGAACTCCAGTAACTCCAGTAGGGAGCTTTCCCCATGGGCAACCGTTGGTTCGAGACCGTCGCGCACGCCCAGCAGCGCGCGAAACGACGGCTCCCCACGTCGGTCTACAGCGCCCTGCTCGCCGGTTCGGAGGCCGGAGTCTCCTACCGGGACAACACCGGCGCCTTCCAGGAACTGGGCTTCGCCCCGCACGTCGCCGACCTGCCCGCCGTACGGGACAAGGCCACCACTGTCATGGGCCAGGAGATCGCCCTCCCGGTGGTCGTCTCGCCCACCGGCGTCCAGGCCGTCCACCCCGACGGCGAGGTCGCGGTCGCCCGGGCCGCAGCCGCCCGGGGCACCGCGATGGGCCTCAGCTCCTTCGCGAGCAAGCCGATCGAGGAGGTCGTCGCGGCAAACCCGCGGACCTTCTTCCAGATGTACTGGATGGGCTCGAAGGACTTCATGGTCCGGGCCATGGAACGGGCCCGCGCCGCCGGAGCCGTCGGCCTCATCGTCACCCTCGACTGGACCTTCTCGCACGGCCGCGACTGGGGCAGCCCCTGGATCCCCGAGCGCCTCGACCTCAAGGCCCTCGCCAAGCTGGCCCCTCAGGGCGTCACCCGCCCGGCCTGGCTGCTGGACTACGCCCGCTCCGGCCGCCTCCCCGACCTCACCACCCCCAACCTGGCCGACGAGAACGGCCACGCGCCAGGCTTCTTCGGCGCGTACGGCCAGTGGATGGCCACCGAGCCGCCCAGCTGGGACGACATCCGGTGGATGCGCGACGAATGGCAGGGCCCCTTCCTCCTCAAGGGCATCTCACGCGTCGACGACGCCCGCCGCGCCGTCGACCTCGGCGTCACCGCGATCTCCGTGTCCAACCACGGCGGCAACAACCTCGACACCACACCCGCCCCCATCAGACTGCTGCCCGGCATCGCGGACGCGGTCGGCGACCAGGTGGAGGTCCTGCTCGACGGCGGTGTCCGGCGCGGCGGTGACGTCGTCAAGGCGCTCGCCCTCGGCGCCCGGGCGGTGCTGATCGGCCGCGCCTATCTGTGGGGTCTCGCGGCGGCGGGACAGGGCGGGGTGGAGAACGTCCTCGACATCCTGGGCAACGGCATCGACGCGACGCTGCGCGGACTCGGCCGCGCCTCGATCCACGAACTCGGACCGGAGGACGTGCTGGTGCCACCGGGCTTCACCCGTACGGCAGGCGTACCGGAGGCCTGATGACCCGGTTGTCGCACCTCGCCTGGACCGAGGTGCCGGAGCGGCCCACGGTCCTGGTGCCGCTCGGCTCCTTCGAACAGCACGGCCCCCATCTGCCGCTGGACACCGACACCCGGATCGCCGACGCCGTCGCCCACGCGGCGGCCCGGCGAACGGGGAGGCGGCGGGTTCTCGTGGCTCCGCCCGTCGGCTACACGGCGAGCGGGGAACACCAGGGCTTCCCCGGCACCATGTCCATCGGCACCGAGGTCCTGCGCCTCATGCTGCTGGAACTCGTCCGCTCGCTCACCCTCTGGTCGGGGCGCGTCCTGTTCGTCAACGGCCATGGCGGGAACGCCGGTTGCCTGCCGTCCGTGGTCACCGAGCTGCGCCAGGAGGGCCGGGACGCGGCCTGGATCCCGTGCTTCCCCGAGGGGGGCGACGCACACGCCGGGCACACCGAGACCTCGCTCATGCTCCATCTGGCGCCGGAACTCGTGGACTTGAGACGAGCGGCGCCGGGCAACACCGCTCCGGTCGGGCAGTTGATGCCCGCGATGCGTGCCGGGGGCGTGGGCGCCGTCTCGCCGAACGGTGTGCTCGGCGATCCCCGCACCGCGACGGCGGCGGAAGGCGAGCGGCTCTTCGAGGAACTCGTGAACAGGGTCGAGGAGGTACTGCGGTGAGGGTCGCCCTCGTCACCGGCGCCGCCCGCGGAATAGGCGCCGCCACCGTGCGAGCGCTGTGTGCCGAGGGGTACGGCGTGCTCGCCCTGGACAGCTGCGCGGCCACGGGAGCGGAGCGCGGCGCCGGCGTCGGATACGCGCTCGCCACCCGCGCCGACCTCGAGGCACTGGCCGCCGAGTACCCGGACCGGGTCGTCGTCGAGGTCGCCGACGTACGCGACCGGGCCGCCCTGGACGCGGCGGCGGCCCGGGCGGTCGCCCACTTCGGCCGGCTCGACGTCGCCGTCGCCGCGGCGGCCGTCATCACCGGTGGGCAGCCGCTCTGGGAGACCCCGGAAGCCCACCTGCGGACCCTGTGGGACGTGGACGTCATGGGCGTCTGGAACACCGCCGCGGTCTGCGTACCGCACTTCCTCGACGGACCCGCCCCGCACGGCTGCCGGTTCGTCGCCGTGGCCTCGGCAGCCGGCACCCGCGGCCTGTACCACCTCAGTGGCTACGGCGCCGCCAAGCACGCCGTCGTCGGCATCGTGCGCGGTCTCGCCGCCGACCTGGTCAACACGGGGGTGACCGCCGTGGCCGTCTCCCCGGGGTCCACCCGCACCGCCATGCTGGCGGCCACGGCCGCGCTCTATGACCTGGAGGACATCGAGGAGTTCAAGGACTCACAGCTGAACGGGCGCCTCGCGGAACCCGAGGAGGTGGCCGCGCTCGTCGCCTTCTGCTGCTCGGAGCGGGGCGGGGTGGCCAACGGGGCCGTGATGAGCGCCGAGGGCGGCTTCCGCGGATAGCCGCGCGAGAACTTCCTCTCGCTTGGCGGTATTGGCATTCTCATTTTCTGCAAGTACCGTATCCGTCGATGACTGACAACGCCCAGACCTCGTCCGGCATCCCGCTCAAGCCGGTCTACGGACCGCAGGACCGGGGGGTCGAGCCGCCCGCGCCGGGCACGTTCCCGTTCACGCGCGGCAACTACGCCGACGGCTACCGGGGGCGGCTGTGGACGCTGAGGCAGTACTCCGGGTTCGGCACCGCGGAGGACTCCAACCGCCGCTACCGCTACCTCCTGGACCAGGGTGGCACCGGCCTCTCGGTCGCCCTCGACCTGCCCACGCAGTGCGGCTACGACTCCGACGACCCGGAGGTGAGCGAGGAGGTCGGCCGGGTGGGCGTGGCCGTCGACACCCTCGCCGACGCGGAGGTGCTCTTCGACGGCATCGCGCTGGACCGGATCAGCACCAGCTTCACCATCAACGGCACCGCGGCGATCCTGCTGGCGTTCTACGTGGCCGCCGCCGAGAAGCGCGGGGTGCCCCGGGCGAAGCTCACCGGCACCATCCAGAACGACATCCTCAAGGAGTACGCCTCCCGCGGCACCTGGATCTGGCCCCCCGAGCCGTCCCTCAGGCTGATCGCCGACACCATCGAGTTCTGCGCGGCGGAGGTACCCCGGTTCAACGCCATCTCCGTCGCCGGCGCGCACTTCCGGGACGCGGGCGCCAACGCCGTGCAGGAGATGGCGTTCACGCTCGCCGACGGGGTCACCTACGTCGACACCGTGCTGGCGCGCGGCCGTATGACGATCGATCAGTTCGCCCCGCAGGTCTCCTTCTTCTTCTACACGCACGGCGATTTCTTCGAGGAGATCGCCAAGTACCGTGCAGGACGCAGACGTTGGGCGGCCATCGTGCGCGAACGGTACGGGGCGGACTCCGACAGGGCGGCGATGTTCCGCTTCGGTTGTGTGGCCGGCGGCGCCTCGCTGTACGCCCCGCAGGCCCGCAACAACACCGTACGGATCGCCTACGAGGCGCTGGCCTCCGTACTCGGCGGAGTGCAGTCGATGTTCACCGCCGCCTGGGACGAGCCCTTCGCCCTGCCCAGCGAGGAGTCGGCGACCCTCGCCTTGCGCACCCAGCAGATCCTCGCCCACGAGACCGGAGTGACCCGGGTCGCGGACCCGCTCGGCGGCTCGTACTTCGTCGAGGCGCTCACCGACGCGACCGAGGAACGGATCGTCGAGGTCATGGCGGACCTGGAGGCGCACGGCGGCATGGTCCGGGCGATCGAGGACGGCTACCTCCAGGGGCTCATCGCCGACGAGGCCTACCGGTCGCACCAGGAGGTCGAGGCGGGCACCCGCCCTGTCGTCGGAGTCAACCGCTTCGTCGACGAGGACGAGCCGCCCCCGGACATCGCCACCTACGAACTCGACGCCAGGGGCCGCGAGATCCAGCTGAAACGGCTCGCCCGCGTGAAGGCCGAACGCGACCCGGTGGCCGTCCGGGCACGGCTGGCGGACCTGAGCCGCGCGGCGGAGGGGGACGAGAACCTCATGGGACCGCTCATCGACTGCGCCAACGCCTACTGCACGGTGGGCGAGATGGTGAGCACGCTGAAGGACGTCTGGGGCGAGTTCCAGCAGCCGGTGGTGTTCTGATGGGCACCCGGATCCTCATCGCCAAACCCGGTCTCGACGGGCACGACCGGGGAGCCAAGATCGTCGCGCGGGCGTTGCGCGACGCGGGCTTCGAGGTCGTGTTCACCGGCATCCGGCAGCGCGTCGAGGACATCGTGGCGACGGCCGTGCAGGAGGACGTCGCGGTCGTCGGCCTGAGCATGCTGTCCGGCGCCCATCTCGCGCTGACGGCCCGGACCGTCGAGGGGCTGAAGGCCGCCGAGGCCGGTGACATCACGGTCGTCGTCGGCGGCACCATCCCCCCGGCCGACGTGCCCCGTCTGAAGGCCGCGGGCGCCGCCGCCGTGTTCCCCACCGGAACACCGCTCGACGCCGTGGTGGCGGACGTGCGCGCCCTGACCCTGGAGGGAAGAACATGCGGATCGGAGTGATGATCGGGCCCGAGCGGGGGGACTCCGCGCGCAAGGCCTCCCGGATGATCGCGGACGTCGAATGGGCCGAGTCCGCAGGCATGGACACCGCCTGGATACCCCAAGTGCCCACCGACTTCGACGCGTTGACGGCCGTAGCCCTGATGGGCACCGCGACGAGCCGCATCGAGCTGGGTACGGCCGTCGTACCGCTGCAGGCCCAGCACCCGATCGCGCTCGCCCGGCAGGCCCTGTCCACCCAGGCCGCCACCGGCGGGCGGCTCGCCCTCGGCGTCGGCCCCTCGCACCACTGGATCATCCAGGACATGCTCGGCCTGCCCTACGAACGCCCGGCCGGCCTCACCCGCGACTACCTCGACGTCCTGGACGCGGCCCGGGGCGGCCCCGGCCCCATCGACGTCGAGAACCGCACCTACAGCGTGCACAACCCCCTCGACCTCGCCCCCGTCGCCCCGCTGCCGATCCTGCTCGCCGCACTCGGCCCGGTCATGCTGGCCCTCGCCGGGGAGAGGGCCGACGGCACCATTCTGTGGATGGCCGACGAACGGGCCGTCGCCGACCACGTCGTTCCGCGCATCACCAAGGCCGCCGAGGCCGCGGGACGCCCCGCACCCCGGATCGTCGCCGGCATCCCGGTCTGTCTGTGCCGCCCCTCGGAGGTCGACGCGGCCCGCGCCCGCGCCAACCGCATCCTCGGCGAGGCCGAGATCTCGCCCAACTACCAACGCCTGCTGGACCACGGCGACGCCCAGGACGTCGGTGACCTGTGCGCGGCGGGCGACGAGAACGCCATCGCGGCCCGCTTCCGGCGGTTCGCCGACGCGGGCGTCACCGACCTGTCCGTACGGCTGCTGCCGATCGGCGAGGGCCGCGACGAACTGGTCGCCTCCAAACGCCGTACCCGCGAGATGATCGCCTCGCTCGCGGCGGGCTTCCGGTGACACCGGGCCCCCTCTCGGGCATCCGGATCCTCGAGGTCGGCCACATCCTCGCCGGGCCCTTCGCCACCATGCTCCTCGCCGACCTCGGCGCCGACGTCACCAAGGTCGAGCCACCCGGCGGCGACCTCTCCCGCCAGGTCTCCGACGCCTACTTCGCCAGCCTCAACCGCAACAAGCGCAGCATCTGCCTCGACCTCACGACGGCGGCCGGACAGGAACGGCTGGGTGAACTCGTCGCGGGGGCCCACGCGTTGCTCGTCAACCTCAAGCCGTCGGTGATACGACGACTCGGGCTGACCTACGACAGTCTGCGCCGCCGCAACGAGCGGATCGTCTGCGTCGCCGTCACCGGATACGGCCTCGACGCCGGCGACGACCCCGCCTTCGACTACGTCATCCAGGCCGCGACCGGCGTCGCCTCGCTCACCGGCGACCCCGACGGACCGCCGACCCTTCCCGGCTACTCCTCGGTCGACAACTCGGCAGCACTCACAGCCGCGTTGGGGCTGCTCGCGCAGATCGTGTCCGGGCGCGGCGGCCAGGTCGAGGTCGCGCTGCGCGACGTGATGCTGGCCCAGCTCAACTACCGGGCGTCGGCGTACCTCAACGAGGGCACCGAGCCGCGCAGGCTGCCCGACGGGGCCCACTCCTACTACGTGCCGGCTCAGCTCTTCCCCACAGCCGCAGGGCACTTGGCGCTCTTCGTCACCCATGACGGGTTCTGGAAGGCCTTCGCGGGCGAAGCCGGCGTCGACGGTTTTCCGACGATGGCGGAGCGTGCGGCACGGCGCGAGGAGGTGCTCGCCGCCGTCACGCGGGCGCTCGCTTCCGACACGGCCCGGGGGTGGGAGGCACGGCTGCGGCCGCTCGGCGTCCCGGCAGCGGCCGTACGGACTCTTCCGGAGGCGCTGGAGGCGGCTCCCGAGATGATCGTCAGGGCCGGTGACCACCGGCTGGTCGGCAGCCCCGTCCGGGTCGCCGGATACGAGCCGTCCTATCGTCCGGCGCCGGAGCTGGGGGAGCACGGTCACTCGTAGTGGACCGTCACCGAGCCCTCGTCGGGGATGCCCTGGCAGGTGAGGACGTACCCCTCCGCCACCTCGTCCTCGGTGAGGACGTCGTTCACGCGCATGGTCGCGCCGCCCTCCGTCACCTTCGCCATGCAGGTGGCGCAGTTGCCCGCCTCGCAGGAGAACGGCGGGGTGAGCCCGGCCCGGCGCGCGCTCTGGAGGAGGGTCTCGCCGGGGCGCCTGGGCACTGAGACGCGCTGGGTACCGAGCAGGATCGTGACGGTGCCCTCGGCCGGGGCCGCCTCGGGAGTCGGTGGATCGGCCACCGCACCACCGAACCGCTCGCTGAACACCCGCCCCGGCCCGGGCAGCGCGTTCTCCACGAGCTCCATGAAGGGCTCGGGCCCGCACACATACGCGTCACCGCCCCCTTTGGCGAACTCCTTCACGGCGGCCGCGTCGAGGAAGCCCTTCTGGTCGTCGAGGTGCCGTACGACCGTCAGCCGGCCCTGATAGCGCTCGGCCAGGTCCCTCAGCACCGACTCGAAGATCGCCGAGGACCGGTCGCGGTCGGCGCACAGCAGCCGGACGGTCCGCCCGGTCGTCGCCAGGGCGCTCTTGGCCAGGGAGAGGACCGGAGTGATCCCACTGCCGCCGCTGAAGCCGAGCAGCGGTGTCGTGGCCGGACGCAGGCAGAAACGGCCCCGGGGCAGGCTGAGTTCGAGTTCGTCGCCCTCGGACACATGGTCGTGCAGCCAGGTGGAGACCTGGCCGCCCGGCACCCGTTTGACGGTCGTCGTCAGTTCGGCGTCGGTCTCCGGCGCGCTCGACATCGAGTACGACCTCAGCAGGTCCCGGCCGTCCACCCGGACCCGGAACACGCAGAACTGGCCCGCCCGGTAGGGGAAGGGCCCCTCGTGCGGGTCGAGCACGAACGTCCTGGCGTCCTCGGTCTCCTCGACGATCTTCACGACCGTCGCACGCTGGAACAGGGCCGGGATCGCCATGGACGCCCTCCTCAGGCTCTGGTATCAAGGTTCTGTTGCTGCGAGAATACTATTCTCGCCTGGCAGATGGGACCCTCTCAATGCGTGGGGTGTTGGTTTTCGAGGACCGGCGGTACACCGCGTCCGAACTGGACGCTCTCGCCGACGGGTTGGCCGGACGGCTGGAGCGGCAGGGCGTGCGGGCCGGGGAGCGGGTCGCCCTCATGTCGTCCAACCGGCCGGAGTTCGTGATCGCCGTACAGGCCCTGTGGCGGCTCGGCGCGGCGGTCGTCCTGCTCAGCCCCGCCTGGAAGCGCGGCGAGGTCGAACACGCCCTGGCCGTCACCGAGCCGGCCCACGCCGTCGGTGACCATCCTGTACTGGCCGGACTCATGCCGATGCTGCACCTCGACGAGCCGGTCCCGGCCGCGACGGGGACGCCGTACGCGCCCCCGGACCCCCGCGCCGACGCCGTCCTGGTCTTCAGCTCGGGGACCACCGGCATGCCCAAGGCCGTCCGCCACACGCACGCCTCGCTCGCGGCCGCCGTACGCAACTGGCGCGACGCGCTGGGCCTCACCGCGGACGACCGGATCCAGATCACCACCCCGCCCTCGCACATCCTCGGCCTGCTCAACATCGTCACGGCCCTGGAGGCGGGAGCCTGGCTGCGGCTGCACCGCCGGTTCGACCTCGACCGGATGCTGCACCACATCCAACTCGACCGCGTCACCGTCGAGATGGCGGTCGCGCCGATCGCGCTCGCCCTCGCCTCCCACCCGGACCTGGAGTCCTACGACCTGTCGTCCCTGCGCTACATCATGTGGGGCGCGACCCCGGTGACCCCGAGCGTCGCCGAGACCGTCACCCGGCGCACGGGAGTCGGCTGGGTGCCCGCCTACGGGGCCAGCGAACTCCCTGTCATCGCCTGCAACCCGCTCGTCGGCGCCCGACTGGACACTCCCGGACGGGCCGTGCCCGGTGTGGGAGTGCGCGTGGTGTCCCTGGAGACCGGTGAGCCGGTCGGGCCGGATGCGACCGGGGAGATCGAGGTGCGCGCGGAGTCCCTGATGGCGGGCTATCTGCCGGCCGAGGCGACGGCGGACGCCTTCCACGACGGCTGGTACCGCACCGGCGACGTCGGCAGCGTCGACGCCGACGGCTGGATCAGACTCACCGACCGCTCCAAGGACATGATCAAGGTGCGGGCCTTCCAGGTCGCGCCCGCCGAGATCGAGACCGTGCTGCACGGCCATCCGGCGGTCGACGACTGCGCGGTCTTCGGGGTCCCGGACCCGGCCGACGGGGAGGCGATCGTCGCGGCGGTGTCGACGGCGCGTCCGGTGGCGGCGGCCGAACTGATCGACCTGGTCGGCGCGCGACTCGCCTCCTACAAGCGGCCCAGCCGGGTGGAGTTCGTGACCGAGATACCCCGTCTGCCGTCCGGCAAGGTACTGCGCCGGATCCTGAAGGAGCGTCATGGACGTACGCCTGACAGCTGAGCAACGCCAACTGCGCGGCGCCGCGGCCCGGTTGGCCGACGATCTCGGGCCCGGATCCGTGCTCGGCCTGGAGGACGGCGACCGGCTCGCACGGTTGGAGAAGGCGGTCGAGGCGACCGGCTGGCGCACTCTGCGCACCGACGGGGCCTCCGGCGTCGAAGTCGCCCTCGTCGTCGAGGAGTTCGGGCGGGGCCTGGTCGACGTACCGATGCTGGGACCCCTCCTCGCCGACGACCTGTGGCCCGGGACGCCGTCGGCCACCGTCGTCGTGGACGGCGTGGCGAGGGACGCGCGTGGCATGCGGTGGGGAGCGGCTCTCGAAGGCGGCCAGGTGCTGGTCGCCGACATCGGCCCCTCCGCCCCGGGTGCCGACCTGACCAGACATGATGCCGTGGTGCGGGGGACGCCGGAGCGGGTCGGCGACCTGTCCCGCGAAGCCGCCGACCGCTGGCACGCGTTGGCCCTCGTCGCGACCTGCGCCGACCTCGTCGGAACGGCCCGCGGCGCGCACGCCCTCGCCCTCGAACACGCCAGGATCCGTGAGCAGTACGGCAGGAGGATCGGCTCGTACCAGGCCGTGGCCCACCTCCTGGCGGAAGCACTGGCCCTGATCGAGGGATCGGTGAGTGTCCTGCGCCACGCCGCCTGGGCCGTCGACGAGTTGAGCCCTGCCGAGGCGATCGCGGCCGCCCGTGTCGCCAAGCTCTACAGCGCCCGGGCCGCCCGCACCGTGTGCGAGACGGCCGTCCAGGTGCACGGCGGAATCGGCAACACCTGGGAATGCCTCGCCCACGTGCACCTGCGCCGCGCCCTCACGTCCACCGCGTTGTTTCCCGTCCGCCTGGAGGAGATCGACCTTGGACTTTCGTGACGCACCGCAGGAGGCCGCGTTCCGGGCACGGTTGAGGAGCTGGCTGGCCGAGAGGGCGGGGACGTTCCCGACCTCGGGCGACGCGTACTGGGCCCGGCAGGGCGAATGGCACCGGGCACTGCACGCGGCCGGCTTCTTCGGCCTGTCCTGGCCCAAGGCGTACGGCGGCCACGAACTCCCGCCCGTTCACGATGTCATCCTCGACGAGGAACTCGCCCGCGCCGGAGCCCCTCCCCGGCCCAGCCTCGGCTACCTGGTCCAGGGTCTCGGCCGGCACGGCAGCGAGGAACTGCGCCGCCGCTTCCTCCCCGGCATGATCGACGGCACCGAACGCTGGTGCCAGGGCTTCAGCGAACCCGGAGCCGGCTCCGACCTGGCCGCACTGACCACCAAGGCCACCCGCGACGGGCAGACCTACGTCGTGCGGGGCCACAAGATCTGGACCAGCTACTCCGACGTGGCCGACTGGTGCCTGCTCCTGGCACGCACCGACCCGGACGCGCCCCGGCACAAGGGGATCTCCGCCTTCATCGTCGACATGCACCAACCGGGCATCGAACAGCGCCCGTTGAGGATGATGAGCGGAGTGACCAAGGAGTTCGGCCAGGTCCTCTTCGACGGGGCGAGAGTCCCCGCCGACCAGATGGTGGGGGCGCCGGGGGAGGGCTGGGCGCTGGCGATGACGGTCGTCGGCCACGAACGCGAGCCGGCCACGCTGGGCTTCAGTGCCCGCTACGGCAAGCTCGTCCGCCAACTCGCCGACCGCACCCGGGGATCCGCGCCGCCCCCGGAGCTCGCCTGGGCCGCGGTGGAGGCCGAGATGCTCCGCCTTCACGTACGCCGACGGCTCTCCGAGCAGCTCGACGGCGTCTCGCACGGCCCCCAGGGCTCGCTCGACAAACTCCTCATGACCTGGGCCGAACAGGCCGTAGGGCACGCGGCGTTGGCCGTCGGCGGCACCGCGGATCCCGAACTTCTGAACGCCTATCTCTACAGCCGGGCGCAGAGCGTGATGGGCGGGACCTCGCAGATCCAGAAGAACATCATCGCCTCGCGGATCCTCGGACTGGAATCGTGACAGGGCTGGTCCTCGGACGGGGAGCTTGAGATGACACGGAACCTGTACGGCATGCCGGAGGAGATCCAGGTCCGGGCCGACGGCCCCCTGCGGATCGTCACCCTCAACCGGCCCGGAGCCCTGAACGCCGTCAACGACCCCCTCCACACAGGCCTCGCCGCTCTCTGGCCCCGCCTGAGCGCGGACCGGGACGCCCGCGCCGCCGTCCTCACGGGCGCGGGCAAGGCCTTCTCGGCGGGCGGCGACTTCGGCTACCTCGACGAGATCCGGCGCGACGCCGACCTGCGGGCCCGGACGATCGCCGACGGCAGGGACATCGTCCTCGGCATGGTGCGCTGCCGTGTGCCCGTCGTCGCTGCCGTCAACGGCCCCGCCGTGGGACTGGGGTGCAGTCTCGTCGCCCTGAGCGACACGGTGTACATCGCCGAGTCCGCCCACCTGGCCGACCCGCACGTCCAGGTGGGCCTCGTCGCCGCCGACGGCGGCCCGCTCACCTGGCCCCTGCACACCAGTCTGCTGCTGGCCAAGGAGTACGCCCTGACCGGCGCTCGCATCCCCGCCGACCGGGCCGTGGCCATGGGCCTGGCCAACCATGTGGTGGCCGAACCGCTGGCCGAGGCGACGGCCTGCGCCCAACGGATCGCGGGTCTGCCCCGACAGGCGGTGGAGAGCACCAAGAGGCTCCTGAACATGCACCTGGAACGGGCGGTCCTGGCCACCCTCGACTACGCCACGACGGCCGAGGAACAGTCCTTCACCACGGAGGACTTCCGCACCACCCTCGCCCGGTTGACCGGCGGTGACGTCTAGAACGCGCCTTCGCGGGAACCGGCTCCCGAGGGCCCGATGTCCATCTCTACCTGGGCGGGAACCGCAGCGCCCCGTCCAGCCGGATCACCTCGCCGTTGAGATAGTCGTTCTCGCAGATGTGCTGGACGAGGGCGGCGTACTCGGGGGAGCGGCCCATGCGGCGGGGGTGCGGGACCTGCGGGCCCCAGTAGGCCTCCAACTGGTCGCCGGCCTTGCCGTAGGCCGGGGTCAGGAACGTGCCGGGGGCGATGGTGACCACGCGGATGCCGAGGGGGGACAGATCGCGGGCGGCGACCAGGGTCATGGCGGTGACGCCGCCCTTGGCCGCCGCGTAGGGGAGCTGGCCGGTCTGGCCCTCGTACGCCGCGATCGACGCGGTGTTGACGAGGACGCCCCGCCCCCGGTCGTCGTCCTGCGGTTCCTGGCGGGCCATCGCGGCGGCGGCCAGGCGCATCACGTTGAAGACGCCGGTGAGATAGATGTCGATGGTCCGGCGGAAGCCGGCCAGGTCGAGGGGCTCGCCGTCCCGGCCGATCAGCCGCCCGCCGCTCGCCGGGCCGCCGTGCGTGTCCACCGAGATCCGCAGCGGCCCGAGGGCCTCGGCCTCGCCCACGGCCGCCCGCACGTCCTCCTCGTCGGTGGCGTCCGTACGCACGTAGCGGACGCCCAGCTCCTCCTCCAGAGCCTTGCCCCTGTCGTCGGACAGGTCGGCGACGACCACCGATGCGCCCGCCGCGTGGAGCCGCCGGACCGTCGCCTCGCCCAGACCTCCGGCCCCGCCGACCACCAGTGCGGACGACCCCGCTATCTGCATGACAGCCCCCTTGCGAGTGGCGTTCTGTTTTTGCGAGAGTAGCATTCTCACCCGGTGCTGTGATCCCCGTGCGGCCCGCCGAGTCGGTAGGAGACGCTCATGCCCGAGGCAGTCATCGTGTCCGCCCTGCGCACCCCCGTCGGTACTGCGGGCAAGGGGACCCTGCGCGACACCACCGCCTTCGACCTGGCCGAACACGTCGTCGGCGCCCTCGCGCGCGGCCTCGACCCGGATCGGGTGGACGACGTGATCCTCGGAGAGGGCCTGTACGGCGGCGGAGTGCTGGCCCGCCACGCGGCCCTGACCGCCGGGCTGACCTCGGCCCCCGGCCAGGCCGTCAACCGGCACTGTGCCGCAGGACTGACCGCCGTCGCGGCCGCCGCGGCCACGATCCGTTCCGGTATGGACGGCCTGGTGATCGCGGGCGGCGTCAACTCCGCCTCCACCGCGCCGAAATCACGCTTCCGGGTCGACGGTGAGTGGGTCGAGCCCTGGATGCCGCCCACCCACCCCGACCGGCCGGACGCCCCCAACGCGGACATGTCGATCACCATCGGCTGGAACGTCGCCCGGCGGGCCGGCGTCAGCCGCGAGGAGATGGACGCCTGGGCGCTGCGCTCGCACCGCAACGCCGTCCGGGCCATCGACGAGGGCCGCTTCGACGCCGAGATCGTGCCGATCGACACCGTGCACGGACTCTTCGCCGTCGACGAACACCCGCGCAGGGACACCTCGTTGGAGAAGCTGGCCGCGCTCAAGCCGCTGCACCCGGAGATCGAGGGCTTCAGCATCACCGCGGGCAACGCGTGCGGCGGCAACGACGGCGCCGCCGCGCTGACGGTGGCCGGCGACTCCGTGGCCGCCACCGAGGGCCTGCCCGTCCTGGCCGTCGTACGGTCCTGGGCCGACGTCGGCGTCGACCCCGCCGAGACCGGCCTCTCGCCCGTGAAAGCCGTCCCCAAGGCGCTCTTCCGCGCCGGGCTCACCACCGCGGACGTCGACCTGTTCGAGATCAACGAGGCCTTCGCCTCCGTGGCCGTCGCCGCCGTACGACGCCTCGGCCTCGACCCGGACCGGGTGAACGTCAACGGCAGCGGCTGCTCCCTCGGCCACCCCGTCGCGGCCACCGGCGCCCGCATGCTGGTCACCCTCGTCCACGAACTGCGGCGCAGGGGCGGCGGGATCGGGGTCGCGTCGATGTGCGCCGGCGGCGGGATGGGCTCGGCCATGGTGGTCGAGGTGCCGGGGGTCCTCGGCTGAGGCCCGCCCGGGTCCGACCGGCCCCGCCCCGTGCAACGGCTCAGCCCAGCACCGCCGTGATCTGCGGCAGATCCGGCGTCGTACGGATCCCGGGCTCCGCCGCGCACACGAACGGCACCGCGTTCACCGCCCGGTTCGCCGTGTACGACGGTGACACCGCGGCCATCCGGTCGAGTGGCACCGGCAGCCGGATGCCGACCTCCAGCGGGGCGTCGCCCTCGACGGAGACGTGCCAGCCGGTGTCGCGCAGGTCCCAGGCCGGGTCGAGGTCGGTGGTGCAGTACCAGGTGGCACGGAACCGGAGCAGCGGGCGACCGGCGTGCAGACCGGTGACCGTGAGCCGTTGCGCGGCGACCGTCCCGGGGGCCAACTCGCCCGCGGCCATACGGACCCGGCGCCGAGCGAGGGCCAACTCCCCTTCCGCTTCAAGGGAGTCGAGCGGCAGCGACAGCGCGTCGGCGGCGAGCCGCAGTGACGGACCGAAGCTCGTCAGGCCGTGGCGCAGCCGCCCCGCGTCGAAGGCGAAGGGTTCGGTGCCGAAGCCCATCACGCCGAACAGCAGCTCGGGAGAGGGGCGTTGGGAGAGGTTCGCGTACTCGTCGATGGTCAGCCCGTCGAGCCGGCGTGCGATCGACGTCAGGACGAGCGGTACCGCCTCCGTGATGAAACCCGGACTGCTTCCGGTGCTGTGGATCGACGTACCGCCGCGCTCGCACGCCGCCTCGACCCGCTCGCGCACCACGGGATCCATGCTCGGCGGATGATGGAACTCCCCGCGCGTGGTCACGACGTTCGCTCCCGACTCCAGCAGCCGGCACACCTCGTCCATGTCGCACACCAGCGGCATGTAGAGCACGCAGTCGGAGCCCAGCCCGACGATCTCGCCGACGTCCTGAGTGGCCCTCACGCCGGTCGCGCCGCTCGCCGCGAGACCGCACAGTTCGCCCGCGTCCCGCCCCGCCTTGTCCGGCGAACGGACGTACACGCCCGCCAGGGCCAGCTCCGGATGCTCGATCACGGCCCGCAGCGACCGCCCGCCGATCGTGCCGGTGGTCCACTGGACCACCCGGAGTGCCGTCATCCCGTCGCCCCCGGAGTGAAGCGCAACAGGGCCTCCTGGGCGAAGGACGCGACGAGCGAACCCTCCTCGGTCAGTACGTCCCCCCGGCCGAAGCAGCGGCCGTGGGCGAGGACCGGGCTGTGCTGACGCAGCAGCAGCCAGTCGCCGGCGTCGTACGGCCGGTGGAACCAGACCGTGTGCGAGGTGACGGCGGAGGTGAACGCCGTTCCCGAGTCGTGCTGGGTCAGGCCCGCGAGGGGGCGCAGAGCCGTGCCGACAAGGGTCAGATCGGTGGCGTACGCCGTGAGGGCCGGGGTGAGCTCCTGCGCGGACGCCGGGGTGCGCATCCACAGGTCGAACTCCGGTGGCTCGGAGCCGGGCGCGTCGAGGTCGGCGGTGGTCCGGGTCTCCCAGGGCAGCGGATGCAGGTCGGTGCGGTGCTCGGGACCCGGCAGATCGGGGACGGCAGCGACGGCCTGGTGGGCCGGGCCGTTCTCCGGGGCGTGCAGCGACACCGAGGCGGTGGCCACCACGCCCTTGGACTGCCGGGCCACGATCGTCAGCGTCGCGAAGGAGGTGCCGCTGTGATGGCGTTGCACCTCGTAGCGGACGGGTTCCTCGGGGTGGCCCGCACGCGAGAACAGGGCGTGCAGGGATTTCACCGTCTTGTCCGGGCAGGACAGGTGTGCCGCCCTGGCGAACTGGGCCAGCAGCTGACCGCCGAACAGCCGGTGGTAGCCCAGTCGTTGACTGCGCCCCTCGTAACCGAAGGGCGCGTCCGCGGGCTGCGCGCGCAGATCGAGACAGGCGAGGAGATCGTCCCAGAGTTCACTCGAGGCAAGCGGCATACCCGTGAGCGTAAGTCAGATTCACGGATATGAGAATGCTGTTCTCTGAGGTGAGCGTCTGGACCTAGCTGAGCGTGAAGCCCATCGCGCAGAAGTCCCAGATCTCGTCCGCGGTCAGCGGGTGCGACCCTTCCTGGCCGCTGGACTGGGCGTTGAACATGACGGTCTGCATGGTCAGCGCGGCCATCCGGCGGGCCTTGAAGCCCGGGCGCAGCAGGCCGGCCTCCTCCAGCTCCGTCATCAGCTCGGTGAACAGGGCGAGCAGTGGCGCGTTCGCCACCCGCATCTCGGCCGGGTGGGAGACCAGCAGGCGCAGCGCGAAGTCGGTGAACAGCGGTGCCTGCTTGCCGGTGGGGTTCGGGCGCGAGCTGTCGAACAGGGTCTGGACGACGACCTTGAGCCGGTCGAGGGGGCCGGACTGTTCGGCGGCGGTGATGCGCAGCTCGTCCGCCGACCTGCTCATGGCGTCCTCGAACAGGGCGAGCAGCAGCTCGTGCTTGCCGTCGAAGTGCTGGTAGAAGCTGCGCAGTGACTGGCGGGAACGCTCGACGACCTCCTGGACGGTGAAGTCCGTGGTCCCCTTCTCCGCCATGATCGACTGGGCCGCGTCGAGGAACCGCTCCACCCGCTGCTCGGCCCGGCGCTTCGCCGCCTGGGTGGAGCGCTCGACGGCGCGCTGCTTCCAGGCCGGTTCCTCGCTCGGGCTGCTCACGGGCTGGTCCGCCTTCTGTGTCATGCGGAGAACATTACTTGACTGAGACGGCAAGCCTACGCCCCCAGCCTGGACACATGCGAGGTCGTGAAGGAGACTGGCGATTTCTGCTCAAGAGAATTATATTCTCACCGACGTGTGACTCGAAGCGGGACGTGAGGAGCCGTGATGCTGTTCGAGTTCGACGCGGACCAGCGCCTGTGGCAGGACACCGTCCGCAAGGCCGTGGCCAAGGAGTGCCCCACGTCGCTGGTGCGGGCGGTCGTCGACGACGGCGCGGATCCGGCTCCGCTGTGGCGGGTCTACGGCGATCTGGGCTGGACCGAGCTGACCGACCCCGCAGACGCGGTCGAACTCGCGATCGTCCTGGAGGAGTTGGGCCGGGCCACCGATCCGACCCCGTACCTGGCGACACTCACCCAGTTCGCCCCCTTGACCGGCGACCTGAACGAGCCCGGTCGTTCCGGCGCGGCCGTCCTCTCCGGCGTCACCGCGCATCCGGCCGGCGGCGGCTGGGTACTGGAGGGCACCGCCCGCCACATCCTCGACGGCGACCGGGCCGAGCGGCTCGCCGTCGTGACGGGGGCCGGCGTGTTCGTCGTACCCGCCGCCGAGGCGACCGCGCTCCGCACGCCCGCGTTCGACCCCGTCCTGCATCTCGCCGACATCACCCTCGACGGGGTACGGGTCGGCGCCGCCGCCCGCAGCGACGCCGACCCCGAGCGTGCCCGCCACCTCGCCCTGACGGGGCTGGCGCTCACCATGGTCGGGGCCTGCCGTCGCGCCCTCGACCTCGTTCTCGACCACGTCCGCACGCGCCACCAGTTCGGGGCCCCCATCGGCTCCTTCCAGGCCGTGCAGCACAAGGCGGCCGACATGCACGTGGCGATCGAGCGGGCCCGCGCCCTCGCCTACTACGCGGCCCTGACCATCGCCGCCGACGATCCGCGCCGCGCCCTGGCCGCCGCCATGGCCAAGGCGGGCGCCGGTGAGTGCCAGGCCGTGGTGTTCCGCAACGCCGTGCAGCTGTTCGGCGCGATGGGGCACACCTGGGAGAACGACCTCCAGTTCGCGATCAAGCGGGCCAAGGCGGGGGAGCTCCTGCTCGGGGGCGCGGCCGAACACCGGGCGCGCATAGCGGAGGAGAGCCGTGCGACTCACGTTTGACGCCGATGTGGAGGCCTTCCGCGCCGAGTTCGCCGCCTTCCTGGAGGCGAACCTCCCGGCGGAGGCCGAGGCCACGGAACGCTCCCGCTCCACCGCGCACATCCCCGAGTGGGCCAGGCGCTGGCAACGGCTCCAGTTCGACGAGGGCTGGCTGCTGCCGGGCAACCCGCCCGAGTTCGGCGGCCGGAGCGCCACCGTCCTGCAGCAGTACGTCCACCGCGAGGAGTTGTCCCGCCGCCGCATCTACCACAGCTTCAACCCCCAGGGCGTCGGCATCATCGCCGCCTCCCTGCTCTCCTTCGGCACCGAGGAACAGAAACACCGCTGGGCCGTGCCCATCCTGCGTGCCGAGATCACCGCCGCCCTCGGCATGAGCGAACCCGGCGCGGGCTCCGACCTCGCCTCCCTGCGCACCCGTGCCGAACCCGACGGCGACCACTTCACCGTGAACGGACAGAAGGTGTGGACCTCCGGCGCACACGACGCTGACGTCCTGCTCACCTTCGTCCGCACCGATCCCGACGCCCCCAAGCACAAGGGGATCAGCGTGCTGCTGATCCCCACCGACACCCCCGGAGTGACCCGCCGCCCCTTCGCCTCGTACACCCGTCCCGACGACAAGGACTTCAACGAGGTCTTCTTCGAGAACGTCCGCGTCCCCGCCGAGAACCTCGTCGGCCCCCTCGACCAGGGCTGGCGGGTGGCGGGTGGCTCCCTCGGGCACGAGCGCACCCTGATGTGGCTGGGCGAGGCCGAGCGGATGGACGCCGCCCTGCGCGACTTCCAGCCGGCGAACGCCCTGGAGAAGGACTGGTACGCCACCCTCGTCATGGACCTTCAGGCGCTGCGCCTGCTCGGCTCGGCCGCCCTCGCCCGGGCCGCACGCGGCGAACAGGACGTGCCCGCGCTGTCCGTGCTGAAGGTGTTCGGCTCCGAAGCGGCACAACACGCCCTGGAACGGATCCTGGAGGCGTCCGGACCGGACGGCCTGGACCATCCGGCGACGACGGCGCCGTACTTCCACATGAGCTACGACGACGACTTCGCCGGCTGGTTCAACCGCTTCGCCCGCAGCTTCGGCGGCACCATCGCCGGCGGTACCTCCGAGATCCAGCGCACGATCATCGCCGAGCGGGTGCTCGGTCTGCCCCGACGTTGAGGAGACGGCCGTGCACATCCTGTACGAGGTCAAGGACCGCATCGCGACCATCGGCCTGAACCGACCCGAGGCCGCCAACGCCCAGAACATGGCCCTCCTCGACGAACTCGACGCCGCGTGGACGCGGGCGGCCGAGGACGAGGAGGTGAAGGTGATCGTGCTGCGCGCGGAGGGGAAGCACTTCTCGGCGGGCCACGACCTCAAGGACCGCTGGCCGGCCCCGGACGAGATCACCCTGGAATGGATCTACCGGGCCGAGAACCGCCGGTACCTGGACTACACCCTGCGCTGGCGCAACACCCCCAAGCCGTCGATCGCCGCCGTCCAAGGGCGCTGTATCGCGGGCGGGTTGATGCTGTGCTGGCCCTGCGACCTGATCGTGGCCGCAGAGGACGCCCTGTTCTCCGACCCCGTCGTCCAGATGGGCATCGGCGGTGTCGAATACCACGGACACACCTGGGAGTTGGGGCCGCGCAAGGCCAAGGAGATCCTCTTCACCGGCCGCCCCCTCACCGCGGCGGAGGCCGAGCAGGTCGGCATGGTCAACCGGGTCGTGGCCCGGGAGGAGTTGGACTCCGCGACCCGTGAACTGGCCGAGCGGATCGCGCAGATGCCCGCCTTCGGTCTCCGCCAGGCCAAACGGGCGGTCAACCAGAGCCTCGACGTACAGGGCTTCTACGCGGCGATCCAGTCCGTCTTCGACATCCACCAGACCGGACACGGCAACGCGCTCAGCGTCAGCGGCTATCCCGTCCTGGCCAAGCTGGAGGAGATGAAGGAGAAGCTCCGCTAGCCCTTCGAGCCTCCCCTGGCCCTTCGAGCCTGCGCTAGCCCTTCGAGCCTCCGCTAGCCCTTCGCGACCAGGTTCTGCGTGCCCAGCACCGAGATCAACCGCAGCTTCTCGGCGGCCTCGGTGCCGGGCTCGGCCGAGTAGACCAGGATGTGGAGGTCGTTCTCCGCCACTCGGAGCAGATCGCAGTCGAGGGTGATCGGGCCCACCTGCGGGTGCTCGACCGTCTTGTGGGAGGCGGCGAGACGGCCCACCACCCCCGCGTCCCACAGCTCGGCGAACCGTCCACTCCTGGCGCCCAACTCGGCGACGAGACGGCGCAGTTGACGGTCGGCGGGATAGCGGGACGCGGTCGCGCGCAGCTCGGCGACCATGCCGGCCTCGAATACCCGCCGTTCCTCCGGCGTGTGCCGTACCCGGCTCGGCAGGCCCGTGAAGTTGCGCCACACGGCGTTGCGTTCGAAGCCGTGCCGGGCGGAGGGATCACCCATCAGCGCCGCGTACATCGGGTTGGCCAGCAGCAGCGTCATGGCCGCGTCGGAGACCGCGACGGGGGTGTCGACCAACCGGTCGAGGAGCCGTTGCACACTGGACGGGATATGGCCGGGCACGACGTCGGGTCCGGGCGGCACCAGTCCCGCGAGACCGAAGAGGTACGTCCGCTCGTCTCCCGACAGCCGCAGCGCCCGGGCCAGCGCCTCGACGACCTGCACGGACGGGTTGGCGGCACGCCCCTGTTCGAGACGCGTGACGTAGTCGACGGAGACGCCGGACAGCAGGGCCAGCTCCTCGCGCCGCAGTCCGGCCGCGCGCCGGTGACCGCCTGAGGGCAGCCCGGCCGCGTCCGGGGGAACCCGGTCGCGCCAGCGCCGCAGCGCCCGTCCCAGTTCTGTAGCCGCCATGCTCCTCAGTGAACACCGTCGGCCGTCGATGTGCCTGGTACCGGCAGTCCCAGGAAGAAGGGTCTCCTGGCTGATCCCACCGCCGCGCAGGAACCTGGACGGCATGACGACCACACTCATCACCGGAGCGAACAAGGGTCTCGGCTTCGAGGCCGCCCGCCGACTCGTCGCCGCGGGTCACACCGTCTACGTCGGCGCCCGCGACGCCGAGCGCGGCCGGGCCGCCGCCGACGAGCTCGGCGCCCGGTTCGTCCAGCTCGACGTCACCGACGACGCCTCCGTCCAGGCGGCGGCCAAGGCCGTCGAGGCCGACGGCGGGCTCGACGTCCTGATCAACAACGCCGGCATCGAGACCAGGACCGAGGACAACGGCGTGCCGGTCGCCCGGACCGTCACCGCCGACCAGATGCGCCGCACCTTCGAGACGAACGTCTTCGGTGTCGTCCGTGTACTCGGCGCCTTCCTGCCGCTGCTGGAACGCTCGGCCGCGCCGGTCGTGGTCAACGTCAGCAGCGGCCTGGCCTCGCTGACCCATCTCTCCGACCCGGACCACCCGGCGCACTTCTACCCGGGCATCGCGTACCCGACGTCCAAGACCGCGGTCAACATGCTCACCGTGCAGTACGCGAAGGCCTTCCCGGCCCTGCGGATCAACTCCGTGGAGCCCGGCTTCACCAGGACCGACCTGAACGGCAACACGGGCACGCAGACCGTCGAGGAGGGCGCGGAGATCATCGTCCGGATGGCACAGGTGGCCCCCGACGGCCCCACCGGAGGCTACTTCGACGTCAAGGGTCCGCTGCCCTGGTGACTCACGGACTCACAGACTCACGGACTCACAGGTGAACCAGCCGGGGCGCCGTGCCCTCCGCGCGCAGCCGGGTCCCGGCCTCCCGCGTCAGCTCCCGCGCGCTGCCCAGCAGCCCGTCCAGCACCAGAGCCCGCCGTACGTGCCGGTGCAGCGGATGCTCGGCGGTGAACCCGATCCCGCCGAGCACCTGCTGGCAGTGCCGGGCGGCGGTGAGCGCGGCCTGTCCGGCGGCCGCCTTGGCCAGCAGGGAGCCGAAGGGGTCCTCGGCGGCGACCAGGGCGGCCTCCGCGCCCTCCAGCGCCACGAAGGTCTCGGCGAGCCGATGCCGTACGGCCTGGAAGGAGGCGAGCGGACGGCCGAACTGAACCCGGTCGAGCACATGGGTCCGGGCCAGCGACAGCATGGTCCGCCCCGTGCCCAGGAGCCACCAGCCCAGGGCGCGTCGGCCGGCGTCCAGAGGCAGGGGGTGTCCATCGGTGACCGGCCGCAGCGGAAGTTCGGGATCCAGCGTCCGGCCCGGGCCGTGCCGTTCCCATACGACCCACCTGCCGCCCGCGTACGGCAGCGGGGGTGTCCCGCCGAGCATGACGTCGTTCAGCACCGAGGCGTGCGCCCCCGTCTCGCCCAGCAGCCGGAACACGACCGGGATCGCCACCTCGGGATACTCCGCCAGCAGCTCGTGCCAGCCCAGTTCGCCCAGTGCCGAGTCCAGCGCGGGCCCCGACACGGCCGACATCACCTTGCGCACGGTCTCGGAGAGCAGCTCCACCTCGTCCGCGTCCATGGTCACTCCCTCCCCAGATCGAGCAGGCGCCGGGCGATGATGTTCCGCTGGATCTCGGCGGTGCCGCCGTAGATGGTGGCCGCTTTCGCGTACAGGTACTCCGACCGCCACGGCGACTCGGTCAGCTCCAGCACTCCGGGGAGCAAGTCCCGCACGGTGTCGAAGAGTTGTTGCTCGGCGGTGGCCAGCAGCACCTTGTCGACGGAGGTCTCCGGGCCCAGCGGGGCGCCCTTGGCCAGGCGCCGCTGGGTCGTGTGGGAGCGGCAGCGGGCCGTGTGCAGCGCGAGGTAGGCGGAGCCGAGGGCGGTGTCGTCGGGGTCGGACGTGTCGTCGAGGAGACGGTCCAGGCGCGTGTAGAGATGGGCGATCCGGTGCCAGAAACAGGCGGAGCGCTCGTGCGGGAGCAGGTCCATCGCGAGCCGCCAGCCGTCGCCGGGTCGGCCCAGCATCCGGTCGGCGGGCACCACGACCTCGTCGAAGAACACCTCGGCGAACTCGTCGACACCGTGCAGGGTGCGCAGCGGCCGGACGGTGATGCCCGGGGTGTCCATGTCGACGAAGAAGGCCGTGATTCCGTCATGGCCCGGGGCGGTGCGGGTCAGGAGCACACAGCGGGCCGCGTACTGGGCGAGGCTCGTCCACACCTTCTGCCCGGTGACCGCCCAGGTGCCGTCCTCGCGCGGGACCGCCCGGGTCGTCAGGGACGCCAGGTCGCTGCCGGAGCCCGGTTCGGAGAAGCCCTGGCACCACTGCTCCCGGCCGCCGAGCAGCAACGGGACCATCTCGGCGGCCAGTTGGGGTGGGGCGTAGGAGATCAGCGTCGGGACGAGGACCTCGACCATCGACCAGATGCCGGGTTCGGCCAGAGCGCGCGAGGCGACCTCCTCGCCGAGCACCGCGCGGTACACGGCCGGCCCGCCGAGCCCCCTCACCTCGGCGGGCCAGCCGTACCGCATCCACCCGGCCTCGAACAACGCCCCGCGAACCCGGGCGAGTTGTGCGACCTGGGCGTCGAGCGAGCGGTCCGGGCCGGGGGAGAGGTCGTGCTCGGTGAGCCAGGTCCCGAGCGCGGACCGGAACTCACCGACCGTCTCCATATCGGGCAGGGCCGGCTTCATGCCGTGGGACGTTCGAAGGCGTGGGGGCGCCCCGAGTCGTGCGTCCCGCTGCGTCGGATGAAGGTCATGGCCCGGGTGCGCAGCCGCCAGCCCTCGGCGGTGCGTACGTAGGTGTCGTCGTAGTAGCCGATCCGCAGGTCGTGTGTGGCGTGGTCGACGAAGCAGAGCGGCTGGGTGCCCGTCGCCGTGTCCTGGCCGGATGCCTCGACGGCGGGCGTGCCGGTGAGGAACAGCCCCTTGGGGGCGGCCGCGACCAGGGCCGGGAACTCAGTGAGGGGATAGGTGTCGCCGAACGCGCTGTAGCTGCCGTCGGGGGTGAACACCGCGAGCAGTCCGTCGATGTCGCCCCGGGTGATGGTCACCGCGTAACGGGCCAGGAGCTGCTGGATCTCCACGAGGTCGTCAGTTGTCACGGGCGTCTCCCTCCGGTGCGCCCGGCACGCCGAACGCGTTGAAGACCATGGCCAGCAGGGCGTACGTCCCGACCGTGAACACCAGGTCCATCCGCTGGCGTTCGTCGAAGTGCTCGGCCAGGGCGTCCCAGGTGGCGTCCGAAAGAGTGGAGTGGTCCTCCAGTTCGTCGACCGCCGTCAGGACCAGGCTCTCCACGGGATCGGCCGCCTTGCCCTCGGCCGCCGCCTCGATCTCGGCGTCCGACAGCCCCGCCTCCCGCCCGAGCTTCACATGATGGGCCCACTCGTAGGCGCAGTCGCGGCGCCTGGCCACCCGCAGGGTGGCCTGCTCGCGGATCCGGGGCGGCAGTGAGGACTTGAACAGCATGAAGGTGCTGAAGGGCAGGAAGAGTTCGGCGAGGTCCGGATGCCGGGCCAGCGCGCCGACGGCGGGGCCGGCGCCGCGCTCGTTCCGCAACCGGCGGGGGAGCAGTGAGGACAGTGCCTGACGGGTCCGGTCGTCCCACTGGTCGTCCGGCAGCGGAGGCAGGCGCGGAGATGGACGCGGGGGCATGCGGAACTCCTCACGACGGAACGACGGAACGACGGAACGACGGGACGACGGGGCTGGCGGGGTCACTGGCGAGAATGGCGTTCTCGTCATACGTAGGGAAGATTTCCACGTGCTCCCGCGGGCGTCAACCGTCAGGCGCGCAGCTTGCCAAAGTCCCAGCTGACGATCTTCTCCGGCCGCAGCCGGAGCCAGCCGTGGCGGCCGTCGTAGCGGAAGTCGCCGTACTTCTCGGCGAAGAGCCGCTCGGGTGACCGGAGTTCGTCGTTCGGCTCGCCCGTGCGCGGCACCTCGCCGACCGGGAGGGCGCGACCCAGCAGCTCGACGCCCCGCAGACGCAGGAAGTCGAAGCCGCCGTCGTCCACCACGACGCTGACCCGCCCGTCGCGCGACACCTCGGTCCAACGCTGGCTGCGCACCAGGGAGTTGAGCCACAGCGCTGATCCGTCCCAGGCGAACCAGAGGGCGCCGTTGTGCGGATGTCCGCCGGGTCCCACGGTGGCGACCCGGCAGACGGGGCTGCCGCGAAGGAAGGTGTCCCGCTCCTCGTCCGACATGGCGATCGCGGTACCCCTGCGCTGACCGGGCATGATTCCTCCCACTGGTGCATGAATGTGTAATTCTCCTGCAGGAATGGTTGCTTCTCATCTGACGAGAAGCTACTTTCCACCGCAGGCAGGACCGTGGCAAGCAGGACCCTGCGACACCGGAAGAGATGGGGAGCCGTGAGTCTTTTCCATGAGGACCGGCTGTTGATCGACGGCGAACTCGTCCGCGCCGACCGCAGCTTCGAGACGGTCGATCCGGCCACCGGGAAGGTGCTGGGCACGGCGTCCGACGCGGACCCCGGCCATGTCGCCGCAGCCGTGGCCGCGGCCCGCAGGGCCTTCGACACGACCGGCTGGATGCGCGACCGCGACCTGCGGCTGCGGTGCCTGCGCCAGCTCTACGACGGACTGCACCGGCACCGCGAGGAACTGCGGGCCCTGACCGTCGCCGAGGTGGGCGCCCCGCTGCAGCTCACCCACGGCGCACAACTCGACGAGCCGATCGAGATGGTCCGGTACTACGCCGACCTGCTCGAACGCTACGAGTTCCGTGAGGAGCTCGGCACCGTCGAGAGCCGGGGCCGGCACCACCGCCGCTGGGTGGAGAAGGAGGCCGCAGGAGTCGTCGCGGCGATCGTGGCGTACAACTTCCCCAACCAGCTCGCCCTCGCCAAGCTCGTCCCCGCGCTCGCCGCCGGCTGCACCGTCGTCCTCAAGGGCGCCCCGGACACCCCCTGGACGACTCTCGCGCTCGGCCGGATCATCGCCGAGGAGACCGACATCCCCGCGGGCGTGGTGAACGTCCTCACCTCCTCGGGTCCCGAGACCGGCGAACTGCTCACCACCCACCCCGATGTCGACATGGTGACCTTCACCGGGTCGACCCCGGTCGGCCGGGCCATCATGGCCGCCGCCTCGGCCACCTTGAAGCGGGTCTTCCTGGAGCTCGGCGGCAAGTCCGCGATGATCGTCCTGGACGACGCCGAGCCCCGGAACGCCGCGATGTTCGCCGCGTTCACCATCTGCTCCCATTCGGGCCAGGGCTGCGCGCTCACCTCCCGGCTTCTGGTCCCACGCGACAGGTACGACGAGATCGTCCCCCTCGTCGCCGCCATGTTCGGCAAGGTCACCTACGGCGACCCGAGCGATCCCAAGACGCACATGGGCCCCCTGATCAGCGAGAAGCAGCGCGCCAAGGTGCACGGCATGGTCGAGCGCGCGGTCGCCGCCGGAGCCCGCCTGGTGACCGGCGGCAGGCCCGCCGACCGCGAGGGCTTCTTCTACGAACCGACGCTCCTGGCGGACGTCGACCCCAGCTCCGAGATCGCGCAGGAGGAGGTCTTCGGACCGGTCCTCGCCGTCATCGCCTACGACGACGAGGACGACGCCGTCCGGATCGCCAACGACTCGGTGTACGGGCTGTCCGGCGTGGTGCTCGGCGCCGACGACGAGCGGGCGGCCGCTGTCGCCCGCCGGGTCCGCAGCGGCACCTTCAGCATCAACGGGGGCAACTTCTTCGCCGCCGACGCCCCGTTCGGCGGGTTCAAGCAGTCCGGCATCGGCCGGGAAATGGGTGTGGCGGGGCTCGAGGAGTTCCTGGAACTCAAGACCTTCGCCGTGCCGGCGAAGTAGTCACCGCCGTCGAGAAGGGAACTCTCTTGAGAGTCCAGGCAATTCCCGCCGCCCTCGCGGCGGCCGCGCTGTTCGCCGTCGCCGGATGCGGCGGCCATGACGACACCGGCTCGGCCTCCGACGACGGGCAGGCCACCAAGGCCGCCCAACAGGCCACCGCGGTCGACTTCGGCGATCTGAAGAAGATCTGCGGCCCCGGCACTGCCAGAACCGCGTCCGCCCAGGGCGTCACCGCCGACTCCGTCGACGTCGGGGTCTTCTCCGACGTCGGCTTCACCAAGAAGTCCGAATTCGTCGACACCGCCAAGGTGTTCACCTCCTGGTGCAACGCCGCCGGTGGCATCAACGGCCGCAAGCTCACCGCCACCACCCGCGACTCCAAGCTGATGGAGGTCCGCCAGCGGATGCTGGAGGCCTGTAAGGAGGACTTCGCCCTCGTCGGCGGCGGCGCCGCACTCGACGCCCTCGGCGTCAAGGACCGACTGGACTGTCTGCTGCCCGACTTCCCGGCGCAGGTCAGCCAGATCCAGAACAACGGCTCGGACCTCCAGCTCAACGCCACGGGCGGCGCGTCCTACAACCGCTACGCCGGCTACTACGACTGGCTGCTCAAGCAGGCCTACCCGGACTCGGCGGGCGCCGTCGGCACCATCGGCGGCGACGTCCCGGTCACCAAGGTCATCAACGCCGAGTCACAGGAGGGGCTGAAGGCCGCCGGCGCCACCATCGTCTACAAGGACCTGTACCCGGCCCAGGGCGTCTCCGACTGGACACCGTATGCCCAGTCCATCAAGAGCAAGGGCGTCAAGGGCCTCATCTTCAACGGCGACTTCGTCCAGCTGTCCAAGCTGGAACAGGTATTGACCGGCATCGGTTACAAGCTTGACTGGATCGACGCGAACAACAACGCCTACGGCCCTGCCTTCCTCCAACTCGCGGGCAAGTCCGCCGACTTCCAGAACAACCTCGCCGACCTCAGCGGGGTGTACCCGCTGGAGAAGTCCGCCGACAACCCGGCGACCCAGCAACTCGTCGACCTGTTCAAGAAATACGCCCCCAAGGCCCAGGTCACCCTCCCCGCGGTACGCGGCTTCGCCGCCTGGCTGCTCTTCGCCAAGGCGGCCACCGCCTGCGGCGACGACCTCACCCGCAGGTGCGTCTACGACACCGCCCGCAAGGAGACCGCGTGGACCGGCGGCGGTCTGCTCGCCCCGGTCGACCTCGCCAAGACGGACGCCCCGCTGAGCTGCTTCAACATCGAGAAGGCCACCTCAAAGGGATGGGAGCCGGCCGACTTCGCACCCAACGACGGCGCCTACCGCTGCGACGCGCCCACCTACAAGTTCAAGGGGAACTACGGCAAGCCGCTCACCCTCGCCGACGTGGGCAAATCCCTGAGCGACGTGAAATAGATGGAGCAGTTCCTCACCTTCGGGATCGTCGGCCTGAGCACCGCCGCCATCTACGCGGTGATCGGCAGCGGCCTGGTGCTCACCTACGTCACCACCGGCGTGTTCAACTTCGCGCACGGGGCGGCCGGCATGCTGGCGGCTTTCTGCTACTGGCAGTTCACCGTCGGCTGGGGCTGGCCCGTCCCGGTGGCCCTGGCGTTGGTGTTGCTGGTGCTCGCCCCGGGCTTCGGCCTCGCCGTCGAGCGGGTCCTCATGCGGCCCGTGCAGCACCTCGGCGAGGCCGAACGGCTGGTGATGACGGTGGCGCTGCTCAGCGGCGCCATCGCCGCCGCCCGCTGGATCTGGGACCCCAACGTCCCCCGCCCCCTGGACACCTTCTTCGCCGACCGGAAGCCCTTCCACCTGGGACCGGCCACCGTCACCTGGCATCAGGCCCTCACCATGACCGTGGCTCTCGCCGTCGCCGCAGGCCTGTGGTTCCTGCTGAACCACACCCGCACCGGTACGGAGATGCGGGCCACCGTCGACGACCCCGCCCTCGCCCGGCTGACCGGCGCGGACCCCACCCGGGCCGGCCGCACCGCCTGGATCCTCGGCACCCAACTCGCCGCGATCGGCGGCATCCTGATCGCCCCGACCGTCGCGCTGGACGCCTCCCAGCTCTCCCTGCTGATCGTCAGCGCCTACACCGCGGCCGTCTTCGGACGGCTGCGAAGCCTGCCGCTCACCTTCCTGGGCGCGGTCGTCGTCGGCAGCGTGGAGAGCTACCTCACCGGCTACCTCCCGCAGAACGACTACCTCCCCGGCCTGCGCCTGGCCGCCCCCGCGCTGCTGCTCTTCCTGACCCTGCTGGTCTTCCGCCACCCCCGACTGCGGGGCCGGGAAAGGCGGTTGACCGCCGTACCGGCACCCTCCCTCAGGGGGACGGCCGTCTTCGCCGCCTGCACCGTCGTCCTCGCACTCGTCCTGGCCACCGTCCTCGGCGAAGCCGACCTCGTCACCTACGGCCCGATCTTCTCCCTCGGGATCGTCGCCCTGTCGTACGTCCCGCTCGCCGGGTACGCCGGACAGATCTCCCTGTGCCAGCTCAGCCTGGCGGGCATCGGCGCGGTCGTGTGGGGTCACCTCGGCGCTCACGGCCAACTCTGGGCGCTGCCCGCCGCGATCGCCGTGTCGGCCGCCGTCGGTGCCCTCATCGCCGTACCCGCGCTGCGCTTCTCGGGCGTCTATCTCGCCCTCGGCACAGCCGCCGTCGCGGTCGTCCTGGACCGGTGGATCTTCACCCTGCCCTCGTTCGAGGTCCTCGGCGTGCGGATCGCGCTGTTCGACCAGGGCTCGGTGGACACCGCCGGCCCCGACGTGTTCGGGCTACGGCTGGACTCCGCGGCGGAGTTGACCGTCCTGGCCGCGATCGTCCTCGGCCTCGCCTCCCTCGCCGTCGCGTGGCTGCGGCGCAGTGGCTTCGGGCGGCGGCTGATCGCGCTCCGGGACAGCGAGGCGGCGTACGCCACGCTAGGCGGGAACCTCCTGGTGGCCAAGGTGCTCGTGTTCGCGCTCTCCGCCGGGATCGCGGGGCTCGGCGGCGCGCTGTACGGGATGCAGCAACAGGCCGTCACCGCCGATCAGTTCAACCTCGTCGCCGGACTGCCGATCTTCCTGGTCGCGGTGATCGGAGGACTCGGGGCGGTGGGCAACGGACTGTTCGCCGGCACCGCCTTCGTCGGCCCCAACCTCCTCATCGGGCTCGCCTCCTGGACCCAGAACATCGTCAGCGCACTCCCGGCGCTGGCCGGGATGGGCCTGGGCCACAGCCCGCAGGGCCTCACCTCCCGCTTCCGCGACCAGTGGGAGATCCTCGGCCGCGACCGGATCGCCCTGCCCGCCCTGCTGGGCACCCTCGCCCTGGGCTGGGTCCTGCGGCTGACCCACGTGATCAACGGCTGGACGCTGCTGCTCGGTTCCCTGGCAGTGGCGTACGCCCTGCGCGCCTACGCGTCCCGCCCCCGCGGCGAGCCGGACGTACCGGTGGAGTGGTGGGGCATCCGGCGTCCCTGGCGCCCGCAGGACGGGGAGGTGCTCGCCCGTGGCACTGCTGGAAGTTAGCGCGGTCACCGTCGCCTTCGGCGGCAACCGCGCCCTCGACGGGGTCGCACTGAGCGCCGAGCGCGGCCGGGTCACCGGCCTCATCGGACCCAACGGGGCAGGAAAATCAACCCTGTTCGATGTCGTGTCCGGGCTGCGCAGGCCCTCGGCCGGCCGGGTCGTCCTGGACGGACGGGACGTCACCCGGTTCGGCCCGGCACGCCGGTCCCGGCACGGCCTCGCCCGGACCTTCCAACGCCTGGAACTCTTCGGCCGGTTGAGCGTCCGCGACAACCTCCTGGTCGCCGCCGAACTCGGCCCGGAGCGGCGGCGGGCCCCGCAGGTCACCGACGAACTGCTCGAAAGACTCGGGCTGACCGGCATCGCCGACTCGAGCGCCGACACCCTGCCCACCGGAGTGGCCCGGCTCGTCGAGGTCGGCCGCGCCCTCGCCGTACGCCCCGGGCTGCTGCTCCTCGACGAACCCGCGGCCGGACAGGACGGCGAGGAGACCGAGCGGTTCGCGGCCCTGCTGCGGTCCCTCGCCGACGACGGAACAGCCGTCGTCCTCGTCGAACACGACATGGGCCTGGTGATGAGCGTGTGCGACGAGGTGTACGTCCTCGACCTCGGCAAGGTCATCGCCGTCGGCCCGCCCGCGCTGATCCGCGCCGACGAGACGGTCCTCGCCGCCTACCTGGGGGACGCGTGAAGGCAACTCTCGCACTGCGCGACATCCGGGCCGCCCACGACGGCATCACCGTCCTGCACGGCATCGACCTCGACGTCCGCGCCGGCCAGGTCGTCGCGCTGCTCGGCCCGAACGGAGCGGGAAAGACCACCGCGTTGAGAGTCGCTGCCGGACTCCACCCCGCACAGTCGGGACGGCTGCTGCTCGGCGGCCGGGACGTGACCGGCGCCGACCCGCGCGACCTCGCCCGCGCCGGAGTGTGCCTGATCCCCGAGGGACGCGGGGTGTTCCCCAACCTGTCGGTCCGGGACAACCTCCTGATGATGACCTTCACGGGCCGCAGCCGCGCGGAGATCGAGGAGATCGCCTACGCCCGCTTCCCCGTCCTGGCCCAGCGGTCCTCACAGGCGGCCGGCACCCTCTCCGGCGGCGAACAGCAGATGCTCGCCCTGGCCCGCGGACTGGCCACCGACCCCGCCGTACTGCTCCTGGACGAACTGTCCATGGGACTGGCCCCGTTGGTCGTAGCCAAGCTGTACGAGCAGGTCGCCGAGATCGCCCGGCAGGGCGTGGCGGTCCTGGTCGTCGAACAGTTCGCGGCCGCCGTCCTGGGCATCGCCGATCACGCGGCCGTCGTCGTCCGCGGTCGCGTCGAACGGCAGGGCCACCCCGACGGCGGCCTGCGCGACGAACTGTCCGCCCTCTATCTGGGGAGTTCCGCATGACCACCACCGAACCGCTCAACCGGCCGGGCGAGTCACGGGCCGACCGCTTCATCGAGGAAGTGGCCGAACTGAAGATCCCCGACCCGGCCGCCGCCCGCGCGACCCTCTGGCTGCGCCTCGGCGTCGGCCTCATGGTCCTCGGCCTGGCCCTCGCCGCCTCGGCCTACCTCGTCACCCACTCCACCCAGAACCCCCTCGACCAGCGTGACGGACTCGCCCTCGGCCTCGGCGGGATCGCCGCGACCGTCGTCGGCGCGGCGCTCTTCCTGCGCTACTCGCTCACCGGCTTCCTGCGGTTCTGGATGGCCCGCCAGTCCTACGACCTCGCCGTGCTCGCCGACCGCCTGAGTGAAGGGGCCGCCCGCCATGACCTCACCAGTACCGACCCCACGCCCAGGTGACCAGTTCGCCAGCACCGTCTGCACCACCCGCGTGGTCGTCGTCCGGGCCCCCGCCGACCGGCGGCCCGACCTCACCTGCGGCGGCGAACCGATGATCCCCGCGGCCGGTGCGCCGGCCGCGCCCGCCACGGACACCGGGCCGGTCACGCTCCTCGGCAAGCGGTACATCGACGCCGACGACACCCTCGAAGTGCTGTGTACCAGCGCCGGGACGGGCCGACTCGCCTGCGACGGCGCTCCGATGACGCTCAAGGCGGCCAAGCCGCTGCCGGCCTCCGACTGAACGACTGTGAAAACTGTGAAGGACGACATGATCAACGGGTTGTTCGACCTGACCGGACGCTCCGCGCTGGTCACCGGAGCCGCGGGCGGCATAGGCGCCGCCGTCGCCCACGCACCGGCCGGCTCCGGAGCGGCGGCCGGCGGTACGGCGGACAGCGCACCGCTGGACGTACGGGATCGGTCGGCCGCGGACGCCGCCGTGGCCAAGGCGGCCGCCCTCACCGACGGCGCCCCGCACATCCTGGTGAACAACGCCGGAGTGACCGCACCGGCCATGTTCCCCGACCTCGACGAGGACTCCTTCCGGGGACTGCTCGACATCCACGTCCTGGGCGCCTTCTCCTGCTCCCGGGCCGCCTTGCGCCTCCTGCCCACCGACGGCACGGGACGCATCATCGACGTCACCTCCGCAGCAGGCCTCACCGGCACCCTCGACGGGGAGCACGACCCCCACGCCGGCCAGCCGGACTCCCCAGGGGCGCGGGGAACTGCGCGACCAGCCCCCACGCAGCCGCAGAAGGCCGACGACCCCGAGGCCGATGACGGCAAGCCGCCCGTCGATCAGCCCACCGCCCGCTCCAAGGCCCCTCGGCCCCCCGTGGACCAGCCCGCCACCATGCTCGCCCGCATCCCCCTCGGCCGCTGGGCCGAGCCCGAGGAGGTCGCCGGCGCCTTCGTGTTCCTCGCCTCGGACGCGGCCTCCTTCGTCACCGGCCAGGTGCTGCCGGTCGACGGCGGCCTGGTGATCTGATGGGCCCGCTGGACGGCGTCACCGTCGTCGCCCTCGAACAGGCCGTCTCCGCCCCCCTGTGCACTCGGGCCCTGTCCGACCTCGGCGCCAGGGTCATCAAGGTGGAGAACCCGGCAGGCGGCGACTCGGCCCGGTACATCGACGACGTGGTCGGCGGGATGTCCGCCCACTTCGTGTGGGTGAACCGCGGCAAGGAGTCGGTCACCCTCGACCTCAAGACCGCACCCGGACTCCGCACCCTGCACCGCCTCCTGGACCGTGCCGACGTCCTCGTCTCCAACCTCACCCCGGGCACCACCGCCAAGCTCGGCATCGCCCCCGACGACCTGGCCACCACTCACCCGAACCTGATCGCCGTCGAGATCGACGGCTACGGACAGGGCGGCCCGCTCTCCCACAAGCGGGCCTACGACCTTCTCGTCCAGGCCGAGTCCGGCGCCTGCGCCATCACCGGAACACCGGGCGCGCCCGCCAAGCCGGGGCCGCCGATGGCCGACGCGAGCACCGGCCTGTACGCGGCGCTGTCGATCGTGGCCCTGCTGTACTCGGGGGAACGGCGGGCGATCACGGTCAGCCTCTTCGACACGATGACCGAGCTGATGGGCTACGCCCTCAACTTCACGCGGCACACCGGAGTCGACCAACAGCCGCACGGCATGGGCTCCCCGGCCGTGTCCCCGTACGGCGCCTACCGCACCGCCGACGACCGGACCGTCGTCCTCGGCACCACCAACGACCGCGAATGGCAGCGCCTGGCACGGGAGTTGCTGGAGCGGCCGGACCTCGCGGACGACGACCGGCTGCGCACCAACCCCGGCCGGGTCGCACACCGCGACCTGCTGGACACGGAGCTCGCCGCCTGGTGCGCACGGCACGACCTGTCGTACATCCAGCAGCGCGCCGACGAGGCGGGCATCGGCAACGCCCGCTACAACACCCCCAGCGACGTCCTCGTCCACCCGCACCTCGCGGCCCGCGACCGCTGGCGCGACATCGACACCCCCGCAGGGCCGGTACCGGCGCTGCTGCCGCCTCCGGTCATCTCCGGGTACGACCCGCCCATGGGCGCGGTCCCCGCGCTCGGTGCGCACACCGACCGGGTGCTGGCGGAACTGGGCCTGTCCGACGTGGAGTTGCGCGAGCTGCGGAGGGACGCGTGAGCGTCCTGCTGTCGAGCGACACCGGTGGCGTACGGACCCTGACGCTGAACCGCCCGCACCGCAAGAACGCGGTCGACGCCGAACTGTGGGCGGCCCTGCGGGAATCGCTCATCTCGGCGGCCCGCGACCGTGGCGTACGGGCGCTCGTCCTCACCGGTGCGGGCGGGGCTTTTTGTTCCGGTGCCGACCTCACGGCGGGGGCCGCCGATGCACGCCATCCTCTGGACAAGGTGCGTGACCTGAACGAGGTGGCCGTCCTGCTGCACGAACTCCCGGTCCCCACCGTCGCGAAGGTCACCGGGGTGGCCGTCGGCGCGGGCTGGAACCTGGCACTCGGCTGCGACCTCGTCGTGGCCACGCCCGAAGCCCGCTTCTCGCAGATCTTCACCCGCCGCGGGCTCTCCCCGGACTGCGCCGGCACCTGGCTGCTGCCGAGGCTCGCCGGGCTCCAGCAGGCCAAACGGCTCGCCCTGCTGGCCGAGACGATCGACGCCGAGGAGGCGCGAGCCCTGAACCTCGTCACCTGGGTGGTGCCCGCCGAGCGGATCGACGCCTTCGTCGATGACCTGGGGGAGCGCCTCGCGGGCGGGCCGCCCGTCGCCCTCGCCCAGACCAAGGCGCTCCTCAACGAGGCCACCCACAGCACCCTGCACGAGGCCCTCGCCTCGGAAGCCCGCGCCCAGGCGGTGAACTTCGCCACCACCGACGCCCAGGAGGCCTACGCGGCCTTCGCCGAGAAACGCGAACCCCGCTTCACCGGCCGCTGGTACCGATCCCCGGAGGGCCCCGCATGCGCGAAGCCGTGATCGTCGAAGCCGTCCGCACCCCCGTCGGCAGACGCGCCGGAGGCCTGGCCGAGACGCACGCCGCCGACCTGTCGGCCCTGGTCCTCGGGGAGCTGGCCCGGCGCACGGGCATCGATCCTGCGGTCGTCGACGATGTCGTCTGGGGCTGTGTCTCCCAGGTCGGCGACCAGTCGAGCAACATCGGCCGGTACGCCGTCCTCGCCGCCGGCTGGCCCGACACAATCCCCGGCACGACGGTCAACCGGGCCTGCGGGTCGAGCCAGCAGGCCCTCGACTTCGCCGCGCAGGCCGTCATGTCCGGCCAGCAGGACGTCGTCGTGGCGGGCGGGGTGGAGGTGATGAGCCGGGTGCCGCTCGGCTCGGCACGGGCCACCGGGATGCCGTACGGCCCCCAAGTCCTCGCCCGCTACCAGGGGTTCGACTTCAACCAGGGTGTCTCCGCCGAGAAGATCGCGCAGAAGTGGGGCCTCACCCGCGCCCGGCTGGACGCGTACGCCACGCTCACCCACGAGCGCGCCGCCGCCGCGCAGGACGACGGGGCCTTCGACGCGCAGATCGTGCCGGTGGGCGCGGTGACGGCCGACGAGGGTATACGGCGGGGCACCACCGTCGAGAAGCTGTCCGCCTTGAAGCCCGCCTTCCTCGACGACGGGGTGATCCACGCGGGCAACGCCTCCCAGATCTCCGACGGCGCGGCCGCCCTGCTGGTGACAACCCCGGAGCGAGCGAGGGAGTTGGGGCTGACACCGATCGTCCGCTACCGCGCGGGCACGGTCACCGGATCCGACCCGGTCCTGATGCTCACCGGTCCGATCCCGGCGACCGGGAAGGTGCTGCGAAAGGCCGGAGTGGGCCTGGCCGAGATCGGGTTGTTCGAGGTGAACGAGGCGTTCGCGTCCGTGCCGCTCGCCTGGCTCGCCGAGACCGGAGCGGCCCCGGATCTGCTCAACCCCCTGGGCGGAGCCATCGCGTTGGGCCATCCACTCGGGGCCTCGGGCGCGGTCCTGATGACCCGCATGATCCACCACATGCGGGACCACGGCATCCGCTACGGACTCCAGACCATGTGCGAAGGCGGCGGCACCGCCAACGCCACGCTCGTCGAACTCGCCGACTGAAGGGGGCCTACCGTGCGACGAGACGTCTTCGACGCCGACCATGAGGAATTCCGCAAGCTGGTCCGGGAGTTCGTGGCCAAGGAGGTCGTCCCGCACTACGCCGACTGGGAGAAGGCGGGTCGGCTGCCCCGCTCGCTCTTCGAACAGCTCGGCGCGCTGGGGGTGTTGGGAATGTCGATCCCCGAGGAGTACGGCGGCACAGGCCTCGACGACTACCGCTACAACATGGTCCTCCAGGAGGAGTCCGCCCGGGCCCTGGTCACCCTCGGTACCGTCCGCACCCAACTCGATGTCGTCCTGCCGTACTTCCTCGCCTACGCCGACGAGGCCCAGCGCCGACGCTGGTTCGCGGGGCTCGCTGCCGGGCGGCTCCTGACCGCGATCGCCATGACGGAGCCCGGCACCGGCTCCGACCTGGCCGGTATCCGCACCACCGCCGTCCGCGACGGGGACACCTACGTCCTGAACGGAGCCAAGACCTTCATCACCGGTGGACTCCTCGCCGACCTGGTGATCGTCGTCGCCCGCACCTCCACCGACCCCGACGACCGGCGTGCGGGCCTGACCCTGCTGGTCGTGGAGGACGGCATGCCCGGATTCACCCGCGGACGCGTCCTCGACAAGATGGGCATCAAGGTCCAGGACACGGTCGAGCTGGCCTTCGACGACGTACGGGTGCCGGTGGCCAACCGGCTGGGGGAGGAGGGCGCCGCCTTCGGTTACCTCGGCCACAACCTTCCGCAGGAACGGATGACGGTCGCCGTCGGCTCGGTGGCCCAGGCGCGGGCCGCACTCGACACCACCGTCGCCTATGTGAAGGAGCGCCAGGTCTTCGGCAGGACGGTCTCCTCCTTCCAGAACACCAAGTTCGAACTCGCCGCGGTCGCCGCCGAGATCGAGGCCGGGCAGGCGATGCTCGACCGTGCCGTGCTGTCCCTGGTCGAAGGCGACCTGTCCGGTGCGGACGCGGCCAGGGTGAAACTGTTCTGCACGGAGATGCAGGCCCGTGCCGTCGACCGGTGCCTGCAACTCTTCGGTGGCTACGGCTATATGACGGAGTATCCGATAGCCCGGCTGTACACCGACGCCCGCATCACGCGCATCTACGCGGGCACCAGCGAGGTCATGAAGGTCATCATCGCGAAGTCCCTGGGGCTGTGAGTCCTACGCCCCGTACGGTGTCGTCTCCGCCAGGTCGGCCGCGTTCTTCATGAGGTCGAGCACCATCGGGCCGAAGGCCAGCAACTTCTCGTTGTCGCCCGCCCGTTGGAAGCCCTGCTCCAGGACGATGGCAAGCTTCCACTGGGCGAGGACGTCGTAGTAGTCCATGTCGTCGACCTGGCGGCCGGACACCGACGCGTAGTGCCGGATCAGTTCGGATCGTGAGGGCATGCCGGTCAGGTCGACGTACAGGGCGGTGGCCGCCTCGGGACCGCCGGTGTCCTCGGGCCAGCCGCGGAGCATCCAGGCGAGGTCGAGCTTGGGGTCGCCGACCGTGCCCATCTCCCAGTCGACGATCGCGGCGAGCCGGGCCGGTGCCCCGTTCCTGAACATGACGTTGGCGAACTGGTAGTCGCCGTGCATCAGCCCGGGCACGTAGTCGAGCGGCTTGTGGGTGCGCAGCCATGCGCAGGCCTCGTCGAAGCCGGGCAGTTCCCGCCCCTTCACCCGGTCCAGGTAACGGGTCCAGCGGTCCACCTGGCGTTCGTGGAAGCCGTCGGGCCGGCCCAGGTCGTCGAGGCCTCTCGCCCGCCAGTCCACCTTGGACAGCAGCGCGATGCCCTCCGCGAGCCGGTACCCGAGCCCCGCCCGCGCCGCCAGGTCGGTGTCGAAGGGGGCGGCCCAGCCCCGTACGCCCATCGGCGACCAGCCGTCGACGAACTCCATGAGGTAGAAGGTGCGGCCCAGGACCGCGGGGTCCGTGCAGACGGCGACGGCCTCGGTGTGCGGGACGTCCGTGCCGTTCAGGGCCTCGATGATCCGCCACTCCCGCAGGATCCCCTCGTCCCGGGCGGCCGGAGCGGCGGCCGGCGGGATGCGCAGGGCGCAGTGGAGGTCGCCGCGGCGGATCTCGTAGATCTCGTTCTGGGCGCCGCCGGAGACGTACCGGTGCTCGATCGGCTCGCCCTTGCCTGGCAGTCCGGACCGGTCCAGCCACTCGGCCAGTCGCTCGATGTCGATCATCGGGCCTCCACCCCGGGCTCCAGGAACCCGGCGTACTTGGCGCGTGCCGCCGCGACCCGTTTCGGGAGGTAGGCGCTGGGCCACAGGTCCTCGCTCGGCTCGTGGTCGCGCAGCACCTGGCGGGCGACCGTCACCTTGTGGACCTCGGTGGGGCCGTCGGCTATCCCCAGGACGCTCGCGCCGAGCAGCATCCGGAACAGCGGCATGTCACCGCTCACACCGAGCGCCCCGTGGACCTGGATGGCCCGGTGGGCGATGTCGTGCAGCACCGTGGGCAGCTGGGTCTTGATCATCGCGATGTCCTTGCGGACCTTGCGGTAGTCGTTGTACTTGTCGATCTTCCACGCGGTGTGCAGCACGGCCAGCCGGAACTGCGTGAGCTGGGCGTACGAGTCCGCTATGTGACCCTGCACGAACTGCTTGTCGGCGAGGCGCTCGCCCTGTGTCCGCCGGCTCAGCGCCCGCTCGCACATCATGTCGAAGGCCTTGCCCGCAAGCCCGATCGTCCGCATGGCGTGATGGATCCGGCCGCCGCCGAGCCGCGTCTGGGCGATCACGAAGGCCTGGCCCGCGCCGCCGAGCAGCGCGTCCGCCGGCACCCGTACACCGTCGTACCGGACGAGCGCGTGCGAGCCCCGCTCCTCGGGCTCACCGGCCAGGGCCACGTTGCGTTCGATGACGATGCCGGGTGTGTCGGCGGGCACCAGGAACATCGACATGCTCTTGTACGGGTCACCCTCCGGGTCGGTCACCGCCATCACGATGAAGAAGGCGGCGGTCTTCGCGTTGGAGGAGAAGTACTTCCAGCCGCTGATCACCCAGTCCCCGCCCTCCCGCACGGCCCGGGTCGTGAACTCCTTGGGGTCGGCGCCGGCCTGGGGCTCGGTCATCGAGTAGCAGGAGAAGATCTCACCGTCGAGCAGCGGACGCAGATAGCGGTCCTTCTGCCCCGGGGTGCCGTAGTGGGCGAGGATCTCGGCGTTGCCCGTGTCCGGGGCCTGGCAGCCGAACACGATCGGGGCCCACGAGGAGCGGCCCAGGATCTCGTTGAGCAGGCAGAGCTTGACCTGCCCGTGACCCTCGCCGCCCAGTTCGGAGCCGAGGTGCGTGGCCCACAGCCCGCGGGAGCGCACCTCCTTCTTCAGAGGGTCCAGGACACGGCGGAGGTTGTCGTCGGGCGGGGTGAACTGCAGCCCGTCCCACAGGAGATCGAGAGGCTCGACCTCCTCGCGTACGAACTGGGCGGCCCAGTCCAGCTGTGCCTGGTAGTCCGGGTCCGTTTCGAAGTCCCACGGCATTGTGTCTCCTTCCGGCGGCTGTCAGAATAGCGTTCTCATGAATGAGAACACAATTCCCACGTCGCGGAGTGTCGTTGCCGACCGGATCGCGCACCGTGCTCTGGCGGGCCGCGAAACCCGGTACACGACCGAGGTGCGGGCACTTCTCGACGCCGCACGCCAGGTGATGCGGCGCTGTGGCACCACGTCACGGCCACGCGTCGCCGACATCGTGGCGGCGGCCGGACTGTCCAACGAGGCGTTCTACCGGCACTTCAGGTCCAAGGACGCCCTGGTCGTCGCGATCCTGGAGGACGGCGCCGAGCAGTTGTGCGGCTACATCACCCACCAGATGGCCAAGGAGACCGCACCGGAGGAGAAAGTGCGCCGCTGGGTCGGGGGCGTGCTCTCCCAGGCCATGGACGAGGAGACGGCGGCGACCACGCTCGCGGTGATGTGGAACGCCGGCGGCATCACCGAGGGCTTCCTCGCGGGGCCCCCGTCGGCCGCGGGCCTGCTGGCGCGGCTGCTGCACGGGCCGTACACCGAACTCGGCAGCGCAAACGCGGAGTTGGACGCGTCCCTGGCCGCCCACGCCACCGTGGGCCGGCTCGCGGACCATCTGTGGCGTCGGGAGCGGCCCACGGCGGCCGACGTCGACCGCATCACCCGTTTCTGTCTGCGCACGGTCCTGCCCGAAGGAGCGTAGGAGTGAAGCCAAGTGATCAGTTCCATGTGGGGTTCGTCGTCGACGACCTCGCGACGGCCGCCGCCGAGCTGACGGAGCTCTTCGGCTACCAGTGGTGCGAGGAGATCGGCGCACCGGCCCAGGTGCTGCTGCCCGAGGGCGAGGCCGTTCTCGACCTCCTGTCGGTGTACTCGATGTCCACCCCTCGCGTGGAACTCGTCCGGAGCGTCCCGGGCACCCTCTGGCAGCCCGCCGACTCCGGCGTCCACCACCTCGGCTACTGGTCGGACGACGTGGCCGCCGACTCCGCCCGACTCGTCCGCCACGGCCACCCGTTGGAGGCCCAGGGCAGACGCCCCGACGGCACTCCCTACTGGGCGTTCCACCACTCCGTCGGCGGTCCGCGCATCGAGCTCGTGACCCGTGGTCTCCAGCCGCTGCTGGAGCCCTACTGGACGACCGGCAGGAGGAACGGATGAGCACCGTGGGGATCGTCACCGGGGCGGGCCGGGGGATGGGACTGGAGTGCGCGCGGCGTCTGGCCGACGACGTGGACCGGCTGCTGCTGGTCGACCTCGACGAGGCGACGGTGCTCGCGGCGGCGGCCGAACTGTCCGGCGCCGGACACCGGGCCATCGTGGAGCCGTTCGCCCTCGACGTCACCGACCCCGGCGCACTGGCCCGACTCGCCGCCCGCGCCGGGGAGTCGGGCTCGCTGCGAGCGGTCGCCCACGCGGCCGGGATCTCGCCGACCATGGCCGACTGGCGGCGCATCCTCCATGTCGACCTCGTGGGAACGGCGTTGCTGGCCGAGGCGCTGCGACCGCTGGCCGCCGACGGCACGGCGATGGTGTGCTTCGCCTCGATGGCGGCCCTGCTGGGAGCCGGCGAGCCGAACGCGGCCGCCGACGAGGCCCTCGACGACCCGCTCGACGCCGGGTTCCCCGACCGGCTGAGGGACGCGCTCGGCCCCGCCGTGGAGGAACCCGGCGTCGCCTACAGCTGGGCCAAACGCGGAGTCCAGCGGTTCGTGCGGCGGGAGGCGATGCGGCTCGGTCCGCTCGGGGCCCGGGTGTGCTCGGTGTCGCCGGGCATCGTGGCCACCCCGCAGGGGCTCCAGGAGGCGGCGAACCATCCGTCGATGAAGGCGCTCGTGGACGGGTCGGCGCTGGGGCGCGAGGGGCGCCCCGAGGAACTCGCGGCCGTCGTCGCCTTCCTGCTGTCCGACGGGGCGTCGTTCCTCACCGGAGTCGACGTCCTCGTCGACGGGGGAGTGCTCGCCGCGCTCGCGGGACGGTCATGAACGATGCCGGCGGATCGTGCCCGGGCGCGCGGCCCGTCCGGCACGGTCTGCCGGCACCGAGGGGCGTGCGGGAGGCCCCTGAATCCCTGCTCGGTGAGGGCGAGCGAGGCGGCCGCCGATGCGTTCCGTGCCGCTCACCCGACGGGCCCGCCTCTTTCAGGGCGTCACGCCGACCGGCGGCACCCCGACTTCGCGTCAGCCCGCGGACGGCATCTCGAAGCCGGACACGATCACGCCGTTCGACTCGGCCGCCGCATGCCGCAACGGCTTCGCCTTCTGGTACGACTCCGACTCGTACCAGGCCTTCGCCGCCGCCACGGACTCGAACTCCAGGACCACGGTCTGGGTCCCGTGCCACTCGCCCTCCAGCACCTCGGGCCCGGGGTCGACGACGAGGACCTTCGCGCCGCTCTCGGCCAACGAAGCCGTGGCGGCCTTCGCGTAGGCCGCCATGCCGGCGGCGTCCTTGATGGTCTCGGTGATGATGATGTAGCCCTTGGGCATGGCTCTCCCGGTCAGCTGACGGTGATGGCCCGTTCGGGGCACATCGTGGCGGCGGTGCGTACCGCGTTCTCGTGCTCGGATGGTACGTCGGAGGAGTCGACCACGGCGTAGCCGTCGTCGCTCAGCTCGAAGACCTCCGGGCAGTAGGTGCAGCACACTCCGTGGCCCCGGCAGCGGTCGTCGTCCACGGCGACCTTCACCGCGCCTCGCTCCACTCCAGCTGGAGATGGGTCAGCCCGCGCAGGATGAACGTCGGCACGTACGGGAAGCGGCGGGCGTCCGCGGGCCCGTGCTCGGACTCGGCGATCCGGATGTCCGTCGTACGGTCCAGGAGCCGCTCGACGGCCACCCGGGCCTCGGCGCGGGCCAGCGGTGCCCCCGGGCAGGTGTGCGCCCCGCGGCCGAAGGCGAGGTGGCGGCGGACGTTCGCCCGGCCCACGTCGAACGTGCCCGGATCCTCGAACTGCTGCGGATCGCGGTTGGCGGCGCCGTTGAGCACCATCAGCGTGGTGCCTGCGGGGATGTCCACCCCACCCACCGTGGTCGCCACCCTGGACAGCCGGAAGTCGCCCTTGACCGGGCTCTCCGCGCGCAGCGCCTCCTCGACGAAGTTCGGGATGCGGTCGCGCTCGGCACGCAACAGCCGCTGCACGTCCGGCTGTTCGGCGATGATCCGCAACGCTGTGCTCAGCAGTCGGACCGTGGTCTCCTGGCCGGCCGCGAAGAGGTTGGCGGCGACCCGTACGACGTCGGCGACCTCCGGCGTCGAACCGTCCGGGAAGGTCGCGGTCGCGAGGCCTGTCAGGACATCGCCGCGCGGCTCCCGGCGGCGCTCCTCGACGTACTCGGCGAAACGGCCGTAGAGGAACTCCAGCGGCGAGTGGTGCATGCTGTCGTCACCGGTGCTGCCCACCCCGGCCTCCGTGCGCGGCCGGTTCTGGAGCCGGTCCGTGAACTCCTCGCGGTCCTCCTCGGGCACGCCCAGCAGGTCGGCGATGACGAGCAGGGTGAAGGGGCCCGCGAACCCGCCGATGAACTCCCCCTCGCCGGACGGGAGATACCTGTCCAGGAGGCCGTCGGCGAGATGCCACATCGAGGCCTCGTTCTCCTTGAGGCGCTTCGGCGTGATCAGCCGCATCAGCAGGGCGCGGTGATCCGTGTGCTTCGGCGGGTCGAAGGTGGGGAGCTGGTCGCTCATCGGGAGCGCGTCGCGGTGCTCCTCGATGAGCGCGCTCACGTCGTCGCCCTCGAGCGGTACAGGGAAGCCGGGGAAGGGGCCGCTGACCGACAGGCAGGACGAGAAGGTGTCGGCGTCGTTGTAGACCTGCACGGCCTCGTCGTACCCGGTCACCATCATCACGTCGTGGTGGTTCTCCCGGCGCACGGGGCACTGCCCGCGGAGGGCGTCGAAGTACGGATACGGGTCCGCGACGAGGCGTTCGTCCCGGAAGAAGTCGATGTTCTCGAAGTCGTCCACAGTCTGCCGGTCTCCCTCGGGTCAGCGCCCTGACGGGGTGGGACGGTAGCACAATTCTCCCTTTCGTGGAATCTTGGATGTGCATTTGAGAGAGCGCCATTCTCAACACTCGTCCCCACCGGGAGACCCATGAAAGAGACAGGACGGGAAGTGATCGGCTTCGTCGGGCTGGGCAGCATGGGTGCCGTCCTGGCCGCGAACCTCGTGGACGCGGGCCACCCCGTGGTGGCCCACGACGCGGTCGGCCCGGCGCGGTCCCCCGTGGGGGCGGTGTACGCCGACGACGTGGCCGAAGTCGCCCGCCGTACCGAGGTGATGGTGCTCAGCCTGCCTGACGGCATGGCTTGCGAGCAGGTCGCCCGCGAGATCCTCGCCGCCGAGGGTCGCAGGGTCGGCTGTGTCGTCGACACCTCGACGATCGGGGTGTCGACGGCGGGAGCGATCACCGAACTGCTGGCGAAGGGCGGGATCGGCCATGTCGACGCCCCGTCTCCGGCGGCGTCGCCGGAGCCCGTGCCCGCACCCTCACCGTGATGTACGCGGGCGCCGACGACGCCTGCGCCCGCGCCGGGGACGTACTGGCCGGGTTGAGCGACCGCCGCCACCGGGTGGGCGACCGCCCCGGCATGGCCCAGGCCCTCAAGCTCGCCAACAACTTCCTGTCCGCCACCACGCTCGCCGCCACCAGTGAGGCCGTCGCCTTCGGCCTCGCCGCGGGTCTCGACCTGGCCACCATGCTCGACGTCCTGAACGCCTCCAGCGGCCGCAGCGCCGCCACCGAGGACAAGTTCCCGCGCCATGTCGTCACCGGCCGCTACGCCGCCGGCTTCACCAACTCCCTGATGGCGAAAGACGTCCGGCTCTATCTGGGCGAGGTGGAGGAGCGGGGAGGACCCGCGGTCGTGGGCCGTTCGGCGGCGGCCGTCTGGGAGGCCTTCGCGACGGCCGAACCCGGAGTGGACTTCACCCGGATCTTCCCCTTCACGGAGGGTTCTTGACGGCCGATCGCGAGCGAGAATAGCATTCTCGTACGGAGAGACTGAGATTATCGCATCCTCCGTACAGCCGACTGGAGGACCAGATCCCATGGCGCACTTCAAGAAGCCCGACGAAGGCAGCTGGACCGAACACCTCAAGATCGGCACCGAGCCGGTCTCCTACGAGGACTCCATCTCGCCCGAGCACTACGAGCTGGAGCGGGACGCCATCTTCCGGCGGACCTGGCTGAACGTCGGCCGCGTCGAGCAACTCCCCAAGCGGGGAAGCTTCTTCACGAAGGAACTGGACGCGGCGGGCACCTCGGTGATCGTGGCCCGGGGCACGGACGACGAGGTGCGGGCCTTCCACAACGTGTGCCGGCACCGCGGCAACAAACTCGTCTGGAACGACTTCCCGCGCGAGGAGACCAGCGGGGTCTGCCGCCAGTTCACCTGCAAGTACCACGCCTGGCGCTACGACCTGGAGGGCAAGCTCACCTTCGTCCAGCAGGAGCAGGAGTTCTTCGACCTCGACAAGTCGAAGTACGGCCTCAGCCAGGTCCAGACCGAGGTCTGGGAGGGGTTCGTCTTCGTGAACCTCGACCCCGACAACACCACTGAGCTCAGGGAGTTCCTCGGCGAGTTCGCGAAGGGCATCGAGGGCTACCCGTTCCACAGGATGACCCAGGCCCACAAGTACCGGGCCGAGATCGGCGCCAACTGGAAGCTGTTCATCGACGCGTTCGCCGAGTTCTACCACGCACCGATCCTGCACGCCGGCCAGTACATGGCCGACGAGGCCCGCAAGATCCAGAAGTACGGCTACGAGGCCCTGCACTACGACATCGACGGCCCGCACAGCATGGTGTCCTCCTGGGGCGGCATCGCCCCGCCGCACGACCGCGCGATGGTCAAACCCATCGAAGGCGCCCTGCGCAGCGGCCTGTTCGGCCCATGGGAGTTCCCCGACATCGGCCTGGCCACCGACGACCTGCCCCCGGCCGTCAACCCGACCCGCGACCCGCGCTGGGGCATGGACTCGTTCGTCTTCTTCCCCAACTTCATGCTGCTGATCTGGCGGCCCAACTGGGTGCTGACCTACCACTACTGGCCGACCGCCCACAACACCCACATCTTCGAGGCGACCTGCTACTTCGTCCCCCCGGAGAACGCCTTCCAGCGCCTGCAGCAGGAACTCGCCGTCGTCTCCTTCAAGGAGTACGGCCTCCAGGACGGCAACACCCTGGAGGCGACCCAGTCGATGCTCGAGTCCCGCGCGGTCACGGAGTTCCCGCTGAACGACCAGGAAGTGCTCCTACGGCATCTGCACAGCACCGCCCGCCAGTACGTCAGCGACCACGCGCAGCGCACCCCCTGATCCGAGGAGGACCGAGCATGTCCCCTGTCTTTCCCCCCGAGTTCGCCGCACTGGAGCCCTTCGCCGACTGGGCCGTCCCGACCGAGAAGGCCCGCTACGCCAAGCGGATCGCCTCCACGATGGACGAACTCGACACCTTCTACAACACGGCGTTCCCACTGCTCCAGAACAGCACGGAATACCTGCAACAGGTCTCCATGGAAGGCATATCCGAAGAGGACAAGCACCTGCTGTGGCTGTTCTGCGCCCTGGTGACCGTCGCCTTCCCCGTGGAGGCCTGGCGCCAGCCCAGGGTCCCCGACACCGGCGCGGCCGCCATCGACGCGGTCCTGGAACCGGCGATCTGATGCCACGACCCCGCACGCCCCAGCCGCCCGTCCACCTCCGCGCCGCCCGCATGCTCGACGTGGCGAAGGGCGAACTGGTCGAACCGGGCGACCTGTTGATCCGGGACGAGCACATCGCCGAGATCGCGCCCGCGTCGGTCCCGGCCGACGCGGTGGTCATCGACCTCGGGGACCTGACCCTGCTGCCCGGGCTGATGGACATGGAGGTCAACCTGCTGCTCGGCGGCCCCGACCACCGCAGCCCCCTCAACCCGGTCCAGGACGACCCGGCCGTCCGGACCCTGCGCGCGGTCGCCAACGCCCGCCGGACGCTGCACGCGGGCTTCACGACCGTACGCAACCTCGGTCTGTTCGTGCAGACGGGTGGACTGCTCCTGGACGTGGCCCTCCGGAAGGCCATCGACCTGGGCTGGATCGAGGGACCGAGGGTCGTCCCCGCCGGACACGCGATCACCCCGACCGGCGGACATCTGGACCCCACGATGTTCCAGGCGCTCGCGCCGCACATCATGCCCCTCACCGTCGAGGAGGGAATCGCCAACGGGGTCGACGAGGTCCGCAAGGCCGTGCGCTACCAGATCAAGCACGGGGCCTGCGTCATCAAGGTCTGCGCGTCCAACGGCGTCATGTCCCACACCGGGCCGGCCGGCGCCCAGCAGTACTCCGACGAGGAACTGCGGGCCATCGTCGACGAGGCCCACCGGGCAGGGCTCAGGGTCGCCGCCCACTGCATGGGCGACCGCGCTGTCCGCGCCGCCCTGGCCGCGGGCATCGACTGCGTCGAGCACGGCTTCCTCGCCGGCGACGAGACCCTGGACCTGATGGTGGAGCGGGGCACGTTCCTCGTGGCCACGACCTACATCGCCGACGGCATGGACGTCTCCAAGGCGGCCCCCGAGCTCCAGGCCAAGGCGGCGGAGGTGTTCCCGCAGGCCAAGGCGACGATCCGGCGGGCCATCGAACGAGGAGTCCGCGTCGCCTGCGGCACCGACGCCCCGGCCGTCCCGCACGGCCGCAACGCCCGGGAGCTGATCGCCCTGGTCGACCGCGGCATGACCCCCCTGGCCGCGATCCGCGCCGCCACCACGGTCGCCGCCGACCTCATCGACGTCGACGACCGGGGCCGCCTCGAACCGGGCCTCCTCGCCGACGTCATCGCCGTCCCGGGCGACCCGCTCACCGACATCGGGGTGACGGAGGACGTGCGGTTCGTGATGAAGGGCGGGCAGGTGTACCGGCACGAGGGCGCCGAGCGCTGACCATGGGTGAGGGGGCCCTCCGTCCGTCACGGAGGGCCCCCTCACCCTTGGTCACACCTTGCGCGTGATGCCCCCGTCGACCCGGACGATCGCCCCGGTCGTGAAGCTCGACGCGGCGCTCGCGAAGTGCAGGGCCAGCGGTGCCACGTCGTCCGGCTGTCCGAGCCGCCCCAGCGGGACGAAGGAAGCGTCGAAATCCGAGGCCGCCCAGGCCTGGTGAGCATCCGTCAGAACCGGCCCCGGGAGGATGGCGTTCACCCGGACCTTCGGGGCGTACGCCTCCGCAAGGCCCACGGTGAGGGCGTTGAGGCCCGCCTTGGCGCAGGCGTACGGGAGTTCGTGGACGCTTGCGAGCAACGAGCCCGCGGTGCCTATGTTGATGATCGAACCGCCCCTATGGTCCGTCATGTGCTTCGCCGCGAGCACGGCCAGCCGGAACGGCCCCTTGAGGTTCACGGCGAGCGTCTTGTCGTAGAGCTCCTCGCTGACCGTGTCGAGGCTCTCGTACATCGGGGACATGCCCGCGTTGTTGACCAGGACGTCGAGCCGGCCGAAGTGCCGCAGCGTCTCCTCGACGAGCCGCTCGCAGTCGCTCCACCGTCCGACATGGCAGGCGATCGCGACGGCCCGCCGCCCGGTCGACGCCCGTACCTCCTCGGCCGCCGCCTCGCACGCCTCGATCTTCCGTGAGGCCACGACCACATCGGCGCCGGCCTGTGCCAGTGTCCGCACGATGGACCGGCCGATCCCGCGTGAACCGCCGGTGACCACCGCCACCTTGCCCGTCAGATCGTGCAGCTCCGCGAAGGATGTCACCCGCGTCAGCCTTTCTGCGTCGTCTCGAGCAGCTGCCGGCGCAGCAGCTTTCCGGTGGGTGTGTACGGCAGTTCGGCGAGGAAGACGACCGTGTCGGGTGTCCTGGAGCCCCGCAACCGCTCCCGCACCCAGGCGCGGAGCGCCTCCGCGTCCACGCGAGCCCCCTCGTGCACGACGACGAAGGCGGCGATCCGCTCGCCCCACTCCTCGTCGGGCACCCCCACGACGGCCGCCTCGCGCACGGCGGTGTGCCGCAGCAGGACGTCCTCGATCTCGGCGGGAGCGATGTTCTCCCCGCCCCGGATGATCGTGTCGTCGGCCCGCCCCGAGACGAACAGATAGCCGTCGTCGTCGAAGTGGGCGAGATCGCGGGTGGGGAACCAGCCGTCGGCGTCCAGCAGGGCGTCGGCCCCCTTGTACTCCCCGGACACCTGCGGCCCGCGCACCCACAACTCGCCGGGTGAGCCGGGCTGTCGGGCTCTCCGGACCTGGGCCTCCACCCCCGGGACCATCCGTCCGGCCGAACCCAGCCGGGCCCGCACCGCCGGGTCGTCCGACGACAGTGCCGCGCGATGGTCCTCCGGGCCCAGCAACGCGATCGTCGAGCTGGTCTCGGTGAGGCCGTACGCGTTGGTGAACCCGGTGTCGGGGAAGGCGCGCAGGGCCGCCTCCAGAACGGTGTGCGGCATCCGGGCCCCGCCGTACGCCAGCGACCGCAGCGTGGGCACCTCGGCCGGCCGGCCGTCCAGGTGCTCCACGATCCGGGCCAGCATGGTCGGCACGACCATCGCCGACGTGACCCGCTCGGCACGCACCAGCGCGAGCCACGCCTCCGGCTCGAAGGCGCCCAGATGCACCGTCCGGCGCCCGGCGTAGAGGTTGCTGAGCACCGACCCGACACCCGCCACGTGATACGGCGGCACGCTGGTGAGAACCGTGTCCTCGGGCCCCGCTGACGCGAACTCGACGGTCCCCAGCACGTAACTCGTCAGGTGCCGATGCCTCAGTACGGCCGCCTTGGGGGCCGCCGTAGTCCCGCTGGTGAAGAGCAGTACCGCCGGATCGTCGGGCGAGGCCTCGAGACCGGTCGCCGGTTCGACCGACATGGCCTCCTCGATGAGGGACCCAGGAGTCCGCACCTCGTCGAAGGCGCCGGTGAAGGCCTCGTCGGCGACCACCAACGGCCGTTCCACGTGACTGAGTTGCTCCTTCAACGCATCCGGCGACAGACGGTAGTTGACCGGCACCAGCGGCACTCCCGCCAGCGCGGCCCCGAACAACATCACCGGGAAGGACGGGCCGTTGACCCCGGCGAACACCAACTCCCGTGCACCGGCGGCATGGACGGCCGCGGCCACACCGGCGGCCGTCCGGCGCAACCGCGCACAGGTCGTACCGGACCCGTGCGGGCCGATCACCACCCGGTCGGGATCACCCGCCGCGGCCATGTCGAGCAGCGTCGCGATGTTCAAGGCGCTCTTCCTCTCTCCGTGGACGCGAACGCTATTCTACTTACAGGGAAACCTCATTCTCCAGGGAGTCGCCGTGGATTTCGAGTTGACCGAGCAGCAGGAGGACATCCGCGCGGGCGTCCGCGAACTGGCCGCCTCCTTCGGCCCCGAGTACTGGGCGGCGCAGGACGAACGCGCCGAGTTCCCCTGGAGCTTCTACGACGCCTTCGCCAAGGCCGGCTGGCTCGGCATCGCCGTGCCCGAGGAGTACGGCGGCGGGGGACTGGGCGTACTGGAGGCCTCACTGCTGCTCGAAGAGGTGGCCGCCTCCGGAGCGGGCATGAACGGGTGCAGCACCATGCACCTGACCATCTTCGGCCTCAACGTCCTCGCCCGGCACGGCAGCGAGGAACTGCGCCGCGAGGTCCTCCCGCACGCCGCCACCGGCGACCTGCACGTCTGCTTCGGCGTCACCGAGCCCGACGCCGGTACCGACACCACCAGCATCTCCACCTTCGCCCGTCGCGACGGCGACCACTACGTCATCGACGGGCGCAAGATCTGGATCACCAAGGCCGGGGACTCCCAGAAGATGGTGCTCCTCGCCCGCACGACCCCGCGCGACGAGGTGGACAAGCCCACCGAAGGGATCTCCGTCTTCCTGGTCGACGTCGACCGCACCGCCATGGACATCCGGCCGATCCCCAAGATGGGCCGCAACGCCGTCGCGTCCAACGAGATCTTCATCGACGGCCTGCGCGTCCCGGTCGGCGCACGGATCGGCGAGGAGGGGGAAGGCTTCCGGTATCTGCTCGACGGACTCAACCCCGAGCGCATCCTGCTCGCCCACGAGGCCCTCGGCCTCGGCCGGGCCGCCCTCGACGCGGCGACCCGCTACGCCCGCGACCGTGTCGTCTTCGGCCGCCCGATCGGCCAGAACCAGGGCATCGCCTTTCCGCTGGCCGAGGCACTGACCCGGCTCGACGCGGCCCGTCTCATGGCCCGCAACGCGGCCTGGCGCTACGACCGGGGCCTGGAATGCGGGCGCGAGGCCAACATGGCCAAGTTCCTCTGTGCGGACGCGGGTTTCCAGGCCGCGGACCGGGCCGTTCAGACCCTGGGCGGTATGGGGTACGCCCGCGAGTACCACGTCGAGCGGTACTTCCGGGAGTCCCGGCTGCTCAGGCTCGCCCCGATCAGCCAGGAGATGGTCCTCAACTACGTGTCCCAGCACGTGTTGGGGCTGCCCAGGTCGTACTGACCCGGGCAGCCCCCTGCAACACGCTCAGCCCTTGCGGGTGTTGATCTCTTCGGTGAGGGCGGGGACGACGTCGAAGAGGTCGCCGACGACGCCGTAGTCGACGAGGTCGAAGATGGGGGCTTCGGCGTCCTTGTTGACGGCGACGATGGTCTTGGAGGTCTGCATGCCGGCGCGGTGCTGGATGGCGCCGGAGATGCCGTTGGCGATGTACAGCTGCGGGGACACGCTCTTGCCGGTCTGGCCGACCTGGTTGGTGTGCGGGTACCAGCCGGCGTCGACCGCGGCGCGGGAGGCGCCCACGGCCGCGCCGAGGGAGTCGGCCAGGGCTTCGATGATGGCGAAGTTCTCGGAGCCGTTGACGCCGCGGCCGCCGGAGACCACGATCGCGGCCTCGGTCAGCTCGGGACGCCCGGTGGACTCGCGCGGGGTGCGGCCGGTGACCTTGGTGCCGGTGGCCAGCGGACCGAAGGACACGCTCAGTTCGGAGACGGTGCCGGCGGCCGGAGCAGTCTCCACGGCGGCGGAGTTGGGCTTGACGGTGATGACGGGGGTGCCCTTGGAGATGCGGGACTTGGTGGTGAAGGAGGCGGCGAACACCGACTGGGTGGCGATGGGGCCTTCGTCGCCGGCTTCCAGGTCGGTGGCGTCGGTGATGATGCCGGAGCCGATGCGCAGCGCGAGGCGGGCGGCGATCTCCTTGCCCTCGGCGGAGGAGGGCACCAGCACGGCGGCCGGGGACACCTCGGTGACGGCGGCCTGCAGGGCGTCGACCTTGGGTACGACGAGGTAGTCGGCGTACTCGGCGGCGTCGTGGGTGAGGACCTTGACGGCACCGTGCTCGGCCAGGGTGGCGGCGGTGTCGGCGGCGCCGTTGCCCAGCGCGACGGCGACCGGCTCGCCGATCCGGCGGGCCAGGGTCAGCAGCTCCAGGGTGGGCTTGCGGACGGCACCGTCCACGTGGTCGACATAGACGAGAACTTCAGCCATGGGAAAGCAACTCCTACTTGGTCAGATGAACTTCTGGCTCGCGAGGTACTCGGCGAGCTGCTTGCCGCCCTCGCCCTCGTCCTTGACGATCGTGCCCGCGGTACGCGCGGGCCGCTGGGTGGCGGAGTCGACCGTGGTGTACGCGCCCTCCAGACCCACCTGACCGGCCTCCAGCTCCAGGTCCGACAGGTCCCAGGCCGCAACCGGCTTCTTCTTGGCGGCCATGATGCCCTTGAAGGAGGGGTAACGCGCCTCGCCCGACTGGTCGGTGACGGAGACGACGGCCGGCAGCGAGGCCTCCAGCTGCTCCGAGGCCGCGTCACCGTCGCGGCGGCCCTTCACCACCCCGTCCTCGACGGACACCTCGGACAGCAGGGTCACCTGCGGCACACCGAGGCGCTCGGCCAGCAGCGCCGGGACCACGCCCATGGTGCCGTCGGTGGAGGCCAGACCCGAGATCACCAGGTCGTAGCCGGCCTTCTCGATCGCCTTGGCCAGCACCAGCGAGGTACCGATCGCATCCGTGCCGTGCAGATCGTCGTCCTCGACGTGGATCGCCTTGTCGGCGCCCATCGACAGCGCCTTGCGCAGCGCGTCCTTGGCGTCCTCGGGGCCCACCGTCAAAACGGTGACCTCGACGTCGTCGTCGGAGTTCTCCGAGATCTGCAGCGCCTGCTCGACCGCGTACTCGTCCAGCTCGGAGAGCAGACCGTCCACATCGTCCCGGTCGACGGTCAGGTCATCGGCGAAGTGCCGGTCGCCGGTGGCGTCGGGCACGTACTTCACAGTGACAACGATCCTCAAGCTCAAGGCTCTCTCCTGATTCTTGCGTATGGGGAAACACTCGTGTCAGCGTCCGCTGCGCCGCAGCCGTACGCGATACGAGTAGTGCTCGGGCAGGAAGTGACTGACGGCCAGCTCGACGAGCCGGCCGGTGGCCGACTGGTAGACCCGGTCGATGCGCAGCAGCGCCCGGCCCGGTTCACAGCCGAGGTGTCCGGCGATCTCGGCGCCGGCCGCCGCGACCGTGATGCTCTGCTCGGCCTCGGCGATCGGCTCGGGCAGCCGCTCGTCGAGCAGCCCGATGACGGTGGAGGCACCGGCGGTGCCGGGTTTCGCCAGTTCCGGGGCCGACTCCAGCAGCCGGCCGACCTCCGGTGGCAGGAAGACGGAGGTGTGGCAGAACGCGGTGTCCTCGTGCAGCCGTAGGAAGGCGACGTGGTGCACCTGGTCGGTGTGCAGCCCCAGCCGGCCCGCCGCGGCGACGTCGACCCGCCGGCTGAGCGGTGTGACGACGTCCATACGGGTGTCGATGGACAGGCCCATCAGGTCGTCCACCGAGCCGAACTGGCGCAGGTACTGCTCCTCCCTGGGGGTCGCGAAGGTGCCCCGGCCCGGAATCCGCTGCACCAGCCCCTCGGCGACGAGATCCTGGAAGGCCCGCCGCACGCTCTGCCGGCTGATCCCGAACCGGTCTGCCAACTCGGCCTCGGTGGGCAGCCGTACGCCCTCCGGGAAGTCCTGGCGCAGGATCGCCGCCCGCAGCTCCCGGGCGAGCCGCAGATAGATGCTGTCGCGCTGTGCCTGTTCAGCCATCCAGACCACCCCGCGCCACCAACTGCGCCGCGATCACGGTGCGTTGGATCTCGTTCGTGCCCTCGCCGACGATCATCAGCGGTGCGTCCCGGAAGTACCGCTCGACGTCGAACTCGGTGGAGTAGCCGTAACCGCCGTGGATGCGCACGGCGTTGAGCGTGAGCTCCATCGCCGTCTCGGACGCGAACAGCTTGGCCATGCCGGCCTCCATGTCGACCCGGCGTCCGGCGTCGGCCTCCCGGGCCGCGTACAGCGTGAGTTGGCGGGCGGCCGTCAGCTTGGTCGCCATGTCGGCGAGGTAGGTGCCGATCGCCTGGTGCCGCCAGATCGGCCTGCCGAAGGTCTCGCGTTCCTGGGCGTAGCGCAGCGAGTCCTCCAGTGCGGCCCGGCCCACTCCCAGGGCGCGGGCGGCGACCTGGATCCGCCCGGTCTCCAGGCCCTTCATCATCTGGGCGAACCCGTGTCCCTCTGCACCGCCCAACAGGGCCTCGGCGGACGCCCGGTAGCCCTCGAAGGCCAACTCGCAGCTCTCCACGCCCTTGTAACCGAGTTTGGGCAGGTCACGGGAGACGACCAGGCCCGGCCCGTGTTCGGCGAGCAGGACGGAGATGCCCCGGTGGCGGGGTTCGGCGGCCGGGTCGGTCTTGCAGAGCACGGCGATCAGCCCGGAGCGCCGGGAGTTGGTGATCCAGGTCTTCGCCCCGTCGACGACGTACCCGGCGCCCTCGCGGCGGGCGACGGTGGTGATCGACTGGAGATCGCTGCCACCGGCCGGCTCGGTCAGGGCCATGGTCGCGCGGATCTCCCCGGTGGCCATCCTCGGCAGCCAGCGGCTCTTCTGCTCGTCCGTCCCGAAGAGCAGCAGCAGTCTGGCGACGACGGTGTGCCCGCCCATCGCCCCGGCCAGGCTCATCCAGCCGCGCGCGAGTTCCTCGGTGACCAGGACGAAGCAGGGCGTGGAGACGGGGTTGCCGCCGTACTCCTCGGGGATCGCGAGGCCGTAGACGCCGAGCTCCTTCATCCGCTCGATCAGCGCTTCCGGGTAGGTGTCGCTGTGTTCCAGCTCCCGGACGACGGGCCGGACGTCCCGGTCGACGAACTCGCGCACGGTCCGTACGACGAGACGCTCGTCGGCGGAGAGGATGTCCAGGACGCTCATCGCTCGTGTCTCCTTCGCCCGGGACTCAGACGACCGCGTCGGCGCGCAGGGCCGCGATGTCGTCGCCGGTACGGCCGAGTTGCGTGAGGATCGCCTCGGTGTGCTCGCCCACCGCAGGCACCGGGTCCATGCGTGCGGGCAGTCCCGCGAGGTCGGCCGGCGGAAGCAGTGCTTCAACGGTGGCCCCGCCGGGGAGCGCCACCTCGTGCCAGCGGCCGCGGGCAGCCAGCACCGGGTGGTCGAGGAACGCGGCGACGTCGTTGACCCCGGCGCAGGCGATGCCCATGTCCTCCAGGTCCTTCAACACCTCATCGGCGTCGGAGCGAGCGACCCGCTCGGCGACCAGGGCGTTGAGCTGCTCGCGGTGGGCGACCCGGTCGGAACCGGTGGCGAAGCGCGGGTCCCCGGCCAGTTCGGGCTGTCGGAGGAAAGTGGTGCAGAGGATCATCCACTCGCGTTCGTTCTGGATGGAGAAGAGGACATCCCGGCCGTCGGCGGCCGTGAAGGCGCCGTACGGGGCGATGGTCGCGTGCTGGGTGCCCAGGCGTGGCGGCTGACTGCCGCCGTAGCGCGTGTAATTGGCCGGTTGGCCCATCCACTCTGCCAGTGCCTCGAAGAGCGACACCTCCACCGGGTGAGCGGTGCCGGTGGTGGCGCGGGTGTACAGGGCGGTCAGGATGCCGCTGTAGGCGTACATCCCGGCGGCGATGTCGGCGACGGAGATCCCGACCCGGGCGGTCTCCTCGGGTGTCCCGGTCAGTGACACCAGGCCCGTCTGGCACTGCACCAGCAGGTCGTACGACTTGCGGTCGGCCCACGGGCCGTCGGTGCCGTAGCCGGAGATCGTGCAGGGGATCAGCCGTGGCCGGCGCTCGGTGAGCGCGTCCACGCCCAGCCCCAGCCGGTCGGCCGCACCCGGAGCCAGGTTCTGCACGAACACGTCGGCGCCGTCGAGGAGTTCGCCCAGGATCTGTTGGCCCCGCGGGTCCTTCAGATCCAGGGTGAGCGCCTCCTTGGACCGGTTGAGCCACACGAAGTAGCTGGAGTGGCCGTGCACGGTGGTGTCGTAGCGCCGGGCGAAGTCACCGTCGCCCGGCCGCTCCACCTTGATTACCCTGGCGCCGAGGTCGGCGAGCTGACGGGTGGCGTAGGGCGCGGCCACGGCCTGCTCGAGGCTGACCACCGTGACCCCCGCCAGGGGAAGCTGCGGCAGGCTCATGCGGCCATTTGTACGGCCAAATCAAAGAGGGTGTCAACGGCCGCCGCACCCTCGCGACCTGTGCTCTTCGCCACCTCGTGGGCGTCGCGCAGATCACTTCCGCGGACGCCCGTCAGCTTTGTACGGCCCTTCGTCCGCCGCTCAGTTCTGACGGCCCGGATGGCACAGGACCAGGACCGCGCGGGCGACGAGTTCTCCGGCTCCGCCCAGTTCCTGGCGGTAGCGGTCGGTGATCTCCCGTACGGTCTCCACGAAACCGGGGTCGACGACGCGGGCCCGGGCCGGGGCTGGGAGTTCCCGGGCCATCTCGCGACGGAGCGCGAGCAGCGCGATGATCTCCTCGTCGAGACGCTCTATCCGAGTGAGTGACATGTCTTCCCCCGGGACGGTGGCCTGGTTCGTCGTCACGCTGGATCTCCGATCTTGTGCGCGAAACGCGGCGCGTTCCTTCACAGCTGGTCCTTCAACACCTTGCCCGTGGCGGTCAGCGGCAACTCCTCCCGGAACTCGACGGTCCGGGGCACCTTGAAGTTGGCCATCCGCTCGCGGCTCCAGTCGATGAGTTCCGCCTCGGACACGGGGGCGCGCAGCACCACGTACGCCTTGCCGATCTGTCCGAGCCGGACGTCCGGCACGCCGACCACCGCGGCCTGCGCCACCGCCGGATGTTCGAGGAGGAAGCCCTCGATCTCGGCCGGGTAGGCGTTGAAGCCGCCGACCACGAACATGTCCTTCTTGCGGCCGACGATCCGCAGGCGCCCCTGGTCGTCGAAAGAGCCGAGGTCACCGGTGTGCAGGCGGCCCTCCCCGTCGATCACCCCGGCGGTGGCGGCCGGGTCGTCGAGATAGCCGAGCATCACGCTGTAGCCGCGCACCAGGACCTCACCGTCGTCCGCCAGGGAGATCTCGATGCCCTCGCACGGTCTTCCGACGGTGGTGGCGATGTCCTCGAAGGAGTCGCCGGGCCGGGACGCGGTCACGGTGCCCGCCTCGGTCAGGCCGTAGCCGGTCATGATCGACCGGAAGGGCAGCTCCTCGCGGATACGGCGGATCAGCTCGACCGGGATGTCCGCGGAACCGGTCACCGCCGCCCGCAGCGAGGACAGATCCCTTCTCCCGGTCGCCTCCAGCAGCGAGTGGTACAGCGTGGGCGGCCCGGGCAGCATGGTCACCCTCTCGCGCTCCACCAGGTCCAGCACGACGTCCACGTCGAAGACGGGTACCGGCAGGATGGTGGCGCCCCTGATCAGCGAGGCGATGAGGCCCGCCTTCCAGCCGAACATGTGGAAGAACGGGTTGACGATCAGATAGCGGTCGCCCTCCCGCAGATCCGCCAGCTCGCACCACTCCGAGAACAGCCGCAGGTTCTGGCCGTGACTCATCAGGACGCCCTTGGGCCGTCCGGTCGTCCCCGAGGTGAAGATGATGTCGCAGACGTCGGTCCCGCTCACCTCGCGCGCGAACGGCGACCCGCTCGCCAGGAAGTCCGACTTCAGGTCGATCACCGGGACGCCGGGCGGCCCGGTGAACTCCAGGCCCAGGAAGCCCTGTTGGACGAGCACGGCCTTTGCGTCACTGCGCCTGACGATGTCGTGTGCCTCGTCCGCCTTGTACCGGGTGTTGACCGGCACGAGCACCCCGCCGGCCGTCAGCAGTCCGAAGGCGGCCACGATCCACTCGGCGGAGTTCGGCGCCCAGATCGCCACCCGGTCGCCCTTCTCCACCCCCAGGGAGGCGAAGGCGCCCGCGGCCACCCGTACCCGCTCGACGAGTTCGGTGAAGGTCAGGCGCAGCGGGCCGTCGACGACCGCCTCGGCGTCCCCGAAGCGGTCGGCCGCGCTGAGGACCATCGCGGGGACCGAGTCCCACTTCATGCCGGGATCAGCCTCGACAGGTTCCCGCCCATGATCTTGGCCTGGTCGGTGACGCTCAGGCCCTGGATGGCGTCGACGTACGACGTCGGCTGGGCAAGGCCCTCCGGGTGCGGGTAGTCCGAGCCGAACAGGATGCGGTCGGCGCCCATCAGGTCGACGAGACCGCCCAGGTCCTCCTCGTAGAAGGGGCTCACGTGGATGCTGTTTTTGATGGCCTCGACCGGGTCGCCGAGGAACTGCTCCGGCATCTTCTTGTGGACGTCGGCGAGGGTGTCGAGCAGCGGGGCCACCCACGACGAGCCGTTCTCGATGAGCGCGATCTTCAGCTCGGGGAAGCGGAACAGCGCCCCGTGGCACACCCAGGCCGCCACCGCGTCCTGGATCGGCCGCCACTCGCCGACCTGCCGGAAGGCGTTCGACTTGAACGGCAGCATCTCGCCACCACCGCCCTCCCAGTCGGCGGCGTACTTGGCGTACCCGCTGTCCGAGGAGTGCATGGCGACCAGCACACCACTCTCCACGACCCGCTTCCAGAACGGGTCGAACTCCTCCAGCGCGAAGGAGCGCGAGCCGCCGTAGCCGGGGACCGGCGCCGGGCGTACGAGAATCGCCTTCGCTCCGTGCTCCACCGCCCAGTTGAGCTCGGCGATCGCCTTGTCGACGATGGGGAGCGTGATCACCGGTGTGGTGAGGATGCGGTCCTTGTAGTTGAACGACCAGGTCTCGTACAGCCATTCGTTGAGCGAGTGGATCACCGCGTGGATCAGTTCGGGGTGGTGCCGCATCCGCTCCTCGATGAGGCTCGCCAGCGTCGGGAACATCAGCGTGCGCTGCACGCCCAGTTCGTCCAGCAGCTCCAGGCGCGGACCCGGTTCGCGGAAGGCGGGGATCGAGCGCATCGGCTCGCCGAAGATCTCCCGGCGGGACTTCCCGTCCGGGTTGCCCACCCGGAAGTACTCCTCCATCGCCCCGGGACGGGCGACCACCTCGAAGGTGGGGTTCGGGATGTAGTCGCTGATCTGACCCAGGATCGCGATCTTCGTACGGCCGCGGACCTGCACGTACTCGATCGCGCCCTCGTACTGCTTCGGGAGGTGCCTGGTCAGTGCCTCTTCGGTCTCGTACAGGTGGTTGTCCGCGTCGAAGAGCGGGTACGGCAGCGCACGCGACGGCATGAGACTCTCCTTTGCTTTTTGCGAGAATGCTATTCTCTTCAGTTGTGTACGGCAATGTCCTGCCGCAGTCTGAACTTCTGGACCTTGCCGCTCGCGGTGCGCGGGAAGTCCTCGACGCCGTGCAGTTCCTCCGGCCACTTCTGCCGGGCCAGACCGGCGCGTTCGAGGTGGGCGCGCACCTCGTCGAGGCCGGGGAGGGGTTGGCCTGGCCGCATCCGCAGGACGGCGGCCGCGTGCTCGCCGAGGCGTTCGTCGGGGGCGGCCACCACCGCGGCCTCCGCGACTCCGGGCAGCCTCAGGAGCACTTCCTCGACCTCGGGCGCGCTGATGTTCTCGCCGCCGCGGATGATGATGTCCGCCTTGCGGCCGGTGATCGCGAGATAGCCGTCCTCGTCGAGCACTCCGAGGTCACCCGTGCGGTACCAGCCCTCCTCGTCGAAGGTGCTCGCCGTCAGGTCCGGGTCGGTGTAGCCGAGGCAGAGATCCGGGCCCCGGCTGAGGATCTCGCCGTCCCGCGCCAGCCGGATCTCCACGCCCGACAGCGGATCCCCGTCCGTGAACAGCCGCTTCACCTCGGGTGCGTCGTGCCGGGACGAGGTGATCGAGGGGTGCTCGGTGCTGCCGTACGCCCGGAAGACATGGATGCCGAGGCCGGCCAGCCGGGTGGTCACAGCGGCCGGGACCGACGAGCCGCCCAGACCCGCGTACCGCATGTACGGCAGATGGGTGTCGGCCACGAACCCGGGGTGGTCGAGGAGGCTCGTGATGTAGTACGGCGCCCCGCCACCGACGTGGAGTTCGTGGCCGGTCATCAACTCCAGGGCGCGGCCCGGGTCCCAGACGTCCGTGAGGTTGACCGGGGTGCCGTCGAGGACGGGGATCAGGAAGGCGTTCACCATGCCGATGAAGTGACCCACCGGAGCCGCGGTGAGCTGGTCGCCCCGGTCGGGCGGGTAGCTCGCCGCGAGTTGGCGGGTCTCGTGGCCGAGGGTCTGGTGGCTGTGCACGACTCCCTTCGGGTCCCGGGTGGTGCCCGAGGTGAACGCGATCAGGGCCGGGGCCCTCGGGTCGGCGGGGAGGGTGCCGGGCAGGGGTTCGTCGGCGAGCAGGTCGTCGAAGTCGCGGCCCACCACGCCCACGACCGGCACGTCCGCACACAGGTCGGCCTGGAACTCCAGCCGCCCGAACCGCTCGGCGGCGACGAAGACCCGGGGCTCGACCGTGCCGAGGATGTAGCCGACTTCCTTACGGCCGTAGAAGTGGACGATCGGCACCACCGCTGTCCCGAGGATCGCCGACGCCCAGAACACCGCGGCGGCCTCCATCCAGTTCGGCAGCTGGAAGGCGACCGTGTCACCGGGGCCCACTCCTCGCTCGTGCAGTCCCGCGGCCAGTCGGCGTGCCGTGTGCTCGACGTCCGCGAAGGTTCCGGACCAGGGGCGGACGGCCGAGTGCACCCGGAACTGCGTGTCGGGGGCCGCCGCGAGGCCCCGGGTCAGCAGGTCTCCGATCGTGTCCTGGGTCCACCAGCCCTCCGACTCGTACCGTTCGACCAGCTCCGCGGGAATCCTTCGCATGTGAGTGCTACCTCCAGGGCTGCGGGTCGGCGGCGTATACGCTATTCTCCGATTTCGAGAATGCCAATATCTGGGGAGGGGAATCGCGTGATCGACCTCGCCGTGGACCAGGGCCTCGCCGTGGTGACCATCGACCGCCCTCATGCGCGCAACGCCATCTCGCTCGGCACGATGGACGAGTTGGAGAAGGCGCTGGACGCGGCCGAGGGCGCGCGGGTGCTGGTGATCCGGGGTGCAGGCGACCGGGCGTTCGTCTCCGGCGGCGATCTGAAGGAACTCGCCGCGATCCGTACCGAGGAGGAGGCGGCGGCCATGGCGTGGCGGATGCGCGGCATCTGCGACCGGATCGCCGCCTTTCCCGCGCCCGTGATCGCCGCTCTCAACGGCCATGCCCTGGGCGGCGGGGCCGAGGTCGCCGTCGCCGCCGACATTCGGGTGGCGGCGGACGACATCAGGATCGGTTTCAACCAGGTGGCCCTCGCGATCATGCCCGCCTGGGGCGGCGCCGAACGGCTCGCGGCTCTCGTCGGCCGGGGGAGAGCGCTGATGCTGGCGGGATCGGGCACCGTCCTGGACGCTGCCCGGGCACAGCAACTCGGCCTGATCGACGAGGTGTTGCCGCGTGCCGCCTTCGAGGAGGGCTGGCGTGCCCTGGCCCGCTCGCTCGCCCATGAGCCGGCCGCGGAGATCAAACGCGTGGTCTCGGGCAGCACTTCGCCGAGCGAGGCCGTACAGGCCTTCGCGCGACTGTGGGCGTCCGACGCCCACTGGGTGGCGGCGGACAGGGTGATGACCCGGGGGAAGTGAGCGGGGGAGCGGTCACCTCGGCCGCGCGGGAGGGTACCTCCGAACACGGGACGCCGTCGCTGCTGCCCAGCCCGTACCGCAGGCGCGCGGCCGAGCGCCACGGCCCGGCCGCTCGACCGACCGGGCTGCGCCGAGGGTGCTGTTTTCCCCTCGCCGCCGCCCGCCCGCCGCGACCCTCAGGTGTTGCGCCCGCCGTTGACCCCGATCACCTGCCCGGTGATGTAACCCGCCTCCTCGGACACCAGGAACGAGCACGCGGCCGCGATGTCCTCCGGGCGCCCCGGACGCCGTACCGGAGTCAGCTCGGCATGGTGCTCCACCGAGCCGCCGAGCAGGCCGCGCTGCTCCGAGGCGCGCAGCATCGGGGTGTCGACGAACCCGGGCGGGACGGTGTTCACCGTGATGCCCGCCGGGCCCAGCTCCAGCGCCAGGGCCTTGGTGAAACCGATGAGACCGGCCTTCGACGCCACATAGTGCGTCATGTACTGCTGCCCCGACTGGGCGCTGGAGGACGAGATGTTCACGATGCGGCCCCAGCCCGCCTCCTTCATGTCGGGCACGACCGCCTGGCAGCAGTAGAACGGGCCGTTGAGGTTGACGGCCATGATCCGGTCCCACCACTCGTCGGTGATCTTCAGAAAGCTCTCGGTACGGGCGAAACCGGCGTTGTTGACCAGTGCCAGCACCGGAGCGCCGAAGGTCTCCCGCACCCGCCGTACGGCATCGTCGACCCGGGCACGGTCGGATACGTCGACGCCCCCGAACGCGGCCGCCTGGTGCCCCTTGTGCCGTATCTCCTCCGCTACCTGACCGGCCGACTCCTCGTCGAGATCCAGGACCGCGACGGCGAAGCCGTCCTCTGCCAGCCGGAGGGAGATCGAGCGTCCGATGCCGGACCCGCCGCCCGTCACGACCGCCGTGCGCCGCTCGCTCATGCCACCGTCTCCTCGCCCGCCACGGACGTGCGGTGCATCAGCCGGGAGGAGGCCCTGCCGTAGGGCAGGGCGCGGTGCAGCATCCCGGTGTTGTCCCACACGACGAGGTCCCCCGGGCGCCACCGGTGGCGAAGGGTGAACTCCGGCCGGGTGGCCCGGTCCAGGAGGTGGTCGAGGAACGCGCGGCCCGAGGCGGCGGGCCGGCCCACGACCTCGCCGGCCGTCGCCCCGATCAGGAGGGACCTGCGGCCGTCGGCGCGCTTCCAGACCAGGGGGTGTTCGCGAGCCGGGTTCCGGTCCCAGGCGGCCCGTTCCTCCGGCGACGGATCCGGGGTCACCAGCAGCTGGGAGGCCGCGAAACTGTGGACCGCGCGCACCCCGTCCAGCTCCCGTTTCTCCCGCTCCGACAACGCCTCGTACGCGGCGAAGGTGTTGGCGAACTCGGTGTCGCCCTCCCCGTCGTCCGACACCTGTCGTACCGTCAGAAGTGTGGTGCTGTCCGGGACTTCACTCGTCGTTCCGTCGATGTGCCAGTGGAAGGTGCTCTCGCGGTAGGCGGCGAGCGGGCTCTTCGACGGATCCCGGGTGATGCGCTGGATCTCCCGATGGGTCGGGTGACCGCCCCTCGGCAGGGGCACGACCCGACCGAGCAGCCTGCTGAACGCGACCAGATCGTCGTCGTCGATGTCGGCCCCGCGGTAGATCACCACACCACGCTGCTCAAGAGCGGACCGGCACTCCTTGGCCACGGCCCTGTCGACCAGGCGGCTGCCGGACAGGCCGGTGATCTCGACACCGGTCGTCGGGGTGGGTTCGGTGACGGTGACTGCCATGTACGTGTCCTCTCCTGCGCTTCAGGTCACCGCTCCCGCGGCCTTCAGCTCTGCGATCCGCTCCCAGCCGAGACCCAGCTCCAGCAGGACCTCCTCGGTCTGCGCGGCGAACTCCGGCGCCGGTCCGAGATCGGGGGCGCCGACGTCGAACTGCACCGGGCTCGCGGCGAGTTCGAGCTCACCGGCGCGCACCAGGTACTCGTTCGCCCGGACCTGGGCGTCCGAGGCCACCTGGAGGGAGTCCTGCACGGGAGCCCAGGGGCCGGCCAAGGTGGCGAACCGCTCGGTCCAGTGGGCGAGAGTGCGGCCGGCCAGTACCTCGCGGAGGATCTTCACGGCCTCCTCGGTGTGCGCGACGAGGTCCTCGGAGGTGGCGAAGCGCGGGTCGTCGGCGAGTTCGGGCCGGTCGACGTGCCGGCACACATCCGCCCAGAACTTGCCGGGCTGCATCATGACGAACGCCAGATAGCGATCGTCGGCGGTGCGGTACAGACCGGACAGGGGGTTGGTGGGGGAGCCGTGGCCGCCGAGCGGCGGGGCCACCATGGGTTTGCCGAGGTGGACCGAGAGCGCCACACCGTGCCCCAGCGCCCACACCCCACTGCCCAGCAGGGAGACGTCCACGACCGAGGCCTCGCCGGTGCGTTCGCGTTTGAGCAGTGCGGCCGCGATGCCCCCGGCGAGGTTCGTGCCGGAGATGGTGTCCCCGTAGGCGGGACCTGGGGGCGGGATCATGCCCTGCACGCCGGGCGGGGTCAGACTCGCCGCCGTGCCCGCCCGGGCCCAGAACGCGGTCATGTCGTAGCCGCCCTTGTCCGCCTCCCGGCCGCGTGGCCCCAGCGCGCTGCCCCGGGCGTACACGATCCGCGGGTTCACCGCGCGGACGTCGTCCACGTCGATGCCGAACTTCCGCCGTGCCTCGGGCAGGAAGCTGGTCAGGAACACGTCCGAGCGCCGCACGAGCTCGTACAGCACCTCCCGGCCCTCGGCCCGCGCCATGTCGAGGCCGAGGCTGCGCTTGCCGCGGTTGGCGTGCTCGACGTTGGGGTTGGGATCCCCCTCCACCTTGAACGCTCCCGTCTGCCGCAGTCCGCGCTGCGGATCGCCGCGCACGGCGTGCTCGACCTTGACGACGTCGGCGCCCCAGTCGGCGAGCACGGCACCGGCCGACGGCACGAACCCGTACATCGCGACTTCGAGGACCCGTATCCCCTCGAGCGGCCCTGCGCTCATGCGACCACCTCGCCGTAGGTCTTGCGCTCCATGAACTCCTCCAGACCGTCGATGCCAGGGAACGTTCCTTCCCCGGCGACGGAAATGTGGTTCTCGAAAATTGAGATCTGGCGTCAAGTTCGCTGAGAACCATACCCCTGGCGGTAGGTACCGTCACGACCTGGGTCATGCGCTCCTTGTGGCTGTCACGCAGTGACATGAAGTCGAGACGGGGGACTTCCGATCGGCAGGTTGTTGAAAGTATGGTTCTCGCATTCGGAAGGGAGATTCTTGTGATCGGTGTCGTGGGCGCCGGAAGAATGGGCCGTCCGATGCTCCGCCGACTGGCCGAAGCGGGCCATGACGTGCGAGTGCTGGGCCGTACTCCCGAGGCTCGCCGTGCGCTCGCCGGGGAGCCGGCACGCGTCGTGGCCCGGCCTGCCGAGGTCGCCGAGGGCGCCGACGCGGTGCTGGTGTGCGTGCACAACGACGACCAGGTCCGTGAAGTCTGCCTGGACGGGGACCTGTTGGACGCGATGCCGGCCGGGGCCGTCGTCGTCGTGCACACCACCGGTAGCCCGCACACCGTGGAGGCCGTCGCAGCACGCGGGACCGAGGTGGTCGACGCTCCCGTCAGCGGTGGTCCGCACGACGTGGCCGCGGGCCGGGTGACCCTCTTCGTGGGCGGCGCCGACGACACCGTCGCCCGGATCCTGCCGGTGCTGCGCAGCTACGCCGACCCGGTGCTGCACGTCGGCCCCCTGGGCACCGGACAGCGGGTCAAGCTGATCAACAACACCGTCTTCGCCGCCCAGATCGGACTGCTGTCGCACGCGGTCCGCCTCGGGCAGCACCTGGGCATCGCCGAGGCCGACCTCCTGGACGCCCTCACCCACGGCAGCGCCGCGAGCCGCGCCCTCGCCGGAGTCGTGCGCCGGGGATCGGTGGCGGAGTTCGCCCGGTCCACGGCCGAGTTCCTCGGCAAGGACCTTGACGTCGTCAAAGCCGTCGCCGACGAACTCGGCGCGGACCTGGGGGTGTTGGCCGCCGTGCTCGACGCGTCGCCCCCCGAACAGCACGGCCGGCACGACTGAACACGAAGGGACACGCGATGGGACGAGTAGAGGGCAAGGTCGCGTTCATCACGGGCGCGGCCCGCGGACAGGGCCGCAGTCACGCCGTGAGGCTGGCGGAGGAGGGCGCCGACATCATCGCGGTGGACATCTGCCGCGACTACGAGACGGTCCTGTACCCGATGGCCACCCCCGAGGACCTCAAGGAGACGGCCCGGCTGGTCGAGGAGCAGGGCCGCCGGATCGTGGCACTGAAGGCCGACGTACGGGACACCGGGCAGCTCCGTGACGCCCTGGAGACGGGCCTCGCCGAACTGGGCCGACTGGACATCGTCGTCGCCCAGGCCGGCATCGCCCCGCTGCGCGGCGAGCCCAAGATGCAGGCCTGGTGCGACGCCGTCGACGTCGACCTGATCGGCACCATCAACACCGTCCAGCTCGCCCTCCCGCACCTGCGGGAGGGCGCCTCCGTCATCGCGACCGGCTCGACCGCCGCCCTCATGGACCACGGCATCGTGCAGAACCCCGGGTCGAACCCGGGGGGCGCCGGATACGCCTTCGCCAAACGGGCCTTGTCCGAGTACATGCACGAACTCGCCCGGAATCTGGCACCGTTGAACCAGCGCGCCAACGTCATCCACCCCACCAACGTGAACACCCGGATGCTCCAGAGCGAGCCGATGTACAAGTCGTTCCGGCCCGACCTCGACAACCCCACCCGCGAGGACGCCGAACCGGCCTTCGCGGTGCAGCAGGCCATGCCCGTCCGGTACGTCGAACCGCGCGACATCAGCGACGCCGTGCTCTTCCTCGCCTCCGACGAATCCCGCTACATCACCGGAACCCAGCTGCGGGTGGACGCCGGCGGATACATCAAGTGGTACGACTGGCGCCGCTGAACTGCTCGAACCCACTGCGACAGGGAGGCACGACGTGAAGGTCCACGTAGATTCCGAGCGCTGCCAGGGCCACACGCTCTGCGCCATGATCGCGCCGAAGGCGTTCGAACTGGACGACGTCGACGGGCATTCCACGGCCGTCGGCGAGGACGTCCCGGCCGACCAGGAGGAGGAGGTGCGCGAGGCCGCGCACTCCTGCCCGGAACGGGCGATCCAACTCTTCTGAAAGGAGGGCGACTTCATGAGCGAAACCGCAGGCGGCGACAACAGCGGTCAGTACGACGACGGCAGTCGGCCCGACGACCGTGAGCAGTACGACGACCGCAAGCAGCACCGGGTGCACTTCGACCGTCACACCCCCGAGTACCGCCACCAGTTCGAGGAGACCACCCACGAACTGCACGCCAAGTGCCCCATCGCCTGGACCGACGCCCACGACGGCCACTGGGTCGCCAGCGGCCACCACGAGGTCTTCGAACTGGCCCGGTCCGCCGAGTTCCTCTCCAACGACCACGACGTCAAGGGCGAGCGGCGCGGCTACAAGGGCATCACCATCCCCTCGCCGCCCCGCGCCCGCGAAGTGCAGGGCGGATTCCTCGAGATGGACCCACCCGGGCAGCGCCACTACCGCCAGACCCTGAACCCCTACCTCTCCCCGGCGGCCGTCGCACGCTGGATCCCCCTCGTCGACGAGGTGGTGCGCGCCTGCATCGACGAGAAGATCGAGGAAGGGCGGCTCGACTTCGTCGACGACCTCGCCAACATCGTCCCGGCCGTCCTCACGCTGGCGATGATGGGCATCCCGCTCAAGGACTGGACCGTCTACAACGAACCGGCCCACGCCTCCGTCTACACCCCGCCGGACTCCCCGGACATGCCACGGGTGGCGGAGATGAGCCGGAACATGGGCATCGCCCTGTACATGTCCATCCTCAAGGTGCGCGAGCAGCGCAGGCCGGGACTGATCGACGCCCTCGTGCACGCGGAGATCGACGGGAGGACCCCGTCCGACGAGGAGCTGACCGGCGTCCTCGCCCTGCTCGTCGGCGGCGGCTTCGACACCACGACCGCGCTCACCGCGCACGCCCTGGAGTGGCTGTCCGAACATCCCGGTGAGCGGGACCGGCTCAGCCGTGAGCGGGACACTCTGCTGGACTCGGCCACCGAGGAGTTCCTGCGCTACTTCGCGCCGGCTCCGGGTGACGGCCGTACGATCTCCGCCGACTGCGAGATCGCCGGCCAGCGGTTCGAGGAGGGCGAACGTCTGTGGTTGTCCTGGGCGATGGCCAACCGGGACCCCTCCGTCTTTCCCGACCCCGACCGGGTCGACCTGGAACGCAGGGGCAACCGGCACAGCAGCTTCGGCCTCGGCATCCACCGGTGCATTGGCTCCAACGTCGCCCGCACGGTGTTCAAGCGGATGATCACAGCCGTGCTCGACCGCATGCCCGACTTCCGCTGCGACCCCGACGCCACCGTCCACTACGAGACGATCGGCGTCATCCAGGGCATGCGTCACCTCCCGGCGGTCTTCACCCCCGGCAAGCGGCTCGGACCCTCCCTCGACGAGACCCTGGACATCCTCCAGAAGGCCTGCGACGAACAACGCCTGGCCGAGCCGGTCACCGTACGGACGGGCCGCGCGCGCATCACCCGCTGACGACGGAGGTACCCACGTGGCCGGATCCCCGGGACGCCCCCTGCCCCAACTCACCGACCAGAACGCGTTCTTCTGGACCTCGGGGGCCGACGGCAGACTGCGGATACAGGAGTGCCGGTCCTGCGCGGCCCTGATCCACCCACCGCAGCCCGTGTGCCGCTACTGCCACGGGCGCGACCTCGCCCCACGCCCCGTCTCCGGCCACGCCACCCTCATCGGCTTCACCGTCAGCCACCGCTTCACCCTGCCCGGCCTCCCCTCGCCCTACGTCGTCGCGCAGGTCGCACTCGAAGCGGACCCCCGGGTCCGGCTCACCACCAACGCAGTCGAGTGCGATCCGGACCAACTCGCCCTCGGCATGCGGATGGAGGTCGTCTTCGAGCAGTCCGGGGACGTATGGCTGCCGCTGTTCCGACCGGCGGCCGAGCAGGGCGAACCGGCACCACTGCCCGAGGACGACACCGCGCCCGCGGTCCGCCCCATGGCCACCACGGAGAAGTTCGAGGACAAGGTCGCCCTCACCGGCATCGGCAGCTCGCGGATCGGCCGCCGACTGATGGTCCCCCCGATCTCGCTCACCCTCCAGGCCTGCGAGGCGGCCGTCGCCGACGCCGGACTCACCCTCGACGACATCGACGGCCTCGCCACCTACCCCGGACCCGGCCCCTACGGCGGCTTCTCCGAAGGCGGCGTCACCGCCCTGGAGTCCGCCCTCGGCATCCGGCCCACCTGGTACAACGGCGGCGGCGAGACCTTCGGCCCGGGCGGTTCGATCGTCGCGGCGATGCTCGCGGTCGCCGGCGGCCTCGCCCGCCATGTGCTCTGCTTCCGCACCCTGTGGGAGGCCAGCTACGGGGAGTTGCTGAAGCAGGGCAGACTCCCGGCCCCGGCCGGCGGCGACGCCGGCTGGCTCAAGCCGTTCGGCGCCACCTCGGCCGCCCACACCCTCGCCCAGAACGCCCAACGCCACATGCACCGTTACGGCACCACCCGCGAGACCCTCGGCTGGATCGCCCTCAACCAGCGCGCCAACGCCGCCCTGAACCCCACCGCCGTCTACCGCGACCCGCTCACGATGGACGACTACCTCGAAGCCCGTTCCATCACCACCCCGTTCGGGCTCTACGACTGCGACGTCCCCTGCGACGGAGCCGTCGCCGTGATCGTCTCCGCCGTCGACGCGGCCCGTGACCTCGCGAAACCGCCCGTTCTGGTCGAGGCCGTCGGCACCCAGATCACCGAACGCATGGAGTGGGACCAGAGCACCCTCACCCACGAACCCCACACCCTCGGCCAGTCCGCACATCTGTGGTCCCGCACCGATCTGCGCCCCGCCGACGTCGACGTGGCCCAGCTCTACGACGGCTTCACCTTCAACTGCCTTTCCTGGATAGAGGCGTTGGGGTTCTGCGGCATCGGCGAGGCGAAGGACTTCCTGGACGGAGGAAAGAACATCGCCAGAGACGGCGTACTGCCCCTGAACACCCACGGCGGCCAGCTCTCCCACGGCCGCACCCACGGCATGGGCCTGGTCCACGAGGCGATCGTCCAGCTGCGCGGCGACGGAGGAGCACGACAGGTGCCAGGCGCCCGGGTCGCCGTGGTCAGCACCGGCGGCCTCGCTCCCAGCGGGGTCCTGCTGCTGAGGACGGACACGTGATCGACGGCCACACCGTGGAGGTGGACGGCATCTCCCTGTCGTACCGGGCCAGTTGGGTAGGTGAGCCGCGTGCTGTCGTCCTCGCCCTGCACGGCGGCGCCACGACCTCCACCTACTTCGACTGCCCGCACCACCCGCGCCTCTCGCTCCTGCGCACCGGCGCCGCGCTCGGCTTCAGCGTCCTCGCCCTGGACCGTCCGGGCTACGGCGCCTCGCTCGTCGACGCCGCCCGACTCACCGACCCCGCACGGCGGGTGGACCTCGCCCACGCGGCCCTCGACCGCCTGCTCGCCCAACGCCCGCAGGGAGCAGGGGTGTTCCTGATGGCCCACTCGGCGGGCAGCGAACTCGCGGTCAGGATGGCCGCCGACGCACGCGGACACGGCCTGCTCGGGATGGAGATCGCCGGCACCGGACGCCACCACCACCCGCGCTCCCTGAACTTCCTGGAGTTGGGCCCGGAGGACGAACTGCGCCGGTCGGGGCGGGCCCGTGCGCGGCTGCGTGAAGTGCTGTGGGGGCCCGCCCATCTGTACCCGCCCGAGGTGGCGGGCGGTGCGAGCATCGCCGCCGCCTCGCCCGCCTACGAGTCCGCGGCCCGTCACTGGCGGTACGAACTCCCCGAACTGGCGGCACGCGTGCGTGTCCCCGTGCAGTACAGCCTGGGCGACCACGAGGAGGTGTGGAGCGCGGGGCCCGAGGCCCTGGCGGACATCGCCGCCCTCTTCACCGCATCGCCCCGGGTCCGCGTCAACGAACAGCCCGACAGCGGACACAACCTGAGCCTCGGCCACTCCGCCCGGGCCTACCACCTGAAGGTGCTGTCGTTCGCCGAGGAGTGCGCGGTGGCCCGCGAGAGCGCCTGTGCGCAGGCACGAGAGGGGAGAGCGGGATGAGCGACGCCGACACGCTCGCGCTGCTGCTGGTGCGCCTGGTCCTGGGTGCCGTCATGATCGCGCACGGCCTCAACCACTGGCGCGGCGGCGGCCGCATCGAGGGCACCGCCCGCTGGTTCACCGGCCTGGGCCTGCGCCACGGCACCCTTCAGGCGTGGCTCAGCGTCCTGACCGAAGTGGGCGCGGGCGCACTCCTGTTGCTGGGCCTGTTCACCCCGCTGGCCTGCGCCGCGGTCATCTCGGTGATGCTGGTGGCCGGCCTGCTCGCCCACCGGCCCAACGGCTTCTTCGTCTTCAAAGAGGGCTACGAGTACGTCCTCACGCTCGCCGTCGTCGCACTCGCGCTGGCGCTGCTGGGCCCGGGGGACATGTCCGTGGACGAGGCGGCCGACATCGCGGTGACCGGCTGGGCCGGCGGGGGCGTCGCGCTGGGTGTGGGCGTGGTGGCGACCGCCGGGTTGCTGGCGGTGTGCTGGCGCCCGCAGCCCGCACCGGCGCAGGAGGAGGTCCCCTCATGAGGGTCGGATTCATCGGGCTGGGCAGCCAGGGCGCCCCCATGGCCCGCCGGATCGTCGACGCCGGGTTCGAGACGACCCTGTGGGCACGGCGCCCCGCCTCACTCGTCCCCTTCGCCGACACCGCCGCGCGACGCGCCGCTTCACCGGCGGATCTGGCCGCCGTCAGCGACCTGGTGTGCGTGTGCGTGGTGGACGACGCGGACGTCGAGGAGATCGTCACCGGCGAGTCGGGTGTGCTGGCCGGACTCCGCAGAGGCGGGGTGATAGCCGTGCACAGCACCGTCCACCCCGACACGTGCCGCCGTCTGGCCGACCGTGCCCGCGCCCGCGGGGTCGCCCTGATCGACGCACCGGTCAGCGGGGGAGGACAGGCGGCCGCCGAAGGGCGCCTGGTGCTGATGGCCGGGGGCGAACCGGGCACCGTCGCCTACTGCCGCCCGGTCTTCGCGACCCACGCCGACCCGGTGGTCCACATGGGCCCACTGGGCGCCGGCCAGGTCGCCAAGCTCCTCAACAACGTCCTGTTCACGGCCAACCTCGCTACGGCCGCCGACACCCTGGCCCTCGGGCGCGACCTCGCCGTCGACCCCGCGGCCCTGGCCCGCGTCATCTCCCACGGCAGCGGCACGAGCTTCGCCCTGGACCGGGTGGCCTCGGCCGGAGGCACCCTCGACCGCATCGCCGCCCACGCGGGCCCCTTGCTGCGCAAGGACGTCCGCCTGCTGACGGACGTGGCCACGGCGGCCGGATCGTCGCCGGGCACCGTCACGGCGGCTGCCCAGGACGCACTCGCGCTGATGAACGCGGCGAGCGCGGCAAGCGCGCCCCGCCGCTCCTGACTCGGGTGGCCCTGCGGAGGCTTTCCAGGGGGCTTACGTGGGGCGCGAGTTCGGGGCCCAGCGCCACACCCTCTGGCGCGCCACAGGTCCCGGGGAGCTGGACCTGGTCAGGCTTCTCCCCGGTCCTCGACGAGCATTAGGCGATCAGCACCGCCCGGACCGGAACGTCAAGCACGGCGGCGCCGGTTTCGCGACCCGCTTCGAGGCCGAGCCGGACTGCGCCGGCGGCTGCTCCGTCCACCCCTTCCAACAGCCGGTGGCCGCACGATTCCCGACCTGCGGGTGCCGGCAACGCGTACATCGTCGGCGGGATCGAGGCTCCGACCTCGCGCTACGGTCGGGCCAACTGGCGCATGACCAAAGCCAGTTGCAACCGGATCCGGCCCTGGGGCGTGCGCAGCGGCCAGCCCAGCAGATGCTCCGCGTGGGACAGCCGGTCCTGGAGCGTGGAGTGGTGGACGTTGACCTCGGCGGCGGCCGCCCGCAGGCTCGTCGTCGACACCACGGCGTGCAGAGTGGTGAGCAGCCAGGGCGTGGCGGCCCCCGCCGCCTCCAGCTGCTGGACGTCGGGCGGCGGCTCCGCACCCGGGGCGACGAGGTCGGCCAGCAGCGCGACACCGCCCAGCTCGTCGGCGTACACGGCCCTGGGCCCGGGGTCCTGAGCCGTCCCGTCCGCGGTGAAGCGCAGTGCGGTGCGGGCCTCCGCCCAGGACCGCGGCAGTTCGAGCACGGGCACGGCGGGGCCCACCCCGACCCGCCCGGCGGGCACCTCGGCACCGGGCTGGTCGGGCACGATCCGGGGCCGTCCGTCGAGCGGGGCCAGTGCCCGCACGGACACCGCCGGGTCCAGCCCGAGCCCACGGGCCGCGTGCAGCCGGGCCGCCTCCGGAGCCGTACCGTCCAGCAGCGTCTCCACGAGTGCGGGATCGTCGACGGGCGCGCGTCCGCGCGTACGGTCCAGAACCAGGCGTACGGCCCCCGCGGCCCGCTCCAGGATGACCGCGTCGACCACGCTGGGAGCGGCACCGTCCCGCTCCAGCCACAGGGCGGCGGCACCGCCGGGCGCGAGCGCGGCGGACGGCCAGCCGGAATCCGGGGGCGCCGTGGAGTCCCGGCGGCTGCCGTCCGTCTCCACCCGCACGGCCACCCGCCGCTCGACGTCGACCAGCCGCGCGGGCACCCCGGCCAGCACAGCGGCCCCACGCACCAGGGCTTCCAGCCCCGCTCGGGACTCCGACAGCCGGTCGAAGTAAGCGATCACCCGGACGGCGGCACCGGCATCCGGATCCAGTGCGGTGAGGCGCCCGGCCAGCTCTTTCATAGGCCCATGGTGCGGCATGGGAGCCGCGAAGCGCCCCTGCGGGGGCACACGACTGTGACATCTGCGGCTGTGCCGCGCGGGCGCCAGAAGCCAGGACGGCTCAGCGGGCGGCCACCGACCCGGCGTGACGTCCCCGGGAGTGACGTCCCGGGAGCCGTCTAACTCCCCAGCAGCCTCCGCAGCCACAGCAGCTGCGCCGCCCGTGCCGCCTGCGACAACGCGGCCTGCGGAGCGAACCCGTCGAAACCGTGAAAGCCCCCCGGCCACACATGCAGCTCCGCCACCCCGCCGGCCTGCCAGATCCGCGACGCGTAGGCCACCACCTCGTCCCGGAAGGTCTCCGCGGACCCCACGTCGAGGAAGGCCGGCGGCAGACCCGTCAGATCCTCGGCCCGGGCCGGCGCGGCGTACGCCGGAACTTCGGGACCGCCCCGCAGCTCGCCCAGCAGCGCGGTCCAGCCCGTCTCGTTGGCCGTGCGGTCCCAGACGCCCAGGCCCGCCATCTGGTGGGTCGAAGGACTCTCGTTGCGGTCGTCCAGCATCGGGCACATCAGCAGCTGCCCGATCGCCCGCGGCCCCTTGCGGTCCCGGGCCAGCAGCGCCAGCCCCGCCGACAGCCCGCCACCCGCACTCGCGCCCGCGATGACGATCCGCTCCGGGTCACCCCCGATCTCCTCGGCGTGCTCCGCGGTCCACACGAGACCGGCGTACACGTCCTCGACCGGGGCGGGGTGCGGATGCTCGGGCGCCAGCCGGTACTCCACCGACACCACGACCGCGTCCAGTTCCTTCGCCCAGGCCAGCGGGGAGTCGACCCCGACCCGGTTGTTCCCGAGAACCATGCCGCCACCGTGCACGTGGTAGATCACCGGACGCCCGGTTCCGGCGGGCGCCGGGGCGACCGGACGGCAGATCAGCAGGGAGATCTCGGGGGCACCCTCGGGCCCGGGCACCGACCGGTCCTCCACCTCGAAGAACCCTCCGATGGTCAGGTCCATGTCCGCCAACAGCTGGATACCCGGTCCCTTACGGACGAGGTCGATGTCGTCCAGGGTCATGCCGGGCGAGATCATCTCCTTGATCACATCGAGGGCGGCGGCGAGTTCGGGGTCGAACGGAGGCGGGACGTAGGTCATGGCTTCTCCTCACGCGGGGCGCGGCGGCTCGTGCCGTCATGATCGGGGCACCGGAGCCCGTCCTGGGCGCCGCCGTTCGGCGGAACCTGCCCGCCGTACGGCGGGTGGCGGCCCCGAGACCCGGCCACGTTCCCACGTGACCTGCAGTTCCTTGCCATCACATGACCTTTTGTTCACCTTCCGTAGGTGGAAGGCATCCCCGGTGGTGACAACGCTGTCGATGCCCCCCATGCACCAGGAGAACCAGTGAACGTAACTCTGAGCGTCTGGCTGCTGACCATCCTCGCCCTGTGCGTGCTGGTCGGTGCCGACTTCTTCATCGGCCGCAAACCCCACGACGTGTCGGTCAAGGAGGCCGGCATCTGGACCGTCGTCTGGATCGTGCTGGCCTGTCTGTTCGGGCTCGGCCTGCTGATCTTCGGCGGGACGAAACCCACGGGCGAGTTCTTCGCCGGATACGTCACGGAGAAGTCCCTGAGCGTCGACAACCTCTTCGTGTTCGTCCTGATCATGGGGAAGTTCGCGGTGCCCTCGCAGTACCAGCAGCGGGTGCTCATGGTCGGCGTCGTCATGGCACTGGTGCTGCGCGCCGGGTTCATCGCGGCCGGAGCGGCGATCATCTCCGCGTTCTCCTGGGTGTTCTACATCTTCGGCGCCTTCCTGATCTGGACCGCCTGGAAGCTCGTCCAGGACGCCCGCAAGGACGGACACGACGAGGAGTACGAGGAGAACAAGCTGCTGAAGATGGTGGAGAAGCGTTTCGGCGTGGCGGACCGCTACCACGGCACCAAGCTGTGGATCGAGGAGAACGGCAAGCGGGTGATGACCCCGATGCTGGTCGTGATGCTCGCCATCGGCTCCACCGACGTGCTGTTCGCCCTGGACTCCATCCCCGCCATCTACGGCCTCACCCAGGACCCGTACATCGTCTTCACCGCAAACGCCTTCGCGCTGATGGGCCTGCGCCAGCTGTACTTCCTCATCGGCGGCCTGCTGAAGAAGCTGGTCCACCTCAGTTACGGCCTCTCGATCATCCTCGGCTTCATCGGCGTCAAGCTCGTGCTGCACGCGCTCCACGAGTCCGGCGTCCACGTCCCCGAGATCGGCATCCCCTTCTCGCTGGGCTTCATCGTCCTCGTCCTGACGATCACCACACTGACGAGCCTGCGGGCCGCGAAGAAGCAGGAGGAGCGGGAGGCGGCGGAACGCGTGGCATGACGGGCGCCCCCTTGACTTCGAGAGCACTCCAGGTTCTAGCGTCGGCGAGGTCGGCGAAAGCCCCGTGAACGGAGACGGACATGCGTGTGGGCGTACACATCAACCGGTTCGACCACCCCGCGGGCGGTCCCGCTCTCGGCGCCGAGCTCGCCGCCGCCGGTGCCGCGGCCGAGGCGGCGGGGGTGAGCTGGCTGTCGGTGATGGACCACTACTTCCAGATGGAGTTCAACGGCGGCGCCGAGAACCCCATGCTGGAGGCCTACACGACCCTGGGCTTCCTCGCCGCCCGCACCGAGACGGTACGGATCGGCGCGCTGGTGACCGGAGTGACGTACCGCCACCCCGGGCTGCTCGCCAAGATCGCGACCACACTCGACGTGCTCTCCGGCGGCCGGGCCACCCTCGGCGTCGGAGCCGCCTGGTACGACCGGGAGCACGAAGGGCTCGGCGTGCCGTTCCCGCCGCTCGCGGAGCGCTTCGAGCGGCTGGAGGAGACCCTGAGGATCTGTCTCCAGATGTGGGACCCGGAGGAGAACGGCCCCTTCGAGGGCAGGCACTACCGGCTCGCCGAGACCCTGTGCGTACCGGCCCCGGTCAGCAGCCCGCACCCCGAGATCATGATCGGCGGCAGCGGCGAGAAGAAGACCCTCCGCCTGGTCGCGCGCCACGCCGACGCCTGCAACCTCTTCGCCACCTCGCCGGAGGAGGTCTCCCACAAGCTCGACGTGCTGCGAGGCCACTGCGACACCGAGGGCCGGGACTACGACGAGATCCGCAAGACCGTGACCTACTCGGCCGACCCGTCCGACGAGGGTGACCTGGAGGCGTTCACCAGGAACATCACCGGCTACGCCAAGCTCGGCATCGACACGGTCATCCTCGCCCCGCGCATCGGGGCCCCCGCCGAATGGATCGAGCACTTCGCCGCGCCCGCCGTGCAGCGGCTGGCGGGGCTGGACTGAACGGTCCCGGACCGAGCAGTACCGACACACCGGCCGAGGTTCGGCCGATGGCGGGGGCGAGGGCCAACGGCGCGGGGTCTGGAGGGAGTTCGTCCGAGCGGAGGCTGAAAAGCGCCGGGCCCGGCGGAGGCGGCCCGGCCCGGCCCGGCCGGGGCGACGGCCGGACGACTGCGGGAGAGGATCCGGGTGTCGCCGTCATCGGCCGCCCGGCCCCGCAAAGAGCCGCAGCCGCAGCGGACCCGCACCGTCCGCCCTCCGGCCTTGCCGTGCAGCCGATACGCGGGCCACGAGCGTCCGGCGATCACTGCCGCCCTGAGGGACCGCGAGGGACGGCACCGACGGCACTGGCCTGGGACGGGAACCGGATACCCGCCACACGGCGCGAGCGGAAACGCGCGGCCGGCCCCCACCGGGCCGTGGGCAGCGCAAAAGGGGACCGGAGCACAAAGACCCCGATCCCCTCCAGGCGAATCCGTTCCGGCGCCGCAGGATCAGGCCGCGGCAGTCTCACCCGTGTTGCTGTGCAGCTGCGCCACGACCTCGCTCAGCTGCGCGGCGACCTCCGCGTCGTCCGCCGGGTGGGTCTCGGCGAAGCGGATCACGGAGCCCGGGATGGACAGCTTGACGTCCTCGAGCACCTTGCCGCCGGCGATGCCCACGGACTTGCGGGTCTCGTCCTGGGCCCACACGCCGCCGAACTGGCCGAACGCGGTCCCGACCACGGCGACCGGCTTGCCGTCGAAGGAGCCCGCCCCGTAGGGACGCGACAGCCAGTCGATGGCGTTCTTCAGCACGGCCGGGATGGTGCCGTTGTACTCGGGGGAGAAGAACAGGAACGCGTCGGAGGCCTGGGCGGCCTCGCGCAGCTTGGCCGCGGCGGCCGGCACGGCGCCTTCGACGTCGATGTCCTCGTTGTAGAACGGGATGTCGGCGAGGCCCTCGTAGAGCACGACATCCGCGCCCTCGGGAGCGTGCTTGACGGCCGCCTCGGCGAGCTGGCGGTTGTGCGAGCCGGCGCGGAGGCTTCCGACGAGGGCGAGAATGCGAACAGACATGCGTACTCCAAGGGAGGTGAAACACTGCCGTAATGATGCGGACCGGGGTCCGTTTAATGTTCTACATGGGTAACCGGACCCCGGTCCAGTTTTCTTCCCGTTGCTTTACGCTGATTTCATGCCCGCCGTCCTGCCGCCGTTGCCGACCCCCCCTGACTCCCAGCCCGAACTGCTCCAGGTCGGGCTCCCCGAGGACGAGCCCTGCCTGCGTGCCGACGCCGCGCGCAACCGGGCCCGGCTCCTGGAGGCGGCCGGCCGCCTGGTCGCGGAGCACGGCGCGGCCGGGGTGACGATGGAGGCGGTGGCCGCGGCGGCCGCGGTGGGCAAGGGCACCGTCTTCCGGCGCTTCGGTGACCGTACCGGTCTGCTGACCGCGCTGTTGGACCATTCCGAGCGGAAGTTCCAGGCCGCGTTCCTCAGCGGCCCCGCCCCGCTGGGACCCGGCGCGCCGCCTTCCGACCGGCTGCGCGCGTTCGGCCGAGCCATGCTGCGCCGGTCCGTCGAGGAGATGGACCTGATGCTGGCGTCCGAGCCGAGCCCGGACCGCCGTTTCACCCCCGCCCCCCGCCAGGTGCACCACAGCCACGTGGCCCTGCTGCTGCGCCAGGCCGTCCCCGAAGAGGACTGCGAACTGCTCGCCCAGACCCTCATGGGCTACCTCGACCCCGCCGCGGTCCATCACCTCACCCGCAGGCGCGGAATGCCGATCGAGCGTCTGGAGAGGGGCTGGGACGATCTGGTCGCCCGGCTCACCTGCACCGATTCACCGCGGTGAGGCAGGGGACCGCCCCGGTCCGATACACCTTCACAGCTTCTGCAAAGATGACGACCGTCATGGTGCAGATACCGAAAACGCCCGCGCCCGTCACCCCAGCGACGCGCTCGGTTCCCACGAGCGCCGATGTGGCCCGTCTGGCCGGCGTCTCACGAGCGACCGTCTCCTACGTCCTCAACAACACCAGCGCCGTCCGGATCAGCGAACCCACGCGCCGCCGTGTCCACGAGGCGGCCAAGGAACTCGGGTACGTCCCGCACGCGGCCGCCCGTAGCCTGCGGGCCGGTCACAGCCGCATGGTCCTGATGCCCGCCCCGTCCATCCCGGTCGGCCCGCTCTACAGCCAGTTCATCAGTGAACTCCAGTGGGCGCTCGGCCGGTTGGACTACACCGTCGTGCAGTACGGCAGCGTCGGCCTCCATGGTGACGAGGCCGCCCGCGCCTGGGCCGAGCTGCGTCCGGTCGCCGTCCTCGTGCCCGGTGCCGGACTCGGCCCGCAGGGCGTGTCGCTGCTCCGGCGCTCCGGCGCACGGGCCGTGGTCACCATGGGCCCCGAGCCGGTCGAGGGCGCCCACACCCTGATCATGGACCACGAGAGCGTCGGCCACGGCGCGGGCGCCCATCTCTACGCCCGCGGCCGTCGCCGCGTCGGTGTCGTGGTCCCCGAGGAGGCCGGCCTGCACGCCTTCTCGCTGCCCCGCCTGGCAGGCGTGCGCCGAGCTCTGCGCGACAGGGACGACGCCACCCTGACCGAGCTCCCCCTCGCCTACGAGGAGCAGTCCGCGGCCAAGCTCGCCGTGCGCTGGCGGGATCTCGACCTCGACGCCGTGTTCGCGTACAACGACGAGTACGCGATGCTGTTAATGCGCGCACTTCAGGACGAGGGCGTGCGCGTCCCGGCGGACACCGCGGTGATCGGCGCCGACGACCTGTTGCTGGGCCGGCTTCTGAGGCCCCGGCTGAGCACGGTCCACATCGAACTGCCGTCCGGCCGCGAGCTCGCCGAACTGGTCGACCGCGCGGTGCGCGAACCGGGCGCCGCGCCCGAGACGCACACGGTGCTGGGCGCCACGGTGGTACACCGCGACTCCAGCTGACGCAGGGAGGCCTGCCATGCGCACCACGGTCGGGATCATCGGCGGCGGCCCCGCCGGACTGCTCCTCGCCCGGCTGCTGCACCGTGCCGGCGTCGACTGCGTGGTCCTGGAGAGCAGGACGCGGGACTATGTCGAACAGCGCCAGCGCGCGGGCATGCTGGAACAGGGCACGGTGGATGCCCTGCGCGGGTGCGGTGCGGCCGGGCGCCTGGAGGCGGAGGGCCTGGTCCACCAGGGCATCGAGCTGCGGTTCGCGGGGGAGCGGCACCACATCGATTTCCCCGCCCTCACCGGTGGCCGAACGGTCACGATCTACGCCCAGACCGAGATCGTGAAGGACCTCGTGGCGCTCCAACTCGCCGACGGGCCGCCCCTGTTGTTCGAGGCGGAGGCCCTCGCGGTCGAGAAGCCGGACAGTGACGCACCCGTCGTGCGGTTCCGGCACGAGGGCCGCGAGCAGACGCTGACCTGTGACTGGGTCGCCGGCTGCGACGGCTTCCACGGCATCGCCCGCGCGGCCTTCCCGACGGCGACGAGCCGGACGTACGAGCAGGACTACCCGTACTCCTGGCTCGGGATCCTCGCCGATGTCCGGCCGTCCTGCGAGGAGTTGATCTACGCGCGCGGGGAGCGTGGCTTCGCGCTGCACAGCATGCGCTCGCCCGCCGTCTCCCGGCTCTATCTCCAGGTCCCCAACGGCACCGACCCGGACGACTGGTCCGACGACCGCATCTGGGACGAACTCGCCGCCCGCTTCGCGGTCGACGCCGACTGGACGCTGGAGCGCGGCCCGGTCACCGCCAAGTCCGTGACGCCCATGCGCAGTTACGTCCACGAGCCGATGCGTCACGGCCGCCTCCTGCTCGCGGGCGACGCGGCCCACATCGTGCCGCCGACCGGGGCCAAGGGGCTCAACCTCGCCGTGTCGGACGTATCCGTCCTCGCCCGGGCCCTGACGGATCTGTACCGCACGGGATCGACACAACTGATCGACAGATATTCGGAGTTGTGTCTGTCTCGTGTGTGGCAGGCCACGCGTTTCTCGTATGACATGACTAGGATGTTGCACGCTCAACAAGATGGGGATGCGTTCGAGAGCAGGGTGCAGCTCGCGCGGCTGCGCCGCATCACCGCATCCCGCCATGCGGCCGCCGAACTGGCCGCGAACTACACGGGACTACCGCTCCCGGCGTGAGTCCCATCGGTGATCGAACGGAGAGCCGTCATGTCGTTGCTCGACCCCAAGAGCTGGCAGCCCCACCCCCTTTCGGGACCTGAGTACGCCGTCACCGAGCCCGCCACCGGTGACACCCTCGCCACCGTCGGCCTCGCCACCGGCGAGGACGTGGAGCGCTCCGCCGGGACCGCCCGCGCCGCCCAGGCCGAGTGGGCCCGGCTCCCGCACTTCGTCCGGGCCGGGGTGCTGCGCAAGGCAGGTGACCTGTTCTCGGCGCACGCCGAGGAACTGCGCGGATGGATCGTCCGCGAGTCCGGGTCGATCCCCGGCAAGGCCGACTTCGAACTGCACGTGGCCGCCCAGGAGTGCTACGAGGCAGCCGCCCTCGCCTCCCGCCCCGCGGGCCAGGTCCTGCCCAGCGAGGCGCCCCGGCTGTCCTACACGCGTCGCGTCCCGGTCGGAGTCGTCGGCGTCATCGCGCCCTTCAACGCCCCGCTGATCCTCTCGATCCGTTCCGTCGCCCCGGCCCTCGCCCTCGGCAACGCGGTCATCCTGAAGCCGGACCCGCGCACCGCGGTCTGCGGCGGCCTCGCGCTCGCCGCCGTCTTCGCCGAGGCCGGGCTGCCCGAAGGCCTGCTGCACGTCCTGCCCGGCGGCCCGGACGTCGGCCAGGCCCTGGTCGCCGACCCGCGCGTGCCGGTCATCTCCTTCACGGGATCGACCGCCGCGGGCCGCGCGGTGGGAGAGGCCGCCGGCCGTCACCTCAAGCGCGCGCACCTGGAACTCGGCGGCAACTCCGCACTGATCGTCCTGGAGGACGCCGACCTCGAAGCCGTGATCTCCACGGCCGCCTGGGGGTCCTTCTTCCACCAGGGCCAGATCTGCATGACGACGGGCCGCCACCTCGTCCACGCCTCGCTGTACGAGGAGTACGTCGAGCGGCTGGCAGCCAAGGCCGACTCGCTCGCCGTCGGCGACCCGAACCTCGACCAGGTCCACCTCGGCCCGATCATCGACGACAACCAGCTCGCCAAGGTGCACGGCCTGGTCGAGGCCAGCACCGCCCAGGGCGCCAAACTGGCCGCCGGCGGCACCCACGAGAAGCTCTTCTACCGCCCCACCGTCCTCGCGGGCATCGACGACAGCACGCCCGCCTACACGGAGGAGGTCTTCGGCCCCGTCGCGCCCGTACGGTCCTTCAGCACGGTCGACGAGGCCGCCGCCCTGGCCGCAGCGGGGCCGTACGGTCTCTCGCTCGGCATCGTCACCGGCGACGCGGCCCGCGGTCTCGACCTCGCGGAGCGCATCCCGACCGGCATCGTGCACATCAACGACCAGACGGTGAACGACGAGGCCGTGGCGCCCTTCGGCGGCATCGCCGCGTCCGGCACCGGCGCCCGCTTCGGCGGCGAGGCCAATGTGGAGGCCTTCACCGACGTGCGCTGGACGACGGTACGCGCGGACGTGGCGACGTACCCCTTCTGATCCGGGGAGTTACTCGCCGTTCTGCTCGGCCTGGGCCTGCTGCTCGGCCACCGACTTGCGGACCTCCGCCATGTCCAGCTTGCGTGCCTGCCCGATGACGTCCGTCAGGGCGGACTCGGGCAGCGCGCCCGGCTGGGCGAACACGGCGACCTGGTCGCGGACGATCATCAGCGTCGGGATCGACTGGATACCGAAGGCCGCGGCCAGCTCCGGCTGCGCCTCGGTGTCCACCTTGCCGAAGACCAGATCGGGGTTGTCCCCCGCGGCCTTCTCGTAGACCGGCGCGAACTGGCGGCAAGGACCGCACCAGGCCGCCCAGAAGTCGATCAGGACGAATTCGTTCTCCGTGACCGTCTGGTCGAAGTTCTCCTTGGTGAGCTCCACGGTGCTGCTCATGACGTGATCCCTCTTCCTGGTCTCGGAGCGAAGCAGTCGGCACAACACGGCCGCCCGGCCGGGTATTCCGTGGCTGTCACCACTCGGTGTGCGGCGCGCGTACCCCTGGTGGCCCGAGCGCACACCACCCACCAGACTGGCCCCATGACGGAAACGGAAAACATCGCGTACAGCACCTACGACGTAGTGGTGCTCGGTGCCGGGCCCGTGGGGGAGAACGTGGCCGACCGCACCCGCGCGGCCGGTCTCTCCACCGCGGTCGTGGAGAGCGAGCTGGTCGGTGGAGAGTGTTCGTACTGGGCCTGTATGCCCAGCAAGGCCCTGCTGCGGCCGGTGATCGCGCAGGCGGACGCGCGCCGCCTGCCGGGTCTGAGCGCCTCGGTGCAGGAACCTCTCGACGCGGCGGCGGTCCTCGCGCGCCGGGACTACTTCACCTCGAACTGGAAGGACGACGGGCAGGTCGGCTGGCTGGAGAGCATCGGTGCCGACCTCCACCGCGGCCACGGACGCCTCAGCGGAGAGCGCACGGTGACGGTCACCGGCCCCGACGGCGTACGGAAGACACTGACCGCCCGACACGCCGTGGCCGTCTGCACCGGAACCCGGGCCGTCCTGCCCGACCTGCCGGGCCTCGACGAGGTCAAGCCGTGGACCAGCCGGGAGGCGACCAGCGCCAAGACGGCACCAGGACGGCTCGTCGTGGTCGGCGGGGGAGTCGTCGCCACCGAGATGGCCACCGCCTGGCAGGCCCTCGGCTCCCGCGTCACGCTCCTGGTGCGCGGGAAGGGCCTGCTCAACCGCATGGAGCCGTTCACGGGCGAACTCGTCGCCGAGTCGCTCACCGCGGCGGGCGTGGACGTCCGCACCGGCACCTCGGTCGAGTCGGTGACCCGCGAGAACGGCACGGTCGTGGTCGTCACCGGCACCGGCGACCGCATCGATGCCGACGAGATCCTCTTCGCCACCGGACGCGCCCCGCGCACCGACGACATCGGTCTCGACACCGTCGGCCTGGAATCCGGCTCCTGGCTGGAGGTCGACGACAGCCTCCGCGTCACCGGAAACGAGTGGCTCTACGCGGTCGGCGACGTCAACCACCGGGCGCTCCTCACCCACCAGGGCAAGTACCAGGCCCGCATCGCGGGCGCCGCCATCTCCGCCCGCGCCTCCGGCGCCCCGGTCCAGGCGGACCCCTGGGGCGCCCACGCCGCGACCGCCGACCACGACGCCGTACCCCAGGTCGTCTTCACCGACCCCGAGGCGGCCTCCGTGGGCCTCTCCCTGGCCGAGGCCGAACAGGCGGGCCACCGCGTCCGCGCCGTCGACTACGACCTGGCCAACGTCTCCGGCGCGAGCCTCTACGGCGAGGGCTACCGCGGCCGCGCCCGCATGGTCGTCGACCTGGAACGCGAGATCGTCCTCGGCGTCACCTTCGTCGGTCCCGGTGTCGGGGAACTGATCCACTCGGCGACGATCGCGGTCGCGGGCCAGGTCCCGCTCAGCAGGCTGTGGCACGCGGTCCCCTCGTACCCGACGATCAGCGAGGTGTGGCTGCGCCTGATGGAGGCCTACCGGGACAACTAGCGAGGCAGCTCGAAACCGAGGGACGCGGCCGCCTGCCCAGGCGTCGGCTGCGTCCACCGCTCGGCCATCGCCTGGTTCGAGGACAGCGAACGCAGTTCCGCGCGGTCGAGATAGAGCATGCCGTCCAGGTGGTCCGTCTCGTGCTGGACGATCCGCGCGGGCCAGCCGGTGAACACCTCGTCCACCGGGTGCCCGTGCTCGTCCTCACCCGTCAGCCGCACCTGGGCGTGCCGCGCCACCACCGCCTGCCAGCCCGGCACGCTCAGACAGCCCTCGAAGAACGCGACGCGCTCGGCGCCGACGGGTTCGTACGACGGATTGACCAGGACCCGGAAGGGCTGCGGCACCCGCCCACGCGCCAGCCGCACCTCGTCCGGTACGGGCGCCGGGTCCTCGATCACCGCGATCCGCAGCGGCACACCCACCTGCGGGGCCGCCAGGCCCACGCCCGGAGCCGCGTGCATGGTGAGGCGCAGCGCCTCGACGAAACGGGACAGGAGGACGGCGTCCAACTGGCCGTCGTAGCGCTCGGTGCCGCGCCGCAGGACCGGGTCGCCGGCCGCCACGATCGGCAGCGGACCGTCCGTGGCCAGGAGTTCCTCGACCAGCTCGGCAAGGGGCGTGTGATGACCAGAAGTTGACATCGCGCCAGGATGCCATGACGCCTCAGCACATTCTGCGCATGCCTGTGACGCAGGTCACTGCGAGTGCCGGGAACTCGGCGCCCTCCTCCTCCGACTACTGGACCGCTACCGTCCCCAGCCTTCGGAGAAGCCGCCGATGTCCATTGCTCCCCCGACCACCACGGACGAGGCCCCGCAACCGGCCGCTCCGGCACCGGCCCGCAGCAGTTGGGCCCCGCTTCGCCCGCTCGTGCTGCGTCTGCACTTCTACGCCGGGGTGTTCGTCGCACCCTTCCTGCTCGTCGCCGCTGTCACCGGCTTCCTGTACGCCGGTTCCTTCCAGGCCGAGAAGATCGCCTACCGGGACGAGATGACCGTCTCGGCCGTCGGCGACAGCAAGTTGCCCATCTCCGAGCAGGTGGCCGCCGCGCGCAAGGCCCATCCCGAGGGCGACGTCTCGGCCGTACGGCCCTCGCCCGAGGCCGACGCGACGACCCGGGTGATGCTGTCGGGTGTCAAGGGAGTCGACCCGACGCACACCCTCGCGGTGTTCGTCGACCCGTACACCGGGAAGGTCCAGGGCGCGCTGGAGCAGTACGGCTCCAGCGGAGCGCTTCCGCTGCGGACCTGGATCAGTGAACTGCACCGCAACCTGCACCTCGGCGAAACCGGGCGCCTCTACAGCGAGTTCGCCGCGAGCTGGCTGTGGGTGATCGCGGGCGGCGGCATCGTGCTGTGGTTCACCCGCCGTCGCGCCCTGCGCAAGCTCCGCGGCACCGGCGGGCGGCGCCGCACCCTCGGACTGCACGGCAACATCGGCGTGTGGGCCGCGGCCGGGTTCTTCTTCCTGTCGGCGACCGGGCTGACCTGGTCGACGTATGCGGGCGCCAACATCGACGAACTGCGCACCTCCCTGGGCCAGTCCACCCCGTCGGTCTCCTCGGCCGCGGGCGGCGACCACTCGGGCCACGGCGCATCCGCCTCGGCAGGGGACGCCGAGCACGGTGTGGGCCTCGACAAGGTGCTGGCCGCCGCCCGCGCCGAAGGGCTCGGCGACCCGGTCGAGATCGTCCCGCCCGCCGACGAGTCCTCCACCTATGTCGTACGGCAGGTGCAGCGCAGCTGGCCCGAGAAGCAGGACGCGGTCGCCGTCGACCCGACCAGCGGCGAGGTGACCGACGTGCTGCGGTTCGCCGACCACCCGTTCCTCGCCAAGCTCACCCGCTGGGGCATCGACCTGCACACCGGCCTCCTCTTCGGCTTGGCCAACCAGATCGCCCTGATGCTCCTCGCGCTGTCGCTGGTCCTGCTGATCGTGTGGGGCTACCGCATGTGGTGGCAGCGCGGCCGGGGTTCCTCCTTCGGCCGGCCGATCCCGCGTGGCGCCTGGCAGCAGGTACCGCCGCAGATCCTGGTGCCCGGCGTGGTGGTCGTCGCCGTCGTCGGCTACTTCGTACCGCTGCTCGGCATACCGCTCGCCTGCTTCGTCGTCGCCGACGTGGTCCTCGGCGAGATCGCGCACCGGCGGGGGAGGAAGGCCGCCGCCGGCTGAGACGTACGGGGGCCCGGTTCCTGTGCGGAACCGGGCCCCCGTGGTGTTCGGGGCCTACTCGAAGTCGCCCGCCAACGCCGAGGCCAGACGCAGATGCGGCTCGGCTTCCTCGCTCCGCCCCTGCCGCTGGAGCGTGCGCCCGAGCATCAGCCGGGCGTACTGCTCGACCGGGTCGCGCTCGACGATCACCCGCAACTCGGTCTCGGCGCGGTGCAGTTGGGCCGAGTGGTAGTAGGAACGCGCCAGCAGCAGCCGGGGTCCGGTCTGCTCCGGCACCTCCTCGACCAGGCCGCCCAGGACCCGCGCCGCCGTGGCGTATTCCTTCGCGTCGAAGAACAACTGCGCGCGCTCCCAGCGCTCCGCCGGTGTCCCGTGGTCGTAGTACGTGGTCTCCACTCGTGCCTCCTTCGCCTTCGAGGCCGACAACGGAGCCGGGTGGTTCAATATTCCACTACTTCGCCAGTTCCGCGTTGGCCCGCTCGGTGATGAGGCTCAGCACCCGTCCGGCCACCGCGAGGTCCTCCGTGGGGATGCCGTCGTAGATGCGGGCCGTGATCGGGGCGGTCTCCGCGGAGGTCGTCTCGTGTAGCTCCCGTCCGGCGTCCGTGATCCGGACCCGGGACGACTCCTGAGGGGCCAGCAGTTCCGCGGCGAGCAACTCGTCGACCACGGAGTGGGCCTCCTCCGCGTCGACCTTGAGGGAGGCGACGACGCTCTCGACGAGGTGCTCCGTCTCGACCGGCCCGTCGGCGACGGCGACCAGCCGGAGGGTGACCGACTGCTGGAAGGTCGCGCCATGGCGGGCCAGGACGCTCTCGAGGAGCGCGCGGGCGGCGTAGTGGGCCAGGCCTATGACCCGGGAATTGAGGACGGGAGTGCTGGTGGTCATGACTGCTCCTCGGGGTTCTGGTTCGTCGGGTCGAGAGGTGTGTCGAGCAGGGTCGCCAGTTCGTGCTTGAAGTCCCGTGTGCGCGCGCTGTCGAGGCCGCCGAGTGGCGCCAGCAGTTGCTCCAGGAGCCCCTGGACGACCTTGATGGCCTGGAGTGTCCGCTGCCGCCCCTCCTCGGTCAGCGCCAGTTGCACCGCACGCGGGTCGCGCGGGTCGCGTGCACGCTCCAAAAGCCCGGCGCTCTCCAGGGAGCGCGCCAGTTTGGAGACGTAGAGCGGTTCGAGGCCGGTCTGATCGGCGAGGCGCCGCTGACTGGGGCGTTCGCCGGACCGCTGCATCCCGTACAGCGACGCCACCAGCGAGTACTGGGCGTGGGTCAGGCCGAGCGGCGCCACCGCGCGGTCGACCGCGACCCGCCACTTCATCGACAGTCGCCAGACCAGGAAACCGGGCGTCGCGCCCTCGGATGCCGGACTCACCGTACTCATGCTCGATACGGTACATGGATACTATGTACATGGCTACTATTTCTCGGGCCGTCGGGCCCCCTGAGGACGGCCTGACGGGAAACGCTTCACGGGTCTAGGTTGGGCGCCATGAGCAATCTTGATCGCGAGGCGGTTCCCGCCCTGTGCGGCGGCCGCGGCTTCGTGGTGGCCGAACCCGTGCGCGAACTCCTCAGCCCTCGGCGCGTCAAGCTCGGCGAGTCCAGCGAGGTGCGACGACTGCTGCCCAACCTGGGCCGCCGCATGGTCGGCGCCTGGTGTTTCGTCGATCACTACGGCCCCGACGACATCGCCGACGAGCCGGGCATGCAGGTGCCGCCGCACCCGCACATGGGCCTGCAGACGGTGAGCTGGCTGCACCAGGGCGAGGTGCTGCACCGCGACTCCACCGGCAGCCTCCAGACGATCCGCCCCCGTGAGCTGGGCCTGATGACCTCCGGCCGCGCGATCAGCCACTCCGAGGAGAGCCCGCGGTCACATGCCCGCTACCTGCACGGGGCCCAGCTCTGGGTCGCCCTCCCGGACGGCGACCGCCACACCGAACCGCACTTCGAACACCACGCCGAGCTGCCGCAGGTCACGGCCCCCGGACTGACGGCCACGGTCATCCTCGGCGACCTCGACGGCGCACGCTCACCCGGAACGGCGTACACCCCCCTCGTCGGCGCCGACCTCGCCCTCACCCATGGCGCGGAGGTACGCCTCCCGCTGCGACCGGACTTCGAGTACGCCGTCCTGTCGATGTCCGGCGAGGCCTACGTGGACGGGGTGCCGGTCCTGCCCGGTTCGATGCTCTACCTCGGCTGCGGCCGCACCGAACTCCCGCTGCGCGCCGAGTCGGACACGAGCCTGATGCTCCTGGGCGGCGAGCCGTTCGAGGAGGAACTCGTCATGTTCTGGAACTGGATCGGACGGTCCCAAGAAGAGATCGTACAGGCCCGTCGGGACTGGATGGAAGGCACACGGTTCGGTGAGGTGAAGGGGTACGACGGTGCCGCGCTGCCCGCTCCGGAACTGCCGCCTGTGCCGTTGAAGCCGCGGGGCAGAGTACGTTGACCTGCAGGAATGCGAACGTGTCGGTGACGCTGTCCAGTGGGGCGCGGTTAGACAACACCTCTCGCTGCCGATCGCTTGCAGCAGGGCAGTCGACCGCGTTGCAGTCTTGGGCGCAGGCGAACGGCGGTTCCACGGTGTGGCCGTCTGTGGGCGGCTGTGGCAGAGCTCTTGCTGACTTTTGCTGACTTTTCTGACGCCCAGTCAGACTAGGTTGGGAAGTTACCCTTGAAGCCCAGTCGCTTACTCACGGCTTCGTGGATTTGACGGCGACCAAGTGGACGCTGGCCTGAGACGTGGCTGAGGAAGGCGCTGGTACGAATCGCGGGGCCTCACACTGTCGCCTTGTGGAGAGTCGACGAGGCCAGGTGTCGTCGCGGGGTGTGCTGTGCTGTAAGACCACCAGCAGGTTCTTCGTCTGCTGGTGGTACGCCGTCTCTGTGTCTCTGACCAGCGTCGATGCGGGGTATGGAGGTTAGGCAGCGGACCTTGGCCCGTCTATGGTCCGGATCTTGGTTCAGGGCGAGGGGGAGGCGTGTCAGGTTGGGACCACGCCCGACGTGGCGGCCGCCCTGTAGACTGACTTGACCGTGATGTGCCGCAACATCCTGATGTGCCTGGCATGGGGAACCCATCTCGAACCGAACCCGGCGTAGCGCCAGAACGTCGGTGCCGTCCGACAAAATCCCAGTTCAGAGCATGTGTGGCACGGTGAAAATGGTGGGCCGGGTCGAATCCGGGTCGAATTTCGCCATGTGCGTGCAGAGTGTCCTTCGCCGGCTGAGCGCCATTCGATGAAAACGCTGTGACCTGCGGCGTTGCGTCCGACAGTCAGACACCTCGGACGATACAAAAATATCGCCCGAGGTGTCTGGATGGCTCAAAACCGAAAGAATTGGACAGTAGTCCCGCTCTGTCAGACTTCGCTCGTATCCTCACGGCGTGATCGCAATGCAGGGTTCAGACGCGTCCGGGAGCGACGCGGCAGTACTCGCAGCCTGGCCGCCTCAACCGGCGCCGCTCGATACCGGGAGCGGCGCGCGCGAGGACCGGCTACGGATGCTTCGGCAGATGCGGTCCGCATGGGACGACATCAACGGAGCCCGCCGCAAGCGGATAAATAGGGAACTCGCAGCGGCCAAGGCCCGGCAGGCCGAAGCCACTGCTTACTGGGATCGGCACAAGGTCACGGTCATGGAACGGTGGGACAGCCGTACCAGCGGCCGCGGAGAAACCGGTCGTGTCCCGCTGGGTGGTGTAGTCACGGCAGCTGTTTCGATTCCGGTTGTGGGGTGATCTGTGGTTCGGGCGGGGTTGGTTGGGTGGTGAAGAGCTCGGCCATGGAGGCTTCGGAGAGATAGCGGCGGTCGAAGACCTGCCATTCGTCGTGGAGTTCGGCCAGGACCGCGGCGGCGAGCCGGTCCAGGGCGGCGGGGTTGGGGAAGACCTGGACGACGTCGGCCCTTCGTTTGACCTCCCGGTTCAGCCGCTCCAGCGGGTTGGTCGACCAGATCTTCTTCCAGTGCGCCGGCGGGAAGTCGGCGAACGCCGTGATGTCCGTCGCGGCCTCCAACAGCATCTTCTTGACCTGCGGGAACTGTCGTCCGAGCATGTCGGCGACCACGTTCAGCTGGGTGCGCACCTGCTCTCCGGTGGTCTGCGCGAAGATGGTGCGGATGGTGGCCGCGACCATCTCCCCTGAGCCCTTCTCGATCACGCTGAAGACGTCGCGGACGAAGTGAACTCGGCACCTTTGCCAGGCCGCGCCGAGGAAGACGGTGCGGATCGCGGCCACCAGACCGCAGTGGTTGTCGGAGATCACCAACTGGACGTTCTCCAGGCCACGGGCCCGTAAGGACCGCAGGAACTTCGTCCAGAACGGTTTCGACTCGCTGTCGCCAACCATCAGCCCGAGGATTTCGCGGTGCCCGGTGGCGGAGATCCCAGTGGCGATGACCACGGCCTGCGAGGCGATCCGATGATTCACCCTCGCCTTGCAGTAGGTGGCGTCCAGGAAGACGTAGGGGAAGACGGTGTGATCCAGCGGCCGTTCCTTGAACGCGGCCAGTTCCTCGTCGAGTTCGCCGCAGATCCGGGAGACCTCGGACTTGGAGATCCCGCTGTCCGCACCGAGTGCCTTGACCCGGTCGTCGACCGAGCGGGTCGAGACCCCGTGCACGTATGCCTCCATCACCACGGCGAACAGCGCCCGGTCAATGCGCCGGCGCCGCTCCAGTAACGAGGGGAAGAACGACCCGGTCCGCACCTTGGGGATCTTCAGCTCCAGATCGCCGGCCTGCGTGGTCAGCAGCCTCTCGCGGTGTCCGTTGCGCCAGGTGGTGCGCTCGTCCGAGTGCTCACGCGGGGCGGCCCCGATGGCCTCAGTCGCCTCGGCCTCGATGAGTTCCTGCAGGATGCGCTCGCACACCACCCTGATTGCTTCAACTCCGTCGGCCCGACGTAGTGACTCCAGCCGCCGCATCAGCTCAGACTGGGACAAGGCCATCGCGTGCTCCTCAGGTTGAACTGCCCGTTCACCAGGGAGACTTGCGCGATGGCCAGCCCTTGCTCAGGGAGCATGCACGGTCAACGGATGCACGCCCCGGGCAGACACCCGCGCGTTCCGGGACCATGCCCGGCTACACCACTTCGTGGGACGCGATCGAGAAACCACCGTCGCGGACATCCCGGAAGTCGCGGCGCAGTGGCACTCAGACAACCTCATCCATCCCTAGAACGTCTCGGCGACAGCTCAGAGACGAGGCGAAGTCAGTCAGTACCTGTGGCGCTGCCCCCTTGATTTCGGTCATGCCCCATGGCCGGCCTGGCCCAAGGAGCGCATCCAGAAAGGTTCGGGATGCCCCGAGTGCCGTCGCTTGATCCGGCTCACGGACTTTCCGACCTTGGCCGCTCAGTACCGTGGACAGCGGCCGGCGAGTGACATCACCCACGCTGCACACGGGAGTCTGCCGTGGACCTGCCGGACATGGGCGGTCGATCCAAGTAACTGGAGTGTGGAGACCAGTTGAGCACCGTTTCGAAGCGGTGGTCGAAGAGCGGGCACTTCAGGGGGACGGCTGCCTGGTGTGTGCGGGGTACGTGATCGATGACACGAACTCGCTGTTCACTTGGTTCCCAGAAATCGCGGACGAGTTGGATGCTCCGGACCTTGACGCGCGTCGGCTGCCTACGAGTCAGCACAACGTTCCTCGGAAGCATGCTGCTGAAGCCGGCAGCGAGGGAAAGTACGCGACACTGCCTTGAAGATGCCGTCATGGCCATGGCTGGGAGGCCATGATCCTCAACCGGGTCCAGGGCACCGGCTGCGGCAAGTGCTCGACTTCTGGAATATCGAAGGAGCAGGTCCGGCTGGTTGCTGAGCTCGCCGGACCCATCGACCTCGCACCTCCGGAGAACCGGGATCCACGACTGCCGGACGGTGTGCCCGACTTCGCCTCGCACCGTCTCACCGTTCCGCCCGGGCACAAGCCAGCTCACTGGCGATACAAGGACGTTGAGGTCGACGTGGTCTTCAATCTTGCTCACGGCATCCGCGTAGGCATCGAGTACGACGGAGCTTTCCACCACTCGGCCAGACAGCGGGATCGCCGCCAGTACGAGAACGACAAGTTGCTCCTTTCGGGGGGGGCTTCTATCTGTTCGGTCAAGGTCTGTGGGCTTGGTCAGGCCGTGTGTTCGTGCCCAGGTTGGTAGAGGGTGCGGTGTTTGAGCATGGCGTGCAGGACGTCAACGCGGCGGCGGGTGAGGCAGATGAGGGCTGCGTTGTGGCGCTTGTTTTCCGCGCGTTTCCTGTCGTAGTAGGCCCGCGAGGCGAACAAGGCCAGGAACAGGGCCCGTTTGAGTATCTTGTTGCCGCCGCGGGGCGGTCCTTCGCCCCGGATGGACGTCCCGGAACGACGGGTGGTGGGGGTCAGGCCCGCGTAGGAGGCCAGGCGGGCGGCGGTGGGGAACGCGCTGGCGTCGCCGACCTCGGCCAGGATGCGGGCACCGGTCCTGACCGCGACCCCGGGCATGGAGGTCAGGACCTTCGCGGGAGGGTGGGCCTCCAGCAGGACAGCGGCCCGGGTTTCCAGGATTTCGCGGCGTTTGAGGAGGACAGCGAGGGCCTCGGCCAGGCCGGAGACGATCTCCCCTGCCGAGGCGGTGCCGGGGACCGTGACGGTCTGCTCGGCCAGGGCGGTGGTGATCTGGTCGGCCAGGTTGTGGGCACTGCGCATTCGCGGGGCGATCTGGAGCATGACCTGTGCGATCTGCCCGGTGCCGGCCTGGGCCAGCTGGTCCGGGGAGCCGTAGGTCTGCAGCAGGGCCAGGACGGCCGGGTGCCGCAGACGGGGCCCCAGGACGCGTTCGAGGGCGGGGTGGATGCAGGTGAGCAGGCCGCGCAGCCGGTTGGAGGTGCGGGTGGCGTCCTGGGCGAGGTCGTCGTCATATCCCAGGACCATCGTCAGTTCGGCCCGCACGCTCTCCTCGGCCTCGATGGTGTGCAGCAGGTGGGGCATGGTGCGGGCGGCATCGGCGATGACGTAGGCATCGCGGGCGTCGGTCTTGCCGGTGCCGGGGTGCAGATCGGCCAGCCGGCGCATCGACAGGCCCGGGAGATAAGCGACTTCGCACCCGCAGGCACGGGCCACGGTCACCGCCAGAGTGCCGATGGAGGCCGGCTGGTCGACCACGACCAGGACCTTCCCCTTGCGCCCCAGGCGGGCGAACAGTTGCCTCAGCTGGGGCTCGCCGTTGGGCAGCGGCTTGTCGAACGTGATGCGCCCATCACGCAGCAGGGCCGTGCCATGGTGCTCCGATTTGCCCACGTCCAGGGCGCAGAACACATCGATCGACGTAAAGTTGTTGCTGGTCACCGGGCTTTCCCTCCCCGGAGTCGCAACCGGTGGCCCGCCCGGGCACCGGAGATCGGCAGCCACATTACGCAGCCCTGCCCGAAGGCGGACACCCTTCCATCAGCGATCAACCGGTGCCCCCAGAACCGGCGACAGCACCCCCCCGGATCATCAAGGACAGGGGCAACGAGTCATACCGATCCCGAAGGCCACGAGCCCGAACCGGGCTCTACAGGGAAGGTAATGGGCAGATGGGCGAGTCCATCGAACACAAGGGTTCGCAGACGATCCAAAACGATATGGATGAGCTGGCCCGGCGCCGCAACCGTGCCAGATAGCGCGGCGGAACACGACAGGCAGGCCGTCACGATGTGGCCCCTGACGTCCGGGGGGCGGCCGCCTGCGCACGCGCTCTCGAAGCCAGGCAGGTTCGGCCACCAGCGCGTACCTCGTGCCCTCAACTGCGAAGAGCCACTTCAGGAGCCGACGCTGGATGACGACAATGAGCTGATCCGCGACGGCGACGGACTGGCGGTCATCGGAAGTCGGAGGCGATCATCAGAGGCTCTGCGGCGGTGGGTGGAGTGTCCTCCTGCCGCGGCGAAGCCTTCCAAAAACGGCACGCGCGGGTCAGCGCCGCCCCGCAGTCCAGCAGCGCCTTGTGTGAGGCACTCGTAGCGCAGAAAGAAGAGTGTCCGGGATCACGAGAACTTCACTCCGGCTCGGGAACGCCCTGGCGGATGCAGGGAGTTGCTTCACCGGGACCCCAGGTTGGCAGCATGATCTTGGCACGATGCGCTGAAGCGGCGCCGTGCGCAGGCGGACGAGTTATGGAGGCGCAGAATGCAAGGTGGCCGGGTTGCTGTCGTGGGCGGCAGCATAGCGGGATGCGCGGCGGCACTTGCGCTGCGGCGGGCGCGGGTCGAGGAGATCACGGTGTACGAGCGTGCGGCGGTCCGCCTGGCCGACCGCGGGGTCGGAGTCGCTGTGCACAATGCCCGCTACGCGGAACTGGAGTCGGCCGGATACCTCGACACCTCCATACCGTTTGTGCAGATCGCCCGCAGCCGCTGGTACGTCCGTGACGACACGGCGCCGCGCAGCCCACTGGGCCGCGAGATCGGCGTGATGCCCTCCCCCTTCCGCACCTACAACTGGGGCTTGCTGTGGGATGGGCTGTACTGCCGGGTGTCCGAGACGACGGACTTCCGGCCCGGCTCGGCGGTCGAAGCGGTCAAGGCGACTCCGGAGGGCGCAGAGGTGCACACGGACGGGCGCACCGAGCACTACGACGTGGTGATCGGCGCGGATGGCTACCGCTCAAGGGCGCGCGCGGCCATTTCCTCCGATGCCCGCCCCGGGTACGCCGGATACCTGGCCTGGCGCGGCGCCTACTCGTCGAGCCGGCTGCGCGACGCGGAGCTGTTGGCCGAGGATGAGGGCGCCTACGTCCTCTTCCAGGGCGGCCATCTCGTGGTGTACCGCATCCCGGATGGGGCCACTGGCGGTCACCGCGTCAACTGGGTCCTGTACTCGGCGCCGCCCCCCGGCCTGGACCAGGGTATGCACACACCCACGAGCCTGCCCCCGGGCACAGCGGGGGACGGACTGCGTGCCCATCTAGCTTATGTCTGCGCCGAGTTGCTGCCGTCCTACTGGGCCGACCTGGTGCGGGCGACAGTTTACGATGAGCTGTTCGTGCAGCCTGTCTATGACTTCACGGCACCCCGTCACGCGGTAGGCAGGATACTGCTCATGGGCGACGCGGCCACGGTCGCCCGCCCTCACACGAGCGCTGGCGCCGTCAAGGCGCTGCAGGACGCCACGATCCTGGAGACAGTGCTGACGCAGACGGCCACCTGGTCTGAGGCCCTGGCCGCATACGATAGCGACCGCGTATCTTCCGGCCATGCCATGGTCGACCTGGGGCGGCGGCTCGGACGGGCACTCGTCACAGAGACCCCGAATTGGCAAACGTTCGATCAGACGGGCCTGGAAACCTGGTGGAGGCAAGCGACCGGGACGGGCCAGTTCGGTGGACGGCAACTGACGCGCTAAGCGGGCCATCTCAAGAGGTTGGTGCCGTGGCTGTAGGCGACCGATCCGGTGTGTCCTCCTGCTCGGCAGCGAAGGGATGGTCAGTCGCCCGTAGGACGGGCGACAGGTGTGTTCAGAACAATCCGCATCAGGTCGTCTCGCTGCCCAGCGGTTGGCCAGGGCAGCGGAAGTGCACGAACCGGGTGGTGCCGCCCTCGTCCGCACTGCTCAACCTGCCGGTGGTGACCAGCTCCAGCACCACCGCCGAGAAGCAAATGTCCACTCTCACCGTCCTGGCGGACTCGCCGACGTGAACGCGTTACGCGACGCCGCCAGCAACTGCCTGCGCCCCTACTGACTTTGTTGGCGTGATGTCGTAGCTGACGAGTCGTGGTTTCGGCGGTACGCCGGTTGTATGAGGTATGTGCAAGGGGGGGGCCTGACCGCGGAGCGGCAGGCGTTTCGTGAGCACATTCAGTTGTGGGCGGCCGAGTTGTTCGACGGTGGGCACGGAAGTGCCGCGATCGCCAGGGAGTTACGTGTCAGTGTGCGGTCGGTGCAGCGGTGGCGCCGAGCCTGGAAGAGGGTGGGGAGCGTGCTCTGGCACCGAAAGGGCCGGTGTCCAGACCCAAGTTGAGCGAGGCGCTGTTCGTGGTGCTGGAGGGGGAACTCGCGCGGGGGCCGATGGCGCACGGCTGGCCGGATCAGACCTGGACGCTGTCGCGGATCAAGACCCTGATCGGACGCCAGTTTCACAATATCAGGCGACATATCAGGCGACAGCAGGATAGCTCTTGCCGCGGTAGGGGCCAAATCCCTGCACTTCGAAGATGTCCTTGGCGAAGGTGGCCCCTGTGGCCAGCGCCGCACCGGCCACCTCACCTCCCTCATCCAGCCGGTTGAACAGCCGGATGAGCTCGCCTTCCGCATCACTGACCGGTCGGTCCTTCTCCTGCTCCAGGGCATCGGCGAACCGCCCGCGGAGCTCGTCCGGGGTGCGGTAGGAGAACTCGTCCGCCTGGCCCCGATGTTCGAAGTGCAGGGTGTAGACGCCGGGCTGCAACTGCGACTCAAAGGCGTGCACCGCGCTGGTGGACTCGAAGCCGGCGAAGCGCACCTTGGGTGCGTGCACCGTTCCCTTGCGCCCCTCGTCTCCCAGACGTGAGCGGGGGAGAACAGGTAGGGGCACACTTGCGCCGCGTAGAGTGCGTACACCTCGTGCACCGGTGCCTCCCGTTGGTGACGGAGGAAGGCAACGGCCCGTCCTGGAAGACCATCTGCCAGCGCGGCTCGTCCGCGAAGGGCACAGCGCATACCGCACACCAGTCGAACGCTGCCAAGGCCAGCTTCCGCCCGATCAGCAGTGCTGACGCGGCCGAGTAGTTCGTGCGGGGTGTGCATCTGGACGACGGTGCTCCGGGAGACGACGGAGACGGTGTCGGCGGTGCCAGCGATGACGAGGAAGGCCTAACCTCGCCGTTTCAGTTGAGGCGATGAGGCGTCGCTGAGGGGCTACTGTCGGGTGGTCGATGCGATCTTGGTGCTCGGACATGGCGGAGTCCCGGCGCGGTGGTCGGGTTCTCCAAGGTCCTTCGGGTCGTGGTGGTCCAGGGTTCGCCGGTCAGCCGGCGGGGCGGGGCAACGCGGCGAGGCGATGGAAGGCCGTGGTCAGTTCGTGTCTCCAGGGCCAGGTCGCCGATATTCGCAGGCGCAGGCGGCGGCCGCCGCGGGTGAGGCGTGCGGCGACATGCAGCAGCCGGTAGCGGAGCTTCTTCGGTTCGGCGGCGGCCAGTTCGCCGTCCAGGAGCAGGACGCGGGCCCAGGCCAGCAGGTCGATCGCGGTGAGGCTGAGTTCTAGCCAAACGGTGTTGATGCCGAAGTGGCGGGAGGGGAAGCGGCCGAAGCCTGTGGTCTTGCGCACCGGATGTGGTCCTCGACGGTGGCATGCCCGCGGTGGCGGACCTCCAGGAACTGGGCGGAGCCACCACTGGAGTAAGGGGTGTCGGTGAGGAATACCTGGTGACGCAGGCCCTCGTCCTGGTCGAACAGGGACAGTTGGGCTCCGGGGTGCGGCCGCTCGCGGCGCACGATGATGCGGGTGCCGGCCGGGTAGCCGGCCAGATCGACCATGCCGGTCAGCTCGGCGACCTCGGCGCCATCACGCAGGGTGCCGTCCTGGTCCAGGGCGGGATGCCAGACGCGGTCGGGCATCGCCCGGACAGCGCGGCGGACCGGCTCGGTGATGGCGTATCCGACCGAGAAGAAGGTACGGATTCCTCGTTTCCTCACGTCGCGGACGTGGGCGAGGAAGGCTTTCGCGGATCCGGCACTGTCGGCGCGGATGAGAATGTCGGTGCCGTGCCGGTGAGCGTCGGGGATCTGCGCGAGCGCCTGGTCGAAAACCACAATGTGATCGGCGGCAGTGTGGCTCCGGAGTTACCGGACCGCAGCCGTCCCGACACGGCCTCGCCGGTGTTCGCCAGGAAACACAGCAGCGGATGGAAGCCGAAGCCGCCCTTGTAGGTCGGGGCGGCCTGTTCCTTTTCCGAGTGGCAGGCGACCAGCGTGGCGTCGAGGTCCAGAACCAGGCCGGGAAGCTCTCGTCCGCCGACCCGAACAGCAGGTATGCCCTCGCCGGTCTCGGCGGCCTGCATCCAGGCCACTTCCCGGGCTGAAGCGCGGGCCGCTCGCAGTGAGGCGAGTGCAGCCTCATCGATGTCGGCGAGCAAACGCCAGGCCGTAGGTGTGGAGGCGACCGGGCCGAACACCTCGCACTGGTCCCGCAGCACGGCCAGATCCGCGATCGCCTCACCGCCGTCGGCGAGCATCACCGCGAGATCGGTGGCGACCCGTCCCGGGTCCTGCCCGGTCCCGCGCGGGCGAAGCGGCCTGAGAGCGGCGGAATACGCGGCACTCAGCCCTGTCGCGTCAGCGAGATCCACCAGCAACCGTGCCCCGGCATGCCCGACCACCCCCGAACCATCAGCACTGACATGGATTTTGGGACGCAACCCGATAGCCTGCACGTAGAAAGTGCCCTCCGCCTGGACCGACAGAACCCCTCAGCAAGGTTCATCGTCCCAGGTCAGGAAGGCACTTTCGCGTTTCCGCCCCAAAGCCAGCCGTACCCGAGTGAAACGGCGAGGCTAACCGGCCCAGGGGTTGGGCGACAGTCCGAAGAGCGTCAACGATGCGCCCCAGGCGGCGGATCCGCCGAGCATGACCAGGCCGGGGCGAGGGAATCGTGTGAAGGTTCCGGAAAACAACGACGCTGCAACGCCACCGACGGCGATGGCCGTGAGGAACATTCCGAGAGTGCGGGGGTTGCCGCCGAATCGTTCGGCGTTGATCAGGGGGAACAAACCTCCATCCCTGGTCACAGAATCCCTTCAACTGGCTGCTGGGGATGCTGTGTTTGCGGCGGAGCCAGATCGCAACCGGTGCCACGTGTGGTGGTCGACCGTGTTGAAGGTCCGCTTCGCCGCGCCGTGACGTAAGTAGGTCGCCCATCCGGTCAGTGTCCGGTTCAGACCCTCCAGGAGGGTGGCCAGACTCTGTCAATCCCCCCCCGCAGCGTGGAGAGTTCCTACGCCGCTTCTTGCAAGACCTGCTCGGCCCGGTACTGCCGTTCGAACTCCACCGGGCTGACGAACCCGCACAGCGGACCGATTCAACTGGCTCATGGGGCCGGCTGGACGCTGATGGAATCCGATGCCCTGTGGTGGAACGTCAACAGCGCGGCTTTCATGCGCCGTTGAGACCAGAGCCAGGCACTGGAGGGATGCCGCAGGCGGTCGCCGTTCTTGCCTGGGGCCCTTTTCCGGTCGGCCAGGAGTTCGAGAGTGGGGGTCGGTCTTGATCTGCGCTAACCCCCCACGCTTTCCGGCAGCCTTGCGACCGTCCGTCCGGTCGCGTCCGCGGGCCGCAGAACACCTCGGTGTCCATTGCCCCCGCACCCCATTACGGCTACATTGTAAACGAATTGTGGGGTACCGGCCCGTGGCGACCCCTTCGTGGCGCCGCGACCTGCGTGACGGCAACCGGAAGCAGCCCATGGCCAAGCTTCGCGCCGCCACAAAGGCACCTGGTGCTGCCGCGACTCGCCGGACAGCCCGTGGGCGTACCGCCATGTGTCAGGCCGAACACGAGGAGCGTGCAGGAATGTCGGCACAGCAGAAGGTCGCCGAAGGCCGCTCTGCGCCGGTCGTGACCCTCGACCTCGTCGGCAGCCGGGCGGAGACAGTAGAGGTCACGTCGGGCCTCTCGTCTGAACTCGCCACGAGCCAGAGACTCCCCGGAACCTGCTCAGCCGCTGGTGGATAGCAGTCTCCAACTGCTTCTGGTCGCCTCCGTGAAGCGCCACTTCGTCAGGAGGACCGTCCGGATCGAGGGCGCCGCTCTGAGGCTGTTCGGGCCTCACGCGCTTCGTCGCGCGAGATCTACCGCCACCTCAAGCCCCTTGGTGACCTCTAACCAGAATTAATCTGAAATATCATGATGTGACTGGTCTGCTTCAACCAGCTGCCGCCTGGCGCCGATTGGATACCGGACAGGGCGTCGGACACCACAGTTGTCCGCGCAGGGCGACTGCGCGGCACGTAGGTGGTGCCGCAAGAAAGCGAGAAGCACGTGCGCACAAGACTCATGCGGTACGCCGTCGTATCCGCCGCCGCCGTCATGGCGGGGGCCGGTGTGCTCGCCACTGCACCGCAGGCCGCCGCCAACCCGCCGTCGGGCACGAACATCCGCGGCAAGGAAGCCTTCGACACCGACACGTTCATGGACCGGTTGTGCGGTGACATGAGCGAGCGGGACAAGGCGTTCGTCTACAACATCCACACCATGGAGAGGTCGTTAACTCCTCCTCGGCCAACGAGAAGAAGCCGTACTACCAGCTTGTCGCCGGCAGCTCTCACCAGGCGTCCACTTCCGCGCCCCACGGCTACCACTGGGCACTCACGCCCGGCTGGGAGGTGTTCGGCGGCAACTGCGAGTACCCGCAGTCGTCCTCATGGACCTGGTACGACTCCGAGCGCAAGGTCTCCAACGACACGGTGACCAACTGCGGCAGCGGCACGGCCAGCCTCGCGGTCAACGAGTCCTACGCGACCACACGCGCCTACACCATGACGATCGGCGCCAACACGAAAACCTCCGCCAAGGTCTCTCAGGTCTTCACCTCCGAGATCGGCGGCCACTTCGGCTACTCCTGGGCCATCTCCACGACTCACACGCTGGGCCGGCAGGTCACCATCACGGTCCCGCGAGGCCGGCAGGGCTATATCAACGCCCGCCCGCTGAAGCGGACCGTGCGCGTCAACCCGGTCTTCCACGTCGTGAACTACATCTGGAGCGACGGCAAGTCCGAGTCCGGCACGACCGTCCACAACTGGCGCGGCCGCGGCTACGACCGCATCTGGTCGTACGGCTACTACGTCGACGGCAAGGCCGACGTCCTCAACAACGACGGCACTCCCGCGATGGACTACGTGACCCGTGACAAGGCGGGCCACTGCTGAGTCAGGCCCCGGAACGAGGCGAGGGTCATCCGGTGGAGCAGAGAACGCCTGATGGCCCGCGTCCCGTGAATGCCCCGCGTCACCACCGTTGCCAGGGCTGAGCTACGGCTGCGCCTAGCGCCTGGTGGCGCGGTGTCGATGCTCTGCTCGATCACGTGCCGCCCGATCCGGCCCCAGGCTCCCGTTCCTGGCCCCACGGTGCGGGTGACTTGCAGGGCAGGGCGCACGGTCTTTGCGTGAAGCGGATCGGTCCGGTTCGGTGCAGTCATCCGTGACGTGTCGTCATGTCCCGGTCTGGGGGCGGTAACAGAGCAGGCACGGCGGCGGTGATGTTGTTCCATCTCCGGTGGGCTTCGGCGGCTTGGTGTTGGTGGTGGCGGCGTCAGGCGGACCAGTGCAGGAGGTGGTCGCGTCGGGGGCGGGGCAGGGCGGTGATCCTCAGGAGTCGGAGCAGTTCGCGGCCGCTGGCCGGGACGAGTTCGCTGCCGGTGGTGGTGGTGTGGGCGCGGGTGACGGCCAGGACAGCGGCGGCGAGCAGGCTGATCAAGGTCCAGCGCATCCAGGAGTTCCAGCAGGTGGTCTGGCCCTGGTCGAGGCCGCAGACGCCCTTGGAGGTCTGGAAGTCCTCCTCGACGCGCCACCTGCGGCACACCACATCCACAAGATCGGCCAGGGTGACGGGGGTGGCGGAGTGGCAGCGGTAGAAGGAGAGTGCACGGGTGTAGCGGTGGCGGCGGACCAGGACGGTGGCGTGCCCGGGCCGGTGTCCGTCGGGGGTGTCGTCGGGGTGGATGTCGAGCATGGCCCAGTCGTAGTGGCGGTCGCCCTTGAGGCCGTGGCCGGTGCGCAGGCGCATCCAGTTCTTCTTCGGGACGCGGGCGGCGAGCTGGGTGACGGTCAGGCGGCCGATGGCGCTGTACACACGGTGGTCGGTGCGGACGGCCAGGGCGTAGTCGAAGCCGAGTGCGCGGGCCGTCCGGCGAAGCTCCTTGCCTCCGTAGACCTCGTCGCCGGCCAGCCAGCGGGCGTTGATGCCCAGGTCGCGGGTGCGGGCGAGCAGGGCGCCGGCCAGCTGCGGCTTGGTGGCGAACATGACGTCGTCGGGAACATGGGTGAGCAGGCGTCGTTCCTCGTCGGCGGCCACTCGGCGCCCAGGTACAGGGCCCGGTCGATCGGGGCGTGCCCGTGCCGGCCGGCGTAGGTGAGGTGGACGGCGACCTGGCACAGACCGATACCGCCCAGTGCTCCGGAGTATTGGCGGGCCGCGCCGACGCAGTCCGTGGAGGACTTCTCGTCCCCGGTCTCGTCCACTATCAGCACCACGTCCGGATCGGCGAGTTCACCGGCTGCCCAGACGGCGATGCGATCCCGGGCCAGGTCGTGGTCGACGGCAGCGCGGGACAGGAAGTGCTGCAGGCGGTGCGGTCCGCGGTGCCCGAGGGCTTCGGCAAGGGTCCCGCAGTTGCGGGTGTCCAGCTCCATCGGCATGGCCTCGGTCATCTCCCGTGTCAGGACCCGCGGTTCACGGCGTTCGAAGCAGTCCGCGATCTCTTCGGTCACCGCCCCGAGCGCCGCCGTCCACACGCGCTCGGCTAACGTGGCCTCCATGGTCACTTGTTCTTGATACGTCGTCACCAACGTTCATGATCACGGTGGTCGTGCCCATGCCCACCGGTGCCCCCGGACATCCAGCTGACCGGCAGCGACGCCCTGCACCGCCATATCTGCAGCTGTCGTGACTGTGTATGTGGTCCTTTCCACCGCTGGTTATACACCTTCACAGGTTTTCCCCAGAGTTGGTGCTTGTGTGGCTGGACGGGCTGAAATGCGGGCGACTTACCGGCGTCTTCTTTCTGGTGCTGTCCGGCTTCTCTCCGGCGCGCCACGAATCTCGTCGGGTGCGTCGGAGAATTCCTGCCTTTGCGCATAACCATTAACCCACCGACACGAAACCCGCACATCGCAGTGAGGGGAACGAGACTGCTCGGGCCGTTCCTTGCAGTAGGTTTGGGAAACAGCGTAGCCGAATCCGGCCGTTGTCACTCCTGCGACGGAGCAGGAGGACCGCACAGGAACTCGGGCAAGTTCTGCGATGCCTGGGTTCCTGTCTAATGACAGTGAGGATCCATAGTGTTTCTTATGAAGTCAGGGTTGAAGAAGGTGTGCAAAGTCGCCGCGGTAGCTGCGCTGACGGGCGCAGCACTCGGAGTGACCGGTGTCGACAGCGCGTCTGCTGGGACCAGCAAGGGACACTTGATGCTGGGCGTCGTGCCGTCGTCGCAGTGGACGGGGACGACGTACGCCTACCCGCACAGCGCTTCCTACGTCGCGGGTGGCACCAGGCATTGCTACAAGGTGAGCGCCGGCGCCTGGACCACGACGGACCAGCCCGGTACCTTCTCGCAGGCGATCACGCTCTACACGTCCAGCGACTGCAACCTTGAGAATGAGATCGGCTGGAAGAACGTTCCGGCTGATAAGAGCAGCAACGATAACTACTGGTACTCGATAGACCAGAGCGGCATACAGCCCCCGAGTTGGAACGGCTGAGTAGGACGGAGCTCCGGTAGGACGAGGGTTGTCACACCAACTCATGTCTGCCGGAGCTTCGTTGCCGGTCGAGTCTGCCGTCCCTGATGCCTTGTTGTCCGCGTTCGGAGGGCTGGTGTCGGCGGAGTTGCCGGTGCGGGCGACGCCTCATGTGCTGAGGGGCCTGTCGGCGTGGTGGGGGCAGGCCGGGGACGGTCGGCAGGAGCCGGGGCGGTTGTATCCGGAGCCCGGCGTCCGGGCTTCGGATACAGCACGGCCGTCAGGACGGATCACCATGTCACCGCTTCCGCCGGCATGTTCACCGCCGCCGAACTCGCCCAGGAACGCCTGGGCACGCATGCGCACCGGCCACGGACTCAAGGGCGACCGCCAGCACGACTGGGCCCTGCTTGACGTACCCGCCGACGCCACCCCCACCGGACACGCAGCCGGCCGCTCCCACCTGGTCATCCGCCGCCACCGCTACACCGGCGAACTCTCCTTCCGCCGCTGCCATTCCGCCACCCCCGACGGCCCCTGGCCACACTCGTCGACGTGATCGGCTGCCGTTGGAAGATCGCAGAAGCTTTCCAGCTCGGCAAGAGTGCCTGCCGCCTCGACCAGGGCCAGACCACCTGCTGGAACTCCTGGCGCTGGACCTTCAGCAGCATGCTCGCCGCCGTCCTCGCCGTCACCCGCCCGCGCACCACCGCCCAGGCCACCAGCGGCCGACTCGTCCCGGTCAGCGCCCGCGAACTGCTCCGCCTCCTGAGGATCACCGCCCTGTCCCGCCCCCGACGCGACCGCGACCACCTCCTGCACTGGTCCGCCTGGCGCCGCGAACACCAGCACCGTGCGGCCGAAGCACACCCACTGCAACAATTTCACAGCCGCCGCGACGACATGACACCACCGGAGTGATCAGGAACTACAGCTGCCGTGACGGACCACGCCGCCCGCCACCCACACCTGTTCCACCCGCACCGCATCGAGGTGCGGAGACCCGATCCGTACGAGGTCATCACACTCGCTGACAATGCCGCGTCCTATGGCGGAGCGTCACCGGCGCACAGTGGCACACTCCAGCTTCACGGAAATCTTGCCAGGGCCACGATCTCCTTGTACGCCGACATGAGGCAGGTCGAGTGCGGCAGGATACGGAACCAACAGGGCTCCTGCGCTGCTGAGTTGACACGTCGAACACCTCTCTCAACGGCACGGGAGCCCTGTCCGTTGCGCACACCCCCGCATGACCCCAGCAGCACTCAAAAGGTGGCCACGCCGAAAAGGCTCCGTGAAGGAATTGAGGTCATGCCTAACTTTCAGTCAATTAACCAAGTTTTAAGCAGAGTTGCCTTGCTTCCGTATCCGGCCTTCCGTAGTGTTCCCATGCCGAAAGCAAACGATGCAAGCTGCGCTTGGAATGGGCCTTTCGTGTCTGGGCACCGCAAGCGCACGGCTAGTCGCATACCGACGCAACTCAGATCACGAATTACTGCTTTGATATAAATGGAATCTCACGTGAGAGTTTATCGCAGGCGGCAATTCCCAGGAAGGCGCACTTGAGATGTCTACTCGTCGATTCAAGCGTATCAAGAAGATCATGATTGGCGCTGCGGTCTCAGGTGTCGCAGGAATGCTAGGCGTAGTCGGGGTGGCTGTTCCCGCGAACGCGGCGGCCGGAGATCTCGGGACTTGGGTCCTCACGGTCCATGTCAAGTCGTCGAGCGCAAGCACTCGTTCCATGGAAATAATTTGGGTAGGCTCTCAGTCAACATCAACAGCGGTTACACGGTGCGACAATATTGGCCCGGGCCAATCGCAGACCACGAACCTTACCGGGATACTCGGTAAGCCAGCGGAAGTCGTTTCATACACCGAGAAGGGCTGCGCTGGAAATCCGCGGCAGATAATTGAATTTTATGCACCAAATGAAGCAGGTGCGACAGTTACCAAGAGCTTTAGCTACTGACCTTTTCAGGTTGGGTTCGGTTGGTGTGCAGTGATTCCTAATGTGGTCTGTCAAGCCGCGCGTGCGGTGGGCGGCGTGGCTTCATACGTTCGTCCATCCCGCAGGAGGGCCCAGAGGACGTTGACGCGTCGGCGGGCCAGGGCGAGGACTGCTTGGATGTGTCGCTTTCCTTCGGCTCGCTTGCGTTTGTAAAACCGGCGGAACTCGTCGCAGTGGCGGATGCTGAACAACGCGGATATGTAGAAGACGCGTTGGAGCCTGCGGTTGTAGCGTCGTGGCCGGCGAAGATTGCCACTGATCTTGCCGGAGTCGCGGGGAACATGCGACGCCACCGAAGCCGGCGAGGCGGTCTGGGGCGCCGAAGGCGGTCATGTCGCCGCCGGTCGCAGCCAGGAACCTGGCACCGAGGATCATGCCCAGGCCCGGCATGCTGGTGATCACCTGCGCCGGTGTGCGGACCGGACGGGGCTGACGGACGCGCTGGTGAAAGTGCTGCCGTCCAGTACCGTGGCCGGCTGGCGGGACCGCGCCGGGGTGCTGGTGCACCTGACCGTCGCGATCGTGCTCGGCGCGACGAATCTGTCGGAGGCCGAACAACTCCAGCTCTACCACCGGCCGCTGTTCGGGCCGTCGGCCTCGGGCTCCACCGCTCGCCGCACTCTGGCCGCGCTCGACGAGACAGTCCTGGCGAAGATCGCAAAGGTGCGGGCGCGGGTGCGCCGGCACGTGTGGAGCCTGCTGCACTTACGACCGTGCGGCTTCCCCTGGCTACAGCAACGGTGGCGGGCAACGGCTGACCGGCTGGATCGTCATCGTCCTCGATGCCACGATCATCACGTCCGCGTCCAAGAAGACCGGGGCAGCGGTCACCTTCAAAAGGGACGTTCGGGTTTCATCCGCTGGCCGCGTGGTGCGCGAACACCACCGAATCGCTGGCGATGCCCCTGCGTCCGGGGAATGCCGGAGCAAACACGGTGGCCGACCACATCACGGTGCTCACCGGCGCCCTCGCCCAGATCCCCTGCTCCTCGGCCGCGAAGATCCTCGTCCGGGTGGACGGGGCCGGGGCCACCCACGGGCTGCTCGAACACCTCGAAGCGCTGAACACCACGCGGCGCACGGTCCGCTACACGGTCGGCTGGAAGATCACCGAAGACGACGAGAAGGCCATCGCGAAGCTGCCCGGAAGTGCCTGGGAGACCTCCGTGCACCAAGACGGCAGCCTCCAGGAGGGCTACTTCGTCGCGGAGTTGACCGGGCTGAACACCCGTGAGAGCTGGCCGGAGGGCATGGGGCTGATCGTGCGCCGTGTCAGGCCCACCCGCCGCCGCCTGAAGAAACTGACCGGCTTCGAGAAGAAGACGGGCTGGCGGTACTGCATCACCGCCACCAATATCCGTCACATGTGGGGCATCGCCGGCTCGGGCCACAGTCAGTTCCTGGATGTTTTGCACTACTCGCACGCCGGAGTCGAAGACCGGGTCCGCACCAACAAGGCCATGGGACTGGACAATCTGCCGTCCGCCTCCTGGGAAGTGAACCGCGGCTGGATGCTCGCTGCGAACCTCGCGAGTGATCTCGACGCCTGGGTGCGGCTGCTGGCCCTGCACGACATCGACGGTCTGGCCGGCGCCGAACCGGACACCATGCGCTTCCGCCTCTACCACCTGCCCGCCCGCCTCGCCGACCACGCCCGACGCCGATGGCTGCGCATCGACGCGACCTGGCCCTGGGCAAAGGCGTTCACCACCTGCTGGCAGCGGCTCACCGTCCTTCCGGCTGTCACCTGACGGCCGGGCACCGCCGCGGCAAGGACCAGGAAGAAGAAAACCAGCAGGACTCCGGGCCCGTGGAACCCGGCGCACCCGCGGCGTCACGCGACGGCCCACCTCGCACGACCCGAGGAGATTACGGGCGAACTGCCGAGCACGTCAGCCACCGAACCCCGCTGGCGAATCGAGGATAACCGGCGATCCCGCGCTATGTTGCCCCGCTATTTGTGTGCCGGTGATCAGCGTGAACGGCTGGCTGCGACCGCTGGAGCGGCTGGCGGGCTGGCGACAAGGCGCGCCTCGATCTGACACGTGTGCAGATGGTCTCCTCTCAATTTTGTGCGCTGCGGCTATTTCCGAGGGGTTGCACAGGTGGGCGGCTGGGCGAGTAATCGGCGTTCGGAGCATCCGCCAGGTTCGCGGTCTTCAGCGCCTTCGGCTGCTGAGCGACGTAGACCGGGGAACCCCCGGCTTGATCCCGGCCCGCTCGGCCTCATCCTTGATCGCCTGCCGTCGCTCGCCGTCGTTCATGCGAGCCTCGTGGCTGCGGTAATAGCCGTGCTCGCCGAAGAACGGCACCTTCTCCTCGTCCGGCAGATCGATATGGAGGCCGGGTTCCAGCTCGTCGATCGAGGGGACACGTCCGTCGGCCGCCGCCCGTGCGGGAGTCGTCAGCGAGGCCGGTGAGTCATCGTCAGGACCGTCGTCGTCAGGTCGGGGACGCTCAGTCTGCGGACCGTCGCGCTGCGCAGGCCCATCGCGACGGCCGTGACGGCGATCATGGCGTAGGCGGTCGTGGTGGCGTGGGGCGCGGCGAAGGCGACCGCCGCCGACGAGCCCAGCAGGACCGCCTAGGCGGCGAGCGTGAGCCGTGCCCAGGTGCGGAGTGAGCCGCAGCCGAGCCGTACGGCGTGCGCCCGCCCGCCGCCGCGCCCACCACGAAGGACCCCAGCGACGTGAGGGTGTGCGGCACCGAGAAGCCGGGCGCGCCGGCGGCGACGAAGCCCAGTAGCACCACGTTGCCGGTCATGTTGGCGGTGAAGACGTGCCCGAAGCCGAGATAACTCACCGCGTCGATCAGGCCGCTGACCACGGTCAGCGCCAACAGGACGGGGACCAGGCGCAGTCCACGGTCCTTCACTGGCGGTTCGCGGTCCTCCGAGGTGTCCATGGGGCCTCCGGCGGCTGGGCGGGTGAGGTGCACCCCGGTTCACCACGGGGCGCGGGCAGATCCGGATCCTGGGTAGGCCCGGGCTCTGGGCAGGCCCGGACCTTGGGCAGGGAAGGCGGGCACGGGCGAAGGCGGCGGCCCCGGGGTCGGGGGCCGCCGCCTCTTCGTGCCTTACGGCGTGACGGTCAGGACCGTCGTGCCGACGGTGCCGGTGCCGTCGCCGTACTCGACCACGCCGAGGTACTCGCTGCCGGGTGTGAGGTCGCGCCAGGAGACGGTGGTCTCGACGGTGTCGCCCGCAGCCACCTGCTGTTCGGCCGGGGTGGCCGTGGCCGTGTGGTCGGGCCGGGTGTCCGGGCCGACCAGCCAGGTGTGCAGGGTGTACGTCTGGCTGGTGACGCCCTCGGGCATGGCGTACTGGTTGACGTACACCTCGTAGGTGCCCGGGGTGAGGTCGACCTGCTCGTCGTTGCCGTCGTCCGGGTTCGACAGCAGGTTGCCGTCCTTGTCGTACACCCACAGGTCGACGTCACTGCCCGCCAGGTGGTCGGCGGAGCGGAGTGCGACGCGGGCGAGGGTGGTGCCCTCGGGGACGGTGATCTCGGTCTTGATCGTGGAGGGCGCCAGCTGCGCGGGCGGCGGGCCGAAGTCGGGGTCGGTGCCGGTCAGGGTGCCCGTCTGGGTGGTGCCCGCGTAGAGGCCGTTCACCTTGGTGGTGAAGGTGCCCTTCCAGCCGGCCTGCGGCGTGACGGTGACCGAGCCGGTCGCGTCCTCGCTGGTGGCCGTGGCCGTGGCCGGTGCGGTGAGCTGTACGGCGCGCAGGGCGACGGTGCTGCGGACCCGGTGGTCGTCCTTGTCGCTGAGGGTGACCGAACCGTAGGCCCAGTCGCCGTAGGCGGCGTCGGTACGGGTGAAGGTCACCTTGTACGTCGCCGATCCGCCCGCCGGGACGACCAGCAGCTTCGGGGTGACCTCGGCCTCGTAGCCGTCCGGGGTCTGGAGCTCGGCGGTGTAGACGCCGGTGGTGGCGGTGACGTTGGTGACCGTGCGGGTGACCGTCTGCTTTCCGGTCAGGTCACCGACCGAGATGTTCGGGGTGTTGAGGTCGCTCGCGTCGGTCTTGCGGGCGGTGGCGCAGGCGTCGCTGCCGTCGCCGGTCACCGGCTCGTCGCCGAGGGCGCACATGTACGACGTCCAGTCGGCGGAGTGGGAGTCGTAGACCAGGCCGGGGTCGTCGGCGGTGTTCGGTACGACGTGTCCGGAGCCGTAGTCGAGCGGGGTGGCCGGGCCGTCGACGTTGGTGCGCGCGATCGGCTTGCCCTCGTTGTCCTTCGTGGTCGCGGTGGTCATCAACGCGGACTTGATCTCCATGGGGGACCAGTCGGGGTGCAACTGCCGCAGTAGCAGGCCGAGTCCGGCGACGTGCGGGGCGGCCATGGACGTACCGGACATGATGCCCTGCTCGCCCTTGAAGGTGCCGTCCTCGCCGCCCGGCGTGGTGCCCGCGACGATGTCCATGCCGGGGGCGGTGATGTCGGGCTTGAGCTGATCGCCGCCGCTGGTCAGGTCCGGGCCGCCGGAGGAGAAGCCGGCGACCTGCGGAGCCCGCTGGTGCACGGCCTTCGCGGCGCCGATCGCCGCTGTGGCGCCGGTGGTGCCGGCGTACGCCTTGACCGCCTGGCCGTCGGCCGGGTTCAGGTAGGCGGTCGGAATGGTGTGGGCGTCGGCGATCGTGTCGTCGGCCTCGCTGGTGTAGTACAGCACCATGCCGACGCCTCCGGCCGCCTTCACCGCGTCGCTCTTGGCGACGCGGTCGTTGTCTCCGCGCACGCAGACCACGATGGCGCCGGTGACCTTCGCCGGGTCGAGGCTGTCCGCCGTGCAGCGCCCCGCCGAGGTGGCGTCGACGCCGTCGCGGGCGGCGTTCGCGCCGTCGACGAGCGGTGCGGACGGCACGGCGGTGGCGTTGACGCCGACACCGGAGTAGGAGACGCCGTTGCCGAGGGTGACCTTCGTGCGGTAACCGAGGTCGTGGCTGGAGGCAGCGACGGTGGTCACCCACGGGACGTTGTTCTCGACGGTGCCGCGCCCGGAGTTGCCCGCCGAGGTCGAGACGAAGACGCCCGCCTTCGCGGCGTTGAACATCGCCGTGTACTCGGGGATGTCGGTCCGGCTGTCGGAGCCGCCGCCGATGGAGTAGTTGATGACGTCGACACCGTCGGCCACGGCCTTGTCGTAGGCCGCGGCGATGTCCACCGCCCAGCAGCCGTCGTGCCAGCACACCTTGTAGGCCGCGATGCGGGCGGCGGGGGCGAGCCCGGATATCCGGCCGGATATGGCGGTGTCGGGCACGGTGGCCGGCACGTCGTAGTTGCCGGCTGCGGTGGTCGCGGTGTGCGTGCCGTGGGAGGAGGAGTCCATCGGGGACGCCCAGTCGGTGTCGGTGGGGTCGGTCTCGCCCTTGTCGAAGTACTGGGCGCCGATCACCTTGTTGTTGCAGGTGACCCGGTGCGCACTGTCCTCCCCCCGGTCACAGCTGCCCTTCCACTTCTTGGCTATGGCGTCGGCGTCGGAGAGGGGCTCCGGGAGTGCCGCGAGGGAGGGGTTGTTGGTGTCGATCCCGGTGTCGAGGACACCGATGATGAGACCCCGGCCCGCGTTCGCCTGTCCGCCGGGCACCTTGGAGTAGAGCCCGCCGGGGTTCTTCAGTCCGAGGAACTTGGCGGTGTCGGGGACGGGGAGGGTGCCGGAGGCCGCCTTGTTGGAGGACGTCCCACCGGAGGAGTCGGCGGCCGTGGCGTGGATGTCGGCCGTGGCGTTCGTGTCCGTCTCCGCGGTGGCGGTCACCTGGCGTCTCTCGTTGCGGGACAGCGAGACGACACCCTCGGTGCGGGCCAGGGTGTTGGCCTGACGGGCCGTCAACTTCGCGGCGAACCCGTTGAGTACGTACTGGTAGCTGTACAGCGGCCGGACGCCCGGCACCTCGTCCAGTACCTTCTCGCGCTGCCGCTTCAGGTGGCCGACGTAGTCTCGTACGGCCTCTGTCCCCGTGTTCAGCCGCTTGCCGGGCGCGGGTGCGGTCTTCGAGTACGTGGCGACGGGATCGCCGGCGATCTGTACGAGATAGATGCCGGCGGAGTACGTCCCCGCCTGCCGGGCGCTGCCGGCCTGTGCGGCCTGGGAGAGTGGGCTGTAGGCGAGGATCATTCCTCCGGCGAGTGCCGGGGCGAGCAGAAGGGCTGCTCGGCGGCCGACGCTACGGCGTCGGCCGGGGTGTTGCTGGGGCAAGGTGGTGCCTTTCCCGAAGGAGTGGTCAAGTCCCCGAGGTCAAGGTCATTTTGTGCCCGCGAGGTCGCGGTGAGAAGGCTGGAATGATTGAATCATCAGTAACTGCACGAGTTCTTCACGGAGTTCACGGATTACTTTCCACCTAGCGACTGTTCGGTCCGCCGGGCCCGCCGTGACCATGCGCGAACCTGCAGTAACTGACCCTGGACAAAGCTGGGTTACAGCCGGAGTCGCAGCGGAACCGGCTAGCCTCGCTGTTTCGCGCGCCCAGCAGACTCGGAGGTCTTCGTGTTGTAGTTGATCTTGAGTCGTAAGCTCGTTGTCGCCTGCCGGTGGAAGTCCGGTCCGGGTAGCTGCCAGGAGGCCCGGTGGCAGACTGGCGGCGTCGGGGGGAAACGCCCGGCGTCGAAGCCCAGTGTCGAAAGCCCTGCAAGGGGGAGCGAGGCAGCGGTCCGTAGCATCACGCGAAGTCTGCGGCGTCGATAGAGGCCCGCCTTTCGGGGCGGGGACAGGGCAGGGCTGATGCGTTCTCAGGTGGCGAGATGAGGGGTTCGCCCTGGTGTGGTGCGGGGTGGCTGATGTGCCCGACTGGAAATGACGAACGCGACTCCCGATGATCAAGGTTATCGAAGCCAAAGATCACGAACAGGGGTCGCGTTCGCGTGCCATCTTCCCTGGATCGACGCCCTCGCGCGCCACCACGAGGACGTTGACTTCCCATGCCCGCTCATCGAACTGCCCGGCCTGTGCACACTGGCCGACGTGCTGGACCAGGTGCCCGACCCGCGCCGGGTCCGAGGCCGCCGCTACCGGATCGGTTCCCTGCTCGCCCTGTGCCTGGTCGCCGTCCTCAGCGGCACAAAATCGGTGGCCGCCATCGCCCGCTTCGCCGCCGACAGCGATTGTGACCTGCGCACACGCCTCGGACTCACCTGCGCCACGCCGAACACCACCACCCTGGGCCGGCTGCTGGCCCGCCTGGACGGCGACGCGCTGGACGACGCCGTGGGTACCTGGATCGCCCGCTACGCCACCGACCCGGCCGACGAACCCGGTGACACCCTGGTCGGCCTCGCCGTCGACGGCAAAGCCGTGCGCGGCTCACGCACCGACGACAAGGCCGTCTACCTGCTCGCCGCCGCCCTGCACACCTCGCAGACCGTCATCGCCCAGCGTCAGATCCCCGCGAAGAGCAACGAGATCCCTGCCTTCGCCCCGCTGCTGGACCGCATCGACCTGCGCGGCACGGTGGTCACCGCCGACGCCATGCACACCCAGCGCGCCCACGCCGAGCACATCATCGCCGCCGGCGGCCACTACCTGCTGGTCGTCAAGGGGAACCAGTGCGCCACGAGGCGCTTTGACACATCCCCGCTGAAGGCGGGACAGGCTCGAAGGGGGGTCTGCTGGGTCCGATGGCTTACCTGGATCCGAAAGGTGAAGGGGACCAGAGCATGCCAGGAAACCGGCGACCGGGCCCAGGTGCCTGGGGCGGTGCGTCGGGGGACCCGCGCGGTATGGCGAAGGCTTGATTCCTTGAACCCCAATCTCCAGCGGCAGCAATTTACTGCGACCGGAACGGCACCTGAAACCGGTGCCCGTCGTGACCGGGGACGTACTGGTTCGCCCTGGTCAACCTTCGCGGCGGGAGCGATGCCCAACGAGGGCATTGAAGGAGAGGAATGGGGCGCCTGGGTCGCGCTGATCGTGTGTCAGAGACGAACGTGGGATCACCGTCCCAGTACGGCTGGCGGTGACGGAGTGCCCGTAGTAGTCGCCGGAGTTACGCCCGGCCGAGGAGAGCGGGAAAGCCGCTCGCAGGGCGAAGGGGCACAGGTGGTACGGACACCGGCGACACCGGGGAGGTATGCGAAATGCAGAGCGCTGACACAGTGCTCGGTGTCCTGAGCGACAGGGGCAGACGCGGTCTGTCTCTGGAACGGTTGTATCGGCAGCTGTTCAGTGAACAGCTGTTTCTGATGGCCTACGGGCGTATTTACGCCAACGGCGGAGCGATGACGCCCGGGGTCGACGGGGAGACACCCGACGGGATGAGTCTGGGGAGATCATCGGCCTGTTGAAGGCCGAGCGTTACCGGTTCTCCCCGGTCCGCAGGGTGCGCATCCCGAAGAAGAACGGAAGTCTGCGGCCCCTAGGGCTGTAGAAGACGCTGTTGCGGGAGGACGCGGTCATGGTGATCTGCCGGCCGTCCCGGACGTGTAAGGCCCCACAGACGCAGGTCTTCTCCGGCCGGCAGCTGTAATCGATCTCGGATCTGATGCGGTGCCCGTCCGGTGCCCAGCCTGGTGCGGGAGGGGAGACTGAGTTGGTCGGGTCGAGCCTGTGCGACCTGGCGTACGAAATAGTTTCGTTTCTCTTGCTGCTCGGGGTATGGTCGTCAACATGCGTTCCAACTGTACGAAGTAGTTTCGTTTACCTAGGAGGTGCGTGAGATGGCGGAGACAGCGGCGCCGCGTCGCGGTCGGATCACGCCCGAGCGGGAGGCCGAGCTGTACGCGGCCGTGCTCGACCTGCTCCGGGAGGTCGGCTATGACGCGCTGACCATGGACAGCGTGGCCGCACGCACCCGGTCCAGCAAGGCGACGCTCTACCGCCAGTGGGGCGGCAAGGCCGAGCTGGTCGTCAGGGCGATACGTCACCACAAGCCCGGCAGCATCGCCCACTCCGACACCGGATCGCTACGAGGCGACTTCCATGCCGTGCTGTCCCACGAGGACGACTCCACCATGGAACAGACCTCCGCGCTGATGCGCGCTCTGGACATGGCGATGCATCACAACCCGGATCTCAAGCGTGCGTTCCGGGAACTGCTCATCGAACCGGAGACGGACGAGGTCAGCCGGGTGTTGCAGCGCGCCGTCGACCGGGGCGAAATCCGTGCGGACAACCCGGCGCTGGAGTTCGTGGTGCACATGCTGATCGGCGCGTTCGTCGCCCGCACCTTGATCGACGACCGGCCGCCGACGCAGGCCTTCCTGCATTCGTACCTCGACGCCGTGGTCCTCCCCGCCCTCCGCGTCTGCCCTGCCCCTTCCCCAGGTCCCCAGCAGTAACCCGATGTCCCAGCCGTACCCGACACGACCTCCTCAATGCCCTGTGGGCAGAGGAAAGACCCCACCGTCGTCGGGCCGGTCCGCTCTGCCCTGAACCACCCTCACAACTGACCGGGAGCACGTCCCGTGGCCACCTTCCTTTACAAACTCGGCCGATTCGCCTTCCGGCGACGGCACTTCATCGCCCTGTTCTGGGCAGTACTGCTGGCCGCCGCCTGTGTAGCGGCTGCCAACGCTCCCTCCGCGGGCTCATCGTCCTTCTCGATCCCCGGCGTCGAGGCACAGAAGGCCTTCGACCTGCTGGACGAGCGCTCGCCCGGTTCGAGCGCGGACGGTGGAAGCGCCAACGTCGTCTTCAAGGCTCCCGCCGGGGAGAAGATGACGGAGGCCGACAACAAGGCGGTCGTCGAGCAGACCGTCAAGAAACTGGGCTCAGGCACCGAGGTCGCCTCCGTCACCGACCCGTTCACCCAGCGGAACGCGGTGAGCAAGGACGGGACGATCGTTTACGCGCAGGTGAAGTACACCGCCCCGGCCCAGGAACTGAAGGACTCCACCAAGGACTTCCTGGAGAAGACGGTGGAGGAGTCACGGGACTCCGGGCTGACCGTCGAGATCGGTGGTGACGCGCTCGATACGGTGGCCGGGACGGGTGCCGGGGAGATCGTCGGCGTCGCAGTCGCCGCACTTGTCCTCGTCATCACCCTGGGGTCGCTCGTCGCGGCCGGGCTGCCGCTGCTGACCGCGCTCATCGGGGTGGGTATCAGCTTCGCGGGCATCACGGCCCTCGCCAACGCGCTCGACCTAGGCTCCACCACCTCCATCCTGGCCATGATGCTCGGCCTCGCCGTCGGCATCGACTACGCCCTGTTCATCCTCTCCCGCTACCGGGGCGAGCTGGCAGAGGGCCGTGAGCGCGAGGACGCGGTCGGACGGGCCACGGGCACGGCGGGCTCGGCAGTGGTCTTCGCCGGACTGACGGTCGTGATCGCGCTGGCCGGCCTCTCGGTCGTCGACGTCCCGTTGCTGACCAAGATGGGCATCGCGGCGGCCTGCGCGGTCGCGATCGCGGTGCTGATCGCCATCACAATGATTCCGGCCCTGATCGGCTACGCGGGCCGGAAGATCCAGCCGGCGGGCAGGAAGAGCAAGCGGTCCGGCGGCGAAGAGGCGAAGGAGCTTGCCGGGGACAAGCCCAACATGGGCACCCGCTGGGCGAACTTCGTCGTCCGCCGCCCCGCCGCCGTCCTGATGCTGAGCGTCGTCGCGCTGGGTGCGGCGGCCATACCGGTGACCCAGTTGGAACTCGGCCTGGGAGACGACGGCACGAAGCCGACGTCCACGACGCAGAGGCAGGCCTACGACCTCCTCTCGGAAGGCTTCGGCCCCGGCTTCAACGGCCCGCTGATGGTCGTCGTCGACACCAAGGAAAGCGGGGACCCGAAGGCGGCCGCCACCACGGTGACCGACGAGATCAAGAGCCTGAAGGACGTCGCCACCGTCAGCCCGGCGATGTTCAACGAGGCCGGCGACACGGCGACGGTCACCGTCATACCGAACTCCAAGCCGTCCTCGACGCAGACCGAGGACCTGGTGCAGGCCATCCGTGACCAGGCCGACGGCATCAAGGCCGACACGGACGCGCAGGTGCTGGTCACCGGCACCACGGCGCTGAACATCGACTTCTCGCAGAAGCTGACCGACGCGATGATCCCCTACCTGGGGCTGGTGGTCGGCCTCGCCTTCCTGCTCCTGATGGTGGTCTTCCGCTCGATCCTGGTCCCGCTGAAGGCAGCCCTCGGCTTCCTGTTGTCGGTGCTGGCGGCGCTCGGTGCCGTGGTCGCGGTCTTCCAGTGGGGCTGGCTGGCCGGTCTGATCGGCGTCGAGGAGACCGGTCCGATCATGTCGATGGTGCCGATCTTCATGATCGGTGTGGTCTTCGGCCTGGCGATGGACTACGAGGTGTTCCTCGTGACGCGGATGCGCGAGGCCTACGTCCACGGGGAGAATCCCAAGCAGGCGGTGGTGACGGGCTTCAGGCACAGCGCGCGCGTGGTCACGGCTGCCGCGATCATCATGATCTGCGTCTTCGCCGGGTTCATCAGCTCCAGCGAGTCCATGATCAAGATGATTGGCTTCGGCCTGGGGATCGCGGTCTTCTTCGACGCGTTTGTCGTCCGCATGGCCATCGTCCCGGCGGTCCTGACCCTGCTCGGCAAGTCGGCCTGGTGGCTCCCGAAGTGGCTGGACCGCGCACTGCCCAACGTGGACGTCGAGGGCGAGGGCCTGCGCACCGGGACCGAGCAGCAGAGCGAGGACTCGGAGACCCCGTCCTCCGAGCCGCAACCACAACCCCAACCGCAACCGCAGCGGTAGCCGGTGCTCGTCGGCGCAGGCGCTGTGCAGCGCCGGACGAAGTCCCAGCCGCAGGCCGCGTACACCTACACCCGTAGCGGGGACGTGATCCCCGCGACGGGCGGACGGTGCATCGAAGGCCAGGTGCGCAGCGCGGACGGCACGGGTATCGGCGGGCACCACGCTGATGCTGATCTACCTGATCGGACGTCAACGCGGCCGGAGCGTCGCCCGGTCCGACGGCCGGCACTCACTGCTGCCGCCGGGCTCCGACTCGTACGTCCCGTACGCGGCGGCGGATGCCACCAGCCGCGGCCCGCCACTGTGGTGGCGGGCGAAGGGCCGGTGACATACGACGTGCTGCTCTTCGGAATCAGTGAGCCGGTCGCCACCGCGCTGACTGTCGCCGGCGCCGACGACTTGGACCTGGAGCTGGGTCACCCCGAGGGGTGACCCACACCGGGTCGAACCAGACGCCGGTCCGTACGGCCTCGGATGCGTACGGACCGGTAACACAGGGCCCCGGCCGGGGCGGCCGGAGCAGGGGACGGCACAAGCCGTCGCGGCCGGGGCCCGCATCACATCGCAGATTCCTCGCGACTTTCCCGGCGACGATTTCGAGGGGCAGCAACCATGAAAAGTACAGAAGCGGGCGGCGGCCTGCGGGCCCGGATCCGCACCGGAGACGGCTGGGCCGTGCCGCACGCCGCAGTGACCGTCACCGACATGACGGGGCAGCAGACACTCCGCGAGGCCACGTCGCAGGACGGCACCGTGGCCACCGGCGCCCTGCCGTCCGGAACGTACACCGTGATCGTCACCGCCGTCGGCTACAACCCCGTCGCCCGCACCGCCATCGTGACCGCCTCCGGCGGCGCCGACCTCGGCACGCTCGTTCTGGGACGAGCCGGGGACGTGGGACTGCCGCCGCCCGGGCCGTGGACGATCGACCCGGCCCACTCCACCGTGAGCGCGGTCGCCCAGCACCTCGGACTGACCAGTGTGCACGGCCGGTTCACGCAGTTCGGCGGCCGGATCGAGATCGCGGAGAACCCGCTTGCGTCGAGCGTGGAGACGGTCATCGAGGCTTCCTCGATCGATACGGGCAACGGCACGCGCGACGGTCACCTGCGCTCCGCGGACTTCCTCGACGTGGACATCCACCCCAAGATCACCTACCGCAGCACGGGCATCACCCCGGCGGGCAGCGCCCGCTGGACCGTCCAAGGCGAACTCACCCTGCACGGCGTGGCCCAGTCCGTCGATCTGGACCTGGCCTACCTGGGCACCGGACCGGACCCGTGGGGTGGCGTACGGGCGTCGTTCCGCGCCGCCACCGAACTGCGGCGCGAGGACTTCGCCATGAACTACAACCAGATCGTCCAGGCCGGTATCGCGGCCATCGGCACCACCCTTCGCGTAGAACTCGACGTCCAGGCCGTCCAGGCCGTCCAGGGCGAACAACTGCCGCCCCTCGCCTGACAGTGGAGGGGGCGCCTTCACGTCCGCCGTCCGGGACCTCCTGGGGCGGTGGACGCTGCCTGTTCGAAGTTCCCACGCCCCGAACGACGGCTTCACAAGGGAGTTGACGTCCCGCATGCCATGCCCAGGACACCGATCACGCTTCGTCACCACCGCCAAAGGCACCGAGCCGTGCGCTTTACGTTTCTCCGGCCGGGAGGGCGCCAGTGGGGGAGTGGGCGGCGTCCACGGTGGTGTGCAGGTGGACGGTGATCAGGCGGACAGCCTCGCCGATATCCCCTTCGAGGACTGCCTCGGCGAGGGCGCGGTGTTGGCCGATGTGCTTCACGTCGATGGAATTGGCGGCGAATCGCTGGGTCTGGTCCTGCAGGAGCGTACACATGCGCAACATCTCCCGGTTGCGACAGCGGGACAGCAGCGTTTGGTGGAAGCTGCGATGTGCACTGAAACCGGTCTCGACGCTGTCCGCGGTCCCCACTGCCTCCAACTCGGTGATGGCACGACGGACCTCATCAAGGAAGGCCGCGTCGGCTTGGCGGAGCGAGGACTCCAGTGCACGGGGTTCGAGCAGGAGCCGCAGTTCGTAGTACTCGGCGGCCTTCTCGCGGTCGAGGCCTGCCACCCGCGCCCCCCGCTGGGGTGCGATCTCGACCAGTCCGTCGCCGGCCAGGCGCTGGAACGCCTCCCTGAGGGGCGTGGCCGACACGCCCCACTGGGCGGCCAGTCGCTCCGCGTGGAGCCTGGTCCCGGCCTTCAGTTGCCCAGTGAGGATGGCCATGCGCAGCCGCGCGTCAACCCAGTCCGCGCGGGTCTGCGGGGGATCGGCCGGCCAGGTCGAGGAAGAAGACATGGCCACATTCTTCCTCAGCCCTTCCCCAAATGGAATCTATAGATTATTGTTTATCTAGTTGCTGATGCTCCATCGGCCCTGGCTGGCGAGGTGGCTGAGCAGGACAGCGGGCGGACCTTGTCGCCGGTCGGCGAGAGTGGTTGCTCGACGTCGCGGCTCTGCATGGCCATGAGCGACGGCAACCGGTATCGACGCCACATCTCGGCGGGCTCTCACTTCAGGAACACGCGATGGCCGCCGGCATTCAGTAGTGCCGCACAATCAAGGAGGCATAAAATGGTCGCTCCCGTCAAACTCGCACATGTCGTGCTGAAGACCGGCCGTATGCAGGAGATGATCGATTGGTATTCACAGGTTCTTGACGGCCGCCCAGTTTATTCGAATGACATGCTGGGCTTCATGACCTACGACGACGAGCATCACCGAGTCGCGTTTCTCGCACTCGGTTCGTCGGTGATGCCCGAAATGGAGCACACCGGGCTGGAGCATTTCGCCTTCACCTACGAGAAGCTGGGTGACCTGGTCGGCACCTACAAGCGGTTGAAGGAGAAGGATATCAACCCGGTCTGGGTGATCAATCACGGCATGACCGTGTCGCTGTATTACGCGGACCCTGACGGAAACCGTATCGAGCTGCAGATCGACAACTTCCCCGACGCGGAGTCCACGCAGGAGTACCTGCTGTCCGATGAATTCCAGAAGAACCCGGTCGGGGTGGAGTTCGACCCCGATGAGTTCGTCGCCCGCTTCGAGGCCGGGGAGCCGGAGTCCGAACTGACCAAGCGCCCATGATCCGCCCTAGCCCTCTCCCCACCGCCGGCACCGGACCGGCGGGCTCCGCCAAGGTCGAACTCGACATCTAGCGGGGCTCCGAGGCGACAACCGCGGCGTTCGTTACGTTCGCGCCCGCTCATCGGACCGCTGGGTGCCTGCGATCAAACCTCGTGATGCCGTTTGTGGGCGTCCAGGCCTCGGTGGCGGTGGCGGTGGCGGCGATGCGCGGTGCCGACGCCTCGTCGAAGTCGGCACCACACGGAGCCTGTGGCGGAACAGCGTGCCGGTGGCTGAACAGGTGTCGCAGTCGAGCACCGCCCCTCGCCGCCACGAGGCTGAGCATCAAGAGCCGCGCCACCACTGCGGTGAGCACCTCACTTTCGACGTCCGCCCCGCCAACGCCGTGACCGATGGCCACGGTAGTCACAGCGGTTCGGTCTCGCGTGCCCTGCCCGACATCGCCCGCGCTCCGTACGAGGCCGCGGGGGAGGTGGGGGTCGAGCTGCTGACGCGGACTCGACCAGACCCGTCAATGGCCTATGGAACCGAATGCTAATTCGCTTATTCCGCTGTCAAGGAGGATTCCAATGTCCCGTGCCGATGCCGAAGAGACTATCCAAAGGGTCATGACGATGAAACTACCGGACGGCTACACTCCCACGCCGCTGGACGAAGCGGCCCGCGATTTCGTTTACGGCAAGGTGTGGGCGCGGCCGGGGTTGAGCAACCGTGATCGACGGTTGGTGACGCTGGCCTGCGTTACCGCGGCGGGCGCTCCGGAGGCGCTGGAGGATCACGTTCGGGCCACGCTCAACAGTGGCGATCTCACCCTGGCGGAATTGGAGGAGTTCGCGCTGCACGCCGCCGTCTACAGCGGCTGGCCCAAAGCGCGCCATCTGCAGAGCGTGATTCAGGAGCAGTGGGCCCGCATCCAGCAGGAGTCCGACGAAGACATCGAGCCCTGACCACTCCTGGTCGAAGTTTCCGCAGATGACGCCCAAGGAGCCCGAGGGCGAGGAATCGACGGGCCCCGTCTTCCGCAACACATGGACCGTTTGGAGCTGGGATGGAGCAGAATGACGAATACTCTGAGTCACCGGACGACTCCGTTGCCGCCTCGTGGGATGTGCTTGTCGTAGGGGCCGGTCCGTCGGGACTGACCCTCAGCCTGCTGCTGGCGCGCAACGGGCACCGCGTTCTGGTGGTGGAGCGATGGCCGGCCCTGTACCCCTTGCCCCGGGCAGTGGGCCTCAGCAGTGAGGCGCGGCGGGTGCTGCACCTGACGGGGGTGACCGAGGCTCTGGAGCCCCACATTCTGTGGGATGTGAAGAGCACCAGCCTCGACTACGTCACCCCCGGGGGAGAAATCCTCTTTTCGGAAGTCATGCAGGTGCCCGAGAGGGCCGAGGGACCGCATGGGGGGACGTTCAACCAGCCGGATCTTGAGGCGGTGTTGGAGGCACAGGTCGAGGCAGAGCCGAGAATCCGGCTGCTGCGGGGCCATGTGGTCACCGACCTCAAGGAGACCGAGGACGGGGTCCGGGTCTGCTTCGTGCCCTCCGACGAGAACGGAGGCCCCCGTGCCGGGGCGGATGAACTGACGTGCACCGCCGAGTTCGCTGTCGGGTGCGACGGCGCCACGAGCATCGTCCGGAGCCTGGCCGGGATTCCGTTGGACGGCGACCTGCAGTTCTCCTCCGACTGGCTGGTTGTGGACCTCAAGCCCACGGTGGAACGGGACTGGTTCCCGCACTTCGGGCAGGTTCTCGGCCCGCCGCGTCCTGTGACATCCGTGCCGGCCGGGCCGGGGCGGCGTCGTTTCGAGTTCATGCTGCTGCCCGGGGAGCGGAAGGAGGAGATGGCCACCGACGAAACCGTGTGGCGGCTGCTGGCCGAGCGCGGGGTCACTCCGGCCGACGCGGACCTGGTGCGGTACGCGGCCTACAGCTTCCGAGCCTGCTGGGCCCAACGCTGGCGACAGGGGCGGGTGTTGCTGGCCGGTGATGCCGCCCACCTGATGCCGCCGTTCCTGGGTCAGGGCATGAACTCCGGAATCCGCGACGTGGCGACCCTCGGCTGGCGCCTGGACCTGGTGCTGAGAGGGGTGGTCCCGATGGACACCCTCGACGACTACGCCCGCGAACGTATTCCGCACGTGAGCAAGTTGATCTCCGACGGCGTCATGATCGGCAACATTCTCTGCTTGGTCGACCCAGAAGCGTGCGCCGAGCGCGACAAGGCGATCCGGGAGAACACCGGTGACGGCCCGCCGAAGATGGAGTGGCGGATGGGCACTGATCCGCTCGCGGCGGGAGACCCGCACGCGGGACGCCTGGGCCGTCAGGGGCTCGTGCGGGCCGACGGCCGGGAGGGCTTCTTCGACGACGTGTGCGGCATGGGCGTACATGTGCTGCTCAGCCGAAGCGGGAACCCGCTGGAGTCGCTGTCGCCGCCGGTCCGTGAGGCATGGGAGCGCCTCGGGGGCATTGCCGTTCACATCGGGCCGGATGCACCGGTGACCGACGTGGAAGGCGGGTACGCCGCATGGTTCGACGAATGGGACCGTGATGTGATCCTGGTCCGCCCCGACTTCCACGTCTTCGGCACCGCTGCCTCACTCGACGGCGCCGACGCCCTGGTCCGCGAACTCACCCAGCGTCTGCGATGTGGACCGCCCGCCCCGACCGGAGCCCGGTTGACGGCCCGGGACTAGGGCCTGCCCTGGCGGACCATGCCGCAGTCGCGGGGCGTGGCACGCCCCCCGCGGTCACGACCCTGCCCGACCGTGGAGCCACGCGTCGACGTCGTCGTCGGGTTGCCGACTCCCCATCGCGTCGACACCACCCTGAACTCACCCCTCACCTGCCTTCGGCTGCCGTATGCGCCGCCGCAGGCTCTCTTCTCCCGGAAGGACCTCACCATGAAACTCGCCAACCTTGACGGCCGGGCTGTCGTCGTCACACCCGAAGGCGTCATCGACCTGAACACCGCCTCCCGCGGCCGGTTCACGACCTCACTCGACGCCTCCGTCACCCGGATCGCCGAGATCCGCCAGTGGCTCGCCGCCGCCCGCCCGAAGGCGGACCCGACGACCACCCTGGCCATGCTGGAAGCCGACGCCAGCCGGCTCGGTCCTCCCGTCACCGATCCGCGCCAGATCTTCGCCATCGGCCTGAACTACCGTGACCACAGCGCCGAGAACAACGCGCCGGTCCCCGACGCTCCGCTGGTGTTCACCAAGTGGCCCTCCAGCCTGGCGGGGCCCGCTGCGGAGATCCCGCTGCCCAACGAGACCGTCGACTGGGAGCTCGAACTCGTCGTCGTCATCGGTGAAGGCGGCCGCAACATCCCCTCCGACAAGGCCTTCGACCATGTCGCCGGATTCTGCGTCGGCCAGGACATCTCGGAGCGCACGATGCAACTGGCCGGATTTCCTCCGCAGTTCAGTCTCGCCAAGAGCTACCAGGCCTTCAGCCCGATCGGCCCCTGGCTGACCACCCTCGACGAACTCGACGACCCCAACGACCTCGCACTGTCCTCCACCTACAACGCGGAAACCATCCAGAAGGGACGCACCAGCGACCTGATCTTCGACATCCCGACCCTGATCAGCCACCTGTCCAGCGTGTGCGAACTGCGGCCGGCAGACCTGATCTTCACCGGCACTCCCGCTGGTGTCGGCAACGCCTGCAAGCCGCCCCGGTACTTGGCCCCCGGAGGTGTGCTGAACTCCACCATCGAGGGACTCGGCGGCCTCAGCAACACCTGCACCACCCCCTGACCACAGGGACTGCACGCCGTTCGGTGTATCTCCCGGCCACGGGAGATACACCGATGCCGGCACCAACATGACCGAGCCCGAGCCCGAGGCCGGCGAGGCATCCGGACCGCCACCGGCTCGATGTCGGACTCGACCTGACGCCTGGCTGAGTGGCTCCGCCGCCCAAGTTGATCTCTCACGATCAGACCCCCACACCTGCAGCGAGGAACCCCTTCATGGCCCACGCCTGTTGACCCCGCTCAGTCCGAGGACCGGGCAACCAGTGACAGTGTGCTCGACCGTGTCCGCCCACTCCTTCCCGAGACCGCGGCACGTTCCGCCGAAGGTGAGAATGCCCGGCTGTTCCGGCGGACATCGTCGCCGCCCTGTGCGAGGCAGGCGTGTTCCGGATGGCCCTGTCCAAAGTGTGGGGCGGAGAGCAGCTCGGGCTGACCGAGGGCGCCCGGGTCGTACGGGAGATCGCGCGAGCCGACGGCTCGACGGGCTGGACCGTCCAGGTCGCTTCGCTGAGCTGGTTCTTCGTACGGTCACTGGCCCGGGAGACGCTGGAGAAGGTGTTCGCCGACGTCCCCGACCTGTTGCCCCGTGGAGCGGCGGCTGCGAAAAGTCGGGCGACGCCGGTGAGGGGCGGCTATCGACTCAGCGGTCGCTGGCCGCTCGCGAGCGGCCCGTTCACCCCGGACTGGATGCTCGCCGGTTTTCTGGTCGACGGGGCGCCCCCGCAGCAGGGTGGCCTCCCGGACTTGCGGGTCGCGCTCTTCCGGCCCGACCAGGTCACGTTCCTCGACACGTGGGACGCGGTCGGCCTGCGGGGCACCCAGACACGGCGGCTGTAGTCCCTTGATCGATGGTGCGTCGTTGCTGGTCAGGTCGATCTCTTCGGTCACCGCCCCGAGCGCCGCCGTCCACACTCGCTCGGCTTACGTGGCCTCCACGGCCACGTGTTCTTGATACGTCGTCATAAACGTTCATGATCACGGTGGGCCTCCCCATGCCCACCGGTGCCCCCGGACATCCAGCTGACCAGCAGCGACGCCCTACACCGCCATATCTGCAGCTGTCGTGACTGTATGTGGTCCTTTCCACTGCTGGTGATACACCTTCACAGGTTTTCCCCAGAGTTGGTGCCTGCGTGGCTGGACGGGCTGGAATTCGGGTGACTTGCCGTCGTCTTCTTTCTGGTGCTGTCCGGCTTCTCTCCGGCGCGCCACGAATCGCGGTCGGGTGGCCTCGGGGAATCCCCGCCTCCGCAGCACAACCATTAACCCACTGACACGAAACCCGCACATCGCAGTGAGGGGAACGAGACTGCTCGGACCGTTCCTTACAGTAGGTTTTAGAAACAGCGTAGCCGAAATCGGCCGTTGTCACTCCTGCGACGGAGCAGGAGGACCGCACAGGAACTCGGGCAAGTTCTGCGATGCCTGGGTTCCTATCAAATGACAGTGAGGATCCATAGTGTTTCTTATGAAGTCAGGGTTCAAGAAGGTGTGCAAAGTCGCCGCGGTAGCTGCGCTGACGGGCGCAGCACTCGGAGTGACCGGTGTCGACAGCGCGTCTGCCGGGACCAGCAAGGGACACTTGATGCTGGGCGTCGTGCCGTCGTCGCAGTGGACGGGGACTACGTACGCCTACCCGCACAGCGTTTCCTTCATCGCAGGTGGCAGCGAGCATTGCTACAAGGTGAGTGCTGGCGCCTGGACCACGACGGATCAGCCCGGTACCTTCTCGGGCGCGATCACGCTCTACACGTCCAGCGACTGCGGCTCCTACACGCAAGAGATCGGCACCAAGAACGTTCCGGCTGATAAGAGCAGCAACGACAACTACTGGTACTCGATAGACCAGAGCGGCATACAGCCCCCGAGTTGGGGCTGAGTAGGACGGAGCTCCGGTAGGGCGAGGGTTGTCACACCAACTCATGTCTGCCGGAGCTTCGTTGCCGGTCGAGTCTGCCATCTCTGATGCCTTGCTGTCCGCGTTCGGAGGGCTGGTGCACGAGCGGTGGGCCAGGCTCAGGCCGAGGCGTTCAGCTGACCGGCGAGGTTGGGCTGCTCATGAGGGCGAGATCACCAGCTGTTCTCAACCCGCAAAGGCGTACTGCTGGGCAGCGCCCCATTCCCCGATGTCGTCGAAGGCCTCCCGGAGATCACCGACGCGCCCGTCATCGGGGCCGCCAAGTCCGCAGGCGCCGCTGGGCGCCACTGTTCGTCGCCCTGTCGACGGAGCGGAGCGCGACGACAAGGTGCGTGACACGTTCCGCACCGGCGTATCACCCCGGCACGTACCGGCAGGTCCCTTACGGGATCCTCCTTGTCCTGGGTGTCCCTGCTGAACGCCACTGCACCTCTTGTGCCGTGCGCCGTGAGAGCTGGCCTTGACCTCTCGTTGTCGCCGGGCAGGGCATTTCGCCGTTTCCTGGCCCGGTGCTGTTCGCGCGCAACGGGCCCGACACGCTCCTGGCGGTCCGCGCTGTACTCGGCGGAAAGCTGGCGGGGCTCCCTCACGCGGGATCTGACCGCCTCTCATGCAGCCTGCACAGCACGGCCTTTGTTCTGACGCGCGTCCTGGCGGGTGCCGTGTTGTTGCTGCTGATGACCGGTGCCGTGATCACGCGGCGACGGTCCCTGCGGCATGACGCCCGCGCTCGCGTGCACCTTGCTCGTCGCCTGCTACCTCGCGGCCCTGATCGTCATGCAACCCACCCCGGGATGCATCGTGACCGCAGTGTGCGGCACGGGTGCGCGTGTGCTGTCCCGCCCCGCGTTGGAGAGCTGCCAGGCCGATGAGGAGTACCCGAAGTCGCTCGTGGGCGCCGTGCTGCTGCCCGCCCTCGGACAAGCAGCATCCCTGTCCTGACGGTCGACCCGAACAATAAGGGCACTTCTGCAAACGTGCCGGCCAACCCGGCCCCTGTGCGCACCCGCCAGGGGCCACGCCGCTGCCGCTCCTGCGTCAGTCGGGCCCCAGCGCTCTCGATGTGATGCGACGGAGCAGGGCTCGCAACTCCAGCGGTGTACATGCCGGTTGATCTGCTGACGTGCGGATCCTCGTACTCCGTGGCAGCCCGGGGCATGCCCCGCCCGAGGGGGGCTCGGCACGCGCGCGGCCGTCGACGGATGGCTGAATCCCGGCATCGAAACGGTTGCATTTCGCTTGGAGTGAATCTAGGATCGATCGAAACGAAGTAGTTTCGTTTCGATGGCACTCTGCTTGCGTACCGCGTCACGGCGGCGCCCGCGGTGGCCCGACGTCACCGTCCTCGGAGCAACCCGCACACCGCACTCCAGCAAGGGCTCCAACTCATCGATCGGCCCCCCACCCCGCCGGGAGATCGGAAAACCAGGGCTGCGACGTACGAACCCTGGACGGTCCCGGGCGCATACCGATTCCGACCACTACGAAGGAAGAGCTGAACGAAATGGCCACCGAAACCCCGGCCCATACGCTCGATGGCCCCCCTGACGTCTCGCCTGAGACGCTCGTCGAGCGCGCCGCCGCGCTGCGCGACCTGATCCGCGAGCAGGCAGATAAGGCAGAGGAACTCGGCCACTACACCCCCGAGGTGCACGAGGCATTCAAGGAGGCCGGCTTCTATCACCTGCTGACCCCGAAGCGGTACGGCGGCCTCGATGTCGACGTGCGTACCTTCGCCAGGGTGATCATGGAAGTGGGTCGCGCCGACCCGGGCACCGCCTGGTGTCTGTGCCTGGGGCAGGGCCACGGACTGTCGACCGCCGCGAACTGGCCGAAGCAGGCGCAGGACGAGGTGTTCACCAATGCCCTCGGCTACTTCCGCGCCTCTCAAAGCCTGTCCCCGGCCGGCACCGCCCAGCGGGTTGAGGGCGGCTGGCTGATCAACGCCAAGTCGCCCTACCAGTCCGGGAGTGCCTACGCCAGCCATGTCACGGTCACCGTCAAGGTCGTCGATGAGAAGACAGCTGATGAGACAGCAGAGAACGCCACTTCTGCCGTTCCCTCAAATGCCCGGGCCGGCGCACCCCTGCCTCCCGGCGCCCCTTCCGGCGGTCCGGGGCGTCCCAGGCGTCTTCCCGGTGCGCCGGAGCCCATGCTCCACGTACTGATCCCCGCTGGTCAGTTCGAGATCGAGGACGACTGGGGCGGTGATGCCGTCTTCGGCATGCGGTCCAGCGGCTCGAACACGGTCGTGGTCAAGGACCAGGTCGTGCCCGAGTACTACGGCGTCTACGGCGACTTCATGGAGCTGGCGCCGGATACGGAGCACAAGGCGACATCCCCGGGGCTCGAACTGCACGGCAACCCCCTGTACCTTCCCTCCGTCCATCTGGTCTTCTTCTCGGTGGAGTTGGCCAGCAGCGTCATCGGCGCGGCCCGCGCCGCGCTGGACGAGAGTGAGAGGCTCGCGCGGACCAAGATCACCCTTCTGCCCCGGCGGGGGCCGCGCTACAAGGACATGCTGTATCAGCGTGACTTCGGCCAGGCGATGATGAAGGCCGACAGCGCTGAGGCGATCATGATGCACGCCTGCGACCTCCACGCGCAGTGGTGCCGCGACGATGTCGAGAACGTCAGGCCGTACACCACGCAGCAGGCCCAGCGGGTGGGGGCGATGATGGTGGAGGCCGCGGAGTCGGCCTGCCAGGCGGTCGACATACTGTTCCGCTCAGCCGGCACGTCAGCGTCCGGACGTGGTCAGCGCATGCAGCGCTACCTGCGCGATGTCTCGATGTATCGCACGCACATCGCCACGCAGTACCACACGACCGCCCAACGGCTCGGCGAAAGCCGCCTCGACCCGGTGCCGTTCCCGCCCGCGCCGTAGTCCTTCGCGCCATCCCGCGGTCTACCTGCGGCTGTCTGTGAGCCGCGGCGCCGCTGCGGCTCCCCCCACGTGCAGATCAGCTGAGAGGAAGAACGATGTCGGAAACGTCGCCCCGCGCAGTCCTGGAGACACCCCGCATCGGTGAGAGTCGTACGCCCGTGGTCGCCCTCGACGCCGCCGAACTCGATGCCGAGACGCTCAGGCAGGCATTCGGTTGCTTTCCCAGCGGTGTGGTAGCTGTGTGCGCCCTGGTGGACGGCGCACCGGCCGGGATGGCGGTCAGCTCGTTCACGTCCGTGTCCATCGGTCCTCCCCTGTTGTCGGTGTGCGTACAGGACACGTCGGCCACCTGGCCGAAGCTCCGTGACCGGCGGCGGCTGGGGCTGAGCGTCCTGGCCGAGGGTCAGGACCTGGCGTGCCGCCGCCTGGCGGGCAAGGATGAGAACCGTTTCGCCGACGTGCAGTGGCACTCGTCGCTAGACGGCGCCGTCTTCCTCGACGGGGCCGCGGCCATGTTCGACTGCTCCCTCCACGCGGAACTGCCAGGCGGCGACCACACGATCGCGCTCCTTGAGATCCAGGGCCTGTGCATGGTGCCGGTCGCCGCCCCTCTGGTCTTCCACGGCAGCCGTTTCCGGAGTCTCGCCTCCCACGATCCCCAGTAGTGGTAACCGGGTCCGGCAGCCACGAAGGCGAGCCGATCAGGCAGTCGGCGCAGACCGGCAGGCCGAAGCCCGCAACGACCAAGCGATGAGCAGGAGCGGTCATGTCCGCCGCGAACTCGTCCTCACCTTCGACTGACCCTCTTCACGCCGCGTGACAAGCGGGTTCAGGACTTGCCCTGAGCTGATCTCGCGCCCTGGCAGGGGCAATTCGTCATTCACAGGAGCCGGGAATTTCGCCCGAGAGGCCCGGCGCCAAGCAAAGGAGACAAATGGTGTCTACGGCACAGCGTGATCTCGACAAGGTGATTGCTGATTACCAGCGAGACGGAGCGGCCGTTGTCAGGGGGCTCATCGATCCGAAATGGATTGAACGGATGCGGCTCGCGATCGACGAGATGATCGCGTCGCCGCCACCCCTGCTCCTGGCAAAGGATGGTGGGGTCCAAGGCTCTTTCATGAGCAGGTGGAACGATACGGTGCAGGAGTTCTCCCGTACTTCGCCCCTCGTAGATCTGGCCGCGAGCGCCATGGCCAGCAAGAGCGTCCGGTTCTTCTATGATCAACTGTTCGTCCGGGAGCCGAACAGCCACGGAACGACACCACTCCACCAGGACCTGTCGTACTGGCCGTTGACCGGACGACAGATCGTGTCGATCTGGGTGCCGTTCGACCACGTATCGCCCGACAGTGGTGTCGTGAGCTACGTGAAGGGTTCCCATGATTGGGACACGCTCTATCGCAGTGCGCCGTTCTCCGCCGGCGATCCCGTCATCGATCAGCCGATGCCGGTCTTGGAGGACCCCGAGCGCGTCATCGCGGAAAACGAAGTGCTCGCCTGGGAGTTGGCACCCGGCGACGTACTCATGCATGCACCCACGACGCTGCACTTCGCGCAGCGCAATTCCACCGGTGACCGTCGACGGGAAGCGGTGGCGTTTCGCTATCTGGGAGACGACGCGCGGTGGTTGAATCGACCGGGACACTTCTTGGGGATGAGTTACTTCCGCGAGTGCCTTCCCCCGTTCGCCTTTGCGGACGGCGACATCCCCCGACATGACGAGCTGTTTCCTGTGCTGCGCTCGAACTGACCGCTGACCGGGGTTGCTCGTGCAGGGGTGGCAGACCACGGGCGCTGTCACCCCTGCCTTGAGATCAACAACTCGAGCGCATCTTCGGACGGCCCTCCCCATCCCGGCCGGTTCGATCAATCGGCCGTGCATCCGCGGTGTCCCGTGGCCGTAACCACCCCACTCTTAAGGAACCCCCATGCTGAATGCCTTGTGGAACCCGACCACGGCCGGAGACATCGCCCTGCCGCACCGGCTTGCGATGGCACCCCTGTCGCGGAGCCGGTCGACCGTTGAAGGCGTACCCACCGAGCTGAACGTCGAGTACTACGCCCAACGTGCCTCGCACGCGTTCATCATCTCCGAGGGCACTCAGCCCTCCGCCGACGGGCAGGGCGGCCCGATGTCGCCCGGCATCTACACCGAGGAGCACATCGCCGGCTGGCGCAAGGTCACCGACGCCGTCCACGCGGCGGACGGCCGGATCGTCATCCAGCTGATGCACTCGGGCCGGATCTCCCACCCCGACAACACCCCCCACGGGCGGCAGCCGGTGGCACCCTCGGCGATCAGGCCCAAGAGCCTCTTCTTCACCGCGGCCGGGCCCAGCGAGCTTCCGGTGCCCCGCGAACTGTCCATCGACGAAGTCACCGCGACGGTCCACGACTTCCGCCACGCCGCCGCATCCTCCATCGCCGCGGGCGCCGACGGCGTCGAGATCCACGGAGCCAACGGCTACCTGGTCCACCAGTTCCTCTCCACCAACGCCAACGAGCGCACCGACCGCTACGGCGGCTCCATCGAGAACCGCATCCGCTTCGCCGTGGAGGTCGTCACTGCCGTGGCCGACGAGATCGGCGCAGGCCGCACCGGCATCCGGATCTCTCCCGGCAACCCTCTCAACCTCGGCGACATCACGGAGAGCGACGCCCACGAGCTGTACCCGGCCCTCCTGCGAGCCCTCGCCCCGCTCAACCTCGCCTACCTCCACATCAGCCACGGCGCCGACGAGGAACTCCTGCACACCCTGCGGAAGTTGTGGCCGAGCACCCTCGTGCTCAACCGAGGCGGCGCCGACATCCCCACACGCGCCAAGGACATCGAGGACGGCCTGGCCGACGTCATAGCCGTCGGCATTCCTGCACTCGCCAACCCCGACCTGGTCGAGCGCATCCGAGCCGGCGCCCCCCTCAACACCCCCAAGCCCGAGGGATTTTACGGCGGCGGCGCAGCCGGTTACACGGACTACCCGACCTACACCGCCTCTTGACACCAGAGGCAGCCCGCTCGGACACGAGATGGATGCGGGCGCTTCGGTGGCCCGGATCACAAGCCGACAACACATCTGGAACGGACTTCTGATGCCTACTCACACTGATGTCCCCGTCTACCGCGCCGACCTGTACTCGCCCGCGGCCATCCGCGACACCCACACCCACTATGCGGCGCTGCGCGCTCTTGGTCCCGTGGTGTGGCTGAGCAAGCAGAAGGCCTACGCCCTGCCGCGCTACGCGGAGTGCAAGGCGGTCCTCCTGGACGACGAGACCTTCATCTCCGGCGAGGGCGTCGCCCTCAACCCCCTCACCAACCGCGGGGGACGAGGCACCCTCTTCAGCGACGGCGAGGAACACGCCCGCTACCGTGGCCAGGTCGCCCACCGGCTCACTCCCAGGGCTCTGCGCGCGATAACGGACACGGTGGAGGAGCAGGCCGCCGCTGTCGTCGAGGCCGCTGTCGCCGACCACCACGTCGACGGCGTCGAGCTTGCCACGGCCCTGCCCATGTCCGTCGTTCCCGACTACATCGGCTGGCCCAAGGAGGGCCGCGAGAACCTGCTGCGCTGGGCCGGTGCCGCCTTCGACGGCATGGGTCCGGTGAACCGCCAGTTCGTGCGGACCCTTCCCTTGGGTCTAGGCATGATGCGCTACGCCCGCCGTGTGGTCCGCGACCGGTCCGTACTGGAGGGGAGCATGGGCCACGACCTGCTGTGCGCGGCCGACGAGGGCAAGGTCATGCCCGCCGAGTGCGTCACGATGATGGTGGACTATCTGGCGCCGTCGCTGGACACCACGATCAGTGCCATCTCCAATGCCCTGCATCTGTTCGCCACCCATCCCGAGCAGTGGCGTCTGCTGAAGGCGGATCCGGGGCTCATCCCCAATGCGGTCAACGAGGTGGTGCGCTACGAGTCCCCGATCCGGGCCTTCTCGCGCAGTGTCGCCCGCGACACGGAACTGGCGGGCACCGCGTTGTCCAAGGGTTCCCGGGTGCTGGTGGTCTACGGTTCCGCCAACCGTGATCAGCTGGAGTGGGACGACCCGGACACCTTCGACGTGCGTCGAGACGCGGCCCGCCAGCTCGGCTTCGGCCAGGGTGCCCACGGCTGTGCCGGGCAGGGGCTGGCGCGCATGGAGACCTCTGCGATGCTTCGCGCCCTGGTCGCCCGCGTCGACCGCATCGAGCCGGCCGGGACGCCCGAATGGCTGGTGAACAACGTCGTCCACCGTTACGAGCGCCTGCCGCTGACGCTCATCCCCGCCTAGACGACCGCCGGTTGTCCGGTCAGAACCCCTCGTTGCCGAACCCCTCGTTGAAGGACAGTTCCATGCAGATCTCCGTCGATTACGCCCGCTGTGAAGGCCACGGCCTGTGCGCGGACCAAGCCCCCGATGTGTTCGGTCTGGACGACGATGCCGAACTCATCTACCGCTTCGACGGTGCCGAGGTGCCCGACGAGCACCGGTCGGCGGCCCGGGCGGCCGTGACCGTGTGTCCCGTGGCCGCACTGCGGGTGCTGCCGTGACAGCGCGTGCGGTGCTCATCGTCGGCGAGTCGCTCGCCGGGACGAGCGCCGCACGAGAGCTGCGGGCCCTGGGACACACCGGCCCGGTCACGATCATCGGCGCCGAACGGCATGGCGCCTACTCCCGCCCCCCGCTGTCCAAAAGTGTTCTCAAGGACGCCGACGCCGACGACACCATCGGCCAGGACCTCGACGGACTCGGCATCGACATCGTCCGTTCGCCGGCCATCGGGGCCGACACGAGCCGCCGTACCGTCACCACCGCGGACGGGCGTGTGTTCGGCTACGACGCGCTGATCATCGCCACCGGGGCGGAGGCCCGCCGGCTCGCCGGACCGGGCCGGCGAGGCGAACTCGTTCTGCGCACCCTGGATGATGCCCTGCTGCTGCGCGGCCGCCTGCACGCGGCTGCCTCCGCGATCGTCGTCGGAGCGGGCTTTCTGGGCATGGAGGTGGCCAGCGCGTGCGCCGCGCGTGGCATTCCGGTCACGGTCGTGGACGTGGAGCGGCCGCTGGAGCGGATCCTGGGCGGCTACCTGTCCGCCGCGATCACCGCACGCGCCGAGGCCTACGGCATCCGCTGCGTGCGGACCTCCGGCTTCGCCGCGCTGGCGGGCGACCCCGTGTCCGGCGTGAGTCTGCCCGATGGCACCGGGCTCACCGCGGACCTCGTGGTGACCTGCGCGGGGGAGACACCCTGCACCGGCTGGTTGGCGGGCACGGGCCTGGCCGACGACCTGGGTGTCGGCGTCGACGGTTTCTGCGCCACCGGCGTGCCGGGTGTGTTCGCCGCTGGTGACGTCACCTACCTGCGCGCCGACGGCAGTGGTCCTGACCGGCGTGCGCCGTTCTGGTCCAACGCCCTCGCCCAGGCCAAGGTCGCCGCAGCCTCCGCCCTCGGTCTTGCGCCCGCGGGAGCGCCGTACGACGACTACTTCTGGACCGAGGTCGCCGGCCTCGCCCTCAAAGTCGTCGGCCCGCTGCCGCTCACCGGCGAACCCACCACCCTCAAGGGCAGGTTGGAGGACGGGCGTGCCCTGCTCACCTGGAAACATCCCGACGGAACGTCGACCGTCGTCGCCTACGGCATACGCAAACCGATCAAGGCACTCCGAACCCTGGCCAACGCCGCTCAGACGCAATGAGTTCACCAAGCCTCACCGTGGAGACGTTCGGTTCGGCTGCAAAGGCCACCGCATCCGGGGATCGTTGCCCGGATGCGGTGGCCTCTTTTGGACCGGGGCCTACTCCTCCTTGTGGCTGAGCAGTATGTCGACGCTTTCCTGACTGCCGCTCAGTGTGATCGGGGTGGCAACCGGCGGGTAGCCACTGGCGAGCACGGTGTACTCCTGGCTGGAGAGGTCGGTGAAGGAGTAACTCCCGTCGATACTGGTCGTGCGAGTCCCGACGACGTTGCCGGCGGGGTCGATCAGGGTGACCCGGGCGTCGTCCAGGGCGCGCCCGTCCGGGGTGTGGACCGTGCCGTGCAGGGTCGCCGCGACGGACAGTCCGATGTCCAGGCGGGTCGCCTCGGCGGAGACCGTGGCGGGTACGGCGGCCGGGCGGTGACCGGGTGCGCTGACGCTGAGCGTGTAGTCGCCGGGCAGCAGCTCGGTAAGCCGGTAGTCGCCGTCGGTTCCGGCTGTGGTGGAGGCCGTCACGTCCCCATGCTGGTCGGTGGCCACCACCAGGGCTCCGGAGAGGGCCTCGCCGTCCCCACCGCGCACCGTGCCCGCCACGCCGCCCCTGCTGGGGAGCAGTACGAGGTCGTGGGAGACCGGTGCCCCGTTCAAGGTCAGGGTGACGACCTGGGGCTGGTGACCGGGCGCCGAGCCGATGAGAACCAGGCTGCCGTGCTCGGCGGTCTCCACCGTGTACGAGCCGTCCTCACGGGAGGTGGCGCGGGCCACCTGGCGGCCCGCCGTGTCCAGCAGGGTGATCGCGGTGCGTGGCACGGGTGTGCCTGCGCTGTCCCGCGCCTGTCCGTGGATGGCGGCCGCACCGCCCCCGCCCGTGTTGAGGGTCCCGGTGGCCGCAAGCGTGGCCTTGGTGGCGGTCCGCCCGACGGTATCTTCCTCAGGCGCGGTCCTGGTCCGGGAATCCTCCGCGGCCACGCTCGCGCTCTTCTTCTTACTGCGGAACATCAGCACTGTGACGATCAGGGCGACGGCGAAGAAGGCGGCCGACCACCAGTAGGCGACGGCATAGCTGTGCAGCGCCGCCTTCGCCTGGACCAACGGGTCGGTCGGGTGGTCCTTGGCGTAGTTGGTGGCGGCGCTGGCGGCCAGGGTGTTGAGCAGCGCGGTGCTGATCGCACCGCCCACCTGCTGCGTGGTGTTGACGGCCGCTGAGGCCACGCCCTGGTCTTCCTCCCGCACACCCAGGGTGGCGTAGTCCATCGCCGCGGGAATGATCAAACCGATACCCGCGCCCAGCAGCAGGATCGGCGGCAGCACGTGTGCCGCGTAGCTGCTGTGCAGATCCAGGCGGGTCAGCCAGGCAAGGCCGCCCGCGGCCAGCAGCGCGCCGAAGGGCACCACCACTTTGGGGCCGATCTTCGGAAGCAGCCAGTTGGTCGTCAGCTGCGACCCCACCATCAGCGCGCCCACCATCGGCAGGAAGGCCACGCCGTTCTTCACCGGCGAGTAGCCCAGTGTCGACTGCAGGTAGTAGGTGAGGAAGAGGAAGACGCCGAACATCCCGGCCGACGCGATGAACAGGGCCGACAGGGCGCCGGCGCGGTCGCGGTCGGCCAGGATGCGCAGCGGCAGCACGGGGTGCTTCGCCCGGGTCTGCCAGAGGAAGAACGCCAGCAGCAGGACGACACCTGCGGCGAGGAAGCCCCAGGTCATCCAGTTGTCCCAGTCGTGTGTCTCCGCGTTGGCGAAGCCGTAGACGATACCGAAGAGACCACCGGAGACCAGCACCACTCCGGGGATGTCCAGCTGAGGCCTTTCGGCGGGGACGGAGCGGTGGATGAAGAGAATCGCACCGATCAGCGCGGGAACCGCGATGACGTCGTTGACGAACAGCGTCCAGCGCCAGTTCAGGTACTCGGTGAGCAGGCCGCCGAGGACCAAGCCCAGGGCGGCGCCGGAGCCGGCGATGGCGCCGTATATGCCGAACGCCCTGGCACGTTCCTTGACGTCGGTGAACGTCGAGGTGAGCAGGGAGAGTGACGCCGGGGCGAGCAGGGCGGCGAACAGCCCCTGCACCGCGCGCGCGACCACCAGCATGGTGAAGCTGTTGGCCGCGCCGCCGACCGCCGAGGCGGCGGCGAAGCCGACCATTCCGATGATGAAGGTCGTCTTGCGGCCGAAGAGGTCGGCGAGCCGGCCGCCCAGCAGCAGGAGGCTGCCGAATGCCAGGGAGTAGGCGGTGACGATCCACTGCCGCCCGTTGTTGTCGAACGCCAGGGCTTTCTGGGCGGACGGCAGTGCGATGTTCACGATCGTGGAGTCGAGCACCACCATGAGCTGGGCGAGGCTGACCACGGCCAGCGCCCACCATCGGTGCTTCGCTTGCGCGGGGATCTGGTCTGACGGCCCGGTCTGGGCTGTGTCGACCGAGGTGGATGACAAGGTGGGGACCTCCCCCTCAGGGGTTCGGATGGCTCGGTTGTCTGTGTGCACCGATGGGACGACGATGTCCGAACGGCGCGTCGGAATACGGGAGTTGGCGGCGATCAAAGGCAGTGAGGGCCGCTCTCGGGTGCGGGGGAACGGAGTGCTCCGAGAGCGGTGGCCGTCGGGTCGCCGCTGTGGGGCGCCGTGGGGCGCCGTGACGCGGTAGGCGTACACCCGCCATCGAAACGAAACTACTTCGTTTCGATCGATCCTAGGTTTACTCCCAGCGAAATGCAACCGTTTCGATGCCGGGATCCAGTGGGCCGGGCCCGTGGTGACCGCGCGTGTACCGGAGCTCCGCCCGAGTGAGGGCAGGCCTTGGGCTGCCAGGGGGCGAGGATCCGCTGGCCGGCGGAGTCGCGAGCCCTTCTCCGTCGCGTCACATCGAGGACGTCGAGGCCTGACAGGCGGTCGACGCGTCTGCGGAAGTGCCGTGCCCTGGCTTCGGGCCGACCGTCAGGACAGGGGTGCCGGATGTTCGAGGGCGGGCAGCAGCACGGCGTCCACGAACGACTTCAGATACTCCGCATCGGCCTGGCAGCCCTCCATCATGGGGCGGGCGAGCGCGACGGCGAACATCAGGTGATGAGAGAAAGTGTGGCCCGGCGTACGGCTGGAGATCTCCCCCCGGTCCATGGCGCGCTGCAGGGCACGGTCCAGAACTCCCTTGGCCGGATCGGCGAGTTGCTCGCGCATGATCCTTGCCAGCTCCGGCTGCCCGAGGGCGGCGTGCGCCATTGCCGCCATCAGTTCGTGCTCGGTGGGTGCGATGCTCGCGAGTCGGTCGGCGAGTGCGTGCAAATCTCCGCGCAGGGTGCCGGTGTCGATGTCGGGATCCGCGTCGGGGTGCGGCTGCTGGTGTCGGAGGGCGGCAACGACCAGTGCGGGCTTGCCCTGCCACTTCCGATACAGCGTGGCGGTGCTGCACTTGGCGCGGACAGCCACCTCCTGCATGCTCAGCGCCTCGTAACCGACTTCCCGTAGCAACTGGACAACAGCCGCGTAGATCTCGCCCTCCCGCTCAGGGGTCAGGCGGGATCGTCTGCCCGACGCAGGATCCGGACGCGCAGACATCAATCTCCTCAGCGGACGAAGCACTTCGTTTCGATGGTACGGGCCCGACAGTATGTGACCTCGCTCCACGCAGTGACCGACGAGGCCAGGGCGGACGGGCCGTCACGGATGCGAGTGGCGTTCCGGAACTCCCGCTTGCCGCAGTCGCGTGAGGTCGGCTCCCAGCCGGGTCTCGGGAGGTCTGGGACTCAGGGCTGGAGCGGTGCGGGGCGGGCGAGGGCGGGAAGCAGAACGGCGTCCACGAAGCCCACCATGTGTTCCTCGTCGGCAGGCTGTCCGTCCAGCATGGGGCGGATCAGACCGGCAGCGACGATCACGCTGGAGCAGAAACGGCGAGCCGGGTTCTCGGTCGAAATCTCGCCGCGCGCGACGGCTCGGTCCAGGATCCGGTCCAAGAGTTCGTGCACCGGCTTGGCGAACTGATCCCGCATCGCCCTGTCCAGCTCGCGGTCTTTGAGCGCGGCGTGGGCCAGCGCTGCCATCAGCTCGTGCTCCGACGGGGTGACCCGGACCGCGCGGCGCACCATCTCATGGAGATCCCCCCGCAGGGTGCCGGTGTCCGCGTCCAGGTCCGGTCCCGGATGTGACTGCTCGTGCCGCAGGGCGGCAGCCACCAGTCCGGCTTTGTCCTGCCATTGTCGCCACAGCGTGGCGGTGCTGCACTTGGCCCGGGTAGCGACCTCCTGCGTGGTCAGCGCCTCGTAACCCACCTCGCGCAGGAGTTGGACGACGGTCGCGTACAGCTCGCCCTCCCGCTCCGGGCTGAGACGAGTCCGTTTGCCGGGCCGCTCTGCGACGTTGGTGGGCATGACCTTCTCCATGGAAAAGAAATGACTTCGTTTCGATACTAGGGAGGCGGTCGGCGAAAGGCAACGTATCCCGGGGGCGGGGCAGCCGCTCGCCAGCAGTGGAAGGACGTAGCACCCGAGGACCCCGGGCCACCGACGCTGGACATTCCGGCCGGGCCTCCCGGGCTATGACTTGGCTCTGACCAGCCCGGCGTCGTACGCCGTGATCACGGCCTGGATGCGGTCACGGGCGCCGATCTTGGCGAGGACACGGCCGACGTGTTTCTTGACGGTGGATTCGGTGAGGACGAGCCGTTGGGCGATCTCCGTGTTCGTCCAGCCGTGGCCGATGGCGATCAGGACCTCGCGTTCGCGGTCGCTGAGGGTCTGCAGCCGGGGGGCCTCGGGGGCGGCGTCGGCCGGTGCGAGGACCTGGTGGGCGTAGGCGTCGAGGAGACGGCGGGTCAGGCGGGGGGCCACGACGGCGTCGCCGGTGGCGACCGCGTGGATGCCGGCGACGAGTTCTTCGGGGCGGGCGTCCTTGAGCAGGAAGCCGCTGGCGCCCGCGCGCAGGCCGTCGTAGGCGTACTCGTCGAGGTCGAAGGTGGTGACGATGAGGACGCGCGTGCGGCCGCCGGCGGCGATGATGCGGCGGGTGGCCTCGATGCCGTCCATGCCGGGCATGCGGATGTCCATGAGGACGACGTCGGGGCGGAGTTCGGCGGCCATCCGGACGGCCTCGGCGCCGTGCTCGGCCTCGCCGACCGGGTCCAGGCCCGGGGTGCCCTCCAGGAGCATGCGCACGCCCATGCGCTGGAGGGGCTGGTCGTCGGCGATCAGCACGGTGGTCATGGGTGGTGTTCTCCCGGTGCTTCCATTGCGGACGATGTGGGTGCGGAGGGTGCGTCGAGTACGACGTCCACAACCCAGCCGTGTCCGGTGTCACGAGGTCCGATGATGACGGTGCCGCCGTACATGGCGGCACGCTGGCGGATGCCGACCAGGCCGTGCCCGGCGTCGTGGTCCTGTGCTGCCGGCTTCGGTGGCGGGGGAGCCCCTGGCGGTGCGCCGGTGTCGGCGACCCTGATCCGTACCTCTCCTTCTGCGACGGCGAGGGTAACGTCGGCGGAAGTGCCGATCCCCACGTGCTTGAGGGTGTTGGTCAGCGACTCCTGCACGACGCGGTACGCGGTGAGCTGTACGCCGCTGCCCAGTGCGGCGAGGTCTCCCGTCGTCCGGTAGGCCACGCGCAGGCCGGCGGCGCGCACCCGCTCCAGCAGGGGGTCCAGATCTGCGATGCCGGGCTGCGGGCTGAGCATCCTCTCGTCGTCCCGCTCCTCGCGCAGAACGCCCAGCACCCGGCGCAGTTCGCTCATGGCCTGGCGGCCGGTGTCGCCGAGGATGCGCAGGGCGTCGGCGGACTGCTCGTGCCTGTTGGCGGCGAGGGTCGCGGCGCCGTCGGCGAGACTGACCATGACCGAGAGATTGTGGCCGACGATGTCGTGCATCTCGCGGGCGACCCGGGAGCGCTCGGCGGCCGCGGTGAGTTGGACGTGCTGGTCCTGCTCGATCTCGAGCTGTCTGGCGCGGTCCTCCAGAGCCGCCAGGTACATCTGTCGGATACGGAGCGTCAAACCGACGGCGATGGCCGCCGTCACCGTGCCCAGCAGGAAGAAGGCGCCGATGAGCGGATGCTCCGTCGGGACCAGGACGAAGACGGCCAGCACCGCCTGGCCCACGGTCAGAGCGGCGGCCCAGCCCAGCATCCGCAACGAACCGATGCGGGCCAGGGTGTAGAGGGCGATGAGCGCGCTGACGTCCGCCGGCACTCTGATCCCCTGTGACCACTGGACCAGGGACACCGACGCGATCACGAAGTAGGTGGCGGCCGGGGCCCTGCGGCGCCACCACAGCGGAACCACGAGGGCGGCGACGAAGGCGAGCACGGCGCCGGACCCCAGCTGGGCACGCGCGTCCGCGTCACCGAAAGGGGAGTCGCCGTTACCCCGGAGCAGGTCGGGCAGACTGATCACGACGACGGCCAGCACCACCGCCGTGTCGAACACCCACGGATACCGGCGGTCCAGCCGCTGTCGGCGGCCCTGGTCACGCAGCAGACGGCCCAGGAGCGGGTGCGCCCACGCGGCGTCGAATCCGAGGGACGGCGGGTCTGCCGCCGTCCCCCGGGGAGTCCCCCCGGGGGCTGCGGCGCGGTGCGGACTCATGGCGACCATTGTCCTCGTGCCCAGGTCAGGCGTCGGACTTGACGAGGCGGTAGGCCGCGCCGGCGAGTGTCAGCGCCACCCAGCCGGCGAAGACGGCGAGCCCCGCTCCGGGCGACAGGGAGTCCGAGGACTGGTGCAGGGCGTACACCGCCGAGCCCGCGTTGCCGGGGAAGTAGGGATTGATGGTGTCGTAGAGCGAGTCGGGCAGCAGTGTGGCCAGGCCGGGGAGGATGAGCAGGGTGCCGACGAGGACCGCGATGGCTCCGGCGGAGGAGCGGAGCAGCATGCCCAGTGCCACGCCGAACACGGCCACCAGGGCCAGATAGACGCCGGCGCCCGCAAGGCTGCGCAGCACTCCGTCGTCGCCCAGGGACAGGGCGATCTTCTCGCCGTCCAGACCCGGGGACCCCAGCAGGAACGCGGCCAGGGCGCCGATCGAGGTGAGGACCAGGGCGATCGGCCCGATCACGGCGGCCTTCGACCACAGGACCGGCAGCCGTCGCGGCACCGCGGCGAGCGTGGAGCGGATCATTCCGGTGCTGTACTCGCCCGCGGCCAGCAGCACCCCGAGCACCCCCACGGCCAGCGACGCGAACGTCACACCGGTCAGGGCCAGGCTCACCGCATCGCTGTCGCCGCTGCCCGCGCCGGGCGGCCCGCCGGTCGCGGTGGCGTCAGGACTGTAGGTGTAGGAAGCGATCGCCCCGAAGAGGACCAGTAGGAACACGGCCACGCCCAGGGTGATCCAACTGGAGCGCAGGGACCAGAACTTGGCCCACTCCGAGCGCAGCACTCGTCGGCCGGTCACCTTGTACGGCGAGGCGGAGGTGTGGGGATCGGGCGCCGCGGAGAGGTTGGTGTGTCTGCCGGGACGCTGAATGCGGCGGAGTGCGGTGGTCGGCATCAGGCGGCCTTTCGTTCGGTGTCGGCCGGAGCGCTCTGGTACTCGACGACATCGCGGGTGAGTTCCATGAACGCCGCCTCCAACGAGACGGACTGCGGGGTGAGTTCGTGCAGGGCCACCCCGTGCTGGGCGGCGATCGCCCCGATCTCCCGGGCGTCGCGCCCGGCCACCAGCAGGTCCTCGGCGGAGGAGGACGTGACGGTGACATCGGGACCGGCCAGCAGTGAGCGCAACTTCGTGGCCTCGGCGGTGGCGACCTTCACACCGCCGCCACCGGCCTCCCGGGTGAAGTCGTCGACCGTGGTGTCGGCGAGCAGCCGGCCGCGCCCGATGATCACCAGGTGGTCGGCGATCAGTGCGGTCTCGCTCATCAGGTGCGAGGAGAGCATCACGGCGCGTCCCTCATCGGCCAGCCCGCGCAGGAGATTGCGGACCCACAACACGCCCTCGGGATCGAGGCCGTTGACCGGTTCGTCGAGCATGACGATCGCCGGGTCGCCGAGCAGGGCCGAGGCGATGCCGAGGCGCTGGCCCATGCCGAGCGAGAAGGCGCCCACCCGCTTGCCGGCCACGCTGGTCAGTCCGGCCAGCTCGATGACCTCGTCCACCCGACGGCGCGGAATGCCGTGGGTGTGCGCGAGCGCCATCAGGTGGTTGAACGCGCTGCGCCCGGGGTGGACGGACTTGGCCTCCAGCAGGGTGCCGATCTCGTGCAGGGGTGCGGCGTGGCGGGAGTAGGAGCGGCCGGCGACGGTGACCGAGCCCTTGGTGGGGGAGTCCAGGCCGACGATCATGCGCATGGTCGTGGACTTGCCCGCGCCGTTGGGACCGAGGAAGCCGGTCACCTCGCCGGGCCTGACATGGAAGCTCAGGTGGTCGACGACCGTCTTGTCGCCGTACCGCTTCGTCAGCTCACGTGCTTCGATCATGGGAGTGGGCCTTTCCTGCCTCGAACTCGTCCGCGGACGTACCGCGGTGTCTGCGTTCGAAGCTATGGGCGCGACAGGCCCGATCTCTGGGACCACGGGGGAATCTTCGGCGCCCGAGTGGTACCCCGGTACCGCTGGGACTGGTCGCGCCGACAGCTCTCAGTGAGGACCCGGCGGACGCTCGGCGGAGTCCCAGCCTGCCGTCGAGGAGTTCTCCACTGCGGCCGCGCCCAGCGGTCGACGTCTCAGTCATCCCTGACGGACCCCGGCGGAAGGCCTGCGAGTGATGTGCCGGGCTCACTGCCCGCCGGCCCTCCGGACTCCTCGGGCAATGCGCTTCTGGCCTGTTCGACGCCGTCGAGGAGCAGGTCGAGGCCGAACCGGAACTCCTCGTACAGGGGTACGGACGTCAGGTCGTCGGCCGCGGCCGACGTGGCCGGATACGCGGCCGGGTCCAGGGAGTGGTAGTAGGCCCGCAGGTGCACCTGATCGTCAGGACGTGGTGTCCCGGGGCCGTGCTGCTGGATGGCCAGGCCGATCACGTAGTGCCCCAGTGCGGTGTAGGTGCGGCCGGCCAGGCCGGTTGGAAACCCATGGCTCAGCAGCAGTCGGATGAGCCGTTCCCGGACGCGCAGGCCGTTGGGGCCGACGTGGACCTGGGCCGCCAGCAGAGGCAGCGCGTGGGGGTGCCGACGCAGTGATGCGTAGAAGGAGTCCGCGGCCACGGTCGCGGCTTCCCGCCAGGACAGGCCGTCCATCTGCTCGGCCGGGACGCGTATGTCGCCCAGGATTCTGTCCGCCACGAGGACGAGGAGTTCTTCCTTGCTTCTCAGGTGACGGTAGAGCGTCGCCGTGCCCGATTCGAGGGCGTCGGCGAGCATGCGCAGACTCAGCGTCTTGACCCCGACCTCGTCGATGAGTCTCAGAGCCGTGTCGACGATCCGGTCGACGTCCATCGGTGGGCGCCCACGCCGGTATGAGGGAGCGGGCGTCCGCCGTGCCCACCAGGCAGGACTGCCCGGAACCGGCGGTGCCTCCGAAGCCATGCAACGACCCCCTTCAGCCGCAGTCCTGACTTGCCAGTGTCAGGAGGATTCATATTTATGGCGTCATCGTAGCCGTAATTGGGTCGGTGTGGGCTTCGGACCTCGACGTGATGGTGCGTTGCCCGTCGGGGATGTGGGCGGACATGCGGTGGCCGACCGTGTCTTTTGGTGGCGGCGGATTCGGCTACCGACGCGGTTCGGGGTCTCCGGGCCCTCCGGCGTCAGGAGGTCGCTGCTGTTCGGAGCCTTGTGTCAGGTGGCCTCATGACGAGCTGGCGACTGGACGGATCTGCCCGGTGGCGGTGGTCCCGAAGTTATGGCTACACTGTATCCGTAAGGTGGTCGTCGGTACACGCCGACGTCCGATTGCCGGTCTTCGGCGTCCGCTCACCAACCGGTAGCGATGCGGGAACCGCAGTGGATTTCCCAACCAAGGAGAGCAGTGATGAAGGCAGCAGTCGTGACAACGGCAGGCGCAGCACCCGAGTACCAGGACTTTTCCGACCCGCAGGGCGGCCAGGGTCTGCAGATCGTAGACCTGGTCGCCTCCGCGATCCACCCCATCGTGCGTCACAAGGCCTCCGGCGAGCACTACAGCAGCGACGGGCAGTTCCCGCTGGTGCCGGGCGTGGACGCGGTGGCCCGCACCGCCGACGGCGCGCTGGTGTACACCGGCGAGATCGAGGCGCCCTGGGGCACGTTCGCCGAGCGGATGGCGGTCGCCATGACCCTCCCGCTGCCTGACGGCGCCGACCCGGTCGCGGTGGCGGCGGGCGTCAACCCGGGAATGTCGTCCTGGATGCCGCTGACCGCCCATGCGGACGAGCACGGCACCCCGGACACCGTGATGATCATCGGGGTGACCGGAGCGGCCGGCGGCCTCGCCGTCCAGAACGCCCAGGCACTCGGTGTACGACGCGTGATCGGCGTGGGCCGCGGCGTCGACGACCTCAAGCGCGTGGCCGGGCTCGGTGCCGAGACCGTCGAAATCGTCGGCGACAACGCCGCGGACGCGGCGGCCATCGGCGCGGCCCTCGACGGCAAGGCTCCGGACCTCGTTCTGGACTTCCTGTGGGGCGGCGCGGCCGAGTCCGCGTTCCAGGCCCTCGCGGCCGTACCCGGCAACAGCGCCACCAGCTACGTGGAGATCGGCTCCGCCGCCGGCGAACAGGCCGCCGTACCCGCCTCGTTGCTGCGCAGCCGCCCCTTCCGCCTCAGCGGCAGCGGCATCGGCTCCTTCGACATGCGCCGCTACTTCAGCCAGGTCGCCGTCTACGTACAGCTCATCACCGACGGCAAGGTGGAGGTGAACGCCCAGGCCTACCCGCTGTCCCGAATCAGCGAGGCGTGGGCGGCCCCCGCAGGACCCCGCCCGGTTCTGGTCGCCGACTGACGTGGATCGACCACAGCATCGCCCGGAGCCTGCCGGATCTCCGAACGGCTGAGTGACGCCCCGACTGGTCCCGCCGGACTCGTTGGACACCCGGGTGATGCCCCTCGGACGCGTGGCCCGGTCGGACATCTGTGGCGTCAGGAACCTGACCAGAGTGGACGACCGCATCGGGGTGATCGAGGCGAGTGCCGGTCATGTGCGCCGGACGCTGCCCTGCGTCCCGCAGGTCGACACGCGCAGTCGTGCCTGACGCCGCCGTACTGGTCCCGCGGCGCCCGTCTGCCGCCGACAGGACGGGACCACGCTGCGCCATGCCCGCCCGACACCGATGCCCAAACCCCGGGAACGCCTCATGATCCTGTCCATTGTGCTTACCTGTCTCCTCGCCTTGATCTTCTCGGTGCTGGGCACGGCCGGGGCTCTGGCTCTGCCGAAAATGCGCGAGAAAGCCGCGGAGACCGGTTTCTCCGTCGCGGCATACCGCCGCATAGGAGTGCTGCAGATGGCGGGCGCCGTCGGCGTGGCACTCGGCCCGGCCGTACCGCTGCTCGGCGGCCTCGCCGGCGCGGGGCTGTTGCTGTTGCTCGCCGGTGCCGCGGTCGTGCACCTGCGCAAGGGTGACGGGATGGCCGAACTGACCCCCGCGACGGTCTGTGCGGTACTGGTCGCCGCCTATCTCGCGGTTCTCTTCAACTAGGCAGATTCTCACGGTGCTTGGACGGTGCCGCGGAGCCGGATGACGATCGCGGTACGGTCGGAGTACCTGCGCGGATCTGGTCGCGCCTGTCGTATCAGTTGGCCGCGGCGCGAAACTGCTTTTGCGTGTCCCCGCACCGCTCGATTGCGTTGCGACGGCGGTGGCGGCTCCCGGCGAAGGCCAGGGGCCCGGCCACCGGAGAGGCGCGTGCGGTGGGCCCGTTGGTCGTCGGGCAGCGCGAGGGCGACCTTGATGCCGCGCCGTCGCATGTGGGCGCGGTTGTCGCGATTTTCGCGGCTGGAGTACGTCTTGTCGCCGCGCACCCGGTCCGGTCGGCAACGCGGGCGGCCCGGTCCGCAACGCCTCATGTGTAAGCCGTCCAGGAACGTGGCGTACAGCGGGCTGTCACGCCGGTGACCGGGTGAGGTCAGTCAGGTCGGCGGGCGGGCCCGGTCGCCATAGGGCAGATGGACCTCGTTGGTCAGCCCGCCCCGCGAGCGGCCCAACGCCTCACCGTCGGCGAGCAGACGCGGATCGTCATACGGTTCCATCCGCCGCCGAGGCGACGAGGTGCAGCGGCAGTGCGGTGGTGACCTCGAAGCCGCCCGCGGCTCTGGGGCCGGCCCGGAGTTCGCCGCCCACCGAGTGGGCCCGTTCCCGCATGCCTATGAGGCCGAAGCCACTGCCTGAGCTGGATCCGGCGGTGACCGGGACGGTCGCGGCTGCCTCGTTCGTGACCGTGATGCGCAGGCAGGCATGCGCGTAGTCGAGCCGTATGTGAGCGGCTTTCGGCACCGCGTGCTTGATGACGTTGGTGAGGGCTTCCTGCACGATCCGGAACGCGGTCAGGTCCACTCCCGGTGAGAGAGGCCGGGGCTCCCCTTCGGTGGTGACCGTGACGTCGGTTCCGGCGGACTCGCACGCGGCGATCAGCTCAGGCAGCCGGTGGAGCCCGGGAGCCGGTTCGAGAGGTGCTGAGTCGGAGTCGCCGTCACGGCGCAGGACTCCGACCGTGGCCCTGAGCTCACGCAGTGCCGAGGCGGTGGTGCCGGTGAGCTCGGCGAGAACCTTCCCCGACTCCTCTGGACGGGTGTGGGCGTAGCGTTCGGCCGCCCGGGCCTGCAGGTTGGCCAGGACCATGTGGTGGGCGACGACATCGTGCAGTTCGCGGGCGATGCGCATGCGCTCCTCGACGACACGGTGGCGTGCTTCCTCCTCGCGGGTGCGCTCGGCGTGTTCGGCACGCGCGCGCACGGCCTCCAGATAGGCCCCCTGGAGCCGGGCAGCGTTTCCCCACGCGAGCGGCAGCAGTAGCCAGAGCAGGGGACCGGCCGCGTGGAGACCGTCGGGATCGGTGATCACGGACGTGCAGATCAGTGCCGCCACGGTGGTGAAACCGTAGGCGTGCGTGGTCCTGGAGTCGGTTTGCGCGGCCAGCCGGTACAGACCGGCCATGACGGGTCCCAGGAGCAGAGGGGTGAGGTCATCTCCCAGGACGAGGGTGGCGACGGTGCTGGCCGCCGCGCCGACGAGGGCGGCACGCGGGTGCCGACGACTTGCCAGCAGGGCCAGACAGGAGAGCGCGGCCAGAACGTCGGCGGGCCACTCGGCGGTCGGCGGCGTACCGTCCTGGGGCCGGAGCATGTCGCCGAGCTCGACGCACAGCCACAGCACCAGGGCCGTCAGCACGTCGATGGCACGGCGTCCATGCTTCGTGCCGCGCGTCAGGCTGGTGATCAACGGACTTCCTGCGGGCGGTTCACGGCTCTCCGATCGGGTGGGGCAGCCGCCTGTGGGCTTCGGCACGGTCGGCTCGGGTAGGGCGGATGGATCAGGCGCGGGACCCGGCGGGGGCTGTCTGTGGCTTGGTCGTCCGGCCCCGGCAGCCACCAGGCCCGGTCACCCGGCAAGGCGAGGACGTCATCCGCTGCCGGCAACCGCCGGAGTCGGTGTGGACGGCAACAGTGTAATGGATACGATGTTGCCGTAATGCGCACTGTCAAAGCCACCCCGATTTCCGCAAGCGAGGGGACGCCTCAGGGCGCATGGCGTACGCCAGATGGCGAGCCTGCTCGTGTGGCGAGGGTTCCGTCCGGGCGGCAGTGCCGAGGTGTCCTACTCCTGCGGCACTTCGGCCCCAGGCGTACGTCGTCGTCTACAGGGGCGCCCTTCGGCCCCTGTGGCCGAGCGAGGATGGGTGCGCGGTGGCCTCCCGCCGCGCCAACGCGTCTCGCTGCGGTCAGTCACCGTCCCGCAGTCGACCGAGTCCGTCGAGGACGAGCTCCAGACCGAAGGTGAACTCGTCCTCCAGTGGCACCGGAAGCCAGTCGGCCACCGCCGCGGTGGCGGGAAACAGGGACGGATCGGCGGCTCGGAAGACGGTGGTCGCCTGGGCGTCGCTGCCCGGCTGTCCCGCGTCGTGAGGTCCTCGAAGCTGGATCGCGAAGCCGAGCACGTAGCGGGACAGGGTTGCGTAGGCGTGCGCCGCCACCCGCGGCGGGAATCCGTCGGCGAGCAGGAAGGCGATGCAGCGCTCCCGTACGGCCATCGCGTTCGGGCCTACGGGGATCCGCTCGACAAGCAGGGGTGCCACGTTCCCGTGCCGGCTCAGGGCGTCGAACATGGCTTGCACCACTGTGCGGCATGCTTCCCGCCAGCCCATGCCCCCGAGTTCGTCTGCCGGGATCTCGACCGCGCCGAACAGGCGGTCCACGACATGGGCCACGAGAGCCGCGCGGTTGTCGAAGTGCCGGTAGAGCGTCGCCGTGCCGGAACCCAGGCGCTGGGCGAGCGTCCGCATCGACAGGGCCTCGGCCCCCTCCTCGTCGACGATCTGGACGGCCGCGGCGACGATCCGTTCGAGCGGGATGGGTGGACGGCCGGGAGAGCGCCGCGCCGACGACCCGCCTTCTCGCACCTGATCTCGTGATGTTGCCACGGTGAAAGTATGCCTGCTTGACCAAGGGCACCGTAACGGAATCACTGTGACCGTTATGCGGGCGTGGTGGACGACGCGGCCGTCTCGCGCGAGGACATGCGGGTCAGGCGTGCCGTCCTCAATGCTCCTCGCGCCCCGCGCAGTCCTCTTGACTTCTGGACCGATTTTGGTAACGATGTAGCCGTTATAGGCTGGCCCGTCGGAGACGGCCCATCCGCCCTCGTCCTGCGCGGATCGTCCGCGGGCGTTCGGCACGCAGCCCGGGACATACCCGGTGCGATCCAACGCGTCCATGCCAATGCCGGCCACTGCCCTCCGCGGGAGCGGCCCGACCCGGTCGGCGTGGCACTGAACGACTCCTCCAGACACTCGAAGGAAAGACGCCCCGATGAAGTACTTCGTAATGCCGGACGAGGATCTCCAGCTCGACGCGCATGCCCGGCAGACGCTGCGCGGCAGCTTCGCCCAGCTCTCCGACGGGTTCACGCACTACGAGTTGGGCGGTCCCGAGACCGGCCAGCTCGCCGTCCTGGTGCCGGGAATGACCATTCCGCTGTTCTACTGGGACGGTATGGCGTCGAAGCTGCACGCGCGGGGCATTCGGACACTGGCCTTCAGCGCGTACGGACGCGGCTACTCCGACCGCACTCAAGGCCGCTACGACGAGGCGATGTTCGTACGCCAGCTCCGCGAACTGCTCTCGTTCCTCGGCATCGACCCGCCGGTGAACCTCGTGGGGACGTCGATGGGGGCGCTGGGCGCGATGACCTACCTCCTCGACCGCCCCGACTCGGTCCGGACCCTCACGCTCATCGGTCCCGCGGGTCTGTCCACCGACACCGCGCTCCAGCAGCGTGCGCTGAGGTCCGACCGGATCGCCTCGTTCGCCGCACGGCGCTTCGGGCGCAAGATCCTGCTCGGTCATCTCGGGCGCAACGTCTTCGATCCCGCCCTCGTCGAGCCCCTGACTGCCATGATCTCGGACTGCTACCGGTTCGAGGGTTCGATGTACTCCTTCTTCTCCACTCTGCAGAACTACCCGATCTCCGGCCGCGAGGACCTCTACCGGCGGGCCGGCAGCCTCGGCATCCCGACCCTGCTGGCGTGGGCAACCGAGGACCGGATCACCCCCATCAGCGGGATGGACCGAGCGCGTGACCTGGTCCGGCCGAGGCATACCGAGATCATCGAGGGTTGTGGGCACATGGCTCCGTACGAGCGGCCCGGGGAAACCGCAGAGCTGGTGTCCTCCTTGATCACCGCCAGGAGCGATCGCATCGACTCATGACCGCAGAGGTCGAAATATCCCCCGTCGCCGATGATGACGAGCAACGGCTAGGCCAGCGACGAGGTCCCGTACCCACCCGGCATTCCGTCGACGAAGAGTCCGAGTCGTCCACTCCAGCTCTGTGGTCCCGCCCTCGTCCTTGAACGCCCGGCGATCGGCACGCTGACCGCAACGCACACCCGGGGCCGACCGTGCAACGCCCCCGGGCTGAGGGCCTCCGGGCCCAGATACGGAGAACTGCTGTGAGCCTGCTGATCGTGATCGCCCTCTACGCCCTGCGCATCCTGCGACGACCACTCGACGGACGACTGAAGAAGCGCTACTTCGGCCCCATCGTCGTCGCGGTGCTGGCTGTCGACCTGGGCCTGGTCTGGAACGAAGGCCGGCCCACCGGGGTCGACGGAATCTACTTCCTCGGCGACCTGGCCGGACTGATGGCGGTCTACATGATGACGCTCAGCCTGGTACTCGCCACCCGCATCCAATGGCTGGAACCCTGGTTCGGCGGGCTGGACCGCATGTATCTGTGGCACAAGAGATACTCGCTGTGGGCGATCGCGCTGATCGCGTTCCACATCGTTTCGACGCAGTGGGACGGCGGTCGCGTGGACCCCGGGGAATCGAACTCGATCGCGACGGGGCTCGCGCTCGGCATCGTCTCCGCCGTCGCACTGGGCCTGCTGGTACTCATCTCGCTGCCGAAGGTGAGCAGCATCATCCGACTGCCGTACGAGCGGTGGCTGTTCATCCACCGGTTCATCGGAGTGCTGGTGGGCATGTCGGTGCTGCACGGCTGGCTTCTCGATCCGGTGCTCGCTTCGTCCGGCCTGGCCGACAGCGCGTACCCGGTCATCGCGACGGTCGGGCTGATCTCCTACGTGTACGCCGAACTCGTGCGCCGGCGACAGGAACCGTCGGCGCACTACACGATCCGTTCCGTCTCCCGACCGGGTGAGGGCATCGTGGACGTCACACTCCACCCGGCCGACTCGACGACGCCTCTGCCGATCGCCGGTGGCCAGTTCGTCTACCTGAAGGTCGGCGGCGAACACGCCTGGTACGAGCACCCGTTCAGCGTCGCCGGTGTCAACGGCGACGGAGCCGTGCGCCTCACCATCCGCGCACTCGGCGACGCCACCCGCGATCTCCACGCCGACCTGCGCACCGGGACGCCGGCCACCCTCAGCGGGCCCTACGGCATGTTCGATCACACCCTCGGCGGGGCCCGTCAGATCTGGATCGGCGCGGGAATCGGGATCGCCCCCTTCCTGGGGTGGCTCGACCGCACGGACGCACCGCTCCCGAGCACGGACCTCTACTACTGCACGTCGAGCCCTGACCAGGCGCCGTTCCTGAGTGAGCTCTCCGCGGCCGCGGAGAGCGCCCCCGCCCTGCGGTTGCACCCGGTGTTCAGCTCGACCGACGGTCGCCTGACGGCGGCCCGCGTCCTCGGCGAGGTCGGACCGATCGGCCCCGACGTCCACATCTTCCTGTGTGGACCGGACCGGATGCTGAGCACACTGATCCGCGATCTGCGCCGCTCGGGCATATCGAGAGACCACCTGCACACCGAACACTTCGCGTTCCGCTGATGAACTCGTAGAACCCGGTGCCCCCGCGCCGAGGCGCTCTCAAAAAACATCAAGGGCCCGCTGCCGCTGTGGCAGGGGCCGGCATACCCCAGCACAGGGCGGCCTCCTGACGACCCGTCACCGGCGGACCGCAGCAGGATGTCGTGAACGTGCACAACGGATTTCGACGATGAGTCAATGGAGGCTGGTCATGGCCAATCTGGCGGAGTTCCTGGTGCGGACGGCGGCCCGGCAGCCGGAGCACCCCGCGCTGCGGCTGGGGACGAACATCACCACCTACGCGGAGCTGGACGAGCGCAGCGCCCGTGCGGCGGCGCTGCTGCGGGCCGAAGGCGTACGGCCGGGAGACCGCGTCGCCCTGATGCTGCCGAACGTCCCGGAGTTCGTGGTGCTCTACTACGGTGCGCTCCGCGCCGGGGCGATAGTGGTGCCCATGAACCCGCTGCTGAAGGAGCGGGAGACCGCGTACCACCTCACCGACTCCGGCGCCGTGCTGCTCTTCGAATGGCACCAGGCGCCGGGGGAGGGCGGGCAGGGCGCGGCCGGTGCCGGGGTGCGGCACATGGCCGTGGAGTCCTCGTCCTTCGCGGCCCTGCTGGCGGGGCACGAGCCGCTGACGGAGGTGGCGCGGACGGCGGGCGACGACGTGGCCGTCCTGCTGTACACCTCCGGCACCACCGGAAAGCCCAAGGGCGCCGCGCTCACCCACGGCGGGCTGCGGCACAACACCGAGGTCAACGGAGTCCACGTCCAGCGGATGACGTCGGAGGACGTGGTGGTGGGGTGTCTGCCGCTGTTCCACATCTTCGGCCAGATCTGCTCGATGAGCGTGGCCGTCCGCAGTGGTGCCTCGCTCACGCTGATCCCGCGGTTCGACCCGCAGACCGTACTGGACGCGGTCACCCGCGACCGGGCGACGGTGTTCGGGGGCGTGCCGACCATGTACGCGGCCTTGCTGCACCACCCGACGCAGGCTGATGTGTCGGCGCTGCGGATGTGCGTCTCCGGCGGCGCGTCACTGCCGGTGGAAGTCCTGCGCGGTTTCGAGGAGCGCTTCGGCTGCCCGGTGCTGGAGGGCTTCGGCATGTCCGAGACGAGTCCGGTGGTGACGTTCAACCACCTCGACCGGCCCCGCAAAGCAGGGTCCATCGGCACCCCGATCCAGGACGTGGAGGTCCGGCTGCTGGACGAGAAGGGCCAGGATGTGAGCGCCGACGAGATCGGCGAGCTGGCCGTGCGCGGCCCCAACCTGATGAAGGGCTACTGGAATCGTCCCGAGGAGACCGCGGTCGCGATCCCGGACGGCTGGCTGCGCACCGGCGACCTGGCCCGGCGGGACGAGGACGGCTACTTCTACATCGTGGACCGGAAGAAGGACATGATCATCCGTGGCGGCTACAACGTCTACCCGCGCGAGATCGAGGAGGTCCTCCACGAGCACCCGGCTGTCGCCCTCGCCGCGGTGCTGGGCGTACCCCATCAGCAGCTCGGCGAGGAGGTCGCCGCCGCGGTCGTACTGCGCCCGGGTGCGCAGGCCACACCTGAGGAGCTGCGGCAGTACGTCAAGGACCGGGTGGCGGCGTACAAGTACCCCCGGGCTGTGTGGCTCATGGACAGGCTGCCGATGGGACCGAGCGGCAAGGTGCTCAAGCGGGAGATCAGCGCGCCCGCAGTGTGAGCACGTCGGCCGGCTCGGGCGGCAACGGCGGCCCGCTGCCGCCCGAGCGGGCCGACCGGATCGACGCCTGCTCAGTGACTGGTGTCCCGTTCCAGCTCCAGGCCCGTTGCGGTGGTGAACTCGATGTGGCGGAAAGCGGGCCCGGAGTCTCCCGGACAAGTGACGCTGCCGAGCCACCCGAGGAAGAACGCCGCAGGTATGGAGACCAGCCCCGGGACCTGAAACGGATACCAGTTGAAGTGCGCTGTGGGAAACAGCGCGAAGGACGTCCCTGACACGGTGCCCGAGAACAGCGTCAGGATCGTGCACAGCAGCAGTCCTCCGTAGACGGACCACAGCAGCCCTCTGCGACGGAACCTGCGCCAGAACAGGGAGTAGACCAGCGCCGGAAAGATGCAGGAAGCCGCGGCGCTGAGCGAGAAGGTGGTCAGGAAATCGGTCGGATACCCGTGTGTGACCGCTGACAGCGACAGGCCCCCAACCCCCACGGCGACGGCGGCGACACGTACGGTCCGGGTTCCTGCCCCGGGGGCCTTCACGCGTCTGCCTCGCGCGCGGACACCGTGCGTCAGTGATACGGCGGCAGCGAAGGTCACACTGGCCACGGTCGTGAGCACAGTGAGAAAGATGACGCATCCCATGAGGATGATCAGCGCCGTACGTGCTGGTGAGCCTTCATCGAGCACATGCGAGGCCAACAAGATCAGTGACGACTGCCCGGAGGCGTCGGCTGCGATGCCCGCACCTCCCACCACGGCTGCCGAAGCGAAGCCCGCCGTGATGAGGAGCAGCAGGAAGATGCTGAACAGACCCACGGCGATACTCACGGAACGTCGCGCGGACCGGCCCGTCCGGGACGCGTTGAGGCGCAGCAACATGTGAGGCATGGTGGCTGCGCCCAAGATCACGGCGACATGCGTGCCCACCGTGTTGAGCGGCCCGAACGTATGCGCGTACTGCCAGAGCCCCGGGCTCAGGTATCGGTCCGGTGCCACGCTGTTCTTCACCGCGGTCGAGAGCAGGTCTCCCGGGTCCCACGCGAACAGTCTGAGGCTGAGCAACGAAAGCAGCGCGAGGGTCACCAGGACGAGTGGCACCTTGGCTATGTGCATGAAGCTGGTAGCCCTCAGGCCTCCGAGGGAGGCGAAGCATGCCACGAGGCTGCCCATCAGCACCGTGCAGACGACCTCCACACCTGTCCTCGGCAGTCCGATCAGCAGGGCGGTGCTGACGCCGGCGGCGCGCAACTGGACCATGAGGACGGGAACGGTGATGGCCAGCGTCACAAGGTCGGCGGCCATGCGAGGTTCGGGCCCTGACACGCGCAGGGAGAAGATGTCGGCGAGCGTGTAACGGCCGCTGTTGCGTACCTTCTGCGCAAGGAGCAGCAGGACACCGAGGGCCAGCAGACTGTCGACGGCGATGGTGAACCCGTCGTAGCCGACCAGAGCGATCAGTCCGGAGGTCCCCAACAGGGTGATCACCGAGATGTGCTCCCCGGCCAGGGCGAATCCGTTGAACACCGCGGAGAGAGACCGATCGGCGACGTAGAGACTCTCCGGTGTCTCGTCCTGTCCGGCAGCGAGCATGAAAAGCCACAGGAGAGACACTCCGATGAACCCCAGGAAGGCAACGAGCAACGGGCCTCTGGCGGCCGGACCGATGGGGTCCAGTACGCCGGCGCTCAGGATGTGCGCGTTCATCGCTTCACCGCCCGGTCCTGTCGCGGGTACCCGATTGCCCGTTCCGGGGTAGGTCGGCGACCAGTGACTGTTCGATGGGGTCGCACGAGCGAGTGCAGCGCCTCTCGTACAGCCAGGCGGTGGCGACGAAGAGGCAGCACTGCAGGATGCCCCCTACCAACCCCAGGGTGAGTGGCCCGTAGACGGGCGCCGCGGGAAGGTCCGTGTACGAGGCCAGCATGATGCCCGCGACGAGCGGAACCGCGTTGACGGCGAGGAAGGAGCGCTGGGCGCGATGTGCGTGTCGGCGCAGTTCGTCACCGCGTTGCAGCAGGGAGACGCGGACGTGGTGCGGCACGGGCCGGCGATCGGATGGAGGAGAGGCCGAGGAGGGGTGCATGACAACCTTTGGGCGGCGAGGTAGGAAAGCGAGCTGGACGCGTCGCTTCCGAGCACATCGGGGACGCAGCGGGGCGGCGTGCCGCAGCGGCGTTCGTCACGGGGTGCGGGACGCGCCGCTCGCGACGGCTTCACCCCGGGCGGGGGCGTAGGGCATCAGGTGGGAGGCCGCGAACGCCGGGAAGGGTGGGGCGCGGCTCCGAGGCGCCGCCCCCTGCCCGGACAGGTTGGTGATGAAATCATCATCGCTGATGTCATTTTCTGTCAATGGCTTGTGGGTGCGGGCTTGCAACCCTCGACATCTCGCGTGGGTTGCCGTGCGATGGACGAACCAGGCGCCTCTCGCGACCGAGTCCGCACCGACGCCCGCGTGACGTGATCGGTGCGGAGGCCCTCAGGGGCCGGACCTGCTCGGGTGTCTCCGGCCGCCCCGGCGCTGACGGCCGATCACAGCGTTCTGCTCCTGTGGCGCGGTAGCGTCCGCTGACGGTCCTCGCTTCGGTGACCTGTGCGTCCCCGGCAGCGCTGCTGTTCGGAGTGACCACCATGGGCAACGCCGGGCGGCCAGCCGCGCCGGTCGGCGTGGGCCGCTTCGGCAGCTCCGCTCAACTGGCCCTCGCCGGCGCCGCGAAGCTCGCGCAGCGGTCGGCGAGGTCACCGTCCTCGCGGACGGGTCGATGGCGGACTTCACGCGCACCGAAGTGGAGACGTTGCTGTCGGTGGACGGTGACCTCACAGAAGACTCCCCGCTCCATCTCGTCGCGCGCCCACAAACCGGTTCTAACGTCGGCTCACCTCGCACCGACTTCAGGAAGGGCGCTGAGCCATGGCCCCCAGACGCATCGCCGTACTAGCCGACTCGGACACGAGGTGGAGGTGGGGCGCGTCGGTGGCCCGGGAGATCGCGCCCGGCCACGCCCTCGTCGTCGGTGACCCGTTCTCGGGGATCATCCAGCGGCTGCTGCCGCTGTCACGGGCCCGGGACAGCGTCCGGGTCGACGACGGCATGGCGACCCTGGAACTCTCCCGGCAACTCCTCGTCGGCCGGCCCCTCGTCCGCTGGCATCGCACGGCCGGGCGCGCCCTGGCTGCCGCGGCCCGTGCCGCCCGCCGGATGACGTCGGGCGGCGGGCGGCGCCTGGAGGTGTTCTCCTGCCTCACGGCGGGCCTGCGCCTGCCACCGGGCGCGATCGCCTCCAGCAACACCTACTCCTGGTCCCGGCAACGCTTCGGTCCACCCATGGTCCGGCCCGGTAACCGACATGATCGGTACGTCACTGGCGGAGACGGGACTGATCGACCCGGCCCGGTACGTCGACGAGGTCGCCCTGCTCGCCCACCGCTGGAACGCCGAGCGCTACTACGCCCACCGCAGGGAGTCCCCGGAGAAGCTCCGCATGATCGCCGAACAGTCGAAGATCGAGATCGTACGGCCCGAACTCCCCCTGGAGCCTGAGCTGTTGACCGGACCGGTGGCCGAGAGCCTGCTCAGCCTGCCGTCCACCGTGCTGCACACCCTGCCGTTCGTGCTGGCCGGGACCGGGGTGCGGATCACTATGTGTGCGGACGTCACCACCTGGCTGGAGCCGGATACGTCCGCGCGGGCGGTGGCGTTCCTGGAAGAGGTGATCCACGCCTGACCCGCGGCCCGCGCCGGCAGGGTCAAGTGTCGCGTGGTCGGCCCGGTTGCTCCGCGTGGTGCTTCTCGAACAGGGCAGCGGCGCGTCGCAGGACCCGCGCCCGCTCGACGTACGGCAGCGCCGCCCACGCGAGCCGGGCCTGCTGTGCGTGCCCTGCGGGCACGGTCCAGATCCGCAGGCGTGGCCGCGCCGACGCGGCTCGGTAGGATGTCCGGGTTAGCAGGATGCATGTCTTGCTTGACAGGACAGGCTCTTGAGAGTGTGGAGTCGTGATCCGTCGCGCTGCAGCCGCCCTCGCATGTCGCGCAGGAGCGGCCGGACCGTGCTGCGCGTCGACCGCGTCGTCGCACTTATTGCAGTAAACGCAGTATTTGCATGATGTGCAAAAAACACTACGGTGGTGGTCGCGGGCACGGAGCCTCACGCCCATCCGGCGGCAGTCCCGCCGGAGTTGCGGTCGGGCCGACAGAAGGCGCCAACCTTCTGCGTCGACCCCGGGATGGACTCGGCCCCGTCTCTCGCTGATCCAAGGAGAAGAAGCACATGTGGGACACGGACAACATGTTTCTCAACGGCCCGTTCGCGCCATGGCGCGAGGAAGGTGAGGCATTCGACCTGGAGATCGAGGGCGAACTGCCCCGCGAGCTCAACGGCGTCCTGTACCGGACCGGTTCGAACCAGCACTACCGACCGCCCAACCCGGACCGCTACCACTGGTTCGAAGGCACCGGCATGATCCACGCGGTCTTCATCCGCGACGGACGTGCCACCTACCGCAACCGTTACGTCCGCACCGACGCCCTGAAGCTGGAGATGCAGGAAGGAGGGCCGGTGCTGGGAGGCATGATGACCGGCGGCGACCTCGCGGGTCTGCCCGAGGGTGCGCCGCTGTTCAGGGACCCCGCCAACACCCACGTCACCCTCTTCAACGACCGGCTGCTGGTCTTCTCCGCCGACCTGCCGCACGAGCTTCGGCCCGACACCCTGGAGACCGTGGGCAGGTACGACTTCCACGGCGCCCTCACCAGCCCGGGACCCGGTCCACTGGGCCTCACGCCGCACTTCAGGATCGATCCGGGCAACGGTGACCTGCTCTTCTTCGTGTCCATGGGCAACGACATGACCTGGTACCGGGCCGACCGGTCCGGCAAGCTGTGCGACGTCCACCACTTCGACATGGGTGTCCCGAGCTGGATCCACGACTACGTGGTCACCCCTGACTACGCGATCTTCCTGATCTACCCGATGTTCTTCCGGATAGAGAACGCCGTGACGGGACTGCCGCCCCTGATCTGGGACACGGACACGCTCGAAACCTGCCGCTTCGCGGTGCTGAACCGACACACCGGCGCGGTCCAGTGGATCGACACCCCCGACGCCTTCGCCCCGACCCATTTCTTCAACGCCTACCAGGACGGCTCGAAGGTCATTGTCGACGGGGAGCGCGTCCCCACGATGGGCACGCTCCTGCAGGACATCGAATCGTCGGTGTCAGCCAAAGAAGACATGAAGGCCGGCACCGTATGGCGGTGGGAACTGGACCTCGAACGCGGCGTGGTCGGAGGCGGTGCGGTCACCGACGTCGGGTCCGGGTTCCCGCGGATCAACGACCAACTCGCCGGCCTGCGCCACAACTTCGGATACTTCGCCAGCAACCGGGGCCTGAACGAGTGGATCACCGACGGCGTCGCCAAGGTCGACTTCACCAGCGGGAACACCGAGGTGCAGTCGCTCGACGGTGCGGTCACCTCGCCCAACGAGCCGGTGTTCGTGCCGCGCGAGGGCGCCACCGCCGAGGACGACGGCTGGGTCCTGACGATCTGGTGGGATCCGGCCACCGACCGCAGCGAGGTGATCGTCCAGGACGCCCAGGACTTCACCGCGGCCCCGGTCGCGCGGATCAAGCTCAATCACCGGGTGCCCCTGGGCTTCCACGGAAGCTGGTCCTCCGCCGCCGAACTGGACGCCGCACTCCGCCGGGACTGACCGGCCGACGTCCTGCCCCAGGGGGCTTTCCCGGCAGGGGCAGGACGCCTCCGACCGCGACACACCTCTTCACCGTGACCCGGTGCCGTGCCGTAGCCGGTCCTACTTCGTCCGTTCGCCGTCTGGAGACCCGACCATGTCGTCCGGCACCGTCACACTCTCGATAGGCCGCCGTCTGATTCCGCTCGGATTCGTTCTCGTGGCCGCACTGAGTTACCAGATCGTCGTGTTCCCCAACTTCCTGCAGTCCCTGCTCGTCGAACGCGGCTGGGACCTGTCACCGGGCGGTGCGGGTCTCGTCGGGAGCATGATCTTCCCGGGGATGCTGGCCGGCGCCATCGCCTCTGTACCGCTGGCCCGGCGTCTCGGGCGTCGACGGGCGACGCTCGCATCAGTCCTGTGGCTCACCCTCTGGTCCGGGGTCTGCGCGGTCGCCGCCGCCCCTTGGCAATTGGGGCTCCTCAGGATGCTCACGGGGATCGGCGTGGGCGTTGGCGTTCCGCTGACCCTGGGCCTCGCCCAGGACATCACCAAGAGATACAAGATCGCACTCGGAATTGTGTCCTTCGGAATGCCGGTCGCGGGACTCGTCACCCAAAACGTCATGGGCGCGCTGGCCGTCGAGGATGCCTGGCGACTCATGACGGCGGTGGGAGCGGGCGTGGGGCTCATCGCCCTCGCCCTGTCCCTCTGGCTACTGCCACGCGGCACCGACATGTCCGTACTGGCTCCTGTTCGGGCGGGACGCCGCGGGCCGAGTCGGCGCATCGCCGTGTGGATGGGCATCGGCCTGGTCGGAGCGAACCTGATCGCCTGGTGGGGCCTTACCGGACTCACGTCCGCTGACCTCCGCTTCAACGCAGTGCTGAACGCGGGCGCGATCGTAGCGATCTTCGCCGTGACGGGCGTGGCGATCCACCGGGGCCAGAAACTCACCTCGCTCTCGCGGACCGTACGGGCCACGCTGGCGTTCGTGCTGATCAACCCACCTACCGCGGTGGTGACCGTGATCATGCTGGTGAACGTCGCCGCCGGCCAGAGTGCCGGGTTCGTCCTGACGATGTTCGGTGTGGTGATCGCCGACTGCTTCTGTCGGGCGCTCACGCTCAGCGTGGCGCCGCGTGTCTTCGAATCACTTCCCCGTCCCCCTGCCCAGAAGGCCGGACCCACCGCACCGGTGCCGCAGCCGTTGCACCCCGGCGCCGACAGGTGACGGCGAGACCACTACGAACCCACTTCCGCAGCCGGCCGAGGAGTATCTACAGCGGTGGCCACTGAACCCGGCCTTGTCAGGCACTCCGCCGGGAACACGACGACGAGGTGCGAGACGGCAGCTTTCGTGACTGCCACGGCATCTGTCCCCAAGCACGCACCACCCGACGACCAGGCCCGGCTCCCCCGACGCAAACCGCACGGGGGAGCCGGCCCTGGTCGTCGGGGGTCAGCCGCCCACGGTGATTAGCCGGTCGCTGATCTCCTGCGCCGTCTCCCGAACCTTCTGGGCGATTTCCGCTTCGGCCTCGGGGAACACTCGGGAGGCCAGGGCCGCGACGCTCACCGCAGCGACCACCTGCTGATGCTCGTCGCGGACGGGAGCGGCGATACCCATCACGTCGGGGTCGAGCTCACCACGGGTCACCGAGTAGCCGGCGCGCTGGATATGACCCAGCCGCTTCATGAGGGTGTCGACGTCCGTGAGGGTGGCGGGGGTGAAACGGTGCAGGTCTGCGGCTTCCAGTAGGCGCCGAGCCTCCTCCGCGGGGATCCAGGCCAGCAGGACGAACGCCGCCGCCCCCGCATTGAGGGGGAGTGTGCTGCCCCGCTCGTAGGAGATGCGCACGGCACCCGTTCCGGCCTCCGCCCGGTCGACGCACACGACGAGCTCCCCGGTCCGCCGTGTCAGCAGCACCGTCTCGTGCACGTCTTCGGCGAGCGCGGCCATCGCCGGAAGCGCGACCTCCGAGAGGCCGTAGCTGCGTCGAGCCAGCCGGGCGATCTCCAGGACGCGCAGGCCGAGACGGAAGCCGCCGCCCGGAGCCTCCTCAAGGAACCGGCTGCTCACCAGGCTCTGCACATAGCGGTAGGCGGTTGAACGGGCTACGCCGAGCCGCTCGGCGACGGCAGCGCCGGAGACGACGAGCTGGGCATCCGTGAACATGAGGAGGATGTCCAGGGCTCGGTCGGCCGTGGAGTTGCGCTCACGGTAGCTAGGGGACGTGGATCCTGACATGCGAGACACCTTACCCGCCGGAGGCCGCGCTGCGCCCAGGATTCACAGCCGTTCTCTGACCACGGTGTTGCGCAGTTCGCCGATCCCCTCGACCGAGGTGACGAGTTCCTGTCCCGGCCTGAGGAAGACCTTGGGATCCCGGCCGGCGCCCACACCTCCCGGGGTGCCCGTGGCGATCAGGTCGCCGGGCAGCAGCGTGATGATGGTGCTGACGTACGCGATGATCGAGGCGACGTCGAAGAGGAGGTCCGCCGTGTTGGACTTCTGCATGGTGTGACCGTCGACGCTGCAACCGATCGTCAACCCCGAGGCGCCACGCGGCAGTTCGTCCGGGGTGACGAGCGAAGGCCCTACCGGGGTGGTGGCTTCGAATGTCTTCCCTGACAGGAACTCGCGAGTGCGGTGCTGCCAGTCCCGGACGGTGACGTCGTTGACGACGGTGTACCCGCCGACGTACGCCAGAGCCTTGTCGGCGCTCACATGACGTGCGCGGTGTCCGATCACGACCCCGAGTTCCGCCTCCCAGTCGAGGTCGTCGCTGACCAGCGGCAGGAGCACGTCGTCGTGCGCGCCGACGAGAGAGCCGTCGTACTTGGCGAAAAGGGTGGGGTGGGCCGGCGTCAGGCGGCCCATCTCCTTGATGTGCGTGGCGTAATTGAGTCCCAGGCACACGATCTTGTTCGGGTGGGGGACGACGGGGGCGAACGAGGCGGTGCTCAGAGGTACGCGCCCACCGTCCACGGCGGTTGCGCGCTCCGGCCAGTCGTCGCCGCTCGACAGAAGCGCGCCGACGTCGGAGTAGGGCAGCAGCACGAGTTCGTCTCCCTCCTGGCGGGCGGCGGCCGTGCCGCGCTCGTCGTGCAGGCGGACGGTGCTGAGCCTCATAGGGGCGGCCTTCCTCGGATCTCGGAAACACTCGTGGTGCGGCGGACGGTGACGGGGCGCCCGGCTTCGGCCGCCTGCTGACCGGCGTGCTCATGACCGAGCCGTTCGGGGTGTTGTCCCGCCGCCGGAACACAGCCCTCAGCGCTCGGGCAGGGTGCGAACCGGTGCAGGCTGTTCGCGACGCGGTCGATCCGGTCGGGCTCGAACACGGCGGCGATCAGCCGGTCAGGGCGCACGAGCACGAAACGGGCGGTGAGTCCGGAGAAAGCGGCGTCGAGCCGGCCGTCGGCGTCGGCGACGCTGATGCGCCCGGGGTGGTCACGAGGAAAGCGGTCGTCGAGGACCACGTCCACGCGGATGCCGGCAGGCAGGCCGGAGCGTGCGGCGGCGGCCCAGTCCGCGTGCGGAGAGGAAGACGGTGCCCATCTCCTCGTCCTCGTCGGTCACCGACAGACCCATGACCCGGGTGTAGAAGTCGCGCATCGTGTCGAGGTCGTCAACCCAGAAGCCGGCGTGACCGAGACCTGTGATCGCCATGATCTGTCCCTCTTTTCAGGATTACAGTTTCAATTTATAGGACGTTAGGCAAGTGGTGACCTGGCCGTCAACTGACGACAACGAGGAGGCTCCTGCGCAGGACGCGGCGGAGGTTCAGCCGGAGACGTGACGGAACGGACCTGGCACAGGCCTGTTCCGGATCCGTCGCCGCCCGGGTGCGCTCGGCCGCATGCCATCGGGAGGCATGCGGCCGACCAGACGATCACCCTCGCTTCATCGGCGAGCCGTGGAAGACGCGCAGAGACGCAGGCCCGTCGAGTGGCGTCAGGCGAGGGTGGTCGTCTTGTCGTCGTCCTGCGCCGACCGCGGGACGGCCGGCAGGTCGGCGCCGGTGTCCGCGTTGGTGAGGGCGAGTTCCTTCTGCGGGAGGAGGAAGGCCAGCACGCAGCCGATGGCCAACAAGGCGGCCACGTACCCGAAGATCGGGGTCAACGCCTGCTGGTAGGCATCGATCACGGAGGCCTGGAGCCGTTCCGGAAGCGAGTGCACCAGCGACGGCGTCAGGGAGTTGGTGTCACCCAGGCCGCGGACGGAGCTGCTCGTCAGTCGCGTGGAGAGCTGGTCCGTGAGCCGTTGGGCGAAGGCAGCTCCGACGACCGCCGTGCCGATCGTCGCACCGATCTCGCGGAAGAAGTTGTTGGAGGACGTGGCGGTGCCGACCTCACTGGTAGGGAACGCGTTCTGAACGGCCAGGACCAGGTTCTGCATGACCAGGCCGATGCCGGCACCGAGCAGGAAGGTGTATCCGGAGACCAGTGCCACCGGAGTGTCGACGTCCATCGCGGACAGCAGTACGGCGGTGATGGTCACCAGCAGCGAGCCGATGATCGGGTAGATCTTGTAGCGGCCGGTACGGGTGATCATCATCGCGGAGGGGATGGAGGTGGCCGTGAGGCCGATGACCATGGGGAGCAGCAGCAGCCCGGACTCGGTCGCGGAGACGCCGTACACCATCTGCAGGTAGGTGGGCAGATAGGCGACGACGACGAACATCCCGACGCCCACCACGATCAGGCCTGTCAGCGTGGCGATGTTGAAGATCCGGCTGCGGAACAGCCACAGCGGGACGATCGGCTCCGCGGCACGGCTCTGCGAGAGGAAGAACAGGAACCAGGTGACGACGGCGCCGACGGCCAGAGCGAGGACCAACGGGTCCGTCCAGCCGTACGCGTTGCCGCCCCAGTTCGCCACCAGCACCGTGGCGGCGACGGCGAGGGCCATCAGGGCGATGCCGAGGTAGTCGATGGTGACCTTGACGGACCTGCGCCGTGTGCGCAGCGCGAAGGCGCTCACCGCCAGGGCGGCGGCGCCCACCGGCAGATTGATCCAGAAGCACCACCGCCAGGACACGGCGTCGGTGAACCAGCCGCCGAGAAGCGGCCCCGCCACGGCGGAGACGCCGAACACCGCGCCGATCGGGGCCATGAACCGCGCACGCTCCCGCGGCGGCACGAGTTCGGCGACGATCGCCTGCGAGGTGATCATCAGGCCGCCGCCGCCCAGCCCCTGAACGGCCCGCCCGATGATCAGCATGGTCATGCTGTTCGCGGCTCCGGCGCACGCCGATCCGGCGATGAAGATGCCTATCCCGCTGAGCAGGAGGGTTTTGCGGCCGATCAGGTCCCCGAAGCGGCCGTACAGGGGCATGCCGATCGTGGCGGCCATGATGTAGGCGGTGGTGACCCACGCCATGTGGTTCAGTCCGTGCAGCTCACCGACGATGGTCGGGAGGGCGGTGGAGACGATCGTCTGGTCGAGCGAGGCGAGCAGCATGGTCGTCATCAGACTGGCGAACAGCAGGCCGAATCGCTGGGGCAGGGCAGGGGAGTCAGGCTGTTCCGCCTGCGCAGTGGGGGAGAGGTCGGTCATCAAACGCTCCACAGGGTGTGTCGTGGTGGCGGACGCGCGGGCGACCCACGAGAAACCAATGCCGGGGTCAGGGGCCGAGGAGGGTGTGCAGCAGAGTCGTCACGCGCTCCACGTACGGCATCGGGTTGTCGTCCTGGTCCTTGGGGTCGTCGGCCACCCAGCTCTCCATGGCCGTTCTGAGGGCGGTCATCGCCAGCGCGGCGATCAGGCGTGGTGCCTCGTCCTCCGGCCGTTCCCCCGTGCGTGCCGCCACGATGTCGACGAGGGACTGCTCGAACTCTGCGAAGCTCGCCAGCATCGCGGCCAGCACGGGCGGGTGCTCGCGGGCCAGCGAGAAGGTGGTGGAGAACTCGTCGCGCTGGGGTGGCTGCTCGGCCATGTCCCGCAGGAGTAGCGCGGTGAGGTCTGCCAGGACCTCGCGGGGGTGCGCGGGACCGGCGGCGGCGAATGCCTCGGTGTCCTCGTCCAGCAGCTTCGGCGGCGCCTGGACGACGGCCGCCTCCTTGTTCGGGAAGTAGTTGAAGAAAGTCCGATGAGAGACGTCGGCCTCGGTGGTGATCATCTCTACGGTCACCTTGTCGAAGCCGTGTTCTCTCGCCAGCCGCAGTGCGGCGGCCCGGATCTCGAGCCGGGTCTCACGGCGCCTGCGCTCGCGCAGTCCTTCTTTCCTACGAGTCATGTACTCTATAATTGCAGTCTGTGCATGTTTTCTCAATGTGCATATTTTGCAGAATGTGCATCAAGTCTGAGAGCGGGTCTCGTGAGCCGGATTCCGTGATGTCGACTGAGGAACCGAGCTGTTCGGCTGCAGTACGAACCGCGCGCTTCCGATTCCCTGGAGGAAGCAGCATGCACCTGGGTGTGGCCACAGGACTACAGCATCACGCAGAGCTCGAGCGGTGGACGCTCTCCGATGAACTGGGTCTGGACCCGGTCCGGATCCATGAACGCCACTTCACCCGACACTCCCTCGCGATCACCGGATTCCGGCACGACACGGCGCGCACGCACTTCTCGGAGCTCGCCACCGTCGGAGGACTGCGATGACGACCTCCGGACCGGACCATGTGAGCGGGCTCGACGTGGCGGTGTTCCGGGCGGAAGCGGTCGCGCCCGAAACAGCCAGGTTCAACCAGCAACTTCGCGAGCGGCTGAAGGACCTGCCTGGTCCCGAGGCGGGCGGCGGCGGCCTTCCCCTGCCTCCCGCAGAGCCTTCGCAGCGAGCGCGCACCATCCGGATAGCGGGACGTGACGGCCACGAACTGGCTCTGCGGGTCATCGCGCCGGATCACCCCGAGGGCGTCTACCTGCACTTCCACGGCGGCGGTTTCGTCGGAGGCAGCGCGGCGCAGTCGGATCAGGTGCTGGAGCGGATCACGCGGAACACGGGCCTCGCCTGCATCGACGTGGACTACCGGCTGGCGCCCACGCACCCTCACCCGGCGGCATGGGACGACGCCGAGTCCGCGGCGATCTGGCTGATCGAGAATGCCCGGTCCGAGTTCGGAACCGATGCGCTGGCGATCGGTGGCGAGTCTGCGGGCGCGACACTCGCTGCCTCCGTCCTGGTCCGACTGCGGGAACGGCGAGGGTCCACCGGGTTCCAGGCGGCGAACCTGGTCTTCGGGACCTTCGACCTCTCGATGACCCCGAGCCAGCTGCTGCTCGGCGCGGACGCGGTCCCGGTCTCGACCGACATCATCCGAGCGTGTACCGAGGCGGTCGCGCCCCGGAACGAACAACGCCAGGACTCCGGTCTGTCGCCCCTGTACGCGGATCTGCGGCATCTCCCGGAGGCCCTGTTCACCGTAGGCACCCTGGATCCGTTCCTGGACGACTCGCTGTTCATGCACGTCCGCTGGGTCGCGGCCGGCAACCCGGCCGAACTGGCTGTCTACCCCGGCGGCACGCATGCCTTCACATCGTTCCCGATCCCCCTCGCGGACCAGGCGAACGATCGCATCGACGCCTTCCTCCGGCGCGTCGGGCGAGGACGCCCCGCCGGTCAGGACAGGGCGTCCTCGTCCGTCGCGACGTCCTAGGGCTCCACGGGCAGTGCGTCGCCGAACTCGGGCGCGGCCGACTTCCGGCTCCGGAGTTCACGGAAGGCGGCCCACAGGACGGCCGACAGGGCCAGTGCCATCAGGGCGGCGTAGATCTTCTGCTCGCCGTTCGTGTAGTCCGACGCAGCTGACGCGATGCGACCGCTCATGCCTCCCGCACCGTTGGTCGCGTCCCCGGTGCCACCAGGAGGCCAGGCACCAGCACCTGCACCGGCTCCGCCACCGTTGGGGGGAAAGCCACCACCGACCCCGGATCCGCCACCGGGCAAGCCACCCGCACCCGGGCCGCCCCCGGTGAACGCGCCGACCGAGCCCATGTCGCCCTGCGTCGACAGGTATTGCCAGTACGCGCCGAAGGACGCAGTCTGCACCAGCACCGGCACGTACCACAGCCGACGAGGCAGATGGAATGCCACGAGGACGCTGAACACGTCCGCGAGGTAGAAGTAGCGCTCGTGCATCGCCGGCAGCAGGTACGGCACGATGATGACCGAGGCCGCCGCCAGCAACACCAGCCGGTTCTGGGTCAGTTCGGGTTGCCGCCAACCGACGCGCAACGGTTTCCGCCCGGTGCGCCGCAGCACGACCCACGCCGTCAGAGCGAGCACCGTCAGGCCGGTGAGACCGATGGCCGCTGTCCGCAGGGTGCCGGCATCGCCGCCCGCCGTGACGAACTGGTAGAGGTTGGGCGCGCCGAGGGTCAGGGACTGGTAGCTGTCCGTCTGCCGGGCGTAGATGGTCAGCAGGTCACCGGGCGACGCCCCGACCAGCAGCGCCGGAATGTCGAGAGCCAGGTACACCGCCGGTATGGCCAGGAGCGACCGCCACGGCAGCCACCGGCACAGGGCCAGGACGAGCAGGAACGGGAAGATGAAGACCGCCTGGAGCTTGACGGACACGGCCAGCCCGAAGAACACGCAGGCCCACCACGGGCGTCGGCGTACGACGAAGTAGAACCCGCCGACCGCCAGAGAGCTGTAGATCGAGTCGGCCTGCGCCCACCATCCGCTGTTCGTGGCCACGGTCGGCAGGAACAGCACAGCAGCCGCGGCCGCGAATGGCTGCCACGACCGCCTCTCGTAGCGCTCGGCCACGATGCGGTGGACGAAGAACGCCAACAGCAGGTCGAACGCGATCGAGATCGCCTTGACCCCTGCGAGCACCGGGACCGGCAGATAGGTCAGTATCGCCAGCAGATAGAGGTACGGGACGTTGTAGTCGGCGAAGCTGGTGTTCGAGAGAGCGCTGAACCCGCCGTTGGTGTCGATGTACGCGTACCAGCGGCTCACGAAGAGTTCGTAATCACCCGACTGATACCGGTACATCGTGGCGCGTACCGCCACTGCGACGATCACGATCGTCGCGCCGAGGGCGATCCTGCCGCCCCGTTTGTCGAACAGGCTGGTCCGCGGACTCTTCAGTTCACTGCGGACCGGGTCCGCTCGCTGGGACGTAGCGGAGGCGTCAAGCATGTGGGGGAGTGCCCTTCGCGGGTATTTCAAGTGGTGAGACTTGGACACCGCGAAGCTAGCCACCAAAAACGAGAGCAACGCGAGAGTTGCCCCAAGGCTGTGCAAATCTGCCCCGCGACGAGGCCACGAGAGCCTCGAACCAGTCCCAGCCGGACCGCGCCGGGGCCTGTCCCGGGCGTGACGTTGCCGGACGACATGCCGGGCCTCGAGGCGGAGTATGGAAGTGCCGGCGGGGGAGCTGTGCACCCCCGCCGGCCCACTCGCTCGCCGCGTCTTAGACGGCGTCGAGAGCGGCGTCGAGCTCGGCGGCGTCCGACCAACTGCCGTGGAATCCCAGGGGGACACGATGGTTCAGCTTGATCCGGGCGACAGGGACGGCCGTGAAGTCCTGCGCCTCCTGAACGACGACCTCGCTGCGGTCGGTGGCCGCGTCCCACCAGATCGACAGCAGCCAGCCGTCGTCCTCGGTCGTGGCCCCTGGGCGGGGCACGAACTGGGGCTCGCTGGGCGACGTCAGTGAACCGCCGAGTGTCTGCATCGATGTGTCACCCGTGAGGTAGTCGTGCTTGGCCAGGCCGTCGGTGAACCAGTTGCCGGCTCCCCGTGTGGTGGCGTAGTAGCCGTACCGGTGGGACAGGCCGGTCCGTTGCTCGTTGATCTGGGGGAACTCACCGAGCACGTCGGTGACCTGACCGTCTTTCACCGTCCGGGTCGCGCGGTCGAGCTCCCAGCGCCAGGGGGTGGAGACCACGTTTGTGAACCAGTGGTTCCGGTCCCCGCCCGGCGGCGGTGACTCCAACTCCTCGGGGGTGAGGCCGAAGCGGTCGACGCGGTGCCCGTCGATGACGATCCTGGTGCCGTCCTGGTAGGCGTCAGGAAGTGGGTCGGGGCGAAGGCGTCGGGCGCCTCGATCCAGTGGACCTCCCCGGTCCGGCGGTGCAATTCCGATGATTGCCTATGACGACGTCGAGGACGCCCTGGCCCGGGCCAACGGCACCCGGTACGGGCTCAACGGCTCGGTGTGGGGTACGGACCCGGAGCGGGCCGCGGCGCTCGCGGCCCGCCTGGAGTGCGGCACGTCCTGGGTCAACGCACACGCCGTACCGACCCCGGGCGTGCCGATGGGCGGGCACAAGTGGAGCGGGCTGGGTGTGGAGAACCGACTGGCCGGCCTGCTGTCGTTCACGGAGACCAAGGTGCTGCACGTCGTACGCGGCAGCTGAGCGGCAAGCGGGCCACGGGCTGCTGGGCGCGCGTCGCGTCTGCTCAGCAGTCGTGATCCGACGTGCCGTCGGCCTACGGTCTCGACTCAGGTCCGAGGTGGAGACGCGCACGTCGCCATCGGTCCACGGCGGTCACGACCGACGAACGCCAGCCGGCCAACAGGCGATGACCTCCGCCACCTCCATCGGATCCGCGGCCCGGCGCAAGGGGAGTGACCGTGCGCCCGTAGGCACTGTTCCGGTCGAGGCCCGCCCGCCCGCGTCCGGGTCTGCCCGGACAGACCACGCCGAGGACGAGGACCAGCCGCAGGACCCGATGGGGTCCCACGTCCGATCGGTCGGGGAGCACGTCCACGAGGCCGTGGTCGCAGGACTGCGGACGAAACGGCCGGCGTGCCGTCAGGGAGCCCGGTGGGTGACAGCCCGGCCGGCGGGCTTGGCGGTGCGCTTCACCGGGTGTGCGGCGGGTCGTGCGAGGGCGCGGCGCGCTGAGCGCAGTGTCTGCAGGCGGCTGCCGCCGTACGCGCACAGCGCGGCCAGCACGAATCCGGTGAGCCCGGAAAGGCGGACGGATGAGCCGAGTTCAGCCGTCATGCCGCCCATCTCGCTGCCCATGGCGCTCATGCCGACTCGCACGGATGCCTGCACCACCAGGCACAACAGCACCGCCGAGGCAGCGACCGCGCACCCCGTACGAAGAGCGAGTTCCATGTGGCGGCCCAACAGTGCGTCGGCCTCCTCACGTGCCGAACGTGCCGGAGTACGCGCCGCGATCAGGTACCCCGCGAAAGTCAGGAGGAACAACAGGGTGACCAGGCTGATCAGCCAGAACGGCAGCCCGGCTCCGGACCAGTCGCCGACGGCAAGGGAGCGGTCCGTACCGCTGCCTCCCAGAAGCGCTCCGACCCCACCCGCCGCGTCCGCTCCGGCGCCGAACGCGCTGCCGGATTCTGCACCGAGCGCCCCCGTCATGCCGCTGCCCGCACCCTGCTGCTGCAGGACGGCCTGCCAGGAGGAGCCGAGTCCGGAGGTGAGCGCTACGGCCACCAGGTTGGGGCCGGCCAGTAGCAGCGCGCCCGCCGCCTTGGCCACCTGAGGCGGGCCGATCAGCGCAGCCCCTCCGGCCAGGGCCCCCAAGGCCAGGGGGAAGCAGCACAGTGCGGTGAAGATCCCGGCGAGCGCGGAGGTGACGGGGTGCCACTTCAGGCGTATGCGGCTGAGAGCAAGAGGACGAGGCAACGTCGTACGCCGGGCCGCCAGGCAGCCGATTCCGACGACCAGAACCACCCACAGAACCGCGAAGAGCACGGTGGACACGACATCGGCCCGGAAAATCACCGAGGTCAGGCCGCCCCCGGGCATGCCGCCGACTCCGGCGCCCGAGCCTCCGGCCCCCGCTCCCATCCCCTGCGCCAAGCCCTTCGGTACACGCACGGTGCCGTGGGCGACCACCGCCGCGGCCGTGAAGAGGGCCAGGGTTGCGGCCAGTGCCCCGCCGCATCGGGCCCACAGCTGGTCCGGCGTCGGGCGTCCCCGGCGGCGCAGGGGCCGGAAGAAGCCGACCGCGAGGATCATCGTTCCCACAAACGTCAGGGCCAGCGGCAGCGCCGACACCTGGCCTCCGATGTCGAGGGTGAGACCACCACCGGACGAGCCGCCCAGCGCTCCCGCCTCACCTCCGCCGCTGCCGACGGCCGAACCGGAGGCGAGGCTGACGCGGCCGCCGACGGCCATGCTCACCAGCGCGGGCACGATGCGGGACAACGGGACGCTGTCCTGGGCGCCAAGAGCGAGCGTGGCGGTGACGCCGCAGGCCGACATCACTCCCACGGCGGTGGCGACGGCGAGCCCGCCCTCGACGGCGTGGTGCCCGGCTCTGCCGGACGGTCGGAGTGTCGGAGGAGTCGAAGCGGGCATCAGTCGACTCCCCAGGAAACGGGAGACCAGCTCGTGGCCATGGCAAACGGCTCCTGACGGGTCAGTGCTCATGGAGGCGCCGCAGGACAGCCCTCGGGCAGGAGAGCGAGGCGGTACCGGAGTGGCGCAGAGCCTGACAGGCGATGCCGACTGTTTCCCGGGAGATCCGTGGGAGATGGCTGAGAGACGGAAGGCGCGCGGTGACGTGGAACCGTCCAGGTGCAGCGGACGGGGAAGGCAGCGGGGCACCGCCCTGGGACGTCCGACACCTTGCGTTCACTTGAGGTCGGGCGGTTCCAGGCTTCTCACGCCGTACGAGATCGATACGTCCGCGCGGGAGCCGCAGGCCGGAAGACGTACCGGTTGACGCGAGGCGATAATAGTGACAACACTGTAACCGTAAAACCCTCCGACATGCGACACGACACAGGAGACGATGCGCAGTGCTGCTCCCCCTTACCTCGGAGCCGTTCACGGCCCCCAGCGACCGCGACATGCTCCCGTCGGAGCGGCGGGAGTTCGTGCGAACGCACCGCACGTGCGTCTTCGGCCATCGTCGGCGGCATGACGGTCCGGCCATGTCGGTCGTGTACTACGTCCCCACTGACGACGACGAATTGCTCGTGTCGACCATGGCCGGACGCGGCAAGGGGCGCGTCGTCCAACGTGACGGCAAGGTCGGCATCTGCGTCCTTGACGAGCGTTGGCCCTTCACCTATCTGCAGGTGTACGCGGACGCGGTGATCGAACGGGACCGCGACCTCGTGATCGACGTCATGATGGCGGTGGGCGGCCGGATGTCGGGAAAGGCGCTGGGCGACGAGGCCCGGCCGTTCGTCGAAGCCATGGCCGAGCAGGAGGACCGGGTCGTCATCCGCTGCCGGCCCTACGCCACGTTCGCCAGCCCGCCGCGCCATCTGCGGAGCAATGATCAGGAGGAGAAGATCTCCCACTGGTTGTCGGGCGGGGTGCCGTGGGACGCGGCGGACCCGGTGTGACGGCTCGGGGTGCGGGGGCGGGGGCGGGGGCGGCCGGCCGGGAACGGCGACTCCCTGCGGAGGCCCCGTGGAGCAGGCTGTGAATATCTGACTCTCTGTCAGTTCTCGCTTTCCTCCCTCAGGGATCCCAGGCACGTGGGTGAGAGTCGTGACCAGTTCGCGATCAAGGCAAATGGAGCCGCTCCCGTGTCCCTTCTCCTCTGAGGAAGCCATGCCACCCACCCCCCACAGCACGGCTCTCACCCACGACCTCAGCCGGACCGTCGCCTTCCAGCCCCCGAGCGGGCCCGCGCGCGCCGACTCCGGCACCGCGACCGTGGAGATCGTCGTCCCCGTCTACAACGAGGAACGCGCCCTGCCCGGCTGCCTGCGTACCCTGCACACCCGGCTGGCCGAAGGGTTTCCGTTCCCCTGGCGCATCACCGTCGCCGACAACGCCAGCACGGACGCCACGCTTGCCGTCGCCCACCGACTGGCGGAGGAACTGCCCGGCGTCGACGTCGTCCACCTGGAACGCAAGGGCCGGGGCCTCGCCCTGCGCATCGTGTGGGGGTGCAGCGACGCGGACGTGGTGGCCTACATGGACGTGGACCTGTCCACCGGCCTCGACGGACTGCTGCCGCTCGTCGCCCCGCTGGCCACCGGGCACTCGGACCTCGCGATCGGCAGCCGGCTGGCGCCGGGTGCCCGTACCGTGCGCGGGCCGCGCCGCGAACTCATATCGCGCTGCTACAACGGGATCATCCGGCTCACCCACGGCGTGCGTTTCACCGACGCCCAGTGCGGATTCAAGGCCGCCCGTACAGAGGTGCTCCGGCCCCTGCTGGCAGTGACTCAGGACGACGCCTGGTTCTTCGACACCGAACTGCTGCTGCTCGCCGAGCACAACGGGCTGCGCGTCCACGAGGTGCCGGTCGACTGGGTGGAGGACGTCGACACCCGGGTCGACGTGGTGAGCACGGCCACCGACGACCTCAAGGGGTTGTGGCGGATGGCGCGACTGAAGGCGTCCGGCGCTGCCCGGGTCGAACTGCCCCGCCGCCCCGCCCCGGCGGCCGAGCACCCGGACGCCGTCCTCGCGTCGCCCACCAGGCGTGGCGTGCTGTCCTGGGAGGTGGGCTGTTTCCTCGCGATCGGCATCGTCTCCACCCTCGGGCAGGCGCTGCTCTACTGGCTGCTGCGCGGCTGGTGGCAGCCGGCGATCGCCAACCTGGTGTCACTGCTGGTGCTGACGGTGCTGAACACCGAGGCGAACCGCCGGCTCACGTTCCGGCACGCGGACGCCCGGCCCGCACGGGCCCACCTGGGCGCGGGCGCCCTGTTCGTGCTCGGCTACCTGGTCACCTCCGGCGCGGTGCTGTGGTTCAGGCAGTCCGATCCGGGCGCCTCAGCGGCCGCCGAGACCGTGGTGCTGGCCGTCGCGTCCGTCGCCGTCACCGCCGTCCGCTTCGCCGTGCTGCGGCTGGCCGTCTTCCGCAGCACCCCCGCCTCCTCGCCCGAGCGCCACCACCACCACTCCTGACGAGAGCTGATCTCCTTCCATGAACGAGTCCTACCGGACCCTGTCCGTCGCGCAGACGCCCAGTGGTCCCTCGGATGCCCCCACCCGCTCCCTGCCCGCCTGGGCGGCACCGGCCGCGCTCGGTGCGACCCTGCTGCTGGCGACCGTGCTGTACGGCTGGGCGCTCGGTTCGTTGGACTGGGGCAACGCCTACTACTCCGCGGCCGTGAAGTCGATGGGGAAGAGCTGGACCAACTTCCTCTTCGGTGCCTACGACCCCGCCGGAGTCGTCACCGTCGACAAGCCGCCCGCCGCGCTGTGGCCCCAGGTCGTCAGCAGCAAGATCTTCGGGCTGCACGGATGGGCGCTGATCCTCCCGCAGGTGATCGAGGGCGTGGCCGGTGTCTTCGTACTGCACCGCACCGTGCGCCGCTGGGCGGGGGAGGGGGCCGCACTGCTCGCGGCCCTGGTGTTCACCCTCACTCCCATCACCGTGGCCATCAACAGGGACAACAACCCCGACACGCTGCTCGTCCTGATGCTGCTGTCGGCGGCGTACGCGCTCACCCGCGCCCTGCAGGCCGAGGGCCGGGTGGCGACCTGGTGGCTGTGTGCGAGCGGATTCCTTGTCGGGTGCGGGTTCATGACCAAGATGCTTGCCGCCTGGATGGTGGTCCCCTCGTTCGCCCTGGCGTGGCTCGTGGCGGGAAGCGGTGCCTTGGCCCCTCGGGTCGGGCGGTTGCTGGGTGCGGGAGCCGTCATGGCGGCGTCCTCGTTGTGGTGGGTCGCGATGGTGGCGCTGTGGCCGGGGGACCGGCCGTACATCGGCGGCAGCGAGGACGGGTCGGCCTGGGACCTGGTGGTCGGTTACAACGGGCTGGGCCGGGTCTTCGGCTCCAGCGGGAGCTCGTCGCAGGGGATGTCCGGCATGGCCGGGGGCTTCGGCGGCGAGGCCGGTCTCGGGCGCATGTTCAACTCTCAGATCGGCGGACAGATCAGCTGGCTGCTGCCGGCCTGCGCCGTGGCCCTGGCTCTCGCGGTGGCATGCGCGGTGCTGCGCCGCCGTGGGGGGTTGGACCCGTCCGGGGTGCTGCCCGCCTCCGGGTGGCTGCTGTGGGGGTCCTGGCTGATCGTGTGCGCGGTGGTGTTCTCCACGCAGAAGGGCATCTTCCACCCGTACTACACCACCCAGTTGGCCCCGGCGATCGCCGCGCTGTGCGGTGGGATGCTCGCAGCCCTGATCCGTGTCCACCGGGCGGGCCTGTCGTGGGCTCCCTGGGTCGGAGCGGCAGCAGTGACGGTGACGGTCGTCTGGTCGGTGGTGCTCATCCGCCGTACGCCGGACTGGAACGGGTGGCTGATCTGGCCCGTGCTGCTGATCGGCTGCGCGGCGATCGCGCTCCTGCTGGCCCGGCGCGGTGGACGGCTTCTCCTGGCCGGGGCGGTTGCCGCGGTGGTGTCGATGCTGGTGGTACCGGGGGCGTGGGCGGCGAGCTCGCCGGCCTCTTCGAGCTCGTCCAGGGAGGGCTCCAACCCGACAGCGGGCCCGAAAACCTCTTCGATGTTCGGCGGCGGCATGCCGAGCCAGGGCTCCGGCGGGGGCCAGGGGTTGTCGGGCATGCCCTCCGGGATGCCGACGGACATGCAAGGCTTCCCCGGCGGGGACACCGGCTCGGGACAGGGCGGGATGCCTTCCGGAATGCCGTCCGTAATGCCGTCTGGGATGCCGTCCGGAATGCCCGGTGCCGGTCAGGGCGGTTTGCCTTCCGGTGGCTCCAGCGGCATGCCCGGTGCGTCCGGTGGTTCCGGCTCGTCGTCCGGCGGTCAGGAGATGCCCTCCTTCCCGGGTGGCTCCGCCGATCTCAAACGCGCCTCCGGCGGCTCCGACGGCGCGACGCTCACCTCCGACCAGCGCAAGATGCTCGCCTACGCCGTGAAGCACGCACCGAAGGCGCGGATCAAGCTCGCTGTGGCAGGCGGGTCGGGGTCCAGCGCGACCAGCGCTTTCATCCTGAACAGTGACGAGACGGTGATCGGCATGGGTGGCTTCTTGAACTCCGACGACGCTCCGTCGGTCGCCCAGCTCAAGAAGTGGACCAGGGACGGGGAGCTGCGGTACGTCCTCGGAACGGACAACTCCGGCGGTACGGCGATGATGCTGCCGAACATGTCGACGGGGCCGGCCAAGCAGCGCTCGGACTGGATCTCCAAGAACTGCACCAAGGTCTCCGCCTCGGCGTACGGAGGCAGTACGACGTCGCAGCAGAAGACGGGCATCGCGGCGCTCTTCGGAGACACCGTGCTCTACGACTGCGCCGGTCGATGAACAGCGACAGGACGGACCGCGCAGCACGATGAACGAGCAGCCCCAGGGCAGGCCGCGGTACAGGCTCCTCGTGGTCGAGGACGAACCCAGTATCCGCACACTGCTGGAGTCCACGCTCCGTCTCACCGGATACGAGGTGAGCGGAGCGGAGAACGGCCAGTCGGCCCTCGTCGAGATCGAACGGCGCAAACCGCACCTGGTGCTGCTCGATGTGATGCTCCCCGACCTGGACGGCTTCGAGGTCACGCAGCGGCTGCGGGCGGCCGGGAACGGCGTGCCCGTGCTGTTCCTGACCGCCCGCACCGACGTCGACGACCGGATCAAGGGGCTGAGCTCCGGCGGCGACGACTACGTGACGAAGCCCTTCCACATCGAGGAGGTGCTTCTGCGCATCGAGGCCATCCTGCGCCGCACGGCCGAACAGGGGGCGCAACCGCTCCTTCCGGAGAGCGTGCTGCGCTACGCCGACCTCGAACTCGACGAGGGAGCGCACGAGGTGCACCGCGCCGGGCACTACGTTCCGCTGTCGCCGACCGAGTTCAAGCTGCTGGCCTATCTGATGGCAAGCTCGGGTCAGGTGCTGAGCAAGACGCAGATCCTCGATCACGTGTGGAGCTACGACTTCTCCGGGGACGCGCGCATCGTCGAGACGTACGTCAGATACGTGCGCAGGAAGATCGACTGCTTCGAACCGCCGCTCATCCATACCGTGCGTGGCGTCGGCTACTGCCTGCGGCTGCCGCGCGGGGCGGCGGACCAGTGAGACGGTCCCTGCCCCGCCCGCCCGGATCCCTGCGCCGGCGCCTGGTCCTGGGTGCCACCGTGCTGGCCACGGTCGCCGTGCTCGTCTCCCAGGTCATCGGTTACGGGGTGCTGCGCTCCTGGCTGATGGACCGCGTCGACCAGCAGCTCACCGACTTCCACCCGCCTGACCCCGCCTACTTCGACGCCGCCAGAGGGGGCATGCCCGGCGAGCGGCTCGGCTTTCTGCCGTCCGATTTCCGGGTCTATTTCTACGATGCCTCCGGCCGCCGGATGGACACGTCGCTCGGTGCGGATGACAGGCCAGGGCCGAGGATCGCGGATTCCATGCCGCGGCTGGGGCTGCGGGACGGCCATCCGCAGACGGTGGACGCTGTCAGCGGCGACAGCCGATGGAGGGTGCTGCCGAGTTCCGGGCCGGACGGCATGCACGCCGTCGTCGCCCTGCCGCTGGACACGGTCGACGGCGCCACCTCCAAACTCCTGTGGCTCAATGCCGTGCTGCTGACCGTCGCCGTCGCCGCCCTGCTCGCGCTGGGCCGCTGGGTCGTGCGGCTCGGCCTGCTCCCGCTGACTCGCATGGAGCACACGGCTGAGCGGATCAGCGCGGGGCAACTCGATCTACGGCTCCCGGACACCGACGCACGCACCGAGATCGGGCGGCTCAGTGGGGTGCTGAACTCCATGCTGGAGAGACTGCAGCAGGCGCTTCGCGAACGGGAGGCCTCCGAGGCGCGCATGAGGCGCTTCGTCGCCGACGCCGGCCACGAACTGCGCACCCCGCTCACCGCCATCCAGGGCTACGCACAGCTCGCACTGCGCCGAGCGCGTCTGTCGGCCGACGAGGAGAGCGAGGCCCATCAGCTCATCGCGCAGAACGCCGAGCGCATGGGCCTCCTCATCAACGACCTCCAACTTCTCGCTCAACTCGACCGGGAACCGTCGTACGAGAGCGCCCCGGTGGACCTGCTCTCCCTCGCGGCGGACGCCGTGCGGACCGCCGCCCTGCACGGGACGAGCCACCCGGTCGACCTCGGGCCGCTGCCGGACCCGGCGGGCAACGACGAACTGGTGGTGGCCGAGGCCACCGGCGATCCTCACCGGCTGAGACAGATCGTCGAGAACCTGCTCTCCAACGCACGCCTGCACACCCCGTCCGGCACCCCCGTCCATGTCAGGGTGGGCGCGACCGGAGTCAGCGCGGACACCTGCGGAGCCGACCGTCCGGGACGCACCAGTGCGTCACCACCGCTGCCTCACGGCACACCCGTGGGCGTCCTCGAAGTCGCGGACGAGGGGCCCGGACTCGCCGCCCGGAACGCCAAGCACGTCTTCGAGCGCTTCTACCGTGCCGACCCCTCCCGCTCCCGCTCCCACGGCGGCAGCGGTCTGGGCCTCGCCATCGCCGCCGCCATCGCCGAGGGCCACGGCGGTCGCCTGGAGCTCGACACCGAGCCGGGGAAGGGGTGCACGTTCCGTCTCGTGCTGCCCGCACGGCCTCCGGACGGGCGGACCGATGGCGCATCCCGCTGAGATCCATGCCGACCCCGGCGTCCACACCGACAACACCGCGTCGATGCGGTGGGAATGAGGAGCCGCATGCCCTACCAGTGGAAAGTCGCCCCCGAGGACCTGTTCGTGGAGCGGTACCGGCAGATGGTGAACAGCGGTCTGCCGGTCGAGGATGTCGAGGCGGTCCGATCGGCGGTCGCCGAGATGTGGCCCGAGCGGCCGGGCGGCTGGGTGTACGAGTGGTCGCGACTGGCCGCCGGATACGCCGAGCGTCGTCAGCACCGACTCGCGGCGCTCGCCTACGGCTGGGCGAAGTTCCCCACCCTGGCCGACGACGCCAAACACACGGCGCTGGAGCGGCAGCTGGAGCAGTACGTCCTCGCCGCCCCCGGGTTCGAGGCAGCGTTCGAGCGCCGCATCGTCGACGTGCCCTGCGGGGAGGGTGTCATCACTCTCCCCGTACACCTGCTCACCCCGCGCGGCTGGTCCGGCGATACCCCGGTCCTGCTCGCCAGCGGGGGAGTGGACACGTGGAAAATGGACTTCCACGGGCTGTTCGAGATGGTCGCCCTGCGCACCGGCATGGGTGTGCTCGCCTTCGACATCCCCGGCACCGGTGAGTGCGCCGGTCCCATGAACTCGGAGGTCGGCGCCGATATCGTGCGCGCACTGGCCGCCGAGGCGCGAGCGCTGGGCAATGGGCGCGTCCTGCATCTGGGCATGTCCATGGGCGGACACTTCTCGGCCCGCTCGGGCCTGGCAGGTGACGTGGACGCGGCGATCGTCATCGGCGGCCCCGTCGAGACGGCATTCGCCCGGGGCCGGGGGTTCGCGCACGGCATGGACGGCATCGTCGGCAACGCGCTGGGGTTCGACCACGAACCGGCCCCCGACGAACTGGCCGAGAACTGGCCGTACTTCGTCCTGCGTCCGCTGCTCGACCTCGACACCAACGTCCCGATGCTCGTGATCAACGGAGCTGACGACGTCCACGTCCCCCAGCAGGACACCCTCGTCTTCGACGGCCGCCGGGACACGGAAGTCCACCTGCTTCCGGACACCGGACACTGTGCCGTTTCCAAGATGCCCCAGGTGCTCCAGGTGATGTTCGAATGGATTGACCGCCGCCGGCTGTCGACCGTCCGCAGCTGATCCGCGACGCCTTCGGCCGGCCTTGGAGAACCACCCCGCGACCGCTCTCGTCCTCGACGATCAGGTGTGGGGGCGTCGGCCACGTCGTGTTCGAGGAGGCCCTTCCAGACGAACTCGCCACGGCGGGTAATGGGCGAGAAGACCTACACCGGAAGGCCTCCCAGGGAGACACCGAGACACTGCACCCATCGCCGGTAGTGCGCTGCCCACGCTCATGGGCGAGGGGTGATCCGTGTCTGGAGCCCGTCGTGCACTGCCCGCAGTCCGAAGACGAGACTCGTGTGGGACCTCGCCGTGACGCAGGCACCGATTACGAATGCCTGGATGGTCTCCTTTGCGTGCCCGGCGTCAGGGTCGGTGAACCCGGCCGCCGAGCAGAGCGCGAGCAAGTGGTTGTCGTGGCGCGCGCGACCCGGGCCGTACGGGGCGTGGACGGACGTGGCGGACACGAGCCACGAGTGCCGCTGGAACATTGCGTGCATTTCCTGAGCCATGGTGGTCGATGCCTCCCGCCACTCGGCCCCTTCCAGGTCGGGCAGCCGCAGTTCCGCCCAGACCGCGTCGGAGGCCAGCCACAGGAGCTCGTGCTTGCTCCTGACGTGCCAGTAGATCGCTGCAGCGGTGGAGCCGAGAAGTTCACCGAGGCGTCGCATGCTCAGACCGCCGATGCCCGCGGTGTCGAGAAGGCCGATGGCGGCGCGGACGATCTGCTCCTGGCCCAGAGCCTGGCGCTCGGGGCGACCGCCCGCACCACCCTGGACGACATCCTGCCGTTCACCGTTCACGTCGGCTCCTGCGCACGGCCACCAGCGCGCTCGCAGCCAGCAGGGCCACCGCCACGTTGAAGCCGATCCCGGCTGCCCGAAGCCCCACGACGTCGGCCGCCACGCCGACGCCCACCACTGGCGCTGAGATGGCGACGTAGACCACGATGAAGTACGTGGAGGCAACCTCCGCCCGCTGGCCAGGGGGCGCTTCGGCGTTGATCGCTGCCAAGCCCGCGCGAAAGCTCACTCCCTGCCCCAGCCCGGCTGCCACGGCGGCGCCCAGCAGGAGTACCAGCGATCCGACGGCGAGGCTCGCGATCAGTAGGGCCATGCCTGCCATCAGCAGACTGCACCCGACGGGCAGGGCTGCTCGGCCCAGTGGTCGTACGAGGGTGATCTGGCCGATGGCCGAGGCGGCGAACACCGCGCAGACCACGGCGCCCGACAGCGCGGGATCATGCAGGTGGAGCAGCCGACCGAGGAACGATGGTGCGACCGCCGTGAACAGCCCGAGCACCGCGAAGCCCGCGAATCCGGCGATGGAGGCCTGCAGGAAGGTGGCACGCACCTGCTCGGGCACCCTCGGGCGGGTCATGCGAAGCCGCGGCCGCCCGGTGACCTCGACCGGTTCCGGCATCAGCCATACGCCGGCCGTGACCACGGCGAGCATGCCGAGGTGCACCTCGAACGGTAACCGCAGGGGATCCGGGGCGAGTTGGGCGAGCAGTCCGGACAGCAGCGGTCCCGCGCCGAGGCCGCCCATGTTCGCCACCGTGGCGACCAGGGTGGCGCGTTCCCCCGCGCCCTCGTCGGCCAGGTCGACCAGTGTGGCGGTCGCGGTGCCGGTGAAGATGCCCGCGGACAGGCCTGAGAGGACACGTCCGGCGATCAGCAGGGGCAGGCTGTCCGCGCTCAGGAACACCAGTCCGCTGAGTACGGCGCAGGCGAGGCCGGGCAGCAGTATGCGCCGCCGTCCGAGGACGTCCGAGACCCGTCCGAACAGCACCAGCGCGGTCAGGACGCCCACCGCGTACGCGGCGAAGATCACTGTGCTCATGAGGGTCGAGAACCCGAGGCGGTGCTGGTACAGCGGGTACAGCGGGGTCGGTAGGGTGGTGCCCAGCATGGTCACGGCGAAGGCCACGGCCACCAGCCGGAACGCCGTACCTCGCGGTACGGAGGGTCGGCGCGGACGTTCGTCGAGGCGTGGCTGTTCGGGGGGTGCGGGGAGCCGGCTACGAGGTCTCACGCCGTGTCCATCGCACGGAGGAGCCGTTCGCCCGACTCCTGGAGCCGGTCCTTGATCTTGTCGAGGCCGGGATGGAGCAGGGCGTGGTCGCGCTTGCGCCAGCGGCCGGCCACCATCACCGCTTCGATGTTGGCGATGTCGGCGTGCAGGACCGCGGCGACCGGGTTGTGGGCGGGCCAGAGGTTGAGGGCACGGGTGTCGACGGCGACCAGGTCGGCCTGCATGCCCGCCTCGATGTGGCCGACCCGATCGGCGAGGCCGAGCGCCTTCGCTCCCTCGACGGTGGCCCATGCCAGCGCCTGCTTGGCGGTGACCGACGGCGCGGTGGCATGTGTGCCGGTGCTCTGCCGGTGGCGGGCGTGGTCGAGGCCGCGCTGGTGGGCGAGGGCGACGCGGGCGGCGGTGAGGACCTGGCCGGGTACGACGGTGTCGACGTCGGTGCCGAGCGAGGGGGCCGCACCGTGGCGCAGCAGGGCGCCGGTGACGGGGGTGCCGTGGCCCTGGCCGAGTTCGTTCTCCGGTGTGCTGGTGAAGGTGACGCCGGACTCGACGAGCCTCTTGACCCAGTCGTCGGGCAGGTCGGAGCCGTGCACCACGTTGGTGCGGGGGCCGAGGAGTCCGGCGTCGCGTACGGCGTCCCAGCCTGGCGCGAGGTCCCCGCCGCTCTGGTGGAGGGAGGTGACGAGACCGCGTTCGGCCGCGGCTCTGAAGTCGGCCACCGCGGTGTCGGGGGAGGAGTACTGCGGTCCCTGGACGGCCATGCCGAGCGTGAGGAGGGGGTGATCGCCGGCGGGTCCGTTCAGCAGGCGGTCGATCTCGGCGAGCGGATGGGGGAGGGCCGGGTCCCGGTAGGGGGTGCCGTGCAGGAAGACGGCCCGGATGCCGACCTGTACGAGCCCTTCGACGGCGGCGTCGGCGTGCTCGGGCGTCACGCTGTTGTGGCACCAGTCGCCGAGGGTGGTGGTACCGCAGTTGAGCTGGGTCAGCGCGCCGGCGAGATTGCTGACGTACATGTCGTCGGGCCGGTAGTGCCGGACGGCGCCCCCGTGCAGGCGGGTGAGGTATTCCATGAGCGTCCAGTCGGCGCCCACGGCACGCAGCCCGGTCTGCCAGGTGTGCAGGTGGGCGTTGACCAGGCCGGGGATGATCACGCGTCCGGTGAGGTCGACGGATTCGGCGTCGGGTGCGTCCAGGTCCTGGCCGATCACGGCGATGCGGTCGCCGTCGATGAGGATGTCGGCACGTTCGGCGTCGGGGCGGCCGGGCGCCATGGTGACGACCCGCGCGCCGCGCAGCAGTATGCGGTTCATGCGATGCCCTTCATGCCGGGAGGCTCCTGACACGGTGCCGCCCCTGCGGAGGGCGTCACGGCCTGGATGGCGGTGCGGGTGATCGTGAGGATGTCCTCGGTCGCGATGTGGCCGATGTAGCTGTCGGGGCGCACAAGCAGCAGGGTGTCCTGGGTGAGGCCGTGGACCGAGCCGAGTGTTCCCGCGGTGTCCGTGAGGACGTGGTCGGCGCGCTCGGCGGCGGAGCCGACAGCGATCCGCTGCAACTGCGCGCCGGACGCGGGCCATTCGAGCTGGTCGAGGGCGTGGACGGCTCGCCGGCCGTGGGCGAGCGCGGTGAAGTGCGGTCCGCGCAGGACGTCGAACAACCTGACGTGCTTGCCGTCGCCGCCGGTCAGCACGGCGTCCGGCGCTCGGTCGCCGACGCGCAGGGTCGTGGTGCGGTCGCTGTGGGCGGGGGCGAGGGGGCCGCCGAAGTAGGTGAGGGCGAGCTGCTGTTCGTCCTTGCCGCGCTTGAGGCTCGACGGGTCGAGCTTGGTCATGCCGTCGTAGTTCTTCGTGGACAGTCCGAGCACCTCGGCCGCGATCGGCCTCCGTTCGGCCTCGTAGGTGTCCAGCAGCGCGGGGTCGGCGCCGGCCAGGACCTGGGCGAGCTTCCAGCCGAGGTTGTAGGCGTCCTGGATACCGGTGTTCAGTCCCTGGGCGCCGGCCGGGGTGTGCACGTGTGCGGCGTCGCCTGCGATGAAGACGCGCCCTTGGCGGTAACTCTCGGCGAGGCGGATGTTGGGCCGGAACACCGATGTCCACCGGATGTCGCTCAGCGTGATGCGCTTGTTGCCGGTGATCGAGCGGATCCGTTCGTTGAGCCGCGCCTCGTCGAGCTCGGGCTCCTCGTGGGCCGCCAGCCGGATCATCCACTGGAAGATGTCGCTGTGGGGCAGCGGACAGGCGCCGGCGGACTTGCCTCCGCGTCGGGGCCACATGTGCCACCGGTCACGGGACAGGCCCGAGGTGACGGCGTCCACGATGACTATCCGGTCCTGTTCGTCCGTCGACCCGGTGAAGCCGATGCCGAGTTGGGTGCGGATGGTGCTCGAACCGCCGTCGGCGCCGACGACGTAGCGGGCTGTGATCTCCTCGGTGCCGTCGGGGCCGACCACCTTGGCGGTGACGTGGTCTGCGTCCTGGGTCAGTGCGACGAGTTCCGTCGCGAACTCGACGTGGTGGCCGAGCTGTTCGAGGCGGTCGTGCAGAGCGCGGTCGGTGCTGTGCTGGGGGATCAGCCACGTGTTGGGGTACGGGACGTCCGTGCTCGGCTGCCGGTTGCGTATCATCCGCCACGGAACCGTCAGCGGGCCGAAATGGATGCCGAGCAGCGGATAGGTGCTGCCGCTCGCGAGGACCGAGTCGAGTGCTCCGAGGTCCTCCAGCACCTCCAGGGTGCGGGGCTGGACGCCCTTGGCCCGTGAACCGCCGAAGGCGTGGTCCGACTTGTTGACGACACGGATGTCCAGGCCGCGGCGGGCGAGGTCGATCGCCAGGGTGGTCCCGGTCGGACCGGCGCCGATGACCAGGACGTCGAGGGGCTTGTGCTGGTTCATGAGTCCTGCCTTTTCGCGTGGGCCGCCGTGAACGAGGCGATGTGCTCGGCGACTTCGCGGGGTCGTTCGTAGGGGGCCATGTGGCCGCAGTCGATGACGTGGCACTGCTGCGGCTTCAACAGAGCTCGCGCGGTGTCGAGTTGGTCGATGGGCGTGACGTTGTCGTCGGCGCCCCAGAGCAGCAGCGTCGGGATGCCCAGTTCGCCCGCGCGCTCGAACAGCTCGGTGCGGCCGGACAACGGCACATGCTGGAGCGTGTCGAAGAACGCGTACAGCGAGCCTTCGTAGCGGTAGGCGTCGAGAACCATCGCGGTCAGCTCTGCCTGGCGCTGGGGATCACGCACGTTGTGGCCCAGGTGTCCCTCCAGCAGCCGGCGCCCGAACCGCCGCGCGATGACCCCGGTCAGCAGGTCACTGGTGAACAGCCGGTGCGTCGGTACCTTCTTGGGGATGAGCCCCGCGGGTCCCGCGATGGTCAGGGTCGTCAGGGACTCCCGGTACCGCGCGGCGTACCGCATCGCGACGAGGCCGCCGATGGAGGTGCCGACGAGGTGTAGCGGCTGCGTGATGCCCAGCTTTTCCTTGAGCTCGAAGAGCTGGCGGACGAAGAGCGTCTCGTCGTACGTCGCCCGCACCCGGTCCGAGTAGCCGCGCCCGTACGCGCTGCACGCCAGGGTGCGCAGCCCCCGGGCCTGCAGTTCCGCCGCCAAGCGGTCCCAGTAGAAGAGCGGAACCGTGAGACTGCCGGCCAGCAGGACGACGTCGCCGTCCTCTGGTCCTGCCAGCTCGTAGTGGGTGACACCGTCGGACAGCTCGACGAAGCTGCCGCGCAGGCTCTGCCGCGAGACAGGGTCGAGACGGCGGTCCTCGCCGGTCGATACGAAGTACTTCACGGTCGGCCTCCTTGCCGCTGCTGGGTGCCGTCGGAGTGGGAGGCGAGGAACGTGGCGATGGCGTCGCCGACCCAGTGCGGGTCCTCTTCCGGCAGCAGATGGCCGCCTTCCGGATGGACCAGCTCCTGGGCGCCGGGGATGTCCCGGGCGAAGTGCTGGCCGTCGATGCCCGCGCTGCGCAGCACCAGGGTCGGCACCGTGATGCGGGCGATGTCCGCGCTGCGGTCGGGCTGGTCGGTGTTGACGAAGTCGACGAAGGCCGACCGGTTCCCGGGCCGGCTCATCAGCTGGTACGACCGCTCCACCATCTGCGCCATCGACTCTTCGGTGATGCGGGGGTTCGGGCCGACGGCCGAGCGCAGGTTCCGTTCGATCACGCGGCGCGGCATCGCCCGGCGCAGGAGAGGGCGCAACAGTGGGTTGCGGGCCAGCCGCATGCCTGTCGGGAGTGACTTCTCCGGGTAACCGGTGGCGTTGACGAGCACCAAGGCGCTGACCCGCTCCGGACGGTCCACCGTGAGGTTCCACGCGATGTTGCCGCCCAGCGAGTTGCCCACCACGACACTTCGGCGCACGCCCAGGACGTCCAGGAACCGGGCGACCGTGGCCGCGTACGTGGGCACGCGGTAGTTGCGGTCGGCGCGCGGCCCGGTGAGACCCCACCCCGGCAGATCGGGGCGGATGACGTCGTAGGACGCCGACAGCAGGGCCGCCACGCCCTCGAAGTGGTGCAGGGACGAGGCGCTGCCGTGCAGCAGCACGACCGTCGGTCCGTGTCCGGCGCGTTTGTAGTGGACCCGCAGACCATCGACGTCCACGAACAGTGAGTCGGATTGGGATTCAGACCAGATACTCATAACGGTTACAGTGTTGCCGATACGGTCTCCTGTCAAGCCGGTGGCCACTTCCTGGCGCCGGGATCATGCAGTCGTGTCCGAGGAGACGGGTGATGAACCACCTCGCCTAGGCTCACCTGACGTCCGCCGAAGCGCTCAGCGCGGATTCGCGCCGAAAGGTCTCCACCTGTTCGCGAACAGGGAGATGAGGTCATCGGTGGCATCGCGACACGAGTCGGTGGTGCGCCAGGCGACGTGGCCGTCCGGTCTGACCAGAACGGCTCCCTGCTCACCCACCTCGTAGAGGTCCAGGAGGCTTCGCTGATCGCCGGGGGCCGGGGCGACCAGGCCGACCACCCGGAAGGGAAGAACGGTCTCGACCCGGAGGTCCCGCAGCGCTTGTGTCCATGCCAGGGCGTCCGCGGTGACGAGCGTGAGGCCGTTGTGCAGGAGGAGGTCGTGGATCGGGTGGGGGCTCCCCTCGTGCAGGACCATGGCGTGGGGGAGGCGGGCGCCGGGCCAGGTCGTGGGACGGTAGCTGACGACGCCCTCGCCTTCGAGTGGCTGCGTGCCTGACTCACGGCAGATGAGGGGACCGTCGTAGGCGTAGCCGAACTCCAGCCCGGTGGAGGCGAAGTGCTCCAGCTGCGCCGGGATCCTGGAGGCGATTTCCGTACGGAGCCGGCGCGCCCCGGAGCTGTCGCCCTGAAGGGATCGGGTGCGGCGCAGCTGCAGGCGGGTCACGAGGTCCGCGGTCGCGGCGATCAGCCGTCCCGGTACCCGTGAGAGCAGGGGGTGGCCGACGGCTTCGGTGGCCGCGCGAAGAGCCCGGTTGGTGATGCCGAGCGGCTTGGTCACCTCGTCGAGGCGGAAGTGGTTGGCGACGCTCTGCTCGGCGAACCGTTCGACGACGGGCCGGCGTTCTGTCTCGTAGGTGTCGAGGAGAGAGTCGTTCGCGGAGCCGTCGAGCACCGCGGCGATCTTCCAGGCGAGGTTGTGGGCGTCCTGGACACCACTGTTGAGGCCGAATCCGCCGGTGTGCGGGAAGCGGTGTGCGGCATCACCGGCGAGGAACAGCCGGCCCTGGCGGAAGGCGTCGGCCGTGTCGGAGGTCATGGTCCAGGTACCGGTCGAGCGGATCCCGACGGGGACGTCCGGTCCCAGGACCTTGGGGAGGATGCGCTCCCAGTAGGCCCGGCTGTCGCGCGCGATCCGCTGTTCCGGGTGGAGGTAGGCGGTCATGAGTACGTAGTCGCCGTCCGCGTGGGCGATCAGGACGCCGCAGAGGTTCGGTTCGTAGATCCAGGTGAGCAGGGGTGTGCCCGTGCCCTCCGGGTGGAGGCCGGGGGCGTTGAAGAAGACGCTGCCCATGTTGGCCAGCACCCTGCCCCGCATACGGATCCCGGCGCTCTCGCGGACGGCACTGTTGGCGCCGTCGGCGGCTATGACGAATCTCGCGGTCACATCCTCCGTGTCACGGACCGTGACGCCGCGCCGGAAGTCCACGAGGGGTTCCCGTTCCAGGGCCTTCCACAGCACGGGCATCAGGAGGTGCTGCCCGATGTGGGAGATCAGGAACGGGCTGTGGGTGCGTACGCGCGCGAGCTGTGCGGAGTCTTCGATGAGGTCGATCTCGCCCAGGGGCTCGTCGGCGAGCCGACAGTTCCAGCGGATGATGTTGACGGTCTCGACCGGTGGGGCCAGCGCCGCGATCTCCTGTGCTAGCTTCGGTGACGCGTGGTGCCAGATCTCGAAGGAGCGCGCGTTGACGACGTGTGCCGCGGGGTGCAGCAGGGGGGTCGTTCGCCGTTCGAGGACGGTGCTGGGTATGCCGTGGCGGGCGAGCAGGAGGGCGAGGGTGCAACCTGTGGCTCCCGCTCCGACGATGACGACCGGCTCGGTGGGGCCGGTCGAGTTGGTTGATTCAGACGCTTCAGTCGGTTCGATGGACATGGCTCAGAGCGTCTTCCACGTGATGGCCCGCTTGTTGGCCCGCGGGGTCGTGCCCGGGCGGGTACCGGCGCCGGGCTTGAGCAGGTCCGCAGGGGACGCACCGCTCCTGAGCCGTTCGAGCAGGTAGCCGGGGTCGATGTCGGTGCCGATGGAATTGTCGGCGAAGGCGGTGCTGCCGAAGTGGTCCGCGGTCTCCTGGGCCGTGGGGAAGTTCTCGGTCTGGAACTCCAGGCGGATGCCGTCGGGGTCCTCGTAGTAGAGGGAGGTCGTGGGGCCGTGGTTGATCGCCCACACCGGCAGCACTCCGGCCTTCCTGAGGCGGTCGTAGTTCGACAGCAGCCGCTCCAACGACCGGAAGGTGAAGGCGAGGTGGTCGATTCCGTAGAGCTTCCGGCGGAACCGGGCCAAGGGGAAGGCGTATCGAAGGAGGCGCGGGACCTTGACGAGGGCCAGGCGGTGGCTCTCCTCGTCCCAGGTGAGGAAGGCGATCTGCTTGTCCTCGTGGACGATGTGCGCTCCGAAGACGGTCCCGTACCAGGCGATCATCTCCTTGCTGCGGGCGGTCTTGACGACCCAGTGGGCCAGGAAGTCGGGAGCGAGGGCGTCCGCGGACGGTGATCCCTGGCCGGCCGCGGTGTCGGGGTTCGTGTGCTGCATGTGCTGTCCTTCCACGGGGCCTCTCAGGGCGTGGTGATGGTGGTGCGCTGGGTGCCCAGGTCGATGGACCGGTCGGCGTTGTGGATGGCCGCGGTGATGACGTCACCCGGCGCGAGGTAGGGCTTCTTCAGGTTCAGTCGGATGAACAGGGCCCACAGCTTGTCCTCGGGCAGCAGGGCGGTGGCGAGCCGGCGCAGCAGGGCGGGAGGTGTCGTCGCCGTGCAGCCGTGGGGGGTGCCGGTGAGGAGGAGGTCACCGGGGCTGAGGTCGCAGAAGGTGGTCAGTTCCGTGAGGGTCTCGGCGGGGCGGTGGAGCAGGTTGGCGGTGCTGTCCTGCTGGCGGAGCTGTCCGTTGACTTCGAGGCGCAGGCCGAGTTCGTCGAGGAGGGGGAACTCGTGGGGTTCCGGTACGGCGAGAAGGGGACCCACGGGGCAGAACCCGCGGTAGCTCTTGCCCTTGAAGTACTGGCCCTGGGGCAGTTGGACGTCGCGGGCGGAGAGATCGTTGGCGATCGTCACGCCGAACACGTACTCGTGGAGGTTCTTGTCCGTGACCTCCTCCGGCTCGGTGACCTCCTTGCGCATGACCAGGGCGAGTTCGATCTCGTGGTCGAGGAGGCGTACGTGACTCGGCCGTACGACAGACGCGTGCGGGCCGGTGAGGGAGGCGTCGGTCTTGTCGAAGAAGAGGTTGAACACGCGGGCGTCGGGGTCCATCCCGGAGTCGATCGCGTGCTGACGGTAGTTGGTCCCCTGGCAGATCACCCGGCAGGGCCTCGTCACCGGGGACAGCAGTTCCACGTCGTCCAGGGGGAGGGCTGCGGGTCGGCGGCTCGCGGCTCGCCAGTCGTCGGTGCCGTGCCGGATGAGGTCCGCGGTGGTGCGGTAGGTGTCGCTCAGAGGCGAGAGCCCACCGTCGACGACGACCCCCCACCTGTTGTCGCCGCCGTCGGAGCGGTAGTGGGCCAGATGGGTGACCATGGACGAGCCTCCGGGGTGGTGGTGGAATTGCCTTGCGGAAATGGGGGGTTGGGGCCGGGCCGGTTCGGTCGGCTTCAGTCGACGAGGTCCAGGGCGGCGCACACGATCGCCGGCTCGTCGATGCCGTGGTGGCGGTACACGCTCGCCAGGTCGCCCGACTGCCCGAACCGGCTGACACCGAGGTGCGCAGCGGGAACGCCCTGCACTCCGGCGAGGAAGGCCAGGGTGTGCGGATGCCCGTCGAGCACCGTCACCATGGGCTTGGCCGTCGAGGCGGGCAGCAGGGTGTCGAGGATCCAGGCCGGTGCGTCACCCATGCCACGGCGTGCCTGTACGGCCTCGAAGAGGAGACCGGGGCTGGTGACGCACAGGACGTCCGCCGGCTGACCCAGGGCGGTGAGGCGGTCCGCGGCCGCGACGGCCTCCGGCATGAGCGCCCCCATCGCGGCGATGGTCACGACGGCGCCCTCGGCCCGGCGCAGCACGTACCCGCCCGCGACGGTGTGCCTGCGGCGCCGTTCGCGTGCCACGGGGTCGGCCGGCACGTCGGCGAGCGTCTGGTCGACCGGCCTGGTCGACAGGCGCAGATAGGCCGAGCAACCGTCCTTCTTGCCCAGACGGGCCAGGGCGGCGAGGAGGACCCATTCGGTGTCCTGGGCGAATGCAGGTTCGTAGGTGGTGCAGCCGGGCTGCTCCAGGCCGATGGAGGGCGTCTTGACCGACTGGTGTGCGCCGCCCTCGGCGGCGAGGGTCACGCCGGAGGGGGTTCCGACGAGGATCGACTGTCCGCCGGAGTAGACGCCGAAGGACCACGGTTCCAGGGCCCGCTCCACGAACGGGTCGTACAGGACACCGATGGGCAGTAGCGGCTGGCCCCAGCGACTCCAGGTGGAGCCGAGCTCGCCCAGAGCGCACACGAGGTTGGTCTCGGCGATGCCCAGCTCGATGTGCTGGCCCTGGGGGCTTTCCCGCCAGTGCAGGAGAGTGTCGGGGTCGTCGGCGAACCAGTTGTGGCGTTCGGCGGCGGACCAGGCACCGACCTTGTTGACCCAGCCGCCGAGGTTCGTGGTGGAGCTGACGTCGGGGCTCAGCGTGACCACGCGCGCCCCGGTCTCGGGCGCCGACCTGAGGAGGTCGAGCAGGGTTCGGCCCAGGGCCGCCTGACTCGACTGAGTGCCGGAGACGGTCCGGCCGAAGTCGGTCGGTACGGGCGGAGGTTCGGCCTCGGAGACCGGGGTGCGGGCAAGGCGTGCTGAGACCTCGGCGCAGGTGACGGCCTCGGGGCTGCCTGCGGGAAACCGGGCCCACTTGTCCGCGAGGTCCACGCCGAGCCGGGCCGCGAGATCGGCGACCTGGGGCGCGGTCAGCAGCGAGGAGTGGTTCTGGGGGTGGCCCTCCATAGGCAGGCCGTATCCCTTGACGGTGTAGGCGAAGATCACCGTGGGGCGGCTGTCATCGATGGTGTCGAAGGCGTCCGCGAGGGCCTCGTGGTCGTGGCCGCCCAGGTTGCGCAGAGCACGCAGCAGATCCTCGTCGGGGAGTTCGGCGAGGAGGGAGCGGATCCGGTCGGTGTCGGTGCCGGTGCCGGGAAGGCGCTCGCGCAGGTCGGAGGCCGGGAGCCGGAGCAGCCGCTGGTACTCGGGGTTGCTCATCGTGTCGAGTCGCTCGCGCAGGGCGCCGCCACCGGGGCGGGTGAACAGGTCCTGCAGGAGCCTGCCGTACTTGACGGTGACGACCTGCCAGCCGATGGCGGCGAACATCTTCTCCAAGCGGTGGGCGGCGATGTCCGGCACCACCCGGTCCAGGGACTGGCGGTTCACGTCCACGATCCAGACGACCTCACCCAGATCCGCGACCATCGGGTCGAGGACGGCCTCCCAGCATGCGCCTTCGTCCAGTTCGGCGTCGCCCATGAGGGAGTACTGACGACCTCGGCCGGCTCCCCCGAAGCGGGCGTCGACATAGCGCCGTGCCAGCGCGCCCCAGACCGGTGCCGTCGCACCGATACCGACCGAGCCGGTCGAGTAGTCGGCCGGATCGGGGTCCTTGGTACGGCTGGGGTAGCTCTGCAGGCCGCCGAACTCACGCAGCGACGTGAGGTACCTGGCGTCGAGACCGCCGAGAAGGTAGTTGATCGCGTGCAGCACCGGTGACGCGTGGGGCTTGACCGAGACGCGGTCCTGCGGCCGGAGGTGCTGGAACCACAGCGCGGTCATGACCGAGACCATCGACGCGCTCGATGCCTGGTGGCCTCCTACCTTCAGCCCCGAGGAGTTCTCGCGCACGTTGTTGGCATGGTCGACCATGGCGGCCGAGAGCCACAGGACACGCCGTTCGACGGATGCGAGTACCCCGGCCGGAAGGCGGGTCGGGTCGTTCGTGGCAGCCGGCATCACGGGCTCCTGGGCTCATGGCAAGGCCGACGTACCCCGTCAGCGGTGTCGGGGGGTCGGAACGGACCCCACCATGAAGCCCCGCGACACCGTGCCGTCGCTTGGACTGCGATGCAAACGCACGCGCCCGGCTTGTACTCCAGTCACCTTGCGGGCCGGGAAGTCCGGTCCTGACTGTCCGGGGAAGGCGTCGATTCCGGGGAAAGGACCGCCTCGCCGAGCTCCTCGACCAATGTCAACGCCGCCTGGAGCTGCATGCGCCGCACGCCGATCTCTCTTCCGCGCAGCTGTTCCGCCCGCTGTACCCGGTAGGCGACCGTGTTGCGTGCGACGTGCAGGCGCTCGGCCGCGCCGTTGAGGCTGCGCTCCTCGTCCAGGTAGCACTTGAGCGTGGTCCGCACCGTGGCGGTGGACTCTCCGGGACCCGCCAGCGCGCCGAGCTCGCGCCGCACGAACTCGCGGGCCATGTCGACGCGGTAGCTGAGCATGGCCACCAGGTCGAGTTCGCCGTAGTCGAAAAGCCAACGGGCACCGGACGGCCGACCGTGGGACATCATCCCGACCCGGGCGGCTTCCAGCGCCTGAAAATGGCTGTCCCGGAAACCGTCCAGCGACGGGGCCGGTAGCCCCGCGGCGATCCGGACTCCTGGGCGGGGCTGGGGCGTGTCGTGCGTGGGAAGGCCAGGTGGCCTACGGACACCGGAGCCCCAGGCCCAGACTCTCCGGTCGCCGACCGGTACCACCAGGGTCGACGTGCAGCCGGCCGCGCGCAGCAGGTCGAGCGCGGCCTCCTCCAGCCGGCCCGACCACACGGGGGCCGGATCGTCGGCCCAGGCGACGACAGCCAGATGCTGTCTGGTGAGGTCGTACCCGAGAACACGCGCGGCACGGTCCGGCGGCACCCGGTCGCCGTGCAGGATGCTCTGTACGACCTCCATCCGGGCGGCGGCGGCACTGGCCTGCCACGCCTGCTGCACTTGACCGAACTCACGGGCCATGTCGGCTGTCAGCTCGTCGACGACTTTGAGCATCAGCTCACAGACGCGCCGCATCGCCGTGAACCGCTCGTCGCCCGACAGTAGCTGTTCACAGGAGTCCAGCACCTCGTGGACGGCGAAGGAGTGGCCCACGTTGATCGCGCGCAGCATGTGCTCGATCCCGACGCCACGGCTCACCACCTCGGCCGTGCCCAGGAAGACCTCGGGCACGTCGGCAACAGTGAAGTCCCGCTGGTCGGAGAGAGCGGCGACCAGACCGAGGGCGACCGCTTCACACCCCCTCCGAAGCTCCTGCACGATCCCGTCGAGAGCCAGTTCCGGGATCTCCTCGGTGATGTGTACCGCCATGGCCCGGCCCAGTTCGACCGCCCAGCCGGAGGGGCCTGCTCCGACTCGGGTCACGAACTCCGCCAGCCTGGGTGGCGGCAGAACCGAGCGGGTCACCGCGTCTTCGTCACGTGGGCCGAGCTCGCGGAGCCATGTACCGATCACGTTCAGTGCCTCCTCGTCGTGTCGTACTGTGTCCAGCCCAGGATGAGGGCAAGGACGGTTCCGCCTGGGCATTGTCGAGCCGCGCAGTGAGCCGCCGAGAGTAGATGACGGCCCACCGAACCCCGATCCACCAAACTCCGTCAGGGCAGCCCAAGGGCCCTTCATGTCCCCGGCACGATGCTCAGCGACCGCGGCGCCGAGGGGAAGGGCATCGGCCCGCCGTCTGTGCCGACGACGGGCCGATGCACGATCAGGTGCGTTCGCGGTGGTGGGTCAGGTCAGTCCTTGCCCAAGAGCCTCCAGATCTGGTTCTTCTTGGTGGTCAGGGCGCTTGCCGCGTCGCATGTCCATTGGTGGACGAGGGCGCCGGGTGCGGTGGAGATGTTGCTGACGTCGACGCACTTGTTGCTGTGCACGGCGACGAGTTGGTAGTCGTGGCTGTTGCCGAGCGCGGTTACCGCACTCAGCTTGAACCGCTGGTTGGTGCCGCCGGTGCACGTCCACTGCTGGACGGCGGCGCCGTTGGCCGTGGAGAAGGCGGAGATGTCCAGGCACTTGCCGCTGGAGTGGTTGACGACGGTGTACGTGTCGGTGGTGCCGGTGACGGGGTGGAAGTCGAAGGTCTGCTCCTGGCCGTTTCCGCAGGTGTTCTGCTGGTACTGGGTGCCGTCGGCGGTGGACTTGGCGGGGTCTTCGAGGCAGAGCCCGCTGTGCTGGGCGACGGCTGTGGAGGAGAAGCCGGACGGCGCGCCGATGTGCAGGCTCGCGGGGGCGAAGGAGACCTGGTCGAGGTGGGGCGCGGAGCTGGAGCGCATGGGCTGTCCGATGTCGGTGCCGCCGCCGGAGTAGACCAGTCCGATGGTGGTGCCGTCGTAGTTGTAGAGCTGGGAGGCGGTGAACTTGACGGTGTTGGTGCCCTTGGTGAGGGTGACGGGGACGGTGTAGTTCTGGAACTGGTTCCAGTGCAGGGTGCTGGCGAAGTTGACGCGGGTGGAGGTGCCGCCGTTGACGCTGACGTCGGCGTGCTCGGCGTACAGGTCGGGGTTGTAGTGGTTGGAGGGCAGTTCCTCGGCGTTGGCGTAGCGCATGGTCATGGCGTAGGTGCCGGCCGAGGGGGCGTTGACGTCGAGGGTGAGGGAGTTGGCGGTTCCGTTGCCGATGCCGGTGACGACGCCGCCGTTGGCCTGGCTGTAGGTGGTGTCGGCGGCGGCGGTGCCGGTGAGGGTGCCGTTCTCGGCCTGGTAGGTGACGACGTTGCCGGTGGTGACGGCGTCGGTGGCGCTGAACGGGGTGACGGCCAGGTCGTCCAGGGCGAGGGTGCCACTGGTGTCGGTCACCTTGACCTTGTTGATGCCGCCGTTGAGGTACACCCGGTTGGTCGAGGTGGACCAGGCTCCGGTCGTCGCGCCGGAGAGGGTCTGGTCGTCGGCGGTCTTGCCGTTGACGGTGAGGTCGGCCTGGCCGGTGTTGCGGTAGCGGGCCGTCAGGTCGGCGTAGCCGTCCCGTGCGGAGTAGACCCAGAACGTCGTTGACTTGCCGGAGGTGAGGTTGACCGCGCCGGCGCCGGACTGGCCCTGGGAGGTGTAGGAGGCGGTGCCGCTGTCCGACAGGTTGGCCTGCTCGGCCTCGTAGACAGTGGTGCCCTGGACGGAAGCGTCCTTGTACTGGAGGTCGATCTTGTCGACGATGGCGTCGCCGACGGTCGCCGCGCCGTTGTCGCCGGTGGTGGCCAACGTGATGGTGTGGCTGCCGGCGGTGAGGTGCACGGTGGTGTCGCTGTGCCCCCAGATCACCCACTGGAAGGCCACGGGGACGTCGATTCTGGTCGAGGCGCCTCCGTCGACCCGCATGTACACGTTGGTCGGGCCCTTGACGTCGGCGTCCTTGGCGTAGGTGTTGCCGAACACCGACAGGTTGTAGTCGCCGGTGTTGGGGACGGTGACGGGGAAGGAGATCACCGTGGTCGAATCGGTGCGCAGGCCTCCGACGTCCTTGTTGCCCGAGGTGGCGTGCTTGCCGACGTTGCCCGTCGTGCCTTCGGTGTTGATGTTGTAGCCGCTGCCGCTGAGCGTGGCGTTCTCGGCCTCGTACGTGGCCCGCCAGGTGCTGTCGGAGGCGGTGCTGCTGCCGGTGCCGCCCGGGGAGACGATCACCTCGTACGCGGACATCGCGTCGAGGGTGATGGGCAGGGAGATCGAGCCGTCGGAGCCCACGGCGACGTCGGCGTCGGAGAGCCGTGTCGGGGTGGCCGCCGCGCCGATGTAGCCGCTGTAGCGGTCCTGGAGGACGCTGACGTGCACGGTGCTGCCGAAGACCGCGGGGTCGATGTTCTTGATGACCGTGTTCGAGTCACCGCTGGTGCCGCCCCCGGCGAGGATGACGCGGGCCTGCTTCTTGGCCGTGTCCAGGCTCGCCAGGCCCTGAAGGGTGTACGCGGCGTTGGACGAGGCGCCGTCGACCTTGACGGTGTTGCCGCTCATGGAGCTGTACCAGTTGTACAGCCACCACTGGGCGTTGGGGGTGTTCTGGGCCGCGGCGGAGTCGCCGAGGTTGCCGTTGATGTTCCAGTACGGCAGGTTGCCGTCGATCTTCTCGTCCTCCATGGCCGCGATCCACTGCACCATCTGGCCGGGGTCGGTCAGGTGGTAGTTGTGGGCGTACTCGTTGAGGTTGATCGGCAGGTGCGAGGTGAGTCCTACCGAGGTCTCCGCCGCTCGGTAGTTGTCGACGGTGCTGCGCACGTCCGCCGGGCTGCCCAGGGTGTGCCAGGTCACGACGTCCGGCAGACAGTTGTTGGCCTTGCAGTAGGTGAGGAAGCCCTTGTAGGCGAACTCCGTGTAGCTGGAGAGGTTGGGGCCTGCCAGCCGCGCCTCGGGCCAGATGTTCTTGATGAAGTTGTACGTCTGGAGCCACTCGGCGTTGAAGTTGGCCAGCGGCGACGACTGGGTGCGCATGCCCTGGTACCACATACCGTCGGGCTCGTTGTAGGGGACGAAGACGATGTGGTCCTTGTAGGGACTGGCCATCGCCTGCTCGACCTGGGTCTTCATGGCTGCCTGGTAGGCGGCGTAACTGGCCCGTTCATAACTGAACGTGCGGTACACGTCCGTCATGTAGATCATGACGTCCCCGCCGCCGCTGTCCACGAAGGGCTTGGCGACCTCCAGGGCGTCCGAGCCGGGGTGCTGCTGCCCGTCCTGGTACTTGGTGTTGGTGGTCTGCAGCCCCATCCCCTCGATGAGGTTGTTGGTCGGCACGTCCGGGCCGTACAGGCCGTACAGCGCGCCGTCGGCGCCGCCGTGGAAGGCTCCGGTGGTGGTGCCGAGGTCGACGGTGAGGGTGGGGGTGGCCGCGGAGGCCGGTGTCGCCATCACGCTGGTGAGACCGGCTATGACCGTCAGCGGGAGCAGTGTCCTGGTGATGCCGTGGAGAAGGCGTCTTGAGGTCGAGCGTCTTTGCCCGAGTCTTGGCATGTGCTTACGTCCCTTCAGGGATGCGGCTGGTTGGTGCTGCGCCGGCCCCCGTGCCGGACGTGTGGGTGGGTCGTCGCTCGCGGGTCAGGGGACGCGGGTGTCAGCCCCGGGTGTCCGCGTGGCGGTGGTGGTGGTCGCGGGCGAGCAGCAGGTAGCTGCTGGCGGTCCACGTGTAGGCGCGGTCGCGTAGTCCCCGACCGGTCAGGGCGTCGAAGTTCTCGGCGAACCCGGAGGTTTCGCACAGGGCGCGGAAGCGGGCACTGATCTCGTCCGCGAGCCGGTCGTGCCCGGCGCGGCGCAGGCCGTCCTCGACGAGAACGGTGGCGGGGGCCCAGATCGGGCCGCGCCAGTAGCCGTCGGACTCGTAGTGGGGCGACGCGGGGTGTTCGGTCGCCAGGCCGAACGCGGTGAGGTGTGTTTCGATCCGTTCGGCCAGTCGGTCGCGGACCTTGGCGGGCAGGCGGTCGCCGAGCACGATCGGCATCAGGTCGAGCAGGCTGGCGCTCGGGACGGGGGCGCCGCAGTGGGCCGGGCGGCTCAGGAACCGTTCGCCGTCCCACAGTTCGTCCAGCAGGGCCACCTGGAGGCCGTCGGCCGTCTCGGTGCGGCGCCGGGCGTCGTCGGCGAAGCCGAGTTCGCCGGCCAGCCGGGCCAGTTCGTCGAGCTGGAGGATCAGCGTCGCGGTGAGGTCGGCGGTGACGGCGAGGCGTCCGGGGTCGAAGGTGGTGGCGTTGTCCCAGCCGCTGTCGTTGCCGTGCTGGTAGTGAGGCAGGGCGGTGCCGGGGGCGCGCCGTGCGGTGAGCCAGAAGTCCGTCCAGCGGGTCAACCTGTCGTACGCCTGGGCCAGTTGGGCCGGGTCGAGAGGTTCGGTGAGCCGCGTGCGCAGATGGCCGAACGCCCAGCCGTGGATGGGGGGTTTGACGAAGTTGTAGAGGACCTCGGAGTGGGCGACGGAGTCGGGCAGCGCGCCGCTCTCGTCCTGGTGGTCGAAGGGCAGTTGGAACTGGTCCCAGGCGAGGGCGGGGGATCCGGGGGCCAGCGCGAGGGCGTTGAAGCAGTGGTCCCAGCTCCACACCTTGTCCATCCAGTGCTTGGACATCAGCACACCGGGTCGGGTGACCAGGCCGGCCGGGCGCACGGTCGCCGACCACACCACGTAGGCGGCGAGTTCGGCGGCCGGGGTGTCGTCCGAGCGCCAGGGGGCGACCGTGTCGGCGAACTCGGTGAACGATCGCCGCGCGGCCTCCACGACCTCGCCGAACACCGTCGACGCGCGGTAGGGCTGTCGGGCACTGTCGAGTTCCTCGACCGCGACCCCCCACGTTCCGTCGGCGTTGGCGGCGATAGTGAGTCCGCGGTCCCCGACGCCCAGCGCCTCGGAACCTGACAGCTCGGCGACCGTGCCGGACAGCACGGTGATCCGGTAGCGGCACCCAGTCTCGTAGGAGGTGAACACGTACGCGCCGTCCACCGGGTCACGGTAGAAGTAGGTTCCGCTGAACGGGGTGAGGGCGGGTGCCACCGCGTTGATACCGAACCGGAGACCGGTGCCGTGTATGCGTACGGTGTCCGGCGACTCGTAGGCGAGGTCGATGCGCCCGTCCGTGGCGGTCCAGCTGAGCAGGCCCGGTGTCGCCTCGACGCGTGTCTCGGCCCGCTCGCCCGTCGCAGGGTCGAGGGGGACCAGGCGCAGGACGGCGTGCATGCCGTTCTGGTGGGAGACGAGGTGGAGGTCCTCGGCGTAGGTCTTCTCCGCCAGCACGGGGGAGATGCCGAACCAGGATCCGTGGGTGCTGAAGGGGATGTCGTGGACGGAGAAGGCCGGGCCGGATCGGGCGGCGGTCATGGAGGCGGTACTCGTTTCTCGAGCAGGGATCGTCAGAGGGGGGAAAGGTGGGGCGGGCCGGCGGTGTCAGTCCTTGACGGCGCCGGCGGTCACGCCGGCGGCGACGTAGCGCTGGGCGAGGACGAGAATGACCGTGGCGGGCAGGGAGGCCACGACGGCGGTGGCCATGATGGCGTTCCACTGCTGGTTGTTGTTGCCGATGTAGTGGTAGATGCCGAGCGTGATCGGCTCGTGGGCGCCGCCGCCCGCGAGGGTGCTGGCGAAGACGAAGTCGGACCAGGACCACAGGAACGCGAACAGGGACACCGTGACGATCGCGTTGCGGCTCATCGGCAGGACGATCGACCAGAAGGTACGCAGCGGCCGTGCCCCGTCCATCTGCGCGGCCTGGATCAGCTCGCCGGGGATGCCCGACATGAACGCGGTGAAGATCAGGACGGCGAACGGGACGGCCAGGGTGGAGTCGGCGACGATCAGGCCGGGCACCGACTGGAGCAGGCCGAGTTGGAGGTAGATGGCGTAGAAGCCCATCGCCATGATGATGCCGGGGATCATCTGGGCGACCAGCAGGAGGAAGCTGAGAGCGCCGCCGCCGCGCGGGCGCAGTTTCGCCAGCGCGTAACCGGCGGGAGCGGCCAGCGCCACGGTGAGCAGGACGGTGCCCAGGCCGATGACCAGGCTGGTGCCGAGGTAGGGCAACTGCTGGTCCAGGACGGCCCGGTAGCCCTCCAGGGTGCCGTGGGCGGGGAACAGGTCCGGCGGGGACTTGCGCATGTCCTGGTCGCGGGTGAAGGACACGTTGAGCATCCAGTAGACCGGGAAGAGCATGACCGCGGTGAGCAGGACACCGAGGGTGGTCTTCCACCACGTACAGCTGGTGCCTGGGTTCATGACAGCGCCTGCTTTCGCTGGACCCGGACGTACACCAGACCGAAGACCAGGGCGGCGACCACGAGCAGGTTGCCGACGGCCGCGCCGGGGCCGAAGGCGGGCAGCAGGTTGCCGAACCCGAGCTGATAGGACCAGGTGGCGAAGGTGGTGGACGAGTCCGCCGGGCCGCCCTTGGTCATGATCCAGATGATGTCGAAGACCTTGAGGGTGTAGACCAGGCCCAGCAGCAGAGTGATCGCGGAGACCGGGCGCAGCAGCGGGAAGGTGATGCTCCAGAACCGCTGCCAGGCGTTCGCCCCGTCCAGGGCGGCGGCCTCGTACAAGCTGGCGGGAATTGACTGCAGGCCGCTGTACAGGACGACCAGGTTGAAGGGGACGCCGATCCAGATGTTCGCGATGATCACCGAGGCCAGCGACCAGGACGGCGAGGTCAGCCAGTTCACCGGGCCGATCCCGACCGTGTGCAGCACGGCGTTGACGACACCGGACTCGCTGTTGAGCATCCACGACCAGGTGGACGCCGACACGATCAGCGGCAGCAGCCACGGCACCAGGAACAGGGCGCGCAAGGTGGCGGAGAGCCGGAAGTTCTGGTTGAAGAACACCGCCAGCGCCAGGCCGATGGCGTACTGGAAGACCAGGCACACGACGGTGAAGACGGCGGTATGGAGCAGGGCCGGGGCGAACGTCGGGTCGTCGAAGACCTTTCGGTAGTTGTCCAGGCCGGTGAACGGCGCGTCGCCCTGGACGAAGGAGCGCACCGTGTAGTTGCGCAGGCTCAGATCGAGGTTGCGGTAGAGGGGATAGGCGTAGAAGAGAGCGAGGTAGGCGGTGACCGGGGCGAGGAAGGCCCAGGCGGCCCACTGCGGGGAGCGGGGGCGGGGGCGGCGCCGGGTCGTGGTGCGGGCCGGGGAAGGGGCGGCGGTGGCCGCCCCGTTCCCGCCACGGACCCGCAGTGCATCCGGCACCGGCGGTTGTGTCGTGCGGTTCATCAACGGGCCTCTGGCACTGGTTACTTGGCGGCGGACTGGGCGGCCGTGAGCGCGTCCTTCGGCGACGCCGACCCGCTCAGCGCGGACTGGACCGCCTTCCACAACTGCTCGGAGATCTTGGGGTACTTGGTGCCCAGGTCGTCACTGGTGCGTCCCTTGGCCGCCTTCACCGCGTCGACCCACGGCTTCAGTTCTGCGTTGGAGTTCACCTGCCTGGCCTGAACAGCGCCGGTGGGGGCCACATACGACAGCGTGCCGTCGGTGAACTTGAGGTTTTCGTCGCTGGTCAGGCAGGACACCAGCTTCTGCGAGGTGGCGTACCGGCCGGTGTCGTCCTGCACAGGGACGGTGACGAACTCGCCGCCGGTCGGGGCCGAGGCGCTGCCTCCGGCAGCGCCCGGAATGGGCAGGACGCCGTAGTCGAGGCCGCCCTTGTCTGCGGCGGCGAGCTGCCAGGTGCCGTTCTCGGCGAACGCGTAGTCGCCGCTCGCGAACTCCTGCCAGCTGGTCGTCTGGGTGTTGTTGATCACCGAGTTGGGGGCGTAGCCCTTGTCCAGCCAGCCCTTCCACAGCGACAGCGCGGACACCGCCTCGGACGAGCCGACATCGGTGAGCTGCGCGCCCGATCCCCAGAACCACGGCAGGAACTGGAAGCTGCCCTCCTCGGTCCCGATCGCCGAGAACGTGATGCCCTTCTTCCCCGACTTCTTGACCTTCTCCAGCGCCGCCGTCAGCGAGTCCCAGTCCTTCACCGACGCGAGGTCCACACCCGCAGCCTTGAGGACCTTCTTGTTGTAGTAGAGGGCGAGGGTGTTGGCGCCGATCGGCGTGCCGTACGTCTTGCCGCCCGACTGGCCGGCCGCGAGCAGGTTGGCGTCCACCTTCGAGGTGTCGATCTTGTTCTCGTCGGTCGACGTGAGGACCCCGGCCTCCGCCAGGGTCGACACCACGGGGTTGTCGACGATGAGGACGTCCGCGGAGTTGCCCTGCTGCGCCGCCAGCAGCGCCTTGTTCGTCAGGTCACTGGTGTCGAACGCCGTCCGCTTGATCTTCACCCCGGCGCTCTTGCCACAGGTGTCCAGCAGCTTCGCCCACTGCGAGCTCTTGTCGAACTGCGGGTACGGGTCCCAGATCGTGTACGTACCGCCGTCCGCGGCCTTCGTCGAGGTCCCGCTCGAATCGGAGGAGCACGCGGTGGCGCTGGTGGTGACGGCGACGACGGTCAGGACTGCGGCGGTGAGACGCCGTCTGGCAGATCTGTTCATTGCGTATTCCTCGTGGTTCGGCACAGGTGTGCCTTCGGTTCGGCACAGGTGTGCCTTGAGAGGGGATAGCGGGTTGTCGGCTCGCCGAGCCCGGACGGTGAGTGGCTCAGCCGTCCGGTGCGGGAGCGGAGAGTGCGCGGAAGAGAGAGCGGAGGAGGATCAGGGGTTCGTACGGGCCTCGAAGTCCGTGGCAGTGTCGGTCGGCGTGATGTCCGCGGGTGCGGTGCTCGCTCGCAACGAGATCGGCGGCACGAGCAGGTGGTGGTGGCCCGGTGTGTCGGGGTGGTCGAGCCGCTCGACGAGCAGTTCGACGGCGCGGCGGCCCATCTCCTCCGCCGGCACGTCAGCGGCGGTGAGCTGCGGGGTCACCGTCTCCGCCCACCGGCCGGCCACCACCCCGGTGACCGAGAAATCGCGTGGCACATGGCGGCCGGCCTGGGCCAGCCCGCGGTAGAGACCGCCCAGCGCGGCCTCGTTCAGCGTGACCAGCGCCGTGGTGGCGGGGTCGTCGTGCAGGATCCGCTCCAGGCAGGCCAGGCCGGAGGCGGCGTCGTCGCCGCAGCAGTACGTACGCGCGGTCACTCCGCGTTCCGCCGCCGCCTTGGTGAACCCGTCCACACCCCGGTGGGCGGACTCGTACCCGGCCCGCAGGAGCTGCTCGGGCCGGTTGACGAAGGCGATCCTGCGGTGGCCCAGGTCGGCGAGGTGGTGCACACAGGCCGCCGCCAGTGCCCTGTGGTCCAGTCCGACCCACCAGCCGCCCTCCGGGCGCGCGGTGCGGCCGATGGCGACGGAGGGGAAGCCGAGCGCGGCCAGGTGATCGACCCGGTCGTCCTCCAGTCGGATTTCCATGAGGATCGCGCCGTCGACCCGCCGCTCACCCAGCAGCCGCTGGAACGAACGGTCGCTGTCCACACCACTGGGAGAGAGCAGCACGTCGTAGTCGTGGGCCGCGGCGGCCTCGGTGACGCTGCCGATGAAGTCCAGCTGCATGCCGGTGTAGTGGTTCCCGGCCGGCGGGAAGACCAGACCGATGGTGTTGGTCCGGCCGTTGGCGAGGGCACGCGCACTCGCGTTGGGCTGGTAGCCCAGTTCGTCGATGACCCGCTGGATCTTCTGGCGGGTGTCCTCGGACACGGGACGTTTGCCGCTGAGCGCGTACGAGACGGTGCTCCGCGAGACACCAGCCCGCTTGGCAATCTCACCGATGTTCACGCAAACTCCTTGCTGTACACAGTCGAATCGGTTCGAACTTGGCTGGATGTCAGCCAGCTAACGACCGTCGAACCGGTTCGCGTGAAGTGAAGGTAGGAACAACCCGGACGCGTGTCAACGCTTCGCGCAGAATTTCTCGTAACGGCCGGAAAAGCGTCGGTGCGGGGCGTGTGGCACGGCCCCCGGGGGTTCGCGCGCGCTCACCAGCAGGCCAGGTGCGGGAACCGGCGCGATCCTGACGGTGAACGAGGACCGTTCGTCGTTGATCTCGCCGGCGACACCAGCGTGCCCTGTATGCGACGATCGCGCGGTGAGGGCTGAGCAGCGCGGCCGCCGCCGCGTCTGCACGCCCGCTCTCTCACCGGCGCCCTGCAGTTCGCCTTCGACGAGGGGGAGAGACGCCGGCGACTGCTCCGAAGGCCGCGGCTTCCCGTGCTCCGCGCTACGAGGTGATGCTGGGCGGACTGAACCCTGTGGGCTATCCGCGGCCACCCCGACGATCGGCGCCGGCGGGCCCCTCCTTCGATCAGCACCGTGACGGGGCGCAGCGACGCCACCTTCCGTCCGACGAGCTGACGCGACGGGATGCCGGCGCCTCCACCGCCATCTCTCGCCCGCTCCGGGGAGGAAGGCGCCGGCACAGCCGCGACGTCGCCGGACAATCGATCTCCGCTCACACGCGGTCAAGATCGCCCGTGGTGGAGATCATGCCGCCCTCGCCCGGGTGGACGACTCGTACGCGGTGATGTCCCTCAGGCGCCGCCGTTGGCCATCGCGCACGCTGTTCTCGCTGGCCGTCGCTCGCCATACGGCGAGTCGGCCCGTTGCCGATGACTTGCCGGCGCCCGCTTCCCCGCGTCCGGCTCCCCTTACGGCACGGGGTTCCAGCCGTCATTGCCGGCCAGGTACTTCTGGGCGGTGTAGCTCGCGGCCGTCGAGGCGCTCATCTGCGGCCGGTCGCTGGTGCCCTGGGTGGCACCGGAGCCGGAGTTGTTGTACTCCGAGAACCGGCAGGTCTTCCAGGAGAAGCCGCTCATGTCCTGCCAGGCGCCGGCCTGCCGGATATGACCGCCGATGGTGGAGTCCCGGACGAGCACCTGGCCTATCGCGTCAGTGGCGCCGCCGGCGTGCCAGCAGCGACCGAGCGCCACGGTCTGTGAGGCGGCGGTGCTCAGCAGGGTCGACCGGGTGATGAGGATGCCGTACTTGTTGCTGCTGTGGGTGGCGGCGGCGGTGATGTAGCCGTTGTTGGTACTGGCGCGGTCGAGCGAGCGGATGGTGGAGCTGTCGATGACCAGCGCCCCGTTGCCGTAGATGAAGTCGACGGCGCCCTCGATGTAGCTCTTGTAGACGTACTGGCGGACCTGGGAGCTGCCGGTGCCGCCCCAGGACAGGAAGGTGTCCTGGTAGCCGAGCATCCGGACGTTGCGGTAGAACTGCCGGTCGCCGCCCGCGTACAGGGCCAGGGCCTGACTGTCGTGGGCGGCGTAGGTGTTGGCGATCGTGAGGCCCTTGATCGTGGTGTTCGCGGCCATGTTCAGCACGGTGGCGCTGCCGGCCGTCCCGGCGGTGGAGGCCGGGGCGTTGCCGGTGATCACGACGTCGGTCGAGGTGCCCGTGGAACCCTGCAGGGTGATGCCGGACTTGCTCGACGGAATGGACACCTGACCCTGGTAGGTGCCGGCCTTGATGGTGATGACGGTTCCCGTGGAGGCGGCCGCGACGGCTGCCTGGATGGTGGTGTAGTTGCCCGACCCGTCGGCGGCGACCGTGATCGCGGTGGCGGCGGAGGCGTTGTCGGTGCCGACGGTGACCGCTGCAGACCCGATGGCTAACGCGGCAACGGTGGCGCGGACGCCGGTGAATCGGCGTTTCGTGACAAGAGGCATGTGCGGCTGCTTTCTCGTGGCCGCGCCGGGGCACGGCGGACGGATCGCCTGGAGGGGCGAAGGGTGCTCAGTAGGGTGCGGTGGTGGGCCAGACGATCGCGCTGGTGGGGATCGTGTCGCCGAGTTTCTGGAAGTCGGCCGCGGGGATGACGCCTTGGCTGCTCAGCGAGCGAGCGATCAGGCGGGCTACCTGGATCGCGCCGTAGGCCTGGAAGTGGGTGTTGTCCGCGATCCCGTCCGGGTAGTTGGGGTACGCCCCAGCCGGCAGGTTCATGAAGTAGTTCTTGGTGCCCTCGACTCCTTGCGCGTTCCACAGCCGCGTGCTGGAGGCGGTCAGGTCTATCAGCGGTACACCCTTGGCCGTGGCGAGTTCGGTCATCGCGGCCGGGTAAGCACCGTGACTGGGCGAGATGACGCCGGCGCTGTTGAAGTGGCGCCGCTCGACCGGCGTGATGAGGACCGGGTTCGCTCCCTTGGCCCTCGCCTTGTCGATGTACTGCGCCAGGTAGGACTTGTACGTCGTCGCCGGGATCGTGTACCGCGTGGGGTCGTCGGATTTCTCGTCGTTGTGCCCGAAGGAGATGAGCAAATAGTCTCCTTTCGTGATGAGGCCGAGGATGTGGTCGAGCCGGCCGAGGTCGATGAAACTCTTGGAGCTGGCGCCTGACTTGGCGACGTTCACGACCACCGCGTTGGAGTTGAAGAAGACCGGGAGGGCCTGCCCCCAGCCGGTCCGAGGGGCCTGGCCGGCGGTGTAGGTCGACGCGGTCGAGTCGCCGGCGACGTACACGTGTACCGGGGTGGCGGCATACGCGTTGGTCGTGCCGTGGCTTAAGACGATGAGTGGTAGTGCACACAAGCACACGGCCAGGGCGAGCAGCGCGCGCCAGGCGCGTGGGACAGCATGCCGAAGAGGTCGACGGCTCACGGTTGTGCTCCTCTCGATGGATCGTTGCGCGGCGGGAGCAATGACGATTCGCACCGGCAATCGGAATTCGTCGAGTGGTATTTGTCTATACGCGTGGCGAACATTTGAGGCGGCTGTGCGTGAGGTGTGCCCGTCGGAGCGTTCGACGCGCGCGCCGGCCGGGAAGCGGGCGGCGCACGCGTCGACGAGTTCGGGCGCGCGTTTAGGGCGCCGGCGGGCTTCCGCTGAACCGAGCGGTTTGGACGTCATGGTGAGCCTGGCCAGGATCGGTTCATCGGCGCCCAGTGTCGTGCTCGCTCCGAGGTCGAGCGCGTGAGCCTGGCCCCTTGAACTCGGTGCTGGTCAGGACGAGTAGGGCCCGGGCCACGTCGAAACGATCAAGCAGGTCGGCCTCGAGTTCCTGCGTCCGGGACCGCGATGTCCGCCGCCGCGAGGGCAGGGTCAAGTCGTCCCCGATGCCGGCAGTTCGGTGTCGACGTCCTTCCACCGCCCGTCCGGCTTCCCCCGGGTCGGGCCCGCGCACGACTCCGTCGAGAATGTCCGGTCCGATTCCGCGTACGTCGTCTGTGTCGTTGCTCTGCGCTGTGTCCACAGCCGCCCCGGCCGCTCTCGCTCCGACTTGCACGAGTGGCAATCCGGCCACGGTCGGAGTCGGCCACGCTCGACGGCTGCGGCGATGGTGGGCGCAGTGCCTCGACGAGCTGGGTCCGGCCGTGTAATCGATCACGCGTGGTGCATTGACATGCCGAGACTGGAAACTGATGATGTAATCAGTTATGCGGGAATGATCGGCGAGTGCGTATCGCTGAGCCTGGCGCAATGCCGAGCCGTCCTATTTGTGATGGTCTGATGTAAATCGATGATTGCATCGGCATGGCTCGATCAAGCCCCCGCACCCAGCGCCGATCAAGACGGTCGGCCCCGACGTCAAGGAGAGGCGCCATGAGTGAGAGAGACCTGCACGACCGGTTCCAGAAGCTGCCTGAGGCCCTCCGTGAGAAGGTCGACGCGACGCTGTCGGACGCGAAGATCGCGCTATAGGTCCGTGTCGGTGAGCTGTTGGCCGACAAGGAAGAGGCGGCCGAACACGCGGTCACGAGGGCCGGACGGATCGGCGCGAAGAGCGGCGAGGTGTCCGAGCTGACGACGATCCTGCCGCTGAAGCCCAATGGTGCCGAGCGGCTGCGGAAGTTTTTCAAGCTGGTGGGCGGGAACCTGGTGGGCGCCGGTCAGGTCGGCACACTGCACAACATGCGCTTCGTGTTCCTCGACAACGGCACCAAGCTGCTGTTCGCGACCGCCTTCGACGGCGAGTGGGACCCCTACATCGACGACTTCGCCACCAAGATCCCCGAGTTCATGGACTACCTGTTCAGCAACGTCGAGGGCTGGCCCGGCATCACCTCGCCGGACGTGAAGGACTTCATCGTCAAGTACCAGCTCCCGGCCGAGGCGTGGTTCGTCGCCCACCCCAACCTCACCGTCGCGGAGGCAAACCGGCTCAAGAGGCAGGACGCCACCGTGCAGAACTTCCTCACCGAGCTCAACTGAGGCAGCACACCATGCCCTCCCCTTTCCGGCGCCTGCGCCGAACCCCCACCCTGGATCTCGACGACATCCAGGCGACGTTGCTGCGGGCGCGGCCCGAGCCCTACTTCGGCACCCACGCGATCCTGGAGATCACCGAGCCGTCCGCCGGCCGGGAGCTGCTGCGCCGACTGGCCCCGCGCGTGACCTCCGCGGCCCGCTGGGACGAACCCCAGCCGTCCTGGTTCGCCCTCGCCCTCAGCTACCAGGGACTGCTGGCGCTGGGCGTGCCGGACGAGTCGCTGGCCTCCTTCCCGGCCAACTTCCGTGCCGGGATGGCCGCCCGTGCGGAGCGGTTGCGCGACACCGGCCCGAACGACCCGCGCAACGGGGAGTTCCCGTTCGGTACCCCCCGCGTGCACGTCGCAGTCAGTATCTATGCCGCGAGCGAGGACGACTGGCGCAGCGAAGTCGCCGCGTACGAAAAGGAGTTGGGCGGTGTTCCCGGCGTGCGGCTGGTGTCGCACCAGGGCTTCGCGGCCGACGGGTTCAACGTGTTCGGCTACCGGGACGGGTTCAGCCAGCCGGTGGTCGAGGGCAGCGGCGCCGAGCCGCTGCCGGGTGACGGCAAGACGATCAAGGCCGGCGAGTTCGTCCTCGGCCACCCGAGCGAGACCGGACTTCCCCTGCCCGTACCGGCCCCCGATGTCCTGGGCCGCAACGGAACCTACGTCGTCTTCCGCAAGTACCACTCCCACGTCGCCGCCTTCAACAAGTTCCTGCACGACAACGCCCGCACCGAGCAGGAACGCGAACTGCTGGCGGCCAAGCTCGTCGGCCGCTGGCGCAGCGGCGCACCGCTGGCCCTCACACCGGAGCGCGACACTCCCGCCATCGGCGAGGACCCGAAGCGGATCAACGACTTCGACTACTCCGCCGACCCGCGTGGACTACGGACCCCACTGGGCTCCCACATCCGTCGGATGAACCCGCGCGACACCAAGCTGACGGTTCTCAGCGACGTCAACATCCGCCGGATCATCCGGCGCGGCACGTCCTACGGAGAGCCCCTGCCCACGGAACGGCTCAAGGACGACGGCCGACCGCGTGGCCTGGACTTCATCGCCCTGGGTGCCCGTGCGATCGACAACGTCGAGTTCCTGCAGAGCGAGTGGGTCGGCTCCGGCAACTTCATGGGCCTGGGCAAGGAGAAGGACCCGATGATCTCGCTCCAGGACAAGGGCGCCTACTTCACCGTGCCCGGCACTCCGCCCCGCCGGGTGCAGGGCATCCAGTCCTTCAACACCCTGCTCGGCGGCGAGTACTTCTTCATGCCGAGCCTCTCCGCCATCCGCTGGCTCAGCAGCACCTGACCTGATCTCCCACCCCCGCGCGGAGGCTCCCCCGTGACCGCACCCACCTCGTACGTCCGCTACCGCCCCGACCTCGAACAGCCCTTTCCCGACGAGGACGAACTCGTCCGCCAGGTCGTCGCGGCCATGGGCAAGGCCAACCAGCAGGTCGCCGCCAAACACCGCCACGGGCTGCGCGACGCCCACGCCAAGAGCCACGGCGTCCTCGCAGGCGAACTGCGCATCCAGCAGAACCTGCCTCCCCACCTCGCCCAGGGCCTCTTCGCCGAACCGGCCGTCTACCCCGTGATCGTCCGTTACTCCTCCGCGCCCGGGGACCTGCGCTCCGACCAGGTGCCCGTGCAGCGTGGCATCGCCATCAAGGTGATCGGCGCACCCGGGCCGCGCGCCCTGGACGACGGGCACACCACCCAGGACTTCCTCCTCGTCAACCACCCCACCCTGCCCTTCGGAAACATCGGCGAGTACGCCAAGCTCCAAGGCCTGCTCGAAAAGCAGCCCGGCCAGAGCGACCAACGGCTCCAGCTCACCGGCCTGGCCGCCCGCGCCGCCGCCAAGGCCCTGACCCGGGTGGGGCGCCCGCTGCCACCGGCGGTCGAGACCCTCGCCGCCGCCAACCATCACGTCCTCGGCGAGACCTTCCACTCCATGGCCGCCCTGCGCTACGGCGACCACGTCGCCAAGATCTCGGCGACCCCCCGCTCGGCCGACGTCAAGGCGCTCACCAGTAGCCCCGTCGACAAGAAGGCCGGCGAGTCGGCCCTGCGCGACCTCGTCGTCGACTTCTTCGCGGACCACAGCGCCGAGTACGACCTGCGGGCCCAACTGTGCGTCGACGTCGACCGGATGCCGGTGGAGGACGCCTCCGTGCCGTGGCCGGAGGAACTCTCGCCCCACGAGGTCGTTGCCGTGCTGCATCTGCCCGCGCAGGACGCCTCCAGCGACTTCCGCCACCGCTTCAACGGGGTCGAACGGCAGGAGCCGACGGACATCAAGGAGCTTCCCTCCTGAACCCGGAGCAGTGAACACCCCAAGGCCACCCCGTCACGGATCCGGCGGGGTGGCCTTGAGCATGGGAAGGGACCGAGTGCGACGGTCCCATGGTCAAACGGTCGCCGACAAAGCGACGTAGACCGCGGCCGCCAGGGCCAGCACGGCGGCCGGCAGAGCCCGTACCGGCGGGTCGCCATGGCGCAGGTGGACGACGGCGGCTCCGGCCATCAACAACGCAAGCCCCGTCGCGGCGACGACACCGAGGGTGGTCACGGTCAGCCCCAGCAACAGCCCGGCCACGCCGGCCACCTCCAGGACGCCGACGATGCGGTAGAAGCCCGGCGACATGTCGAAGTGGGCCGCCGCCTGGCGCATGACCGGCAGGGCGGCGATCTTCGCCACGCCCAGCGGAAGGAGGATCAGGGCCAGGACGACGGCGGTGGTGATCTGTGCCGCTCTCACGCCGGGGCCTTTCGGCTGCGGCGTTCGGCGCCGAGGCGGGCGTAGTAGGCGATGAGTTCCGGAGCGTCCAGGGCGGCGGGGTTGACGACCTGCTCGACGGCGGCGCCCTGGAGCAGGCGTTTGACCGGGACCTCGAGTTTCTTGCCGGTACGGGTGTGCGGGATGGCCGGGACCTCGATGATCTCGTCCGGGACGTGGCGGGGTGAGGCGCCGGTGCGGATGGCCTCCCGGATGCGGTCGCGCAGTGCTTCGTCGAGGGTCACGCCGGCCGCGGGGACCACGAACAAGGGCATCCAGTAGCCGCCGTCCGGTTCCTCCGCGCCGATGACCAGCGCCTCGGTGATCTCCGGGAGGCGCTCCACGACGTCGTGGATGTCGGCGCTGCCGAGCCGTACGCCGTTGCGGTTCAGTGTGCTGTCTGAGCGGCCGTGGACGATCACCGAGCCGTGGGGGGTGTGGGTGATCCAGTCGCCGTGCCGCCACACACCGGGGTACGCGGAGAAGTAGGCGTCGTGGTAGCGGGCGCCGTCGGGGTCGTTCCAGAAGTACAGGGGCATCGACGGCATGGGACGGGTGACGACCAGCTCGCCGACCTGGTCGACCACCGGCCGGCCTTCCGCGTCGTAGGCGGCGAGTGCCACACCCAGGTGCGGGGCCGACAACTCACCTGCCCAGACAGGGGCGTTGGGCGCACTGCCGGCGAAGCCGGAGACGATGTCCGTGCCGCCGCTGATGGAGGCGAGCAGGACATGACCGCCGACGTGGTCGCGGACCCAGGGGTAGGCGGAGGCGGGCAGCGCGGAGCCGGTGCAGCCGACGACGCGGATCGACGACAGGTCGTGCACGGACGGGTCGATGCCGAACTTGGCCATGCCCAGCAGGTACTGGGGGCTGGTGCCGAAGACGGTGACGCGGTGGCGGGAGGCGAGTTCCCACAAGACGTCGGGGCGGGTGAGCGGGGCGGGGCTGCCGTCGTAGGTGCAGGTGGTCGCGCCGGTCAAAAGGGTGGAGGCGACCAGGTTCCACATCATCCAGTGGGTGGTCGTGTACCAGAGCAGTCGGTCGCCGGGGCCCAGGTCGGACTGCAGGCCGAGGGTCTTGAGGTGCTCGATGAGGACGCCACCATGGCCGTGCACGATGCCCTTGGGCAGGCCGGTGGTGCCGGAGGAGAAGACGACCCACAGGGGGTGGTCGAACGGCACGGGTGTGCACGCCAGTTGCTCGGTGCGGGTGGCGGCGTCCTCCCAAGGCATGACCAGTGAGGGGTAGTTCCGCGAGGGCCAGGGCAGGCCGACGTGGTCGACCAGCACGGTGGCCTTCAACGTCGGCAGTGCGGTGACCAGTTCGAGGGTGGCGTCGCGGCGGTCATGGGCGGTGCCGTTGAACAGGTAGCCGTCCGCGGCGATCAGGACGGTGGGTTCGAGCTGCGCGAAGCGGTCGGCGGCGGCCTTGGGAGCGTAGTCCTGGCCGCACACCGACCACACGGCTCCGAGGCCGGCCGCGGCGAGGAACGCCACGATCGCGTGCGGGGTGTTGGGCAGGTAGCCGACGACCCGGTCGCCCATGCCGACGCCGAGGTCGCGCAGGGTCGCGGAGACGGAGGCGACCTGGGCGCGCAGTCGCTCCCCGGTGATCTCGTATGCCGAGCCGGTCTCGTCGAGGGCGACGATCGCCACCTCGTCGTCCGCGAGGTTGCGCAGGGCGTGGTGGGCGTAGTTGAGGGTGGCGCCCTCGAACCACCGGGCGCCGGGCATGGCCTCCTCGCCCAGCACCCGTTCGTACGAGGTGTTCGCCTCGATGTCGAAGTACTCCCACACCGCGCCCCAGAAGCCCTCGAGGTCGGTGACCGACCAGCGATGCAGTGCGGCATAGTCGGTGAGGTCGGCGTCGACCCCCCAGTGCTGGGAGGCCCAGCGGCCGAAGTCGACGATGCGGCTGGCGGTCGCGGCCTGTGGATCGGGGGTGAAGAAGGGGGGCGGATACGGCGTGGTCATCGCGTCATGCTCCTCAACAGGCTTTTCTCAACGATGTGTTGGGACGGAAGGGGGCTTCGGGTGGTGTGCAGCAGGGATGCCCAGCCGGCCGTGTCCGTGAAGTCGTGGCCGCCGGGCGGGACGACGTCCATCACGATCCGGTCCGGTCGCAGCAGTACGGCGTCCGCCCGCCCCTCGCGCAGCCAGGCGGCGAGGCGGCCGTCGTCGCCGAGGCCGGCCACGGAGACGGTCCGGGCGCCGAGGCCGTCGGCGACCGCCCGCAGCGAGGGCGAGGGCACGGCGGTCAGCACGGTGAAGGAGTCGCCGAGCAGGTCGTCTAGGCGGGAGCGCCGTCCGTCGACAGTCACCCACGGCTGAGGGCAGAAGGTGCCCGCGAGACCGCGGCCGCCCCGACGGGGCCGACGGCGGACGAGTGGGCCCGCGGCCAGGGTGGGACTGAGGTCGCGTGCGGCCGCCGTACTCAGACCCGGGACGCGGCACGCGGCGCTCAGGAGGCCACGGCGGATGGCGGCGGCGCCGTCCTGGCCGCCGGTCATGGCCCAGCCCATGGCGACCGCGAGCCGTATCACATGGCGGGCGTGCGGCTTGCGTTCGCTTTCGTACGTCTCCAACAGCCGTTCAGCGGCGCCCTGTCGGAGGACGCGGGCCAGCTTCCAGGAGAGGTTGTAGGCGTCGCGCAGGCCGGCGCACAGTCCCTGCCCGATGAAGGGCGGGGTCTGGTGCGCGGCGTCGCCGAGGAGGAAGACCCGGCCGTGGCTCCAGCGGTCCGCGATACGGGCCCGGAAGGTGTACTGCGCCTGCCGCACCAGTTCGAAGTCGGCGCCGGGCGCGAGGTCCACCCAGGGGGCGGTCAGCTCCCGCAACCGCTCGTGGTCCAGTTCCGAGTCGTCCGGCAGCCGGAACTCCCAGCGGTAGCGGTCCTCACTGACGCGCATGAAGGTGGCCGGCCGGTGCGGGTCGCAGATCTGCTCGACACCCTCCCAGCAGCGGACCGGGAGGCTGGTGCGCACGTCGATGACCGTCCAGCGTTCCTCGAAGCGCAGGTCCTCCCATGTGGCACCGATGGCGTCGCGGGTGAGGCTGTTCGCACCGTCGCAGCCCAGGACGGCGTCCGCCCGCACGATGTGTTCGCCCTCGTCGTCGCGGTAGGTCACCCGGGCCGGACCGTCGCCGTCCTGTTCCACGCCGGTGACTTCCACGCCGCCGCGCAGTTCGCACTCCGGGGTGCGGGTGAGGGCGTCGCGGAGCACCCGTTCCAGCTCGGGCTGGTCGAACATGCTGGTCTGCGGGAAGCCGTGGGCCCCCTGTGCGGCGCGTGGGAACTCGGCCATCACCCGGTGCCGGGCATCCAGCAGCCGCAGCCCCCGCGCGGGGCGGGCGATGGCGGTGAACTCCTCCTGCACCCCCGCGGCCTGGAGGATGCGGCGCACCTCGTCGTCGGTGGCGACGGCGCGGGGCAGGGGGTAGACGTCGTGGTGGCGTTCGAGGACGACGGTCCTCACGCCACGCCGGGCCAGCAGGAGGGCGGCGGTCACGCCCACGGGTCCGGCTCCGACGATCACCACGGGCACGTGTCCGGGCCGGGGCGCGGTGTCCCGTGGTCCGGTGGCCTGGTCGGCGGTCATGTGCGGCTCACTTCGGGGATCGGTTCGCGTCGGTCATGTCGCGTCGGTGACGGGGGTGCGCTGCTCACCCAGGTCGATCCGCCCGTCCGGCGTGGCGATCGTCGCGGTGATCAGGTCGCCCTGGTGCAGGTAGCGCGGGTTCTTGGCCTGGTTCTTGAAGAACACCTTCCACTTCAGCGCGGGCGGCAGGAGCGCGCCGAGCTTCTCCACGGCCTTCGGCGGAGCCTTCAGAGCCGTGCCGCCGGGAGTGCCGGTCAGCAGCAGGTCGCCGGGGGCCAGGGTCTGGAAGCGGGCGAGCAGGGTCAGCGCCTGTGCCGGGCGGACGATCATGTCGGCGAGGGTGCGGTCCTGGCGCAGGTCACCGTTGACGGACAGCTTCAGCCGCAGGTCGAGGAGGTGGGTGAAGTCCTCGGGCTCCAGCAAAGTCAGGTAGGGGCCGGTGGGTGTGAAGGTCGGGTACGACTTGCTCTCGTAGAACTGCGTCTTGGTCAGCTGGACCTCACGGGCGCTGACGTCGTTGGTGAGCACGAGACCGGCGACGTAGGCGGGAAGGTCCCGGTCCTCAATGACGGTGCCGACCGGAAGGGGCGCGCCCATGACCAGGCCGAGCTCGATCTCGTAGTCGAGGAACTTCACGTGCTTCGGCCGGACGATGCTCTCGTGGGGGCCGCTGACCGAGCCGGACGCCTTGCGGAAGAAGGCGGGCGGGATGTCGCCGGTGAAGCCCGAGTCGCGGGCGTGGCTGCGGTAGTTGACCATCTGGGCGACCACCCGGCAGGGGGTGGTGACGGGGGACAGGGCGACCAGATCGGCCACGGGCGTACCCGCCTCGCCCGAGTCGGCGGCCTCCGCTACGGCGGTCCGGTCGGCCAGTAGCTCGGCGGTGGTGACGGCCTTGGTGTCGATGCGGACGGCGCGCGCGTCGCGCACCACCCACCAGCCGTCGGCGGTGCGCAGGACGTTGGTGCTCATGAGTTCATCGCTTTCAGCAGGCCCAGCAGCCGCGCCGGGTCGAGTTCGTTGTCGCCGCGCAGGGCGTGCATGACCTCGCGGAGCTTGGCGGGGGACGGATTCGTACCGAGGAAGTCGCGGGAGGCGGGCGGCCCCCACTGGGCGAGTCCGCTGGCCGACATGGGCGACCAGCCGGGCTCGACGTCGCAGGAGAACAGGTCGCCGTCGGCGAAGTGCTCCAGCAGGAAGCGGTCCGGGTCACGCCAGTAGTCGAACAACTGGCTGCCCTTGACGTGCCGGCCGATCCCCCAGCTGCGCTCGTAGCCACGCTCGCCGAGGTACTCCCCGCCCGCGGCGATCGCGTCGAGGTCGGTGACCTGGTAGGCGGAGTGGACGTAGCCGTTGCCGGGGCCGAGATGCAGGGCCAGCGTGTGGTGATCGGCCGGCTCGCTTCCCAGGTCGCAGCGGATGAACGCCATCACCGGACCTCGGTCGCGCTGACCGTCCAGGAAGTGGAAGTCGCTGACGATCATGCCGAGCGTGTCCAGGTACCAGTCCAGAGCCCTTCGGAAAACGCGGGTCTCGAGCACCATGTGCCCGAGCCGCTGGACGCGCGACGGCTCCCGCGGTGGACGCTGCGTCGCGTTGACGCGGCGGTGATCAGTGCCGAAGTTGAGGAGCTGCGGCTGCTGTTCGGGCAGGGCGTGTAGTTCCTCGCCGCAGTGCACGACCCGTACGGGCAGACCGGACGGGTCGAGCAGGTCGACCGTCCGGCCGCCGCCCGGGACATCGGCCTCCCGCACCGCGTTGCCGGTGACGCGCGCCAGCCGGTTCAGGTCGGCGCGCTCGGCCGCGCGGAACGCCGGACCGATGAAGCGGCTGGCACGTCCCTTGCGGATCACCATGCACGGTGAGCCGGCGAAGGTGCCACGCAGCCACAGGTCCCGCTCCGTGCGGGCGGCGACCTGGAAGCCGAAGTCATGGGCGAACACCTCGGCCCGGTCCAGGTCGGGCTTCTCGAACTCCAGCCAGGCCAGGTCGGCGACCTTGATCACCGGGTTGCGGGACCGTCCGGAGTGCTCGCCGCGCAGGGCGCCTTCCTCACTGTGGAGGTCCTGATGGGCCGTCCTGACGTCGTGGTCGCCGACTGCGTTGACGCGAGTTTCGGACATGGTGTCCTCCAAGCAACATTGCTGTAATGAGGAAATCATCAACCTTGACTCTTGGATCGTCAATAGCGAGGACGGGTATCGGTGATAATTGCATCAGATATGCACTGATTGCTTCATCAGATCTGTGGTGCAAGGGTTCTCGCAGGTAGACTCGCGCGTATGCCGACATCAGCTCCGCCCCGTAACCGCTTCGAACGGCGCCGCGCAGAGACCCGTCAGGCGCTCGTCCGCGCGGCCCGGCAGATACTTGCCGAGACCGGCGACACCAGCGCCAGCATCCAGGCGATCGCCGAACGCGCCGACGTGGGCTTCGGCTCCTTCTACAACCACTTCGAATCGAAGACGGAGCTGTTCGACGCGGCCGTCGTGGACGCTCTCGAAGAGCTCGGCCAGACCTTCGACGAGCACCTGCGGGACGTGGACGACCCGGCGGAACTCGTCGCGGCGGGCCTCCGCCTCAGTGCGCGCCTGGCCGACTCCCGACCGGAACTCATGCAGGTCCTGCGCCACCGCGGCCTCGGCCACATCCACTCCCACTCGGGCCTGGCCCCGCGCGCCGTACGGGACCTGGAGGCCGGCATCGCCTCCGGCCGTTTCACCACGGGGGACCCGACCGTCGCCCTGACCGCTCTGGGCGGCTCCCTCCTGGCGCTGGTGGAACTGCGGTTCGCCCGCCCGGATCTCGACGGCGACGAGGCTGCCTCGAACCTGGCCGAGATGCTGCTGCGTATGCTCGGCGTCCCGCCGGAGGACGCCCATGACGTGTCCCGGCGCCCACTGCCCGACCTCGACTGACAAGGGACCGACCGCTGTGCCGAAACCTGTCGTCCGCGAACCGCTGCGAAGCAACTCGCGTTCCAACCGGGCCCGTATCCTCGCCACCGCCCGGCAGGAACTGGGCCGGAACCCCGACGTGACCCTGGAGGAGATCGCGAGGGCCGCCGGTGTGGTCCGTCGTACGCTCTTCGGGCATTTCCCGGGGCGGGCGGCTCTCGTGGACGCTCTCGCCGACGAAGCGTCCGAGGCCCTGCGCGGCACCGCTGCCCACGCGCCCGGGACCGAGGAGACGCCCCAACGTGCCCTGGCCCGCTTCGTCCTGTCGATCTGGCCGGTCGGAGATCGCTACCGGCTGCTCCTCGCGCTCGCCCGCCAGGACCTGGGCACGGCACGCGTGTCCGAGATCCTCGCCCCGGCCCGCGACGAGGCGACGGCCATCCTTGAGCGAGGACAGACTGAAGGGGCGTTTCACGACCACCTGCCGGCGCCGGTGCTCAGCGCCGCCCTGGAAGCCCTGACGCTCTCCCTGCTGGAGAGCGTCAACACCGGAACCTGGGAGGACGACGGGACCCGCACCGCTGTCGCCACTCTGGTCGCGGCGGGCGTGACCGAGCAGTCGGCGACCGCGATCGTGGATGCCGTGGCGTCGGAGCTGCGAGCCGAAGCCTCCGACGGCTGACTCCACGGCGCCTCCCGGGGCGTCACACGGACGACGAACTCGGGTGGAAGGTGACCGCTTCACCGGTGAAGCGTGCGTCGACTCCGTTCTCCGTGGCGGCGACCGACCTCAGGTGCAGTCCCTCGGGGACGTTCTGCAGGGGGACGGGTTCTCGCAGTGCCGTGTCGAGCAACGCCTTGGCGGGAGGGGTCAGTTCACCCTGGGTGACTCGGGCGTCGGTGAAGGCGATACGGTTCCTGCTCGCCGCCGATACGGCGGTGCTCACAGTCACCTCGCCGACGAGCGGCAGGCGGACCTTCACGTCGACCCGGCCCGGCTCGTCACCCGGCGAGACGTCCAGGCCCAGCGCGTTCGACACGTCCTCGTACGACAGGAACGCGATCGCCTCGACGCTGCGCGCGTGAGCCTCGTCGGCGCTCCCCGAAGTCCTCAGCCCGTCCAGGCCGACGGTCAGCTTTGTCACCGGTAGCGGCCGGCTCGTTCCACTTGCCGGGATGTCGTGTGCAGCGATGTCGACGTGTCGCAGGCTGCCCTCGGCCAGCTGTGTCAGTACCGGAAAACCACTGACGTGCACCGAAGGCTGCTCCGGGGTCTCCAAGCCCTCCTGGAACGCCTTCGCCGTACGGCTCTCCGCGCGGGCCGCGGCAACACGGTCGACGGCGACGGCGCCCACCAGCAACGTCGTCAGGGACGTCGCGGCGATGATCCTGCGCCGCCTCCAGGGGGCCGGCGAGCACGCGGTTCCATCATCGCCGCGACGAGGCTCACTCATGGGTTCGTCGCCGTACTGGGACCGGTACATGGTCTTCCTCCCGGGAAGTGATCAACGGTTGTGCGAACCAGCCGGTGAGCCGGTTTCGAACGAGGCTTCCCGGTGCTGACGGGCCCGGTGCGGACGAGTTGACGGACCTGTGCGACCGCGAGGTCACCATCCGCCCCCACCGCGATCAGGGCTGCCGTCGCGGAGCGCGTGCCGTCGTCGCGCCAGGTTCCGGCGTTCACGCACTCCAGGAGTGCCAGCAGGTGTCCTTCGACTGCCCGGCTCAGCGGCCCGGGCGGGACGTTGCTGTGGAAGACACCTTGGCGCTGCCCCCGGGCGATGATCGCGGTCGCCATGTCGCGGGCCGGGGCGAGGAGTTCGTTCACGCGCTCCGTCCCCAGGTCCTGGGGCGAGAGCCTCAGCAGAGTGCGGTACCGGTCGCCGACGGGCCACAGGGCCAGGACGAAGCGTGCCATGGCCGCGATCGCGTCGGGATCGGGGACTTTCACGGGAGTCAGTGCGCGTCGCAGCGCCTGCGTGGCGTCCGCGACCAGCCCCTCGATCACCGCGGACCGGCCGGCGAAGTGGCCGTAGACGGTGCGACGTACCACTCCGGCCGCCCCGGCGATGTGGTCGAGGCTGCTGTCGGGATCGCGCCCGAGTTCCTGTCTTGCCGCTTCGAGGATGCGGGCCCGCGTGAGCTGTGCCCGGCGGTCCTCGCCGCCTGCGACGTGCGGTCCGGTCATGTCAGACCTCCGGTCGAGGGTGGGCGGGAATCCGCATACTTGCACATCGGCGGGCAATAAACTAGTCTGCACATCGACGGGCAAGTAAGTGCCCTGCCTCCGATGTCGCGGTCACTCGCACCGCACCTGGCGACCCATCCCCTTGAAGCTGCCGCTTCGCCCCCGAGGAGCTCCCGATGCCGCTCATCGCCAATACGCCCGCCGAGAAGACGGCGGGGCCCTACGCACGACGCTGGTGGGCTTTGCTGGTGCTGTGCCTGAGTCTGCTGATCGTCGTCATGGCGAACACGTCGCTGATCGTCGCGGCGCCGGACATGACGAAGGACCTCGGCCTGTCCAGCAGTGACCTGCAGTGGGTCATCGACGGCTACACCGTCCCGTACGCCGCACTGATGCTGTTGCTGGGCTCGATCGGCGACAAATACAGCCGTCGCGGTGCGCTGATCCTGGGTCTGCTGATCTTCGCCGCCGGCTCGGTGATGGGCGGTCTGGTCGACGAAACCGGACTGGTCATCATCGCTCGCGCGATCATGGGCGTGGGCGCCGCCGTCGTCATGCCGGCCACCCTCTCCCTGCTCGTCGCGATCTTCCCGAGGGCGGAGCGCGCCAAGGCCATCACGGCCTGGAGCGCCACCTCCGGACTCGCCATCGCTGCCGGTCCGCTGTCCGCCGGCTGGCTGCTGGAGAGCCACGCCTGGGGCTCGACCTTCTTGATGAACGTCCCCCTCGCGGCCCTCGGCGTCGTCGGAGCGCTGCTTCTGGTACCGCCGTCGAAGGCCGAGAAGATGGGCGGCATCGACTATGTGGGCGGTCTGCTGTCGATCGTCACCGTCGGCAGTCTGGTCTACGCGACCATCGAAGGCCCGCACTTCGGCTGGGGCACCGGCCCGATCACCGCGGCCGTGGTTGCCGGCGTCGGCCTTCCGGCCTTCGTCGCCTGGGAGCTGCGCCACCCCCACCCCATGCTGAACGTACGCAAGTTCAGGGAGCGCCCCTTCAGCGGCTCCATGCTCGCGGTGCTGTTCTTCTTCTTCGGCACCTTCGGCTCGATCTACTACTCCACCCAGTTCCTCCAGTTCGTCCTCGGCTACAACGCGCTCGACACCGGCATACGACTGGTGCCGCTGGCCGGAGCCGTGTTCCTCGGCGCCGCGGTGACCGGGCGAATCGCCCCGAAGCTGGGCGCGAAGCTGGTGGTGGGGGCCGGCATGGTGCTCGGGACCACGGGCGCCCTTCTGCTCACGCGGATCGAGTCGGGCTCGACCTACGCCGACTTCCTGGCCCCGCTGCTGCTGCTCGGCTTCGCGATCGGTCTGAGCGTGTCCCCGGCCACGGACACCATCATGGGCTCGTTCCCGGAGTCGGAGCTGGGCGTCGGCGGCGGCGCCAACGACACCGCGCTGGAACTCGGTGCTTCCCTGGGCATCGCCATCCTCGGTTCGCTCCTCGCCACGTCCTACAAGGACAAGCTGACCGACCTGGTCGGCGGCCATCTCCCGGCCGCCGCGATGGACACCGCCAAGGACTCGGTGGGCGGCGGCCTCGCCGTCGCCGAACAGGTCGCGAAGGAGCCGGGCGGCGGACCCCAGCAGGCCCAGACCCTGGTCGACGCGGTGCACGAGTCCTTCGCCCACGCCATCGCCCACACCAGCCTCATCGGCGGGATCATCATGGCCGCCGGAACCGTGGTCGTCCTGCTGGTCCTGCCCGGCCGCCAGGCCGCCGGCAAGCACCACCAGGAGCCGGTGGCAGCGGATGCCGACCGCGACGAGGAGCACGCCGACGCCGCCCATTGAGCGGGTCCGAAGCCCAGGGGTAGCGACCTCTGGGCTTCGGCGGCTCCGTGCCGTTGGGGAAGGTATTCGTAGGGTCAACCCATAGGCACAGGACTTGCGTTGGCTCCACATTCGGCCGTACTCGACCTGCTGCACAACACAGGGCCCGCTCCGAATGGGTAAGCGTCACCCCCGCAATCGTCCCGGGTGGGGCGCTCTGATGCTGACTTTTGCTGACTTTATCGGACTCGTAAGCCTCTGGCCTGCAGAAATGTCGCTCGATGCAATAGTTCTGGAACTGGATCGGGCGGTCACAGGAAGAGATCGTGCAGGCCCGTGACGACTGGATGACGGGTTCCCGGTTCGGTGAGGTGAAGGGGTACGACGGTGCTCCGCTGCCCGCGCCGGAGCTGCCGCCGCTGCCGCTGAAGCCGCGGGGGAGAGAGCGCTGACCTGACGCGTGGTTTCGTCACCGCTTTCCTCGTACTGGTCCTCCACCGCCTGCGGGGTGCTCATCTCCGCGGCGTCGGCCTTGCGCGCGGGGACCCTTTCCGTCAGGCACAGGTCCCCGCACAGCGGAAGGTCAGACTCGGTCGGCGGCGATGAGGAGGTACTGGAAGGACCCGTCCTTGTAGGAGTTGATGAACGCGTCCTCAATTCCCGTGACCAGTGAAGACGTTGCCCGCAGTTCCCAGTAGGGCAGAGTGGCGGGCGTGAGGTCGATGACCGCCTGAGGCACCAGGCGATTGTCGGCCATGGCGCGCAGGTACTCCCGCCGCGAGTGGATGTTGCACTCGAAATGCGCGTTGATCTGGGAGACCCATTTCGAGGGCTGGCCGTACCGGGGGTTCCAGCAGCCGGTGATGGTCACGTAGCGACCGCCGACCTCGAGGATGCGGGAGTGTTCCGCGAAGAGGTCCTGCAGGTCGACGTACATGCTCGACTCGTTGTTCCACGAGGCCGCGGCCTGGCCGGTCTCGAAGGGCGTGGAGAGCATGTTGCAGACGCGGGCGCGGACATGGTCCTGGATGCGGAGTTCGTGGGCACGCCGGTTGGCGAAGTCGGCCTGCTTGGCCGACAGCGTGACACCTTCGACCTTGCATCCGAAGCGTTGGTGCGCCATCACCATCGACCCGCCGCGCCCGCAGCCGGCGTCCACAAGGGTGTCGTCCCGCCCGATGTCGCCGAGGTGCTCCAGGAGGACATCGGCCTGCGCCGACTCCAGGCGGTGGAGCTCGGCGATCAGCTTCTTCTCGCTCTCGCTGTCCTCGGCATCGCCGAGTGCGGAGTGGTCGACCTCGCCGATGCCGTAGTGGTGGTGGTAGAGACCGTCGACATCGCCGAGACGAAGGTTCACGGGCCTTGCCTCCCCGTCCCAGTAGCGGGCGATGTCTCCCTGGTAGGGAGACGCCGGGCCGGGGATACGTACAGGAGCGTCGGTGGCGGTGAGTTCGGTGCTGGTCGTGCTGGTCACAGATGAGTCCATTCTTCTTACCGGAAGTCGTTACCAGAAATCGGGCAGGCTGTAGCGATAGGTGTTGGTCTGATGCCAGTGGTGGTTTCCGTCGACCCACGCGGCCACGCCCCGCAGGAAGCGCTGCACGCTCGGGACTGGGCAGTTGAGGGTCAGCTCTCGGGCTTCGGTCTCGAAGTCGCGCATGAGGTCGTTGTGGACCTCGACCGACTTCAGATAGGCGTCCCGGTCGGAGAGGTCCTCACGTTCGGCGATCACGACGGGCAGGTTCAGGTGCCGGCCCGGAGCGTCTAGTTCCTTGGTGTAGGAGTACAGGTCGTTCACGATGGTCGTCGCGTTGCAGGCGAGCGCGATGACCTTCTGCATGGCGGCCTGGGCGTGCAGGTCCATCGGCAGTTCGTAGCCGCCGACGGTGTCGGTGATGGTCGGGCAGGGGCGGAAGTTGTTGAACTGGCGCATCGCCAGGTACTCCCACACCTCGGGCACGTGGTCCATCTGGGCCCAGGCGGCTTCGGCGAGATACCCCAGGTGAAGCCGGGCCATGTCGTGCCGGAACCGGTCGGCCTGCGAGGGGCTGGCCGCCTGGACGAAGTAGTTCATGGCGGAGCGGTAGGCGCGCCGGGGCGCGTCCGCATGGAGCGACTTCGCCCATGGAGCCTGGTACTCCTCCGTCGTGTACAAGGGGTCGAGTGCCGTGTGTGCCAGCAGAAGGCGTTCGCCGAGGCCGACGGGCGAGCCCCCGTGGTCCTCGCAGTAGTAGTCGTCCACCGCGTTCTCGGCCACCATCAGGCGTGTGGCGATCATCAGGTGGTCGACGGTGGGTGCGTCCGGATGGCAGCCGACCATGTAGCGGCCCACGGAGAAGCCGTCGAACTGCTCCTCCAGATCCTTGGGATACAGGGAGACCTCGTCCAACGCCCAGGACTTGATCCTTCGGCTGACCTCTTCGACCCGCACCGGGTCGGGCTCGGCCACCTGATGGTGGTAGAGGCCGGGGATCGGCCTGCCTTTCGCCGTAGCTGCCGACGGCTCCGAAGGCGTCGGCAACTGCTCCCGCAGGATCACGCGCAAGCCCGCCGTGCCTAGGCCGCTGGGGCCGCGCAGGATCCGTTCCAGGCCGAGGATCGGTGTAGGGACCTCGGCTGTCGGGGCATCGGGGGGCAGCGGTGCCGGCACGGAGAGCGCCGGCGTGGCGGGCACGGCCGGCGCAGCAGGTGAGTCGCCGGTGGCAGCCTTGACATCGCAGGCACGGGCTGCGGCTTCGGCGAGGACATGCGCCCCGAAGTGGGCAGTGGCTGCCGGCAGGCTCGACTGTGGGGGTGTCGGCTCAGGCGCGGGCATGGATGACTCCTTGGTGGGGTGGGCGGCTGTCCCGGGACCCGGCAGGCATGAGCCACCGACTCGGAGGGTCCGGGGGTTACCGGGTCATGCAGGCCGGGTCCGTCACCCGGGGCGGCGGGCGATCTGGACGTTCTCCAGCACGCCGACCGCGTCCGGCACGAGGATGGCGGCCGAGTAGTAGGTGCTGACGAGGTAGGAGGTGATCGCCTGCTCGTTGACGCCCATGAACCGGACGGACAGACCCGGTTCGTACTCGTCCGGCAGACCCGTCTGATGAAGACCGATGACGCCCTGGTTGTCCTCGCCGGTACGCATGATGAGGATCGAGCTCGTCATCTCCCTCGTGACGGGGATCTTGTTGCAGGGAAGGATGGGAACCCCGCGCCAGGCCGGCACCTGTTGACCACCGAGGTCGACTTGGTCAGGACAGAGCCCGCGCGCGTTGAACTCACGCCCGATCGCCGCGATGGTCCTGGGGTGCGCCAGGTAGAACTTCGAGCCGCGGCGGCGGCAGAGCAACTCGTCCATGTCGTCCGGGGTCGGCGGGCCGGAGTGCGTCTGGATGCGTTGCTTGAAGTCGGCGTTGTGGAGCAGACCGAACTCCCTGTTGTTGATCAGCTCGTGCTCCTGGCGCTCGCGCAACGCCTCGATGGTGAGCCTGAGTTGCTCCTTGGTCTGGTTCATCGGCTCGTTGTAGAGGTCGGAGACCCTCGTGTGGATCCGCAGAATCGTCTGCGCGACCGAGAGCTCGTACTCGCGCGGTCTCAGTTCGTAGTCGACGAACGTGCCGGGCAGATCATGCTCGCCGGTGTGGCCGGCCGACATCGCGATCTCCGCCTCGCCACGGTGGTTCTGCCGTTGCCGGGGAAGGGAGGTGAACTCCTCGATGTGGTCCCGTAGGCCCGGCGCCGTGGACAGCACGGCCTCGAAGTCGGCGCGCGACAGGGTGAGCAGGGTGCCGGAGGTCTCGGCGGTGGCGGTGTGATCCCACGCGGCGTTCCCGTCGAGCAGGGCGTGGTCCCCGAACCGGTCGCCGTCGGCGAGTACGTCCAGGGCGACCTCGTCGCCGTACCCGCCGACAGAGGTCCGGCTGACGCGGCCGTGGGCGATCAGATGGAGTTTGTCCGCGGGCGCACCGCGCTCCACCAGCGTCTCACCGACCCGGAAGTCGCGTTGGACGCACCGATCGGCGAGGGCGGTCAGTACCTCGACGTCGGCGAAGCCGCGCAGCAGGGCCAGTTCACCGAGCTCATGGGGGATCACCCGGACATCGGCGCCGTCCTGGACGAACTCCACGCTCCCGTCGCCGACGGTGTAGGTCAGGCGACGGTTCACCCGGTAGGCCCCGCCCTTGGCCTCCACCCAGGGGAGCATCCGCAGCAGCCAGCGAGAGGTGATCTCCTGCATCTGCGGGGCGGACTTGGTGGTGGTGGCGAGGTTGCGGGCAGCCGCCGTGCCGAGGCTGGTCTGCCGGGGTGGCTCCAGGTGCGCTTCCGGGCTCGAGTCAACAGTCATCGGGCGAGCTCTCCTTGCTCAGGACGGTGACGGCACCTGCATGGGCTCTTCGGACCAACAGGAGAAAAGGGGTATTCAAAGGGGAATCCGTCCAGATCCAGGTGAACAGTAGTGGCGGCTTCGTCCCGTGGACCAAGGAAAGTCGGCGATGTTAACTCGATACGATGATCCCGCCCGCGTGATGTTTGGCCGGGTACCGACTGGTTTCGGCCCCGTTCCGGGGGCGCGTTCCGGTGAGCGGCGGGTCGGTTGCCATGGTGGAGGCCGGGGGGCGTCGGCCGGCACGTGTCGCTCCGACGGCGGGCGCTTCCTCGTAAAAACGCCACGGTCCTGAACACGACTCCCCTCGCATCTATCAGCTAACATAGAATAATTAGATAGATGAATAGCCGAGTGGTGGCGAGGAGTGGCCGTGGATTTCGGGCTGACCGACGAGCAGGACCTGTTGCGCGCGACGGCACGGCAGTTCGTGGCCGACGTGTGCCCGGCCGAGAAGGCCAAGAAGTGGGACGAGGACGGAGTCGTGCCGCCCGAGCTGTTCCGGGGCATGGCCGAACTGGGCTGGTTCTCGCTGCCGTTCGGGGAGGACGAGGGCGGCGACGGCGGCGGACCGCTCGAACTCATCCTGATCGCGGAGGAACTGGGGCGGGCCAGCTTCGACGTCGCGATGTGCTACATCGGCGTGCTCATCCCCGCGATCACGGTGTTCCGGTGGGGCAGCGAGGCGCAGCGCGACTTCATCCGCCAGGAGGTGATGACGGGGCGCCACCGGCTCGCCGTAGGCCTCAGTGAGCCGGACAGCGGGTCCGACGCCGCCGCGCTGCGCACCACGGCGGAGGACCACGGGGACCACTTCCTCGTGCGCGGTCAGAAGGCCTGGTGCACGGGCGGCGGCCTGCCCGACACGACCATCGCCACGTATGTGCGCACCGGGCCCCGCGAGCCCAAGCACGGCGGCATCAGTCTGCTGCTCGTCGACCCCACCACGGAGGGCGTCGAGGTGCGCCGCACGCCGACGCTGGCCCGGCACATCCTGGGCACCAACGAGGTCTTCTTCAACGATGTCCTGGTCCCGAAGGAGAACCTGGTCGGTCCGCGCGACGAGGGCTGGAAGGTCATGCTCTCCAACATCGAGTTGGAGAAGGTCATCATCAGCGGCGGTTACCTCGGGGCAGCCCAGTCGACCCTGGACGAGATGCTGGAGTACGCCCGCACCCGGCACGCCTTCGGCCGTCCGATCGGCAACTTCCAGGCGCTCGCCCACGCCATGGCCGACCTCCAGACCGAGATCGACTCCGCCCGGCTGCTCGCCCACCGCGCCGCCTGGCTGCTCGCCCAGGGCAAGCCCTGCACGCGGGAGGGGTCGATGGCCAAGCTGAAGGGGTCGGAGACCTATGTGGCGGCCGCCCGGCTCGGGATGCAGGTCCTCGCCGGACACGGCTTCTCCACGGAGAGCGTGATGAGCTTCCGGTACCGGGAGTCGATCGTGGCCACCATCTCCGGGGGCACGAGCCAGATCCAGCGCAACGGCATCGCCCGCAGCATGGGACTTCGCTCCTACTGACCGCGCTCCTACTGACCGTCCGCCCCGGCGCGTTGACCGGCGAGCCACTCCTCGTGCCGAGCGAAGTGGCCCCGGTCGCGGGTCACCCAGATCCCCGACGCCCGGGCGAGCACGGCGCGCGTCGGCAGCAGCACCATCTCGCCCGTGATGTACCAGCGGGACCCCTCGCGCCGCTCGACCCGGGCCCGGACCTCCAGCGGATGTTCCACCGGCACCGGCTTGACGAAGCTGACGGTCAGTTCCGCCGTCACGCTCAACACCCGGTGCAGCAGCGGAAGATGGCCGAGGCAGTCGTCCAGCACGGCCGCAGTCCAGCCGCCGTGCGCCACGTCGGGCCCGCCCTCCTGGTCCCGCGGGCAGGCAAGGGCGAACAACGCCGTGCCGTCGTCCTCGAGCCGCTCGCGCTGCACGCCGAGCCGGCAGGAACCGGCGGCCCGGCACGCGCCGCACAGCGCCACTCCGCCGGGTGTGCGGGGCGGCTCCTGGAAGTCTCCCCCCGCCCATGGCCCGGACCCGGGCGCCGTACTCGACATGCTGGAACTCCTCGTGTCAGACATCGGCAAGCAGCGGACGCAGCTTCCCGGCGATGAGCTGGACCTGGCGGGCGACCGTCTCCTCGGGCATCCCGGCCAGCGACGCCCACAGGAACACGCCCTCCACCGGCAAGCCTGCCACGTACGCCGTGATGGCCTCGGCGACGTCCTGCGGTGTGCCGTACAGGAACTGGCCGACGCCGGCCGTGTTCAGCCCCGTCTGGCGCCACTTCTCGGGATCGATGGGGCGGGGGAGGGGCTGATCGGTGCCCTCGACCATGTAACGGCGGTAGCTGTCCCACTGGTACGCCAGATGCTTGCGCACCACCGGCCAGTCGCCCTCGGGGTCCTCCGTCACGAACGTCGTGAACGAGCCCTGCATCCGGGCCGCCGACACGTCGTACCCGCTCTCGGCGAGCCCGTCCCGGTACGGCGTCAGCAGTGCCGGGTTGAGCGAGAGCAGCCCGGTGCCGAGCCGGCCGGCCCGTCGGGCGCCCTGTGGACCCTGGTAGCCGAGCCAGATCGGCAGCGGGTCCTGGACCGGTCCAGGGGTGACCAGGGACTCGGCCCACAGGCCGCGGATCTCCCGTACCCGCTGATCGGTGGTGGTGTAACGCTTGGCGAGGTCGGCTCCGAAGAGCCGGTACTCGGGCACGCGATAGCCGGTACCGAGGCCGAGGTCGAGGCGGCCGTCGCTGATGATGTCCACGATCGCGGCCTGTTCGGCGATCTCGGGGGCCGCGTGCAGCGGGGCCGCGACGACCGCCGTGCCCAGGCGCACCCGACGGGTGCGGGCCGCCGCCGCGGCCGCCAGGGTGAGCGGCTGGGGAAGGTACCCGTCCTCGAAGCCGTGGTGTTCGGAGAACCAGACCGAGTCGAGGCCCAGCCGGTCCGCCTCCTCGCACATCTCCAGGGCGAAGCCGTACAGCCGCGACCAACTCTGCCGCCAGGGCGGCGGGTTGCGCATGTCGAAGTAGATGCCCACCTTCATGAGACCCCTCCTGCTGTCGTGCCGGCCGTGAGCCGGATCGTCGCGTGCGCGACGGCCACCCCGTCGCCGGGCGGCAGCAGCCGTACCGGCCGCAGTTCCAGCGCCTCGATCTCGGGGAGGTCCTCGACCATCGCCGAGAGCCGCAGGACGGTCTCCTCCAGAGCCGCGAACTCCACACCCCGGCTCTCCAGCAGGGGCGTCGCCCGCAGCGAGCGGACCATCTCGCGCGCGTCGCGGTCGGTGAGCGGGGTGACCCGGTACGCCACGTCCGCCATGAGGTCGGCGTAGTCCCCCGCCAGCCCGAAGGCGACCACGGGCCCGAAGACCGGATCGGCGCTGACGGCGAGGAACGCGTCCGGGCCGGGACCCGGTTCCGTGTCCCGTACGGCGATTCCGTACGCGGCGAGCAACTCCGTGGCGGTCCGCGTGGGAACCGGGCCGGGTGGGTGTCCGGCCAGCAGCGAACGGGCGCGCTCGGCGTCGATTCCCGGGAGATCGGGCACGACACCCGCCGGGGTGCTGCGCCAGGCCTGGTAGGCCGCCGCGTGCCCGAGCGAGCCGGCCGCCGCCTCCGGGAACGTGTACGTCGGCACCACCAGTTCGCCCCGGCGCAGGAGGTCGGCCACACCGGCGTCGCCCAGGAAACTGGCCACCACCGGTTTCTCCGGCCGGGCCGCGGCCGCGTCGAGGATCGCCGACGCCACCTCGTCGGCCTTGTCCGCCAGCGGCGGCATGAACAGGACGACGGCCGCGTCGATGCCGTCGTCGGCCAGGACCGCGTCCAGTGCCTGCCGGTAATGGGCGGCGGTGGCCGTGGGGGTCAGGTCGATCGGGTTGGAGACATCGGCCCGGGGGGCGAGGGCCGGACGGAGTGCCTGGCGGGTGCGCTCGCCGAGTTCCGGTACGCGCAGACCGCCGGCCGCGCAGGCCCCGACCGTCAGCGCCGCGGGGCCGCCCGCGTTGGTGATCACGGCGACCCGGTTGCCGGGTGGCGGGGGCTGGTGTGCGAGCAGCAGGGCCACGTCGAACAGTTCCTGGAGACTGCGGGTGCGGATCACCCCCGACTGGGCGAACAGTGAACTCACCGCCGAGTCGGCGTGCCCCGGGTGGACCGCCACGATCGGTTTGCGCGGCGCGATCCGGCGGGCGACGCGGGCGAACCTGCGCGGATTGCCGAAGGTCTCGACATGCAGCAGGATCACCGAGGTTCCCGGATCCTCCTCCCACCACTGCAGAAGGTCGTTGGTGGACACGTCCACGGCGTGCCCCACGGACACGAACCCGGAGAAGCCGAGCCTGAGGCGCCGGGCGTAGTCGAGCACGGCGAGGCCGAGCGGCCCGGACTGGCTGGACATCGCGACCCGGCCGGGCGTCGGCAGGGCGGGTGAGAAGGTCGCGGCCAGCCGCGCCTGGGGGGTGGTGTTGACGACGCCCATGCAGTTCGGGCCCACCAGCCGCATGCCGGAGGCGCGCGCGAATCGGGCCAGTTCCAGCTCGGTCGCCCGGCCGTCGGCCCCGGTCTCCCCGAAGCCGGTCGAGACCACGACCACCGCCTTGACCCCGGCCTCGGCACACTCGCGTACGGCCTCGGGCACGGACTCGGCCCGCACGGCAACGAGTGCCAGGTCCGGCGGCTCTGGAAGCTCCCGGACGCTTCCGTACGCCGGCAGGCCCGCGATCCGTCCGGCCCGCGGGTTGACCGGGAACACGCTGCCGCCGAAGTCGCCGCGCAGCAGGTTCGCCACGATCTCGTGCCCGATCGTCAACGGGTTGCGGTTGGCGCCGATCACGGCGACCGACCGCGGTTCGAGCAGGGGTCGCAGGGAGCGCCGTACGGCGGTGTGCTCGCGGCGTTCGGCCCGGGCGACGGCCAGGGTCTGCGGATCGATGGCGATCTCGAAGTGGATGATCTGGCCCGGCGGACCGCTCTCGACGCGGAAGCCGGAGCCGAGGAACACGTTGATCATCCGGGTGTTGTCGGCGAGGACGTCGGCCTCCAGCACCCGGATGCCCCGGGCGCGCGCGGCGGCGGCGATGTGTTCGAGCAGCAGCCGGCCGAAGCCCTCGCTCTGGTGGTCGTCCCGGATGGTGAACGTGACCTCGGCGTGCTCCGGTTCGTCCGGGTCGCGGACATAGCGGACCACGCCCGCGATCTCCTCGCCGGCCAGGGCGACGAGCGCCAGCTCGTTGAGGTAGTCGACGTGGGCGCCGCGTCGGATGACGTCGTCGCGCAGCCGGGTCACCGGGCCCAGGGAGCGATAGGCCAGGGTGGCTCGCGACAGGCTGCCCACGAAGGCGACCAGGCGGTCGGCGTCCTCGGGCCGGATGGGCCTGAGGAAGGTCGACCGCCCGGTCCTGACGAGCCCGGGCCGCTCCAGGTCCTCGGGGTAGGGAGGAGTGGTCACGGTGTTCCGCCGCCGCTCAGACGGCCGCCTCCTGGGGAGTCTGCTCGGGCAGCTTGAACAGCTCGTTGAAGGTGCCGCGCGTGACGCGCTCCCGGATGTCGTCCGGCACCCCGTCGAACAGGTCGTGCAGCGTGGACTGGGTGTGGCCGTACGTGCCTTCCAGGTGGGGGTAGTCGTCGCCCCACATCACGTTGCGGTAGCCGGTCGACTCGACGATCTCCACCGAGCTCTTGTCGTGCTGGAAGGACGCGTACACCTGCTGGCGGATGATCTCGCTGGGCAGTCGGCTCAGCTTCGGCCGGACGAACATGCCGTGCTGGCGGTACGCCTCGTCCATGCGGTCGCCGATGGCCGGCACCCAGCCCGCGCCGCCCTCCGCGATCAGGATCTTCAGGTCCGGGTGGCGGTCGAGGGCACCGCCCGCGACCATGTGGGAGACCACACGCATGCCCGGGTAGGTCGTCTCCATGTAGTTGACGACCGCGCCGCCTGGTCCGCGGAATATGACGTTCTCACCGCCTGTGCCGATGTGGAAGCCGAGCACGATGCCCGCCCGCTCGGCGGCGGTCCACAGCGGTTCCCAGCGGTCCAGGGCGTACTCCTCGCCCGGCCGTGTGGAGCACGGCAGGAAGACCGACTGGAAACCCATCTCGGCGACCCGCTCCAGCTCGGCGACCGCGTCGTCGACGTCGGCGGTCGAGACGCAGGCGGTGGTGATGACCCGCTTGTTCTTGCTCAGGATCTCGTCGTACGCCCAGTCGTTCCACGCCCGGACGGTCTCCCGGGCGAGCTCCCGGTCGGTGATCGACACCAGCCAGAACCCCATGGAGGGGAAGGCCAGTTGACCCCACACGCCCTCCTGGTCGAGGTCCTTGAGCCGGACCTTGAGGTCCCAGGCACCCGGCGGGCGCATGGCGTCCATGAAGTCACCGAGCTGGCGGTCGATGCGCTCGCCGTCGATGTAGAGCATCTCGTACTTCTCGCCGCGCTCGCTGCGCGGAGCCCGGGCACCGAGCCGGGCCGACAGCCTCTCGGTCCACACGTCGGCGGGTTCCATCACATGGGAGTCCCCCGAGTTGACCCAGATCTTCGACATGACGCTCCTTCGGGCCAATGGATGTAATCAGTTAGCGATTTTAGTTGTTTCGGCGGCGGAAGGGAAGGCTGCCCGGGTGGAAGGTCGGTCCGGGGAGGGGTTCGGGGTCGGGCTCGGGTCTGAATCCGGCGAATTGGTTGACTGATTGAGCTGATAGCTGGAAGATCTGGGCACCGAGCCGCGAGGAGGCGCCATGGTCGGTGACAGGGACACCGCTGACAGGTACTTCGAGCCCGACGTGGAGACCATGCCCCGCGAGCAACTGCGGGCGGGGCAGGAGAAGCAGGTTCTGGAGCTCGTCGAGTACGCCTACGCCAACTCGGCCTTCTACCGTGAACTCTGGGACGAGCACGGGGTCCATCCGCGCGACATCCGCTCGCTGGAGGACTTCCGGGAGCGCGTGCCGTTCATGACCAAGGACCTGGTGCGCGCCTACCGCGCCCGCACCGGTGACCCCTTCGGCGGTCTGCTGTGCGTCCCGGTCGAGGAGCTGACCTCGGTCTCCTCCAGTTCGGGTACCACCGGCGACCCGGAGTTCTTCCCCGAGATCTGGCAGGACGCCCCGCCCCTGGTGACCGCGCAGGTACGTGACCTCTGGGAGCTGGGTCTGCGGCCGGGCGACCGGGTGCTGAGTCCGCCCGGCACCTTCCGCAACCTGATGGACCCCGGCTACCAGGCGCTGGGCGCCGTGGTGATCGAGGTCGACACCTGGATGGGGAAGATGCACGAGGTCGTCGAGGCGCTGCGCACCTACCGGCCCGCCTATCTGCAGATGATGTATCCGCAGATGGTGGAGCTGGAGCACCTGGCGGAGAAGACGGACCTGAAGGAGGCCTTCTCCTCCCTCAAGGGCGCCTCCTGCGCTGGGCAGCCCCTCAGCCGCAAGATGCGCGAGCGGATCCGTGACGACTGGGGCATCGACGTCTACGAGTACACCAGCGCCGCCGACACCGGCACCGCCTGGGAGTGCCGCGAGCACGACGGCTTCCACCTGTGGGAGGACACCGTCTTCGCGGAGTGCGTGGAGGTCGGCGAGGACGGCTGGCGTGACGTCCCCGAGGGCGACCTCGGCGAACTGGTCGCCACCGATCTGGACAACCGGGCCGCACCGCTGATCCGTTACCGCAGCGAGGACCTGGTCCGTCTGTCCGGACAGACCTGCGGCTGCGGCCGTACCCACGCCCGCATGTGGGTGGCCGGACGGCGCGGCGACGAGACGCTGGTCCAGGGGCGTTCCGTGGTCCTGCGCGACATCTGGCAGGCCGTGGAGGAGCAGCCCGAGACGGTGGCCGGGGTGTTCCAGATCGTCCGGGACCGCCGCGAGGTCGACGAACTGCGGCTGCGCGTCGGCTACGACCCCGCACTCACCGGCGACGTCGGCGCCCTGGCCGGACGGCTGGGGGAGGCCGTGCGCACCCGGACCGGAGTCGATCCGGTGCTCGACCTGCGCACCGAGGAGGACCTGTTGAAGACCATGACCAGCGTCGCCAAGTTCCCCCGGGTGGTGAGGAGCTGATGGCCCGCGCCGACACCCTGGCCAGGGCCAGGACACTCGACCGCCCCGAACTCGCCTACCTCGTGCGCTTCCCCACCCCCTCCGGCACCCGGGACACCGAACTCACCTGGGCCGAACTCGCCCGCGACACCGACTGGTTCACCGCACGCCTGCGCGAGCACGGCCTCAGCGCCGGGCAGCGGGCACTGCTGACCATGTCCGGCTTCGAGGGCTTCTGGGGACACGCGGCGATCGGCGCCCTGCGCGAGCTGAAGGTGACGTACGGCATCGCCGAGGCGATGGGCTGGGACCACCGCCGTACCTCGGTCTTCCACCGCGAACTGCGCCCGCACGCCGTGATCGGCCTGTCCGCCGAGACCCTGGAGGGGCTCGCCGGAGCCGCCGACGTCGGCGAGATGCTCCGGCCGATGTCCGTCGTCCTGGCCCGGCCGGCCGCCGTACCGGTGCTGCGTGCCGTGGGCGTGTCCGCCTGTGTGCTCTCACCCCTGGGACCGGCTCTCGCCGTGGAGTGCCGGGAGCGGAGCGGCGCGCACGTCAACGCCGCCGAGTGGCGGGTCGGGGAGCGGGACGGGCAGCTGTCCGTCGGGGCGGGGGAGGGGCGTGTCTCGCCGCTCCCCGAGACACCCCTCGGTGTCGCGGGGCGCGTCGTCACCGGGCGGTGCGCCTGCGGCAGCGACGACCCGAGGGTCCTGTTCGACGAGGTCGACCAGCGTTCATGAGCGAGGAGTTGAGGATGTCCGAAGGAGTGGTCGACGGCCGTGTCGTGGTCGTCACCGGTGCAGGCAACGGCATCGGCAGGGCCCACGCCCTGGCGTTCGCCGCGCACGGGGCCAAGGTCGTGGTCAACGACCTGGGCGGCGCCCGTGACGGCGGGGGCGGCTCGACCGGGCCCGCCCAGGCCGTGGTGGACGAGATCGTCGCCGCGGGCGGCGAGGCCGTGGCCAACACGGACGACATCTCCACCTGGGAGGGCGCGGGCCGACTCGTCCAGCAGGCCGTGGACACCTACGGCGGCCTCGACGTGCTGGTCAACAACGCGGGCATCCTGCGCGACCGGATGATCGTGTCGATGACCGAGCAGGACTGGGACAGCGTGCTCGGCGTCCACCTCAAGGGCAGCTTCGCCACCCTGCACCACGCGGCCGCGTACTGGCGCGAGTGCGCCAAGGCCGGCCGTGCCCGCGACGCCCGGGTGATCAACACGACCTCCCCGTCAGGCATCTTCGGCAACCCGGGACAGTCCAACTACGGCTCGGCCAAGGCCGGCATCGCGAGCCTCACCGTCATCGCGGCGGCCGAACTCGCCCGCTACGGCGTGACGGTGAACGCGATCGCGCCCACCGCGCTCACCCGGCTGACCGAGGACATCGAGATGATGCGGCGGGCCGCGGAGAGCCAGGACCTGACCCCGGAGGCCATCTCACCCCTCGTGGTGTGGCTGGGCTCGGCGGCCTCGCGCGAGGTCACCGGGCGGGTCTTCGCCGTCGTCGGCAACCGGATCACCGTGCTGGAGGGCTGGGTCAACGGCCCCGGCGTGGGCGCCGAGACCCGGTGGACACCGGAGGAACTGACCTCCGTCATTCCCAACCTGGTGGCCAAGGCAGCCCCGAACGCCGACGCCCTCGGCAACCGGAACGGGGCCTGAGATGACGACGACAGACGTGGCACAGACCCAACAGCCGGTCGCCGAGGGCCTGTTCACCTGGCCGCCCACGGCGGACCGGCCCACCCGGCTCATCGGCTCCGAGTGCGTGGACTGCGGCCTGGTGAGCTTCCCGGCCGCCCCGGACTGCGTACGGTGCGCGAGCGCGAACTCCAAGGAACGGCTCCTCGCGGACCGCGGGACACTGTGGACGTACACGACCCAGGACTTCCGCCCGCCGTCCCCGCCCTACGACGGCCCCGACGCCTTCGAGCCCTACGCCGTCGGGTACGTCGAACTCCCCGGCGAGCTGCTGGTGGAGGCCCGCCTCACCGAACCCGACCCACGCAGGCTGCGCATCGGCCAGGCCATGCGGCTGACGCTTGTGCCCTACACCGTGCGGGACGACGGCACCGAAGTCGTCACGTTCGCGTTCACCCCGGACGAGGAATCCGCCGACCCGGAGGAGGAGACAGCATGACCGAGGCCGTCATCATCGGCGTGGGACTCCACCCCTTCGGGCGGTTCCCCGGGAAGCCGGCACTGGACATGGGCGCGGACGCGGTGCGGCTCGCACTCGCCGACGCGGGCGTGAAGTGGCCGCAGATCCAGGGCGGTTACATCGGCAGCTTCGAGGTCTCCAACCCGGACGCGATCGTGGGCCGGCTGGGCCTGACCGGACTCCCGTTGCGCGGGGTCTTCAACGGCTGCGCCACGGCCGGTACGGCCATCGCGCTCGCCGCCCGTGCCATCGAGACCGGCGAGCACGACCTCACCGTCGCGATCGGCCTGGACAAACACCCGCGCGGAGCCTTCGCCGCCGACCCGTCGGTGGCGGGCATCCCGTCCTGGTACGGGCAGACCGGGCTGTTCCTCACCACCCACTTCTTCGGCATGAAGATCAACCGCTATATGCACGAACACGGCATCTCCCACGAGACGCTCGCCCGCGTGGCCTCGAAGAACTTCGGCAACGCGGCCATGAACGAGAAGGCCTGGCGCCGAACTCCCCTCACCCCGGAGGAAGTTCTCGCTTCCCCGGTCCTCAACTACCCCCTGCGCCAGTACATGTACTGCGGCCCGAACGAGGGTGCCGCCGCCATCGTGCTGTGCCGCGCCGACCAGGCCCACAAGTACACCTCCACGCCCGTGCGCGTCCGCTCCACCGCCCTGCGCAGCCGCAGGCTCGGCGCCTTCGAGGTGCAGAGCCCGTCGTTCCCCGTCGGGGAGGTCGTCGAGAGCCCGACCGTGGACGCCTCCCGGGCCGCCTACGAGCTGGCCGGCATCGGACCCGAGGACGTCGACGTCGCCCAGCTCCAGGACACCGACGCCGGGTCCGAGATCATCCACATGGCCGAGAACGGCCTCTGCAAGGACGGCGAACAGGAACGCCTCATCGCCGAGGGCGCCACCGCGATCGGCGGCCGGCTCCCGGTCAACACCGACGGCGGACTGCTCGGCAACGGCGAACCCATCGGGGCGTCCGGGCTGCGCCAGATCCACGAGATCGTCCTCCAGCTGCGCGGCACGGCCGGGGCCCGGCAGGTCCCCGGCACGCCCCGCGTCGGCTACACCCACCTGTACGGCGCGCCGGGCGCGTCGGCGGTGACGATCCTCTCCACCTGACTGCGGAGCGAACGCGATGCCACCCCACACCACGCAGGACACGCAGGACATGCGGGACTTCGCCGCCGAAGCGCGCCGCTTCCTCGACGCCCATGCGAAGAAGGCCCCCGACCGCGCCGCTGTCACCTGGGGCGAGGGCGACGACTCGATGGCGTACTTCAGCAGCCTCCCGCCCGAGGAGGAGGCCGAGCAGGTGCGGCGGGCGCGCGCATGGCAGCGGACCCGTCACGAGAACGGCTTCGGCTGGATCACCGGCCCGCCCGAGTACGGCGGCCGGGGCCTGACCCCCGTCCACGACCTGCTCTACGACGCCGTCGAGTCCGAGTACGCCGTCCCCGACACCGGAGTGCTCGGCGTGGTCGGCCTCGGCATGATCGGGCCGACGATCCTCACCCACGCCCAACCTCACATCAAGGAACGCTGGTTGCCCGCGATGTACCGCGGGGACGCCATCGCCTGCCAGCTGTTCAGCGAGCCCGGCGCCGGATCCGACCTGGCGAGCGTGGCGACCCGGGCCGTCCGCGAGGGCGAGGACTGGGTGCTCGACGGACAGAAGGTGTGGACGTCGGTCGCCCAGCACAGCGACATCGGTATCGCGCTGACCCGCACGAACCCCGACGTGCCCAAGCACCGCGGGATCACCGCCTTCCTGGTCCCCATGGACGCCCCCGGCGTCGAGGTCCGGCCACTGCGCCAGATGACCGGCGGCGCCGACTTCAACGAGGTCTTCCTCACCGACGTCCGGATCCCCGACGACCACCGCCTCGGCGAGGTCGACGGCGGCTGGACGGTCGCCCTGACCACCCTGATGAACGAGCGCAACACCGTCGGCAGCGAGGGCGCGGGACCGGTGACAGCCGCGCTGTCCCCGGAGCACCTCTCGGCGCTCATGCGCGCCACCTGGACCTGGGACGACCGGGCCCTGCGCGGCCGGCTCGCCGAACTCCTGGTGGACGCCATGGCCACCGGCTACCTCAACGACCGCGCCCAGCGCACCCTGCGGGCGGGTATCGCGCCGGGCCCCGAGAGGTCCGTGTCCAAGCTGATGTACGGCCAGAACCTCACCCGTGCCGCGCACTTCGTGTCCGACTGCCTCGGCCCGCGGATCATCGCCGACACCGGGCAGTGGGGCACTTATGCCTGGTCCGAACTCCTGCTGGCCACACCGGCGCTGCGCATCCTCGGCGGCACCGAGGAGATCATGAAGAACATCCTCGCGGAACGTGTCCTCGGTCTGCCCAAGGAACCGGTGACCGCAGCGGCCAAGGAGGTGCGGTCGTGACCGCCGAAGAGAGCGAGCTGCGGGAACTCCGCGCGTCCGTACGGGAGTTCCTGGAGGCCAAGTCGCCCGAGGAGGCCGTACGCAAGCTCATGGAGAGCGAGCCGCGCTTCGACCTCGACGTGTGGGCGCAGGCCGCCGACCAACTGAGGCTGCCCGGCCTGGTGATCCCCGAGGAGTACGGCGGCGACGGCTTCGGCCCGGTCGAACTCGGCGTCGTCATGGAGGAGATGGGCCGCGCCCTGCTGTGCTCGCCCTTCTTCGCGACGGTCGTGCTCGCGGCCCAGGCCCTGCTGGCCTCCGGGGACAGCGAGGCCTGCGCACGCCATCTGCCCGGCATCGCGTCCGGGCGCACCACGGCCACGCTCGCCGTCGCCGAGGACGGCGGCTCCTGGGACCCCGCCCTGATCTCCGCGCGTGCCGTGCCGGGCGGGGACGGTGGCTGGAGGCTGAGCGGCCGCAAGTCCTTCGTCATCGACGGGACGACGGCCGACCTGATTCTCGTCGTCGCCCGGACCGTCGCCGGTCCGTCGTTCTTCGCGGTGGACCGGACGGCCCCGGGTGTGGCGGCCGTGGCGATGGAGACCCTGGACGCCACCAGGGCGATGGCCCGGCTGACGTTCGACTCGGTGGCCGCGACACCCGTGGGCGCGGAGGGGGCCGGCGGCCGCATCATGGCGAAGGTCCTGGACGTGGCCTCGGTCGGGCTGGCCGCCGAACAGGCGGGCGGCGCCCGAAGGTGCCTGGAGATGAGCGCCGACTACGCCCGGACCCGGTACCAGTTCGGGCGGCCGATCGGCTCTTTCCAGGCCGTCAAGCACAAGTGCGCCGACATGCTCGTCCAGGTGGAACTCGCGGAGGCGTCCGCCCGGGAGGCGGCACGGCTGGCCGAGGAGGGGGCGGCCGACTTCCCGGTCGCCTCAGCCGTGGCCCACGCGTGCTGCTCGCGGGCGTACATGGTCGCGGCGATGGAGAACATCCAGGTCCATGGCGGCATCGGCTTCACCTGGGAACACCCGGCCCACCTGTACTTCCGGCGGGCCAAGTCCTCGCAACTGCTGTTCGGGGGACCGGCCGTGTATCACGAGCGGCTGCTGGACCGGCTCGGGATCTGAGCGCTGCGCAAGACGAACGAAGAAGGCCCCGGATCCCCGGGGCCTTCTTTCGTGTCCGTGTCCGTCAGCCGCGTGCCGCCTCGCCCAGGAGTGCCTTCGCGATGATGACCTGCTGGACCTGGCTGGTCCCCTCGTAGATGCGGAACAGCCGGGCGTCACGGTAGAAGCGCTCGACGGCGACCCCGCGCATGTAGCCCGCCCCGCCGTGGACCTGCACCGCGCGGTCCGCGACCCGCCAGACCATCTCGCTGGCGAAGTACTTCGTGCAGGACGGCCCGATCTTGGTGTCGGTCCCGGCGTCGAAGGCGCGCGCGGCCTCCAGGACCGTGGCGCGGCCGGCGTAGTAGTCGGTCTGCGAGTCGGCGATGAGGCCCTGCACGAGCTGGAAGGAGCCGATGAGCTTCCCGGACTGCTTGCGGGTGCTCGCGTACGCGACCGACTCGTCGACCAGGCGCTCGGCCATGCCGACCATCAGCGCGGAGATGTGGACGCGTCCGTGCGCGATGCAGCCCATCGCCGTGGAGAACCCCCGGTTCAGGCCGGCCTCGCCGCCGACCAGCGCGGAGGCCGGTACGCGTACGTCGTCGAAGTACACGTCCGCCGTCCAGGCGCCGAACTGGCCCATCTTGTGGTCCTTGGGCGCCACGGTCAGGCCCGGAGTGCCGGCCGGGACCAGGAAGGTGGAGATGCCCCGGGTGCGGGGGGCGTCGGGGTCGGTGCGGGCGAAGACCATGAAGACGTCGGCGAGCGGGGCGTTGGTGATGTACCGCTTGGCGCCGTTGATCACCCATGTGTCACCGTCGAGCCGGGCACGCGTGGTGAGGGTCGACGGGTCGGAACCGGCGTCGGGCTCGGTGAGCGCGAAGGACGCCAGGACGTCACCAGAGGCGATCCTCGGCAGCCACTGAGCCTTTTGCTCCTCGGTGCCGCCGACCATCAGGACATGCCCGGCGATGCCGTTGTTCGTCCCGAACATGGAACGCAACGACGGGGTCGTGTACCCCAGCTCGAACATCAACTGGGCCTCTTCGTACATCGACAGCCCCAGACCGCCGTACTCCTCGGGCAGTGCGAAGCCGAACAGGCCCATCTTCTTCGCCGCCTCGCGGATGTCCGCGGGCATCTCGTCCTTCTCGTCGATCTCCGCCTCGAGCGGTACGACGCGGTCCCGGACGAAACGCCGGACCTCGGACAGCACCGCGCTGAAGTCAGCCGCGTCCATGTCGACTCCCTCTTGCCTTCACTGATCTGTCTGTGTCTGGGGCTTGTCCGGCTGCTGCGCCGGTCTGTAGCACGCGGCAAGCAGTGCCGCCGCGCTCACCGTGCCGAGTCCCGCTGCCAGCAACGCGGGCCGCGCGCCCGCGTGTTGGCGTCGCAGCAGTCCGTCGAGCGAGTAGCGGCCGTGGCCGAGTGCCGCCAGGGCGACGGCGGCTCCGCCCACGACACCGACGTACTCCCAGCCGCCCTTGAAGACGAAGAACCCCTTGCCCCGGTGGTCGGTCCGGGCGGCCACGGCCATGAGGCCGACGGCCGCCGCTGCCGGGAGGGGGCCCGCAGCACCCAGGGCGATGCCCGCACCGGCTGCCATTTCGGTCCCGGCGGCCATACGGGCGTGTACCTCGGCCGGCCTCAGTCCGAGTGCCTCGAACCAGCCCGTGGTGCCCTTGATCCCGCCCGGTCCTGCGACCTTGTTCCAACCGTGGGCGAAGAGCATCGGGCCGAGCGTCGCGCGCAGGACCAGGGAGGCGACGTCCTGCCCCCGCCTCTCATGACCGCGCCCCGTCACTGACCCGCTCCGGTGGCCCGGCCCGCCGGAGCGACCCCGTACAACTGCGGTACGGCGTCGACGAGTTCGTCGTAGATGAGGGCTTTGCCTGACTCGCTGGGGTGGACCGCGGCGACCGTCCAGCCCTGGAGCCGGTTCAGCCGGTTGCCGTCCACGCGCAGCACTTGGCCGGTCAGCCAGGCCGCGGCGTCGGAGGCCAGGTAGACCACCACACCGGAAGCGTTGGCGGGATCGCGCGGGTCGAAACCGTCGGCGACGTCCTGCGGCGTCCCGATCGTCAGTCCTTCGGTCATCCGGGTCGCGGCGATCGGCGAGACGGCGTTCGCGGTGACGCCGTACTTGCGCATCTCCAGCGCGGTCAGGACGGTGAGCCCGGCGATCCCCGCTTTCGCCGCACCATAGTTGGACTGGCCCTGGTTGCCGAACAGCCCGGTCCCGGACGTCGTGTTGATGACGCGGCCGGTGACCCGCTCACCCCGCTTCGACGCCTCGCGCCAGTACGCGCACGCGTGCCGGGTGAGCGCGAAGGTGCCCTTCAGATGCACCGCGATCACGGAGTCGAACTCGGCCTCGGTCATCGAGAACAGCATGCGGTCGCGCACGATGCCGGCGTTGTTGACGATGATGTCGAGCCGGCCGAACTCGGCGACCGTGTCGGCGACCATCGCCTCGGTCGCCGTCCAGTCCGTCACCGACGCGTGGTTGGCGACCGCCCGGCCGCCGAGCTTGGTGATCTCCGTGACCACGTCGTCGGCGGGGGAGTCCCCGGTCCGCTCGCCGTGCACGCCCGCACCGAGGTCGTTCACGACCACGGTCGCGCCGGCCTCGGCCAGGGCCAGGCAGTGTGCCCGGCCGAGCCCCCTGCCGCCGCCGGTCACGATGGCGACCTTGTCGTCGAGGATGCCCACGCCGTACCTCCAAGCAGATGTGTCAGGTCAGTTGAGTTCGCGGAGTACTTCGTCGGTGTGTTCGCCGAGCGTCGGCGCGCCGGTGCGCGGCTTGTCGTCCACGCCCCAGAAGCTCACCGGGGTGGCCACCGTCCGCAGCGGTGGCCCCTCTCCCATACCGGGCTGCTCGACGAACGCGCCCACGGCCTCCGCCTGTGGATCGGCGGACACCTCCGCCAGGGTCTGCACGGGCGCCCACCACACACCCTCGGCGTCGAACCGCGCCGCCCAATCCGCCAGCGGCAGCCGTCCGAACTCCTCGTCGAACACGGCGATCAGCTCGCGTACGTGGCCACGCCGGGCCTTGCCGGTCGCGAACCGTTCGTCCGTCTCCAGGTCCGGGCGGCCCAGCGCCTTGATCACGCCCGGCCAGTGCCGGTTGCCTTCCAGGCCGACCAGCCAGAACCAGCGGTCGTCGGCGGCCCGGTAGGAGTTGTAGAGCGGGGACTCGTGCTCGCTGCGGTGACGGGTACGGCCGCGCTTGCCGAAGAAGTTCTGCAGGGCGAGGTCGTTGCCGTTGGCGTAGGTCCCGGACCGCAGCAGTGACACGTCCACCACGCCGCCCTCTCCGGTGCGTTCACGACGCAGCAGGGCGGCCAGTACACCCGCCACCAGGTTGGAGGCGGCGGTGCGGTCGCCAAGTCCCGGGCGGATACCGGGTGGTGGCTCACCGGCCGGGTTGAGCATGCCCGCGATGCCGGGGCGGGCCCAGAAGGCCGACACGTCGTACCCGGCGCGGTCGCGTTCCTCGCCCGTCCAGCCGTAGCCCGTCAACGTGCCGACGACCAGGCGGGGATGGCGGGCGCGCAGGTCGTCGGGGGCCAGCCCGAGCCGCTCGAGCGCGCCGGGGCGGAGGTTGGTGACGAAGACGTCGGCGCGGGCCAACAGCCGTTCCAATACGTCCTTGCCGTCCGGCGAGCGCAGGTCGAGGACGATCCCGCGCTTGCCGCGGTTGTCCGTCTCGAACGGCGGCTCGCTGTCGATGTCCTGGCCGACGTGCTTGAGCGTGTACCGGTTCGGGTCGCCGGTCGGCGCCTCCACCTTGATCACGTCCGCACCCCAGTCGGCCAGCATGGTGGCCGCGGCGGGAGCCGCCACCCACATGCCCAGCTCCACGACACAAACGCCTTCCAAAGGCCGCACGGGCCACCTCCACATCTGTCGGGGACGGTTCGCTACACGCCGCGGAACTCGCCCGGGCGGCGCTCCCGGAAGGCCTTGAGCCCCTCGGCCCGGTCCTCAGTGGCGAACAACACCGTGACGGTCTCCCGCTCGTAGGCGATCGCCGTCGTGAGGTCCATGCCGAGCCCGTGGTCGATCAGCCGCTTGCCCGCCGCGAGCGCGAGCGGTGCCCCCGCGGCCAGCCCTGCGGCCAGTTTCTCGGCGGTGGCGAGCGCTCCTCCGGTTTCGGCCAGTTCGTTGACGAGGCCGAGCTGCCAGGCGCGTTCCGCGTCGATCGGGTCGCCGGTGAGGATCATCTGCTTGGCGATCGCCGGTGGCAGCAGGCGTGGGAGCCGCTGGGTACCGCCCGCGCCCGGCAGGACGCCCAGCTTCATCTCGGGCAGGCCGAGCCGGGTGCCGCGTTCCGCGACCCGCAGGTCGCAGGCGAGCGCCAGCTCCAGACCGCCACCGAAGGCGAACCCGTGGAGTGCGGCGACCGAGGGCTTCGGGAAGTCCTCCAGCAGTGCGTACGCCTCCGTCAGGCGCCCCACGAACGCCCGGAACTGCCCGGGTGCCGTGCACGACTCGATCTCCCCGATGTCGGCGCCCGCCGAGAAGGCCCGGCCCGCGCCGGCCAGCACCACGGCGCGTACGTCGTCGTTGTCGCGGAGGTCGTTCAGGGCCTGCGTGAGCCGTTCCACCATCCCGGTGCCGACGGCGTTGAGCCGTTCCGGCCGGTCCAGGGTCAACACGGCGATCTGGTCGCGGAGTTCGACACGCAACACGGAACTCACCTCACACCATCGTCAGGCCGCCGCTGACCGAGAGCGTCTGCCCGGTCACGTAGGCGGCGTCGTCGGACGCGAGGAAGGCCACCACACCGGCGATCTCGGCGGGCTGGGCGACGCGGCGCAGCGGGATGGCCCGCACGGTCGCGTCGTACATCTTCTGGCTGTACTCGGCGACCTGCCCGAGCAGCGCGGTGTCGGTCGGCCCGGGGCAGACGCTGTTCACGGTGATGCCGTACCGGGCGACCTCGCGGGCGAGGGCCTTGCCGAAGGCGATGACGCCGCCCTTCGTCGCGGAGTACACGACCTCGCCGGACGAGCCGACCCGCCCCGCGTCGGAGGCGATGTGGACGATCCTGCCGCCGCCGCGCTCGATCATCGGGTCGAGCACCGCCCGCGTCACCGTGATCGTCCCGCGCAGGTTGACGGCGATGATCCGGTCCCAGGTCTCCTCGTCGCTGTCGACGAACCGGCCGATGACGTCGACGGCCGCGTTGTTGACCAGCACGTCCACCGGACCGAGCTCGGCGCCCACCCGCTCGACGGCGGCGCGTACGGCGGCCCCGTCGGAGATGTCCGCGCCGACGCCGATCGCCCGCACCCCGTGCCGTTCGGCGAGCCCGGCCGCGACCTTCCCCGCTGCCTCCGCGTCCACGTCACAGACGGCGACCGAGGCTCCGGCGGCGGCAAGGGCGTCGGCGATCGCCTCGCCGATGCCCCGTCCCGCTCCGGTGACCAGTGCCACCTTGTCCCGTACGCTCACGCGTCCTCCCTCGCCCAGGTCCAGAAACAGCGCTATCGTATAACTACTTCAGCTGAATAAGCGAGATGCAGTCCCTGTGGGATGCAGGAGTGGAGCCGAGGATGCGCCGTACGATCTTCACCGAGGAGCACGACCTGTTCCGTGAGACCGCCCGCGCCTACTACCTGCGGGAATGCGTCCCGCACAGCGAGGAGTGGGAAGGTGAGGGACAGGTCAGCCGCGCCGCGTGGGCGGCCGCGGGCAAGGCCGGGCTCATCGGCTGGGAGTTCCCCGAGGAGTACGGCGGCCAGGGCATCCGGGACTTCCGCTACAACGCGATCATGGCCGAGGAGATGGCGGCCACAGGCGCGGTCGGCATCGGACTCGGCCTGCAGAACGACGTCATCCCGCCGTATCTGATGAAGCTCACCACCCCGGAACAGAAAGCCCGGTGGCTGCCCGGCGTGATCAGCGGCGAGACGATCTGCGCGCTCGCGCTGTCCGAACCGTCCGCCGGATCCGACCTCAAGGGCATCCGCACCACCGCCCGCAGGGACGGCGACGAGTGGGTGATCGACGGCTCCAAGACCTTCATCACCAACGGCATCCTGGCCGACCTGGTCATCGTCGCCTGCAAGACCGACCCGGACGCCGGGCACAAGGGCATCAGCCTGATCGTCGTCGAACGCGGCACCGAGGGCTTCGAGCGCGGCCGCAAGCTCGACAAGGTCGGCATGAAGGCCCAGGACACCGCCGAACTCTTCTTCCGCGAGGTCCGCGTCCCCGCCGACAACCTTCTCGGGCAGGAGGGGCGCGGTTTCTACCACATGATGGGCAACCTCCCCACCGAGCGTCTCGCCATCGCGGTCGCCGCGCTCGCCTCGGCCGAGCGGGCCTTCGGGTGCGCGCTGGAGTACGCCAAGGACCGCACCGCCTTCGGCCGGGTCATCGGCGAATTCCAGGCCAACCGGTTCGCCCTCGCCGACATCAAGGCCAAGCTGGGCGTCGCCCGGGTCTATCTGGACGGCTGCATCATGGCCCTGGTCGAGGGCGAGCTGACGCCCGAGGAGGCCGCCGCCGCCAAGTACTGGACCACGGAGACGGGTTGGGCGGTCATCGACCGCTGCATGCAGCTCTTCGGCGGCTACGGCTACGTCAACGAGTACGAGATCGCCCGCATCTGGCGGGACAGCCGGGTGCAGCGGGTGTTCGGCGGCACCTCCGAGATCATGCAGGAGATCGTCGGACGGTCCCTGGGTCTGTGAAGGACTGCGGGTGTTCGCCATTGATTGGTTCGGCTAAATAGGTTATCTATTTAAGCTGTACGGATGTGAGGGCACCGGGCTCCAGGAGGCACCGTGGTCACGGTCGACGTGAAGCTGCACCAGGATCGGGCCGAGCGGGACTTGCCGCGCCCCCGGCTCGTCATCGGGGGCAAGGACCTCCACGAACCGAGCGGCGGGCTCTACGAGCACGTCAACCCCGCCACCGGCCTCGTCCAGGCCCACATCCCACTCGCGGGGCCCACCGAGGTGGACCAGGCCGTGGCCGCCGCCCGCCAGGCCTTCGAGGTGTGGGGCACCATGCGGCCCGCCGAGCGCCGCCGCCTGCTCACCCGCTTCGCCGGACTGCTGCGCGACCACATCCCCGACTTCGCGGCGATCTGCCCCCTGGAGAACGGCGTCTGCATCGGAGGCTGGGCCGAGAACGTCGGACCCCACGTCGCCGAGTGGACCGAGTACTACGCCGGCTGGGCGGACAAGATCGAGGGCATGGTCGGCGCGGCCTACAGCCCGCACGAGAACGTCGAGTACACCCTTGCCGAGCCGTACGGCGTCATCGGGCACATCATCACCTGGAACTCGCCCGCCCTGTCCCTGGCGATGAAGGTCCCGCCCTCGCTCGCCGCCGGCAACACCGTGGTCATCAAACCGGCCGAGTCCACGCCGTTCTCCGCCCTGCTCTTCGCCGACCTGGCCCGCGAGGCGGGCATCCCCGACGGCGTGATCAACGTCGTCACCGGACTCGGCGACGCGGGCGAGGCCCTGGTGACACACCCCGGCGTCGACAAGATCTCCTTCACGGGCGGTCCGGCCACCGCGCGCCGCATCATGGCCAGTGCCGCCCAGAGCCTCAAGCCCGTCCTGTTCGAGCTGGGCGGCAAGTCCGCCAACCTCCTCTTCGCCGACACCGACCTCGACACGGTCGTGCCGTACTGCGCGGCCTTCGCCATGAGCAACACCGGCCAGGGCTGCGCACTGCCCACCCGGCTGCTCGTCGAGCGCTCCATCTACGAAGAGGTCATCGCGCGAGTCACCGGGGTGATCGCCCACCTGCCGGTCGGCGACCCGCTCGACCCTACGACGTACATCGGACCCCTGATCAACGAAACCGCCCGCGACCGCGTCCAGGGCATGGTCGACAAGGCGATCGAGGACGGTGCCGGCCGGCTCGTGTACGGCGGCGAACGCATCGCGTCCGACGGTTACTTCGTCTCGCCGACCGTCTTCGCGGACGTCGACAACCGCAGCGCCCTCGCGCAGCAGGAGGTCTTCGGCCCGGTCCTGGCCATCACCCCGTTCGACACCGAGGACCAGGCCGTCGCCCTGGCCAACGACAGCGAGTACGGCCTGTCCGCCTACATCCAGTCCCGTGACATCGCGCGTGTCAACCGCCTGGTGCCGCGCCTGAAGGCCGGGACGGTCTACGTCAACCCCGGTCCGAATCCGATCACTTCGCCCGCCACACCGTTCGGCGGCGTCGGCATGAGCGGGTTCGGCCGGGAGGGCGGCAAGGCCGGCCTGGACGAGTTCATCAACGTCAAGGGCGTGGGCATCGGCCGCGTCTGACGGCACCCCACCTCACGAAGCCACTGGAGCCCATCGCATGCATTCCGCCCGCCGCCTGACGTTCGGCGACCTCATCCGCGAGCACCGCAGGTCCTACCCCGACGGAGTCGCCCTCGTCGACGGCGACACCCGGCTGACCTGGCCGCAGCTCGACGAACGCACCAACCGGCTCGCCCACGCCCTCACCGAGGCGGGCGTCGGCACCGGCGACCGCATCCTGTGGCTGGGCCAGAACTCCTTCCGCATCTGGGAGCTGCTCGGCGCCGCCGCGAAGATCGGCGCCATGGTCTGCCCCGGCTACTGGCGCTGGGCCGCCCCCGAAATGGCGTTCGCCGTCGAGGACTTCGACCCCCGGGTCGTGGTCTGGCAGGACGAGGAGATCGGCGACACCGTACGCAAGGCGCGGGCCGAACTGGGCACCGACCACCGGGCGTTGTGGCTGCGGCACGACACGCAGAGCACCGCGGAACCCGACTCCTACGAGTCCTTCCTCGCCACCGGCTCCCCCGAGGGCCCGCCCGCGGACCTCGAGGTGGATCCCGACTCCGCACTGCTCGTCATCTACACCGCGGCGATCTCCGGACGGCAGTCCGGCTCGATGCTCTCGCACCGCAACCTCCTCGCCATGGGCGCGAGCGCCGCCTGGATGGGTGACATCGGCACCGAGACCGCCTTCCTCGGCGCCGGACCGATGTTCCACATCGGCAACTACCAGTTCTGGGGCGTCCCGGCCTTCGTCCACGGCGGCAAGAACGTCATCGTCCGCCGCGTCGTCGCCGAGGAACTGCTCCCGCTCCTCGCGGCGGAACAGTGCACCCACGCCTATCTGATGCCGCCGACCATCGCCCAGCTCGTCGCCCTGAACCGCGAGGCCGGACATGATCTCTCCCACCTGAAGGCGAGCGTCGCCGCCCCCCTGTGGCAGGGCACCGTACCCACCGACACCAGCCGCTTCACCCGCAACGGCGGCGGCGAGGGCCGCGGATACGGGCAGACCGAGGTGACCGGCTTCGCCGTGACCGGCGCCTACGGCGGCACCGGCACCGGCAACGCGGGACGCCCCGGCCCCTTCACCGCCGTACGCGTCCTGGACGGCACCGGCGAGGAGTGCGCGGTCGGCGTGGCCGGCGAGATCTGCGTCCGCGGCGACCTCGTGCACCTCGGCTACTGGAACCGGCCGGAGATCAACGAGGAACGCTTCCGCTTCGGCTGGTGGCACACCACCGACCTCGGCCGACGGGAGAGCGACGGCACGATCAGCTTCCTCGGGACCACGACCCGCATGCTCAAGTCGGCCGCCGAGAACATCTTCCCCGCCGAGGTCGAGAACTGCATCGAAGCGCACCCCGCTGTGAAGGAGGCAGCCGTGATCGGCGTGCCCAACGAGCGCTGGGCGCAGGACGTCAAGGCGGTCGTCGTACTGCGCCCCGACGCCGAGCCGGTCACCGCGGCCGACGTCATCGAGCACTGCCGGGCGCGGATCGCCTCGTACAAGAAGCCGAAGACGGTGGAGTTCGTCGAGGCGCTGCCGCGCACCAAGGACTACGCGAAGGACTACGAGGCGCTCGACGAGCGCTTCGGCGGGGGCGGTTACCCCGGCGGCGACACGCTCGGCGCCGGACGATGAACCCCGCGGACCGCCGGCTGCCGGTCGTCGTCGGCGTGCACGCCACCGAACAGGCGCTGTCGCTCCCGGACCGGGACGCCATGGACCTCGCGCTGGAAGCGGTGAGCGGCGCCATCGCGGACGCCGGGCTGACACCCGACGACGTGGACGGCGCCCAGGTCGACTGGCCCGGTCCGGGCGGCGTGCCCGGCGAGGGCAGCTCCTGGGCGCGGATCCTCGGCCGGGACCTGCGCTGGACCAGCGACTCGATGCTCGACAACGCGGGCTCGCGAGGCTTGCTGAAAGCGGCGGCCGCCGTCCGGGCAGGGTTCGCGGACACCGTCGTGGTCGGCGGCTGCAAGCTGGTCGCGCGCGGGGCGGGCCCGGTCGGCGCCGGGACGCCGCTGGAGTTCGCCGACGTCTGGGGCAGTTACGTCGTCGCCCAGTTCGCGCTGGTGGCGGCACGGCACATGCACGAGTACGGGACGACCCCCCGCCAGCTCGCGGAGGTCGCCGCCACCATCCGCAACAACGGCACCACCAACCCGGAGGCGATGATGTACGGCCGCGGCCCGTACACCGCCGCCGACGTGCTCGCCTCCCGCATGGTCGCGACCCCCTTCCATCTGCTGGACTGCTGCATCGTCGGCGAGGGCGGCGCCGCGCTCGTCGTGACCACCGCCGAACGCGCCCGCGACCTGCCGCACCCGCCCGTGGCCGTCCTCGGCGGCGGCATGGAGTACCACCAGGCCGCGTACGCCAACCCGGCGCTGCACCGGGAGGTCGGCGGGCTCGGCCGCGACGCCGCCACCCGTGCCTATGCGATGGCCCAGGTCAGCCCGCACGACGTGGACGTCTTCTCCCTGTACGACCCCAACTCCTTCGAGATCATCAGGCAGTTGGAGGTTCTCGGGCTGTGCGGGGAGGGCGAGGGCGGGCCGCTCGCCGCGAGCGGGGCCATCGCCGTCGGCGGCAAGCATCCCGTCAACCCGGACGGCGGCTGTCTTTCGTACGCCTGGAACGGGACGCAGCAGATGACTCTCAAAGTCGTGGAAGCCGTACGGCAGTTGCGCGGCACGGCGGTGCACCAGGTCGAGCGCGCGGAACTGGCGGTGGTCGGGAACGCCGGCTCGGGAGCCCAGCACTACGAGATGAGCGTCCTCGGGAGGATGCGATGAGCAGGCCCGTCCCCGTCCCCACCGAGCTGTCCCGGCCGTTCTGGGAGGCCGCCCGGCGCGGCGAGCTGGTGGTCCCGCAGTGCCCCTCCTGCGGGCTGCGCTTCTTCGTTCCCGAACCGGCCTGCCCCGGCTGTATGACGCGGGACTGGGGGTACGCGCCCAGCGCGGGCCGGGGGAGCGTCTACTCGGTGACCGTCGTGCACCGCGCGCCCGGCCCCGGCTTCGAGACCCCCTTCGCGCTGGCCGTGATCGACCTCGACGACGGGGGCACCCTCCTCTCCCACGTGGACGCCGGAGACCCCGACAACGTGGTCATCGGAATGCGCGTGCGCGTGGACTTCCGCGCCCTCACCGACGAGATCGCGCTGCCGTACTTCGTACCGGAGAGGTGAACGACCCCCGGGGCCGCTCCACAACCTCACCATAATTTAAACACCGATTACTCTAAGTGTATTGAGTTAGCGGTTTCCAGCGATAGCATCTCCCGCATCGCGCGGGCCCCGCTGGGGCGGCCCGCCTCTGTGAGCATCGCTGAGGTCCTGAAGTGGCAGTGCATGCGCGAGCGTCGAACAGACAGGGCCGACGGGAACCCCGAGCCGGAAGGCAGCCCGCGCTGCGCACGGTCCTGCTCGTCCTGGCCCTGGTGCCCATCGTGACCCTGGTGGCGCTGTGGGCGGTCGACTCCGAACAGCTCTACTCCGACTGGCGGCGCCAGCAGGACCGCAACGACGTCTCCACACAGGCCGCCCGGCCGGTACTGGGCGCCTTCTTCAGCCTGCAGGAGGAACGCCGGCTCAGCGCGGCGGCCCTGGCCGACCCCGCCGGGTACCAGAAGCAGCTGACCGCCCAGCGGACCCGAACCGACGCGGCCGTCAAGGCTGTGGAGGCGCTGCCCGACAGCGGGTGGAACGCGCCGGCCGACATCCGCGGCGACGTCGTCGACCTGGACAGGGCCCTGCGGAACCTGCCGGACTACCGCGCGGGCGTCGACGGGCGGACCACCTCGCCACAACGGACGTTCGACAACTACACGGGTCTGATCTCCCGGCACCTGAAGGTGTTCAACACGCTCAGCACCGTCGGCCTGCCCGGCATCGACCACCTGGTGCGCCCGGTCATCGACGAGAACTGGGGCGCCGAGATGATCTCGCGTGAGGACGCGCTGTTCACCCGCGCCTCGGCGAGCGGCAAGCTCACCGGTGACGAGCGGGCACAGCTCGCCGGCTGGATCGGCGCCCAGCAGTTCATCTACGACGACAAGGTCGTGCCGCTGCTGTCGGACGACGAGGCGCGCCAGTTCCGCGCGCTCATGGCGGGCAGCGTGTGGAAGAAGAAGACCGCCGTTGAACAGGCCGTGCTGGCGGGCTCCGCCACCGGCGGCGACACGGACCGGTTCTCCAAGGAGCTCGGGCGGAACTGGCGCGACAGCGTCCAGCAGGTCACCGCGCAACTCCAGGTGCGCAACGCCGCCTACGCGAAGACACTGACGGCCGCCACCGACAAGCAGTTGCGGGCGATGGAGACCCGGCTGATCGTCACCAGCGCCACCAACGCCGTCGCCGTACTCGTGGTCGCCCTGATCACCGCCCTGTTCACCCGCATGCTGCGCCGCAGGATCTCCGCACTGCGCACCGCCGCCACCGACCTGCAGACCCGGCTGCCGGACGTGGTGGCCCGTCTGCGCCGGGGCGAGGTCGTCGACCCCGACGCCGAACTCCCGGCGATCCAGCACGGCGGCGACGAACTCGGGCAGCTGGGCCGGGCCCTCAACCTCGCTCGCCACACCGCCCTGGACACCACGGTGGCCCAGGTGGGCCAGCTCCACGGCTTCGAGAAGCTTCTGCAACGCATCGCCCGGCGCACCCAGTTGCTCATTGGCCTGCAGATGAAGAAGCTCAGCGAACTGGAGCGCAAGCACGAGGACCCCGAGATCCTGGAGGACCTCTTCGACCTCGACCACCTCACCGCGAGGCTGCGCCGCTATGAGGAGAACCTGGTCATCCTCGGTGGCGGCCAGCCCCAACGGCGCTGGCGCAAACCGGTGTTGGTGCTGGACGTGCTGCGCTCCGCACAGAGCGAGGTGCAGGACTACCGGCGGATCCAGATCGAGGTGCAGGGCCGCGTCTGGCTGTCCGAGCGAGCCGTCGGCCTCGTCATCCACGTTCTGGCCGAGCTGATGGAGAACGCGGTGGGCTTCTCCCGGCCGCCGACCCCCGTGGAGGTGTACGCAGCCCAGGTGGGGCGCGGTCTCGCCGTGGAGATCGAGGACCGCGGAGTGGGCATGGACGCCGGGCAGTACGAGGCGGTCAACCACCTGATGGCCGACCCGCCCCGCATGGACGTGATGTCGCGGGCCGACGACGTCAGGCTCGGGCTGTACGTCGTCGCCCGACTCGCGCAGGGCCTGGGCATCCAGGTGGAGTTGCGGCCCTCGGCGTTCGGCGGCACACGGGTGGTCGTCCTCATCCCGGACGAACTCGTCGTCATCGAGGACTCCGGGCCCGTCGAGGAGATCGTCACTTCCTGGCCGCCCACGCCCGACCCGGTCGCGTCGGCCGTAGAGGCGGCACCGGTCGCGGCTCACGGTCCGGACCCGCGCGTCCGACAGCCGGCCACGAGTGGTGCACCGCCCGGTGCGGCCGCCTTGCGGGAGAGGCTGCAGAACGGCGCGTCGCGCCCCCGTCCCGTACCGCACCAGCCGGGCACGGGGGAGGACCCGGCCCGCGCCCCGCGCCGGCGTCTCCCGTCCCAGCCGTTCGACATGCCGCCGGTCCACCCGGCACAGGCCGCCCCCGGCGCGCCGACCCGGACCGCCGCCCCGGATGTGCGACCGCTGCCCAAACGCGTGCGCCAGGCCAGCCTGGCCGACGAACTGCGCGACCCCGACGCGGCCGCACAACCCGCCCCGGACGAGCGGGAGGCCCGCCCCCGGCCCGCACCGGCCCGCTCCGGCGCCACCGTCGGTGCCTTCCAACGCCAGTCCCGGATGGCCCGGCGTACCACCACCACGGCAGACCACGGCCCCGCCGACGCCCTGCCGACCCGCAGAAGTTCCCCGACGGAAGACTGACCATGACGCTGCGAACGACCGCCACCCATCAGGATCTCGACTGGCTGCTGGACGGCCTCGTCGAACAGGTCCCCGGCACCCGGCACGCCATCGTGCTGTCCGACGACGGCCTGGTGGTGAGCCAGTCCAGCACCATCGCCCGGGGCGACGCCGAGCGCCTCGCCGCCGTGGCCACCGGCCAGCAGAGTCTGGCCCGCGGGGTGGGGACGCTCTTCGACGGGGGGCCGGTCCACCAGGTGATCGTCGAGCTGGCCGACCTGTGGCTGTTCATCTCGGCCGCCGGCCGTGGCACCCACCTGGCGGTCGTGGCCTCCCAGGAGGTGGACGCCGAACTGATGGCCGTGGCCATGCACACGCTCATGCAGCAGGTCGGCCGGCGCCTCGGCGCGGAGGCACGCGTCGTCATCCCCACCGTCGAGGGCGGTGTACGTGAGTGAGCCACTGGACGGACGGCATGGAGGCGGACGACGCGGACGCCCAGTCCGTGCGCCCCTACACGATCACCCGGGGCCGCACCGCACCGGTCCGTGACGACCTCACCCTGATCACCCTCGTCACGACCGTCGAGCCGGAGGCCCCTGGTGGGTCCTCGCGCGGTCTGCAACCCGAGCACCGCGCCATCCTGCGGCAGTGCCGCACACCGGCGGCGGTGGCCGAGATCGCCGCCGGACTGGACCTGCCGATCTCGGTGGCCAAAATTCTGATCGACGACCTGGTCGCCCTGGGCAGGGCGACCACCCGTCCGCCGCTCGCAGTCGCGGCAGGAAGCACCGTGGACATGAACCTACTTCGGGCGGTGAGGGATGGCCTCCGTAGACTCTGACCTCACCCCACGCACCGTCGGCGCGGCTCCCGCGGCCGTCAAGATCCTCGTGGCCGGCGGCTTCGGCGTCGGCAAGACGACCCTCGTCGGCGCGGTGAGCGAGGTGGCGCCCCTGCGCACCGAGGAGTACCTCACCGTCGCCAGTGTCGGCGTCGACGACGTCGATGGCGTCGAGCGCAAGTCCACCACCACCGTCGCCATGGACTTCGGCCGCATCATGGTCAGCCCCCGCCTTGTGGTCTACCTCTTCGGCACGCCAGGACAGGAGCGCTTCTGGTTCATGTGGAACGACCTCGTGCACGGCGCCCTGGGCGCGGTCGTCCTCGCCGACACCCGCAGACTGGAGAGCAGCTTCGCGTCCATCGACTTCTTCGAGAGCCGGCGCATTCCCTTCGTGGTGGGCGTCAACTGCTTCCACGGGCGCCGGGACCGGGACGAGGGCGAGGTGCGCGAGGCGCTCGATCTCGACCCCGACGTCCCGCTGATGATGGGAGACATGCGCGAACGGTCGGTCGGCCGCGACCTGCTGCTGTCCCTGGCCGACCACCTCATCCGAACCAACTCGATAACCTAGTTCAAATAGTTATCTAGTTGTACAGTGGGTCATCCGGTTCGGGCCGCGCTGCGCGCCTGCCGGTCGGACGGAGGTGGTCCCGCGATGAGTGAGACCGGAAGACGGGTCGGCGGCGGGATCAACGGCGGCCAGGTGCGGGTCCCCAAGATGGCCGAGCTGGTGGCGGCACGGCTGCGCCGGATGATCGTGCGCGGCGAACTCGTCGAGGGGGACGCGCTGCCGTCCGAGACGGCCCTCATGGAGGAGTTCGCCGTCTCCCGGCCGACGCTGCGTGAGGCGTTCCGGGTCCTCGAGTCCGAGTCGCTGATCAACGTGCGCCGGGGCGCCCGCGGCGGCGCACGGGTCCAGGTCCCGGAGGGCACGGTGGCCGCCCGCTACGCGGGCGTGGTGCTGGAGTACCGGGGGACGACCCTCAAGGACGTGTACGACGCCCGTACGGTCATCGAGGCGCCGTGCGCCGGACTGCTGGCCGAGCGGCGCACCGACGAGGACCTCCAGCGGCTGCGGGCCGCCGTCGCCGAGGCCGAGGAACTCATGGACGACCCGTCGGCGTTCATCCGCGCCCACATGGAATTCCACGCCCTCGTCGTCGAGTTGGCGGGCAACGAGACGCTCGCCGTGCTCAACGGCATGGTCCGCCACATCATCGACCAGGCGAACTGGTCCCACGTCGACCTCGACGCCGGCAGCCCCGAGAACATCCGGGCCAACCGCCGGGGCTTCCGGGCCCACGGCGCTCTCGTGGACCTGGTCGCCGCACGCCGGAGCGAGGACGCCGAGGAACTGTGGCGGGTCCACCTCCAGGAGGCCGAGGACTATCTGCTGCAGAGCAGGTCCATGACGACGGTCCTGGACCTGCTCGGCTGACCGTTCAGCTCTCGCGCAGCTCCCGCACGATCGGCTCCCACACCTCGGCGTCGATCTCGTACGCGGTGTAGAAGGACACCCGGTCGACGAGTGCCCCGTACCGGCGCCGGATCTCGTCCGCCACCCGGTCCGGTTCCGCCACCACCGCGAAGGTGCCCAGCACCTCGTCGTCGACGAGCCGGCCCATCGCCTCCCACTTGTCCTCGCGGGCCGACTTCGAGAGCGCGTTGAGCTCGTCGCCGAGTTCGCCCCAGCCGTGCAGTTCGAGGACCCCGCGGTAGGCGGGCGTACTGCCGTAGAAGGCGATCTGGCGACGGGTGCCGTCCACCGCGCGGGCCATCTCCTCCTCGGTGCGGCCGGTCGCCGTCAGCAGCAGATGGGACACCGAGAAGTCGCCGCGCGTACGGCCCGTGGCCGCGAGGCCGGCCTCCACGGTCGGCAGCGTGACCTCTCGCAGATAGCGCTCGGTGGTGAACCCGTGCGCGAGGAGCCCGTCCGCGACCTCGCCCGCCACCCGCGTCATCGCCTCCCCGACGGCGGCCACGAACACCTTGGGCGCGCCGCCGGTCGCGGGTGGCGGGGAGAAGAAGGGCGCCATGAGGGTGTGCGTGTAGAAGTCGCCGCGGAAGTCGAGCTTCACGCCCTCGTTCCAGGCGGCCCAGATGGCGTGCAGCGCGCTCACGTACTCCCGCATACGGGCCGCGGGCCGGCTCCACGGCATCGAGAACCGCCGCTCGATGTGCGGTTTGATCTGGCTACCGAGACCGAGGGAGAAACGCCCACCGGAGTAGGTCTGCAAGTCATGCGCTGTGTACGCGAGTTGCATGGGGGAGCGGGCGAAGGCCACCGCGATGGCGGTGCCGACCTCCAGGCGGTCGGTGTGTTCGGCCGCGAGCAGCAGCGGCAGGAACGGGTCGTGCTTGGACTCCGACGCCCACAGGCCGTCGTAGCCGGCCTTCTCGTGGTGCCGGGCCTCCTCGACCACCTCGCCGGTGCTCCACACGTTGAGTTTGCCGTCGACCTTCATGCCGCTCCTTCGACCGCGTCCAGTCCGATGCGCCGTGCGAGCAGTTCCCGGTGGTACGCCGGGTCGCCGAACAGCAGTTGTGAGGTCTTGGCCCGCTTGAGATACAGATGGGCCGGGTGCTCCCAGGTGAAGCCGATACCGCCGTGGACCTGGATGTTCTCTGCCGTCGCCCGCAGACAGGCGTCGGAGCAGAAAGCCTTGGCCAGGCTCGCCACGGCGGGCAGGTCCGGGGTCTCGTTCTCGGCGGCGAGCAGCGCGTAGTGCGCGGCGGCACGCGCCGACTCCACCTCCAGGAGCACGTCGGCCAGCAGGTGCTTGACGGCCTGGAAGGAGCCGATCGCCCGCCCGAACTGGTGCCGCACCTTGGCGTACTCCACCGCCATGTCGAGCGTGCGGGAGGCCACGCCGACCTGTTCGGCGGCCAGCGCCACCGCGGCCCGGTCCAGCACTTCCGCGACCAGCTCCCAGCCGTCGCCGTGGGTCCGCAGCCGGGTCGCCGGTACGCCCGCGTAGTCGAGGCGTGCCTGCCGACGCGTGGGATCCATGGTGGGCAGCGGAGTGCGGCTCAGGCCGGGCGCGTCGCCGTCCACGAGGAAGACGCCGACGCCGTCCTCGGTACGGCCGACGGTGAGCACGACATCGGCGGCCGCGCCGTCGAGGACGAACGTCTTGTGTCCGTTGAGCACCCAACTCCCCGCCGATTCGCGGGCGGTGAGCCGCACTCCCGTCTCGTCCCAGCGGGCGGAGTCCTCGGTCAGGGCGAGCGTCGCCACGAGCTCGCCGGAGGCCAGCCCCGGCAGCAGGCGCTTACGGGCCTCCTCGTCGGCGCACCGCAGCAGCGTGGTCGTCGCGAGCACGGCCGAGGACAGGAAGGGCGCGCACAGCAGCGCACGGCCCATCTCCTCCATGACCACGCCCACTTCGACCGGCCCGCACCCGGCCCCGCCGTACTCCTCGGGTACGGCCAGCCCCTGGAGCCCCAGCTCCGATCCCATCCGGCGCCACAGCGCCCGGTCGAAGCCCTCCGGGGTCTCCATCAGGCGCCGCACCTCGGTCTCGGGCGAGGTGTCCGCGAGGAACGCCCGTACCGTGCGCCCGAGTTCCTCCTGCTCCTCGCTGAACGCGAAGTCCATCCGGGTACTCCTCTCAGGCTCGACTCGCCTGCTCAGCGCTCGGGTTCAGCGTCGGCCGCGCGACGCGATGATCCGCTCGACCGCGGCGATGTGGTCCGGGGCGTGCATGGTGTCCCGCTCGGCGAGCAGGGCCGGTTCCATCACGGTGTCGAGGGCCTGCTCCAGGTGCCGGTTGACCGCGCGCTTCGTCTCGCGCAGCGCCTGCGCGGGCAGGGCGGCCAGGCGTCCGGCCAAATCCATGGCCTCGTCCAGGAGCTTGTCCCCGGGCACGGCCCGGTTGGCGATGCCCAGCCGGACGGCGTCCTCGGCGCTCACCCGGTCGCCCAGGAACAGCAGTTCCTTCGCCCGGGTCAGCCCCACGAGCAGCGGCAGGACGTACGCACCGCCGTCACCGGCGACGAGTCCGACCTGGACGTGCGGGTCGGCGACGTAGGTGTCGTCGGCGATCAGCACGAGGTCGCTCAGCAGGGCCAGGCTGCAACCGAGGCCGACGGCCGGGCCGTTGACCGCCGCGATCACGGGGAGGGGGCAGCGGACCAGGCCGGTGACGATCCGCCGGGCCTCGTCGACGTTCTGCTGCCGGAAGGCGCTCTCGCGCTGGACCCGGGTCATGATGTCGAAGTTGCCGCCGGCGCTGAACGCCCGGCCGCGCCCGGTGAGCACGATCACCCGTGCCTCCGGGTCGGCGGCGATCTCCTCCCACACCGACGCGAGTGCGGTGTGCAGCTCCTCGCTCATCGCGTTCAGCTGCTCCGGCCGGTTCAACTCGACCAGCCGGACCGGCCCGACGGCCGTCACCACCAGATCCGTCATCTCCACCGCCATCGTCCAGGATCAGTTATGAGAGTTGAATGCTATAACTAATTAAGCTTTCTGGGAACCGGCCCGCGGAGTGACGGAGGACGCGCATGGCGGAGCAGGAGTACGAGACCGTGCGGGCCGAGGTGGCCGATCGGATCCTCACGGTCACACTGAACCGGCCCGAGCGGCTCAACGCCTTCAACCCGCAGATGATGCAGGACCTGCTCGACGTCCTGGACGCGGCCGACGCGGACGACGGGATACGGGTGACCGTCGTGACCGGCGCCGGACGCGGCTTCTGCGCGGGCGCCGACGTCAGCTCGGGCGGCTCCTCCTTCGACCACCGCAAGGCGGGCGCCTGGCACCGGGACACCGGCGGCCGGGTCGCGCTGCGGATCTTCTCCAGCACCAAACCGGTGATCGCGGCGATCAACGGCCCGGCGGCCGGTGTCGGCGCCAGCATGACCCTGCCCATGGACATCCGCCTCGCGTCGACCTCGGCGAAGTTCGGCTTCGTCTTCGCGCGCCGCGGCATCGTGCCGGAGTCGGCGGCGAGTTGGTTCCTGCCGCGGGCGGTCGGTGTGCAGCGGGCCATGGAGTGGGTGGCGACGGGCCGCGTCTTCGGCCCCGAGGAGGCACTGGCCGCCGGGCTGGTCCGCTCCGTCCACCCCCCGGAGGAACTGCTGCCGGCGGCGTACGCGCTCGCCCGGGAGATCGCCGAGAACACCTCCGCGATCTCGGTGGCCCTGTCCCGCCAGATGATGTGGCGGATGCTCGGCGAGCCCCACCCCATGGCGGCGCACCGGCTCGACTCACGGATCATGAGCCAGATCGGCGGCGGCCCGGACCCCGTCGAGGGAGTCGAGTCCTTCCTCGCCAAACGGCCACCGGCCTTCCCCGGCCTGGTCAGCAAGGACATGCCGGCCGTCTACCCCTGGTGGCAGGAGGAGGAGTTCCGGCCCCTGGGGGAGTAAGCACCGACACCGGACAGCCGGACAGCCGGACAACCGGACGCAGGCTCGGAGCGCCAGGAGACGTGATGACGACGTTCGACTACATCGTGGTGGGTGCCGGTTCGGCGGGATGCGTGCTCGCCAACCGTCTCTCCGAAGACCCGGGGACGACCGTGTTGTTGATCGAGGCGGGCGGCAGGGACACAACACCGCTGATCAGGATGCCCAAGGGGTTCGGCAAGCTGCTGGGGGACCCGCGGTTCGCCTGGCACTACCCGGTCGAGCCGGTGGGCCCGGCCGGGCGGGTCGAGCACTGGGTGCGGGGCCGGACGCTCGGCGGCTCCAGCTCGGTCAACGGCATGGTCTACAACCGCGGCGACCGCGCCGACTACGACGAGCTGGAGCGGCTCGGCAACCCCGGCTGGGGCTGGGACACGATGCTCCCGGTCTTCCGCCGGATCGAGGACAACGCGCTCGGCGCCTGCGAAGTCCGGGGCGCGGGCGGGCCCTTGCATGTGTCGACCGCGCCGGAGCGCGAGCCGCTGTGCGAGGAGGCGATCGCCGCCGGAACCGGACTCGGCTGGCGTCGGACCGACGACCTCAACGCGAGCGACGACGAGCGCGTCGGCTACGCCATGGCCACCATCAAGAAGGGGCAGCGGTTCAGCGCCGCCCGCGCCTTCCTGCACCCGGTCGCGGACCGGCCGAACCTCACCGTGTCGGTGGACACCCTGGTGACGAGAGTCCTGACGGCCCGGGGCAGGGCTGTGGGCGTACGCACCCGCAGCGGAGGCCGGGAGGACGACGCAAGGGCTCGGCGCGAGGTGATCCTCTCTGCCGGCAGCATCGCCACGCCCAAGATCCTTCAACTGTCGGGCATCGGCCCGGCCGAAACGCTGAAGTCGGCGGGCGTCGACGTCCTGGTCGACAGCCCCCACGTGGGCGGCAGGATGCGCGAACACCGCTGCTTCGTCGTCCAGTACCGCCTGAAGGACGACCTCGGCTACAACAAGGCCCTGAGCACGCCGCTGCGGCAGGCCCTGTCGGGGGCGAAATACCTGGCGACCCGCCGCGGACCGCTGGCCGCGCCCGCCTTCGACGTCATCGCCTTCTTCAAGACCCGCCCCGAACTCGCCCGCCCCGACGCGCAGTTGCTCATCGCACCGGTGTCGCTGCTGCCGGACGTCCGCGGCAAGGAGACCGGCGTCGAGCGCGAACCCGGGGTGATGGGCCTCGGCTACATTCTGCGCCCCACCGCCGAGGGCAGCCTGCACATCACGTCCGCCGATCCCGAAGCCCCCCTCACGATCACGCCGAACTACTACGGTTCCGACCACGACCGCACTGTCGGAACCGCCCTGTTCCGCCGCATGCGGGAACTCTTCGGGACCGAGCCGATCGCAGGCCGGATCACGGCCGAGACGCTGCCGGGCCCGGCAGCCCGGGAGGACCAGGAGATCATCGACTCCGGCCTGGACCACGGGCGCTGCGGCTACCACGCGGTCGGCACCTGCGCCATGGGCCCTGCCGAGGACGACGTCGTCGACTCCCAGCTGCGCGTGCGCGGTGTCGAGGGCCTGCGGGTCGTCGACTGCTCGGTCATGCCGACGATGGTGTCCGGCAACCTCAACGCGCCGATCATGGCCATGGCCTGGCGGGCCGCCGACCTGGTTCTCGGCGACTGCTGAGCGGTCGGTGCTTTACAGACCGACGAGATCTGGCTGAAACATTGTCGTAGTTTGCTCGAAGTGTTAGCGTCCCGACGGCGGGCATTCAGTTGAATGCGCTGAACCATTTGACCGCCTGGACGGTAAACCATGAGCGATGGTTTCCTGCACGAATCCCTTCGCGGTGTCGACTGGGGGGTCGCCACCGCGGACACCATCGCGGCCCCGCCGCCGCCCCCGCCCGAACGCGGTGGACACTTCCGGCAGTGGACCGACGACATCCGGCAGCTGCTCGGCGTCCGCGCGGACACCCATCGCATGGTCGCCGGATGGCCGCGGCTCCAGCCCGAAGGACCCGGCAGCTGGGACCGGGCGGCACTGGACCGCTGCGACCGCGCACTGGACGCCCTGCTCGCGCAGGGGACGCGGCCCGCGCTCACCCTGTTCGACAGAACGCTGCCACCCTGGCTGGACGACGCCGGTGGCTGGCTCGCCCGCGACACCGCCGAGCACTTCGCCGCGTACGCCGCCGAACTGGGCCGCCGCTTCGGCGACCGGGTGGAGCGCTGGATCACCTCCACCGACCTGGCCGGCCCCACCCTCGCCGACCACGTGGCCGGAATGTACTCACCGGGCAGGGGCGCGGGCCGGGCCGGACTGCCCGCCGTCCACCACATCCTGCTCGCCAACGGACTCGCCACCCGGGCCCTGCGATCGGCGGGCGCCAGTGGGCGGATCGGTACGACGATCACCCTCGTCGGCGGCTATGCGGCCACCGACGACCCCTACGACCGGCTCGCGCTGGAGCGACTGGAGAGCTGGACGAACCGGCTGTTCCTCGACCCCCTGCTGCTCGGCGAGCACATGGTGACGGAGGATGACGTCGCGCCCGTACCGGCGACCGGCTGCGTCCGCCCCGGCGACCTGGAGATCATCGCCACCGCCCAGGACCTGCTGGGCCTGTCCTGGCACACCCCGTTCCGGGTCACCGCGCCGGAGAACCTGCCCCGCGTGCTGCCCACCACGAAGTGCCGCAGCGCCCTCAACGAGGTCAACCGCCTGCTGGTCGGCCTCGGCTTCGCCATCGTCCCCTTCGACGACGTCGAGACGACCGCCTACGGCTGGCCCATCATCCCCGAGGGCCTCGCCGACGCCGTCGCCGGCCTGTACGAGCTGTACGGCGACGACCTGCCCCCGCTGTCCGTCGTCGACAACGGCATGGGCGACCTGGACCTGGTCGACGAGACCGGACACAGTGACGACACCCGGCGCCGCGCCCTGCTCCGCGCCCGCCTGTCCTGGCTCGCGGGCATCGTCGCCGCCGGAGTGGAGGTGTGCGGCTACGAGTACTGGTCGGTCCTCGACAACCTGGAGGCCAAGTTCCGCTACACCCGCCTGTACGCGATGGCGGTCCCGGACCACGAGGTCGCACCGGGGCCCACGATGCCGTCGGACTGGGTGCACGGGGGAGCGTTCGCCGCAGAGCCCGGCACCGGTCCGAAGGGCGGACTGAGCCTCGTACCCGGGAGTCAGGGCGTCGGCGCCTCGTAGTCGCGGCCACGGATGAGCCGTACCGGGCAGTAGACCAGGACGTCCTCGTCCCGCTGGTTGCGTACGGTGATCCGGCTGGTCACGATGCCCCTGCCGGGCTTGCTGGAGGGGCGGCAGCCCGTCGTCTCCACGATCGCGTGCAGCGTGTCCCCGACGTACACCGGCCCCCGCACGGTCAGTTCCATGTGCAGGAACGCGAGACCCGTGCCGTGCAGCACGTTCGTCTGCAGGACGAGCCCCTCGGCGAGGCAGTACGTCAGGCCGCCCGGGACCAGCCGGCCGGTGTATCCGCCCTCCGCCGCGTGCGTGGCGTCCCAGAAGAGGGGCTCGGTGAAGCCGCCCCAGGTGACGAAGTTGACCAGGTCGGTCTCGGTGACGGTCCGGCGGGCGGTCCGGAAGACCTGCCCGACCGGCATCTCCTCGTACGTCAACCCCTTGACCAGGGGCGGGACTGCGGTGGTGGTCTGCTGTGGCGTCATGATCGGTCGGTTCCTCTCGTGGGTGGTCAGAGATCGAGCGGGTGCTTGCTGCCCACGCCCTCGAAGTCCGGGGCGCGCTTGTCGCGGTGGGCGGCCAGCCCCTCGACGACCTCGTGGCCGCCGAACCCGAAGAACTCCAGCCCGAGGGAGGCCTCGAAGATCGGCTGCGCGGTGCGGTACCAGTGGTTGAGGGACCGCTTGGTCCAGCTGATCGCGCTGGTGGGACCGTCGGCCAGGACGGTCGCCACGCGCAGTGCCTCGGTGTGCACGTCCGCGTCGTCCACGCACTTGGACACCAGGCCGATCCGCTCGGCCTCCTCACCGGTGAGCGCCTCGCAGGTCAGCAGGTAGTACTTGGCCTTCGCCATGCCGCACAGCAGCGGCCAGCAGATGGCCGCGTGGTCACCGGCCGCGACCCCGAGACGCGTGTGCCCGTCGACGATCTTCGCCGTACGGGCGGCGACGGAGATGTCCGCGAGCATCCCGATGACCAGGCCCGCGCCGACCGCCGGACCGTGGATCGCCGAGACGACCGGCTTGGAGCAGTTGATGACCCCGTAGACCATGTCCCGGGCCTCGCGCATCACCCGGGTACGCACCGCGTAGTCCCCGGTCATGGCATCGATGGAGTCGAAGGTCCCGCCCGCCGAGAAGGCCCGGCCCGCCCCCTGGACCAGCACGGCCCGGGTCTGCTCGTCCCGGTCGATCACCGGCCAGATGTCGGCCAGTTCCCCGTGCATCCGGGGATCGACCGCGTTGAGGTGCGGGGCGTCGAGCACGACGCGCAGCACGCCGGGCGCGGGCCGCTCGAAGGTCAGGCTCGTGAACGGGGCGTAGATATCGGTCACGTCGCGCTCCTGGTGGAATCAGTGCGGATACTATAATTATCTAACTGTATCGAGTGGAGTGCGGCAAGCGGTCGGCAGCCGCGTCGCACCGAGGACGGGAAGGAAGGCATGGACCTCACCTTCACCCAGGAACAGGACGAACTACGCAAAGTCGTACGGTCGTTCCTGGCCAAGTACTCCGACGAGGCGGCCGTACGCCGTCTCGCCGCCGACCCGGAGGGCCACGACGACCTCGCCTGGCGCCGCATGGCCGGCGAACTGGGACTCCAGGGCCTCGCCGTACCGGAGGAGTACGGCGGCTCCGGCTTCGGCTACGTCGACGTCGGCATCGTCTTCGAGGAGGCCGGCCGCGCGCTGCTGTGCGGCCCGTACTTCGCCACCGTCGCCCTGGCCGCCGAAGCCCTGCTGCGCTGCGACGACGAGCAGGCCCGGCACGACCTCCTGCCGGGCATCGCGTCCGGCGCGACGGTGGCCACGCTGGCGCTCACCGAGGACATCGGCCGCTGGGACGAGCCCGGCATCCGCCTCACCGCCCACCACACGGGGTCCGGCTGGCAGCTGACCGGCACGAAGACCTACGTCCCCGACGGCCATCTCGCCGACCTGCTCCTCGTCGCCGCCCGCACGCCCGCCGGCGTCAGCCTCTTCGCGGTCGACGCCGCCGACGCACCGGGTCTCACCCGCACACCCCTCCCCACCCTCGACCAGACCCGTAAACAGGCCCGGCTGGAGTTCACAGCCACCCCTGCCCGGTTGCTGGGCACCGAGGGCACGGCGTGGCCCGCGCTGCGACGCACCCTCGCCACCGCCTCCGTCCTGCTCGCCGCCGAACAGGTCGGGGGAGCGGCCGCGGCCCTGGACGCCGCCGTGGACTACGCCAGGATCCGGGTGCAGTACGGGCGGCCCATCGGCTCCTTCCAGGGGATCAAGCACAAGTGCGCCGACATGCTGACGGACATCGAGTCGGCCCGCTCCGCCGCGTACGGCGGACTGTGGGCACTGGACGCCGGGGACGAGACGGAGATCGCCGTAGCGGCCGCACTGGCGCAGGTCTTCTGCTCGGAGGCGTTCACCAGGGTCGCCGGCGACAACATCCAGGTCCACGGCGGCATCGGCTTCACCTGGGAGCACCCCGCGCACCTGTACTTCAAGCGGGCCAAGAGCTCCGAGGCGCTGCTCGGCCCGCCGTCGTACCACCGGGAACTGCTGGCCGCCCGGCTCGGCATCTGAACCACAGGAGGACGTTGGCATGGAGCTGGACTTCGGATCCGCCGTACGCGACTTCCGCGACGAGCTGCGGGACTGGCTCGCGGACCACCTCGTGGGCGAGTTCGCCGCGCACCGGGGCGTGGGCGGCCCCACCGATGGCGCCGCCTGGGAGGTCCGCCTCGCCTGGGACCGCGAGCTGTCCGCGGGGAACTGGCTGGGCGTCGGCTGGCCCAGGGAGTACGGCGGACGCGGTCTCGGACTCCTTGAGGAGATCGTCTTCGAGTACGAGTACGCCCGCGTGAACGCCCCCTACCGGGCCACCGGCAACTCCCTCGACCTGCTCGGCCCCATGCTCCTCAAGGTGGGCGCCGAGGAGCAGAAGAAGCGCTTCCTGCCGCCGATCCTCGCCGTTGAGGAGCTGTGGGGCCAGGGCTTCAGCGAGCCCGGCGCGGGCTCGGACCTGGCGTCGGTCCGCACCCGGGCCGAGCGCGACGGCGACAGCTGGGTGGTGAGCGGACAGAAGGTGTGGACGTCCTTCGGCATCCACGCCGACTGGCTCTACGTCCTCGCCCGCACCGATCCGGACTCCGTCCGGCACAAGGGCCTGACCATGCTGCTCCTGCCCACGGACCAGCCCGGCGTCGAGATCCGCCCCATCCGCAACCTCGCCGGCCAGGACGAGTTCGCCGAGGTGTTCCTCTCCGACGCCCGGACCGGCGCGGACATGGCCGTCGGCGAGGTCGGCCAGGGCTGGCGCACCGCGATGGCCACCCTCGGCATCGAACGCGGCACGACCCTCCTGCCCCAGCAGCTCACCTTCGAGCGGGAGGCGGAAGCGCTGATCGACCGGGCCCGGGAACGCGGAGCGCTCGACGATCCGATGCTGCGCCGTCAGATCATCGACGCCTGGATCTCCGTACGCATCATGCGCACCACCAACCTCCGCACCATCGCCGAACTCACCGCAGGCCGCACCCCGGGCGCCCAGGCCACCACGGCCAAGCTGTACGCCTCGACCCGGCACCAGCAACTCGGCCACCTCGCCCAGGAGTTGGCGGGCCCAGCCGGCCAGATCGTCGGCGAGGACTACGGCCTGGACACCCGGCAGCGCTCCTTCCTGCTCTCCCTCGCGGAGACGATCTACGGCGGATCGAGCGAGATCCAGCGCAACATCATCGGCGAGCAGGTGCTCGGTCTGCCGAAGGAGCCCCGGCCGTGATGTCGGTCGAGGAGCGCGTCGACCGCATCGAGTCGCACCTCGCCGTCCAGCAGCTGCCCGTCCGCTACGCGCTGGCCGTGGACGCCCGTGACCTCGACGCCTGGGTGCACTGCTTCCCGCCCGACGTGGACATGGGGCGCCACGGCCGCGGCCGGGACGCGTTGCGGGCGTACATCGAGCCGCTCGTCCGGGGCTTCCACCGTTCGGTCCACCAGATCTGCGGCCACCGCATCGAGTTCACCGGCCCCGACACCGCCACCGGGTCCGTCTACTGCCGTGCCGAACACGAGGTGGGGGAGCGGTGGATCGTGATGGCGATCCGCTATCTCGACGACTACGCGCGCGTGGACGGCGAGTGGTACTTCACCCGGCGCCGCGAGCAGCACTGGTACGCGGCGGATGTGACCGAGCGCCCCCAACAGGTGGGATTCGAGGGCTGGGAGGGCGCCGGAGCACCGGCCCTGCCCGCCGCCTTCCCCTCCTGGGGCGCCTTCTGGAAGGAGACGTGATGCTGCGGTTGTCGGGGAAGACAGCACTGGTCACCGGCGGCGGCCAGGGCGTGGGCCGCGGGATCGCCCTCGCCTTGGCGGCCGAGGGCGCGGCGGTGGTGATCACGGGCCGCACCGAAGGCACGCTCAAGGACACCGCCGCTGAGATCACCGGCCGCGGCGGCCGGGCCTGTGTCGTGGTCGGGGACGTCGGCGAACGGGCCGACGTCGACCGCATGGTGGCCGAGACGGTACGGGAGTTCGGCGGCCTGGACGTGCTCGTCAACAACGCGCAGACCTCGGTCCAGCGTCGGCTGGAGCAGACGTCCTACGACGATGTCGAACTCGCCTACCGCAGCGGCCCGTTGGCGACCTTCCACGCCATGCAGTCGGCCCTTCCCCAGCTGCGGGCCAGTCGCGGCAGCGTCGTCAACCTCGGGTCCTCAGCCGCGGTGCAGGGCGAGGTGAGCTTCGCCGCGTACGCGATGGCCAAGGAGGCGATACGGGGACTGACGCGGGTCGCCGCGCGGGAGTGGGGCGCGTACGGTATCCGCGTGAACGTCGTCTGCCCGGCCGCGCTGAGCCCGGCGGCGGAGGCGTACTTCACCGACCACCCTGAGAGGGCCGAACAGGTGCTGGCCGGCATCCCGCTCGGACGGATGGGTGACCCGGAGTCGGACATCGGCCGGGCGGTGGCCGCACTGGTCAGCGACGACATGGCGTATCTGACGGGGGCGACACTGATGCTGGAGGGCGGCCGTACGCTGCTCGGCTGAGGCAGGAGTTCTTCTCGCCCCCGCCGCCCCTACCCGTCCCGTACCTGGGGGCTGCGCCCCCAGACCCCCCTTCGGGCCGAAGGGCCTCGTCCTCAAACGCCGGACGGGCTGAAAATAGCCCCTCCGGCGTTTGAGGAGCGGGGGTGCGGGGGCGGAGCCCCCGAAGGACGGGACGGGTAAGGGCGGCGGGGGCGAGAAAAACCCCTCACACCACCCCCCGCCCCCGCAGCTCCGCCAGCCGCTCCTCCGTCACCCCCAGCACCCCGCCCAGGACGTCGGCCGTGTGCTGACCCAGCCGCGGCGGCGCCACATACCCCTCGACCGGCGTCGCCGCGAACCGGATCGGATTGGCGAGCAGCGGCAGCCGCCCCGACACCGGGTCCTCGACCTCGACCAGCATCTCCCGGTGCAGGATCTGCGGATCGGCGAAGACCTCGGGCAACTCGTTGAACGGCCCCGCAGGGACGTCGTGCCGGTCGAGCACGGCCAGCCACTCGTCCCGGGGACGGGCCCGCAGGATCGCCGCCAGCACCGGCAGGATCTCCTCACGGTGACTGATCCGGGCGGAGGTCGTGGCGAACCGCGGATCCTGGAGCAGGTCGGTGCGGTCGGCCGCGGCGCAGAACCCCGCGAACTGCTTGTCGTTGCCCGCCACGAGAAAGATCGGCTGGTCCGCGCACTGGAACGCCTGCGAGGGGATCCCGCCGTACCCGCCGTTGCCGCGCCGCTGCGGAACCTCCCCGGAGACCAGGTAGTTCATCGCGAAGTGCGACAGCGAGGCCAGTCCGCAGTCCAGCAGCGACAGGTCGATGAACTGGCCCTCGCCGGTGACGTCCCGGTGCCGCAGCGCCGCCAGCACGGCTGTCGAGGCGTACAGGCCGGTGAGGATGTCGACCATGCTGATGCCGACCTTCATCGGCTCCTCGGGGTGCCCGGAGACGCTCATCATCCCGGACATGGCCTGGAAGATGCCGTCGTAGCCGGGACGTTCGGCGTAGGGCCCGGTCTGCCCGAAGCCCGTCACCGAGAGATAGACCAGCCGGGGGTTGAGCTCGCGCAGGCTCTCGTGGTCGAGGCCGTACTTCGCCAGCGTTCCGGTGCGGAAGTTCTCGACCAGCACGTCCGAGCGGGCGGCGAGGGCGCGGATCAACTCCTGTCCCTCGGCGGTGGCGTGGTTCACCGTGACCGACCGCTTGTTGCGGTTGCAGGCGAGGTAGAAGGCGGCGGTGTCCGTGTCGGCGGCGAACGGCGGGCCGTACGACCGCGAGTCGTCACCCGCGCCGGGCCGCTCGACCTTGATCACCTCGGCCCCCAGGTCGGCCAGCATCTGGGTGGCGAGCGGTGCCGCGAGGATGCGGGACAGGTCGAGGACGCGGATCCCGGCCAGGGCGGTCGACGGCATCAGGTCTCCCTCTGTTCACGGACAGCGAATGAGTTATATAAATAATACATCTGGCGCCAGGATCGTGCCCCGCCTGATTGCTCAACTATCTTATTCATGTAACTATATAAACCGGCCGCCAGGCCGAGACCGGAGGCCGTGCTGATGACCGTCGCGGCGAGGACCCTCACCGACCAGGAACAGCGCGAACGCCGCGAGTGGTTCCGGGCCCGCTGGGAGCGCGGGGTCGCCTTCAACCGATACTGCCGCCTCCGCGTGACGCGCTGGGACCCGGACGGCGTCGAGATCGTGCTCCCCTACACCGAGACGCTCTCCGCACACGAAGGGATCTTCCACGGCGGAGTCGTCTCGGCGCTCATCGACACCGCAGGCGCCGGCGCCGTGATCGCCGGACACGACTTCACCAAGGGCAGCCGGCTCAGCACCGTCTCGATGTCGGTGCAGTACCTCGCCCCCGCCCGGGGCCGGGAGGCCGTCGCCTACGCGCGCTGTGTCCGGCGCGGCCGCAAAGTGCACTTCGCCGACGTCGACGTGATGGCGGACGGCCGCATCTGCGCGCGCGGACAGGTGGTGGTGACCATCTCCGGGGAACGGCAGGGCGTCGGCGATCCGATAGCCCCCGCCGACCCCATCGAATCGCTGACGGAGGAATGACCGCGATGACTGACGAGCCCGCCCAGGACGACGACCTGGTGCTGTACGAGGTCGACGAGGACGGCGTCGCCACCGTCACCCTCAACCGCCCCGAGCGCAAGAACGCCTGGAGTATCCCCATGGAGCGCCGCTTCTTCGCGCTCCTGGACGAGGCCGCGAACGACCCCGCCGTCCGCGTCGTGATCATCACGGGTGCGGGCAGGGCCTTCTGCCCCGGCATGGACGTCCAGCGTCTGGAACAGAACTCCCAGCCGGGCCAGTCCCTCAACCTCCAGGCCCGTGTCCCCATGTACAGCAGGCGCCTGCTGCCGAAGCCGATGATCGCCGCCGTCAACGGCGCCTGCGCGGGCATCGGTCTGATCCAGGCACTCATCTGCGACGTCCGCTTCGCCGCCCGTGGCGCCCGCTTCACCACCGCCTTCACCCGGCGCGGCCTGGCCGGCGAGTACAACCTGCCGTACGTGCTGCCACGTGTCATCGGCCTGGAGAACGCCCTCGACCTGCTGCTGTCCGGGCGGGTCTTCGACGCCGACGAGGCCAAGGACCTCGGCGTCGTCAGCCGCGTCGTCGAACCGGAGGACCTGCTCGACGCCGCCCGCGCCTACGCCCGGGACATCGCCCGCAACTGCTCCCCGCGCGCCATGGCCGTGGTACGCCACCAGGTGTACGGCGACCTCGACCGCACCTTCACCGACGCCCTCGCCCGCTCCTACTCGGCCATGGAGTTCTTCGCGGGCTCGCCCGACTTCCGCGAGGGCGTGGCGAGCTTCACCGAGAAGCGGGAGCCGAAGTTCGAGGGACTGCCGCCGGACTTCGACCCGGACGAGGCCACCCGCGACGCGTTCCTGCCGTACTGACCGCGTACCGACCGAGGAGCTCACGACGATGACAGCGCAACCGTTCCCCGTCGAGGCCGGGCACATCATGATGTTCGCCCGCGCCATCGGCGACGAGAACCCGGACCACCAGGGCGCGAGCGCGCTCGCCCCGCCCACCTTCACCATGGCGAGCGCCCACTACGACCCCGACTACCACCTGCGGCCCAAGCCGGACGAGGAGTGGTTCGGGTCCGGCCGTGGCCCCGGGGTGATGGCCGAGGGCGCCGGGGGACTGCACGCCGAGCAGCACTTCGAGTACCACCGCCCGGTACGCGCCGGCGAGACGCTCCACGCACACACCGTCCCCGGCCGCAGCTGGGAGAAGCAGGGACGCACCGGCCGTCTCCTGTTCAGCGAGCGCATCACCGAGTACCGGGACGCCGACGGCAACCCGGTCGTCAGCGCCGTCACCGTGGCCGTCGTGCCCGAGGGCCCCGCAACCCCGAAGGACGCCCGATGAGCCTGAGCGCGGACGACATCAAGGTCGGCGAGACCCGCGAAAGCGTCCTGGTCGACGACCTGAAGCGGACCCGGATCGTGCAGTACGCCGGTGCCTCCGGAGACTTCAACCCGCTGCACACGGACGAGAGGTTCGCCGTCGAGGCCGCGGGATACCCCGGAGTGTTCGCCCACGGCATGCTCACGATGGGCATGACCGGACGGGTCCTGACCGACTGGGTCGGCACCGAGTCGCTGCTGCGCTACGGCGTGCGCTTCAAGGCCCAGGTCTGGCCCGGCGACACACTCACCGCCACGGCCACCGTCGACTCGGTCGAGGACACTCCGACCGGCCCGGTCGCCCACTTCTCCGTGCGCACGGTCAACCAGGACGGCGTCGAGGTGGTCACCGGCACCGCGGCGGCCCGCCTGGAGCAGTGAAGCCGGTGGGCGGCGCGCGGGAGTCCGGAGAATCGGTCGCCTGGACCGCCATGGTGAGCCGTGCCTACGACCATCCCCGGCCCGCCGCCCGGTTCGGCGACCTGACCTGGACCGGCCGCGAACTGCTCGACCGGGCCGGCGGCGCCGCGCACTGGCTGGACTCCCTCGGCCTCGAACCCGGCGCGCCGGTACCGGCGTTGGTCGCCACCTCCGCCGACGCCCTCGCGCTGGTGATCGGCGGAGCGGGGTCCGGCCATCCGCTCGCGCCGCTCGGCGTCCGGATGACCGCACACGAGATCGCGACCGTGGTGAAGGCGACGGACTGTCAGACCCTGCTGGCGCAGCGCGAGTTCGCCGCACTCGGCTTGCAGGTCGCCGAACTCGCCGGACGGCGACTGTGCATCGTGCCGGAACTGCACCCGGTCCCACGGGAGTTGACGTCCGCACCGGACGACCTCGCCGCCGTCCTGCACACCTCCGGCACGACCGGCCTGCCCAAGCCCGTCCCCATGACCCAGCGGCGCCTGGCCGCCCGCGCCCGCGTCAACGGCAGCCTGTGCGCGCTCGACCCCGACAGCTTCTACGGCGGCAGCGCGCCCTTCCATCACATCGCGGGCCTCGGCAACATCGCCGTCGCCCTCGCCGCGGGCGCCCTGATCACCGGCCTGCCCCGCTTCACCGTCGAGGGCTGGGCCCTGCTGCGCGAGCTCGGCACCACCCACACCAGCATGGTCCCGGCGATGCTGGAGACCCTGCTGGCCGCGGGCGAGGCCCGCCACGAGACCCTGCGGACCCTCCAGTACGGGGGAGCGCCCGTCCGCCCCGGCACCCTGCGGCGGACGTACGAGGCGATGCCCGGTGTCCGCATGCTCAACATGTTCGGACAGACCGAGGGCTCACCGATCAGCGTGCTCACCCCCGAGGACCACCGGGAAGCGGTCGCGGGACGCACCGAACTGCTGCGCTCGGTGGGGCGGCCCGCCCCCGGCGTCGAGGTCAGGGTGGCCGGTGCCGGACCCGACGGCGTCGGCGAGATCCACGCCCGCGCCGACCACTTCTTCCGGATCGACGCCGAGGGCTGGCTGCACAGCGGCGACCTCGGCCGGATCGCGCAGGACGGCTACCTCTACCTCCTCGGCCGGCGCACCGACATGATCATCCGCGGCGGGGAGAACGTCCATCCGCTGGAGGTCGAGACCGTCCTGACCGCGCACCCCGGCGTGGCCGACGCCGCGGTGACGGGCGTGCCCGACGAACGGCTCGGCCAGACCGTCGTCGCCTTCGTCGTCCCGGCCGATCCCGGCGCCCCGCCGGACCCGGCGGCGCTCAGCAGCCATACCCGCGCCCGGCTGTCCGGGTTCAAGGTCCCCGTCCGCTGGTGGTTCGTGGACGACCTGCCGCGCAACGCCAACGGCAAGGTCGTCCGGCGCCTGCTGCGGGAACCGCACGAAGGAGGAACCAGTGCCTGACCACGTCGACCCGAACCGCCTCGACACCCTCCTCGGCCGGATCCGCCGGGAGGTCGACCACGGCCCCCTGCCGTCCGCGCAGGTCGCCGTCGCCCACGAGGGGCACCTGGTGGCCTTCGAGACCTACGGCGACGCCCGCCCCGACACCCGGTACGTCCTGCAGTCCGTCGGACGGTCCGTCGTCGCGGGCGTGGTGTGGAAACTGATCGGCGACGGACTCCTGGACGTCAGCGAGCAAGTCGCCGCGATCATCCCGGAGTTCGCGCCGAACGGAAAGGAGTCGGTGACGGTCGAGCAGGTGCTCACACACACCGCGGGCTTCCCCTTCGCACCCCTCGGATACCCGAAGATGCTCGACCGCGAGCAGCGGCTGGCCGCCTTCGGGCGCTGGCGTCTCGACTACCCGCCGGGCAGCCGCTTCCAGTTCCACCTCACCTCGGCGGCCTGGCTGATCGCCGAGATCGTCGAGCGGCGCACGGGCCTCGCCTTCGCCGACCACCTGCGCGAGCACATCGTGGAGCCACTGGGTCTGTCGTCGATCGAGCTGGGGGTCCCGGTGGACCGGCAGCCGGGCAGCGTCGCCCCGATGCTCGCCACCGACCGCACCGGCGACGACCAGGAACCCGACCCCTGGGGGCCCTGGTACCTGTCCGACCCGAAGGTCCTGGCGGCCGGAGAACCCAGCCACGCCCTGGTCGCCACCGCCGCCGACGTCGCCCTCTACTTCCAGGCGCTGGTCCACTCCGGCCTGTGGAAGCCGGAGGCGGTGGCCGAGGGCACCCGGATCAGGCTCACCGATCACCCCTACGGGGAGCAGATCTACGGGGGCGGCGGCAGTCGCCGTACCAGCATGGGACTGTTCGTCACGGTGGCCGGACCCGACGCGGGGAGCAACCTTCCGTCGACCGGCTCACCGGCCCTCTTCGGCAGCGCCGGCGCGGCCTACCAACTGGGCTTCATGGACCCGGAGTCGGGCCTGTCCTTCGCCTGTCTGAGCAACGGCTACCCGCTCGCCGGCTACGACAACTCGCCCCGCGGCACCGCACTGCTCACCGACATCGCGAACCTGGCGGCGGGCCTGGTCGGTTAGTACCGGACCGGACCCGCCGCCAGGCGGAGTTCTGGTGCTACGACGCTCAGCGGCTGATCAGCTGCTGAGCGTTGTTGTACATGATGTCGTCCTGCGCGGACTCGCCCAGCTCCGCGATGAGCTTGCGGAAGTCGGCCGGCTGCGCCAGGCCCTCCGCGTGCGGGAAGTCGGAGCCCATGACGATGGACTCGTGGTAGCCGAGGCGCTTGACGACGTTCACGATGTCGTCCTCGGGGTAGGGCACCACGCGGATGTGCTTGCGGAAGATCTGGCTCGGCCGCTCGTCCAACTGCCCGCCGATCCAGGGGCCGTTGCGGCCCATGCCCCGGCTCTTGTCCATGTGGCGCACGAAGTGCGGCACCCACTCGGAGCCGAACTCCGAGACCAGGACGTTGATGTCGGGGAAGCGCCCGAAGAGGTTGTCGAAGATCAGCGCGGACAGCGTCTCCTCGATGGGGCGCTGGCCGTAGGTGTTCTGCCACTGCCAGGCCGACATCCGGAAGTGGATGGGGTGCGGGTCGAAACCCCACGACGGCGCCACCTGCGAGTTGTAGTAGAACTCGCTGATGTGGTAGCAGACGCTGGCCTTGGCCTCGTTGACCAGCTTCCAGAACGGGTCGAAGTACGGGTCGCCCGGCGAGCGGCCGTACACCGGTCCGGTGGGCAGCAGGATGAAGCGGGCGCCCTGGTCCAGGACGTACTCCAGCTCCTTGACCGCGCTGGGCAGATCGCGCAGCGACATCAGGGCGGGGGCGTAGATGCGGCCCTGGTGGTTGAAGCCCCAGACCTCGTTCATGTACCGGTTGAACGAGTGGTAGTTGGCGTAGAGCGGCTCCACGCCCTTCACGTACTCCTCCGCGACCAGGGCCCAGCCGCCCGGGTAGATGATCGACTGGTCGAGACCCTGCTCGTCCATGACCCGCAGCCGGGCCTCGCGGTTCTGGTACGACTCGTGCATCGGCTCGAACTGGTAGGTCTCCTCCGGGTTGCCCGAGGCCATCGCCTTGAGCATCTCCTTCAGCGACCCCGGGCGGTAGACCTGCCCGAACTCCGGCTCCAGACAGACCACGATCCGGTCCCCGGCGAGGATCACCTCCCGCCCGTCCGGCAGTGTCACCGGTGCGACCGCGGCGCCGAGGAACTCCTTGGGGAGATAGCGGGTGAAAGAGTCCCGCTCCTCGTACATGTGCTGGTCGCAGTCGAAGATGGGCTTGCGCTGTTCGGCCATGGCCGTCGCCTCCGGACCCCGTCGCTAATCGGTACGACTCCTATAATTATCTAACTGTTTCTCTGAGGCAAGGGGGTAGCCGAAAGCGGGGTGGTTGGGTGCGGGGAAGCGGGGCCTGTACGGGGTCAGTCGAGGAGTTCGAGCACCGTCTTGGGTCCGGCGGAGTTCACCACGTCGTCGGCGCCGGAGATGTGCCGCTGCCAGAGCTTCTCGGCCTCGTCCGCCTTGCCGGCCTCGATCAGGCCGACCATCCGCACATGCGCCCGGTGCCCCTTGAGCGCCTGCGTCTTCTGGGCCTCGGCGTCCACGGCGGCCGCGGTGTACGAGGCGTTGGCCCGGTCGATGATGTTGCGGACCATGCTGCACAGCAGGATCAGGGTCTGGTTGCCGGTGAGCTCGACCAGGAGGGCGTGGAAGGTGTCCTGCGCCTCGACCAGGCCGAGCGGGTCGTCCAGGACCGCCTTCTCGGCCGCCACCGCGTCCCGCAGCGCCTTGATGTCGTCCGCGGTGTGCTTGGTCGCGAGCTGCCGGGCGCAGGGCGGCTCGATGAGGGCGGCCGCGCGGTACAGGTCGCCCAGGGTGGCCCCGCGGTACTCGAGGATCAGACCGGCGAAGCGGGCGGCGACGTCGGCGTCGGGTGCGCTCACCCGGGCGCCGCCGTGGGCGCCGCGGCGCACCGTGATCAGCGACTCCGATTCCAGTACGCGGAACGCCTCGCGCAGCGTCGGCCGCGAGATGCCGAACTGCTCCATCAGGCCCGACTCCGGCGGCAGCGCGTCGTCCGGCTTGAGCTCGCCCCGCACGATCTGGCGGCGCAGGTGTGCGGCGACCAGTTCGGCGGTCTTCGGCACCCGCACCTGGCGTCCGACGCGAGTGCGGGCGGGGACGGGCACGGTCGCCGTTTCGCTTGCGCGGGCTGCCTCGGCCACGGTGGGCTCCTCATATAGCGAAATGAATCGTCTTAGTGCATCGAGGGTACCAGGTCAAGGGCCGGGTGATCTTCCCTCGGCGGGGTCGGATCTGGTGCCCCGAGAGTCTTTGGTATATAGATGATTCATCTAGCTATAAATCGAAGCTGTGAACCGAACAGGCCCGTGGGAGTGACCTCGATGACCGAGACTTCGACCCCGGTGATCCTCACCGAACTCACCGACGACGGGGTCATGCTCCTCACCCTGAACCGGCCGGAGCGGCACAACGCCTGGACGCTGGAGATGGAGCTCCTCTACAACGAGCTGTTCGACCGGGCGGAGGCGGACCCGAGGGTCCGGGCCGTGCTGCTCACCGGAGCCGGGCGCAGTTTCTGCCCCGGCATGGACATGAGTGTCCTGGACGGGGCCTCGTCCGGCGCCCGCCCGTGGCCCACCGACCAGCTGCCCCCGCGCACCCGCCCCATGACGTTCCCCAAGCCGGTCGTGGCTGCCGTGAACGGCGCCTGCGCGGGCATCGGGTTCAATCAGGCCCTGATGTGCGACGTCCGGTTCGCCGTGCCGCACGCCAAGTTCGCCGCCGCCTTCAGCGCGCGCGGGCTGGTCGCCGAGGACGGTGTGTCCTGGCTCCTGCCCCGGCTCGTCGGTCACGGCAACGCCGCCGACCTGCTGCTGTCCTCGCGCCGCTTCACCGGGACGGAGGCCCACGCGATGGGGCTGGTCAACCGCCTCGTCGAGCCGGACCAGCTCCTCCCCGCGGCCCTCGCCTACGCGACCGAACTGGCCCGCAGTGTCAGCCCGTACGCGATGTCGCTCATCAAACGGCAGCTCGTCGACGACCAGGCGCGGTCCTTCACGGAGAGCCGTGACAGCGCGGCCGCACTGCTGGCCGTGGCCAAGCGCGCCCCGGACTACCGGGAGGGCGTGCTCAGCTTCATCGAGCGCCGGCAGCCGGAGTTCGCGGGGCTGGGGGAGACGGTGCCGGAGGTGACGTCATGACACACTCCGCCCTTCCGCTGCACCGCCGTACGATCACCGTCACCGCGTACGAGGAGGACGGCGCCGAGATCCGGGTCGAGGCGGAGCTGTGCGACGAGCGCCCCTGGGAGCAGCCGCCGGGCGGGGTCGTCCACCGGATGGTCCTGGCGGTGCGGGTACGCCTCGCGGACATGGTCGTCGTGGCCGCCGACGCGGAGATGCGTGACTTCCCGCATGTCGAGTGCCCGTTGATCACCCCGGCCTTCGGGGGGCTGGTGGGGCTGAGTGTCGCCGCCGGCTACAACCGGGCCGTCCAGGAGCGATTCCGGGGCGTCTCGGGCTGCTCCCACCTCTACGAGCTGACTCGCGCGCTCGGCCCGGCGGTGGTGCAGTCGGCCATGTCCGTCAACGCGCGCCGACGGGCGGCGGGCGACTTCGGCGAGGACCCGCGGGCCTCGGCCGCGGTGATGAACAGCTGCCACATCTGGGCACCGGACGGCGTGGGCCTGCGCAAACTCGACGCGGGCTGGCGCCCCGGAACCGGCCCGCGTCCGGTCCCGGAGCTCGGCGCTTTCGAGCGTCCTACGGGGTCGTGATCCGCGGTTTACGCGGTAGTCCCAGGACGAGGTGCCCGCGTAGGTGTGGGCTGCGCAAACTCGACGCGGGCTGGCGCCCCGGCACCGGCCCGCGTCCGGTCCCGGAGCTCGGCGCCGTCGAGGGCTCTACGGAGCCGTGAGCCGCGGCTCGCGCGGCAGCCCCAGGACCTTCTCCGCAAGGATGTTCCGCTGGACCTGGGAGGTGCCCGCGTAGAGCGTGCCCGACAGGGCGATGAGGTACGTCGTGGACCAGGACGCCGAGGAGTTCGCGGCGCCGGGGTCGTCGGTGCGGTAGGTGCGCAACGGGGGCCGGCCGACCGGTACCTGGCCGTGCAGGCCCATGATGTCCATCGCCAGATCGGTGACCTCGGTGTGGTACTCGCTCCAGTACAGCTTGGCGATCGACGACTCGGGACCGGGCTCGGCGCCCTTGAGCCAGCCGGTGAGGATCCGGTAGCCGAGGCAGCGCATGATCTCGACCTTGGACCAGCACCAGGCGATCCGCTGCCGGATGACCGGGTCCTGGTCCCTGCCGTACTGCCGGGCCAGCTGCACGAGCCGCTCCACCTCGGCCCGGAACAGGATCGGGTTGGTCGCCGCCTCCTCGCCGCGCTCGATGCCCAGCAGGCTCTGGGCCACCGTCCAGCCGTTGTCCACACCCCCCACGACGAGGTCGGCGCGGGTGCGGGCGCCGCTGAAGAACACCTCGTTGAAGTGCAGCTGCCCGCTCATCATGCGGAACGGCCGTACCTCGACGCCGGGTTGGTCGAGCGGGACCAGGAGGAAGGAGATGCCGCGGTGCTTGGACGCGTCCCGGTTCGTACGGGCCAGGACGAAGATCCAGTCGCTGTGATGGGCGCCGGACGTCCACACCTTCTGGCCGTCGATCACCCACTCCTCGCCGTCCTGCACCGCGCGGGTTTTGAGGGAGGCCAGATCGGAACCGGCGTCCGGCTCCGAGTACCCCTGGCACCAGGTGTCCTCACCGCTGAGGATGCGGGGCAGGAAGTGGCTCTTCTGCTCCTCCGTGCCCCAGCGCAGCAGCGTGTTCGCCAGCATCTTCACGCCGAAGGTGTCCTGCGGCAACCCGAACGGCACGCCCGCCAGGGCCAGTTCCTCCATCAGGACGACCTGGTGGAGCTTGGACAGGCCCCGGCCGCCGTACTCCTTCGGCCAGGTCAGGGACAGATAGCCGCGCTCGACGAGCCGGCCGCGCCAGTCGCGGGCGAAGGCCCAGGCCGCGTCCTCGTCCAGGGCGCCGATGCCCTTCCAGTCCGGCGGCAGCGACTCGGCCAGGAACGCCTTGACCTCGGCACGGAACGTCCCGGTCTCCGGGGGATAGCTGATGTCCACCTGTGTTCGCTCCTCGTCCGACGCCCCGCCCGCACAGCTGGTCGCTGTATTGATTGTTTCAGCATAATAGGTTATCTATTTAACAGGAATAGCGTCGAGCCAGGGGCGGGCGGACATGGGACTGCTGGACGGCCGGAACGCGGTGATCACCGGCGGCGCACAGGGCATCGGCTTCGAGATCGCCGGCGTCCTCGGCGGCGCGGGCGCACGCATCGTCCTCGGCGACATCAACGAGGCCGCCGCCGCCGAGGCCGCCGAACGCCTCGCCAAGAACGGCGTGGCCGCCACCTCGCTGCGCTGCGACGTCACCGACGAGGGCGAGGTCGCAGCCCTCGTGGCCCACTGCGCCGAGACCTTCGGCCCGGTCGACGTCATGGTCAACAACGCCGGGATCACCCGGGACGCGACCCTGCGCAAGATGCCCCTCGCCGACTTCCGCGCCGTCATCGACGTCCACCTCACCGGCGCCTGGAACGGCACCCGGTACGCCGCCGAGGCGATGCGGGCGCACGGACAGGGCGGGAGCATCATCAACATCTCGTCCATCGCCGGCAAGGTCGGCAACTTCGGCCAGACCAACTACAGCGCCGCCAAGGCCGGACTCGTCGGCCTCACCAAGGCCTCCGCCAAGGAACTCGCCAAGGCGGGCGTCCGCGTCAACGCCGTACAGCCCGGCCTGATCCGCACCGCCATGACCGAGGCGATGCCCCCGGCCGCCTGGGACGCGAAGCTCGCCGAGATTCCCCTGGGCCGCGCGGGCGAGCCCGCCGAGGTCGCCCAGGTCGTCCTCTTCCTCGCCTCCGACATGGCGAGCTACATCACCGGAGCCGTGGTCGAGGTGACCGGCGGCCGGTACATGTGAGCCCCGAACCCGCTGATGAAAGGCATGACCGATGCGTGACGCGGTGATCTGCGAACCCGTGCGTACCCCCGTCGGCGGCTACGGCGGAGTCTTCCGCGACGTGACGGCGGCCGAACTCGCCGCCACGGTCGTCCGCGCCGTCCTGGAACGCACCGGGATACCCCCTGCGGCCGTCGACGACGTCCTGCTCGGCCAGTGCTACCCCAACGGGGAGGCACCCGCCATCGGCCGCGTCGCCGCCCTGGACGCCGGCCTCCCGGTCGAGGTGCCCGGACTCCAGATCGACCGCCGCTGCGGCTCCGGCCTCCAGGCGGTCATCAACGCGGCGATGCAGGTGCAGACCGGAGCGAGCGACCTCGTCCTCGCCGGCGGCGTCGAGTCCATGAGCCAGGCCGAGTTCTACACCACCGACGTCCGCTGGGGCGTACGCGGCGCAGGCACCACCCTGCACGACCGGCTGGCCCGCGGCCGCGTCACCTCCGGCGGCGTCAACCACCCCGTGCCCGGCGGCATGCTGGAGACCGCCGAGAACCTGCGACGCGAGTACGCCATCCCCCGCGAGGAACAGGACGAACTCGCCCTGCGCTCCCACGAGAAGGCCGTTGCCGCCCAGGCGGCGGGTCGCTTCGCCGACGAGATCGTGCCCGTCACCGTACGGACCCGGAAGGGCGAGACCGTCGTCGACACCGACGAACACCCGCGCCCCGACTCCTCGTTGGAGAAGCTCGCGAAGCTGCGGCCGGTGCTCGGCCGCCAGGACCCGGACGCCACCGTCACGGCCGGCAACGCCAGCGGACAGAACGACGGCGCCTCGCTCTGCGTCGTGACCCACCCGGAACGCGCCGCCGAACTCGGACTGCGCCCCCTGGCGCGCCTGGTCTCCTGGGCCGTCGTGGGCGTGCCGCCACAGACGATGGGCATCGGGCCCGTACCCGCCACGGCCAAGGCCCTGGAGCGCGCCGGGCTGAAGCTCTCCGACATCGACCTGATCGAACTCAACGAGGCCTTCGCCGCCCAGGTCCTGGCCTGCACCCGTGAATGGGCCCTGACCGACGCCGACTTCGAGCGGTTCAACGTCAACGGCTCCGGCATCTCGCTGGGCCACCCCGTCGGAGCCACCGGCGGACGCATCCTCGCCACCCTGCTGCGCGAACTCGACCGCCGCCAGGCCCGCTACGGCCTGGAGACCATGTGCCTGGGCGGCGGACAGGGCCTGGCAGCCATCTTCGAACGCACCGGCAACCACGCTCCTGGAGGACGCTGATGCCCGGACTCATCGCGTACGGCGCCCATGTGCCGTACCACCGCCTCGCCCGCGCCGATGTCGCGTCGACCCTCGGAACCCCGGCCGGCAAGGGGACGAGGGCGGTCGCGAGTTACGACGAGGACACCACGTCCATGGCCGTCGAAGCCGCCCGCACCGCACTCTCCCGCGACTGCCTGCGCCCCCGCGTCGGCCAGCTCTTCCTCGCCACCGCCGCACCCGCCTACCTCGACAAGACCAACGCGACCGCCGTCCACGCCGCGCTCCGCCTCGACGAGCACGTGCTCGCCGTCGACATGGCGGGCTCCGTACGCTCCGGACTCGGCGCGCTGGTCACCGCCGCCCGCTCCGCCGTGCCGACCCTGGCCGTCCTGTCGGACCTGCGCACCGGGCTGCCCGGCGGAAACGACGAGGTCGCGGGCGGGGACGGGGCGGCGGCGTTCGTCTTCGGCGGCCACCGCAACGGCGCCCCCGTCCTCGCCGAGCTGCTCGCCCACGACACGGTCAGCGACGAGATCCTGGACCGCTGGCGGCTGCCCGGCGCCCCCGCCTCCCGGGTCTGGGAGGAACGCTTCGCCGAGGAGATCTACGTCTCCCTCGCCGACAAGGCACTCACCGCCGCCCTCGACCAGGCCGGTCTGGAGCGCGGCGCCATCGACCACCTCGTCGTCTCCGGCCTGCACGCCCGCGCGTGCGCGACGGTCCGACGCTCGGCCGGGGTACGTCCCGAGGCGGTGACCCCGGACCTCACCGGCGCGATCGGCAACGCCGGCACCGCCCAGCCCGGCCTGCTCCTCGCCGACGTCCTCGACCGTGCCGCACCCGGCGAGACCATCGCCCTCGTGGTGCTCGGCGACGGCGCCGGAGTCCTCCTGCTGCGCACCACCGACGCGCTCCCGGCCCACCGCAGCGCCCGCCCGGTCGCCGCCCAGATCGCCGCGGGCAGCGCCCCGATGCCGTACGCCACGTACCTCACCTGGCGCGGCCTGCTCGACCGTGAGCCACCGCGGCGCCCCGACCCCGAGCCGCCCTACGCCCCGCCCGCACACCGCCGTACCGCCTGGAAGTACGGCTTCGTCGCCTCCCGTTGCGACAAGTGCGGCACCCGGCATCTGCCGCCGGACCGGGTGTGCTCCTCCTGCCGGAGCGTCGACGCCATGACCGACGAGCCGATGGAGCAGGTGCGCGGCACGGTCGCCACGTTCACCGTGGACCGGCTGGCCCACACACCGAGTCCGCCGATGCTCGTCGTGGTCGTCGACTACGACGGCGGCGGCCGGTTCCGCTGCCAGCTCACCGACGCGACAGAGGCGGACGCCGTCATCGGCGCCCGCGTCGAGATGACGTTCCGGCGCACGGTCACCGCCGCCGGCGTCCACAACTACTTCTGGAAGGCCCGGCCGGTGCGCACCGGCGGCGAGACCGAGGAGACACACGGATGAGCTCGCACGGAATCCGGGACCGGGTCGCGATCGTCGGCATGGGCTGCACGCCCTTCGGCGAGCACTGGACCCGTTCGGCCGAGGACCTGCTGATCGACGCCGTCGGTGAGGCGGTCACCTCGGCCGGCGTCACCCTCGACGACATCGACGCGTACTGGTTCGGCACGCAGGCCTCCGGGGTGTCCGGGCTGACCCTGAGCCGGGCGCTCCACCTTCCCAACAAGCCGGTCACCCGCGTCGAGAACATGTGCGCGACCGGCTCCGAGGCCCTGCGCAACGCCTGCTACGCCGTCGCGTCCGGGGCGTACGACGTGGCCATGGCCGTCGGCGTGGAGAAGCTCAAGGACTCCGGGATGTCCGGGCTGTCCGGCACCGCCATCCCGGGCGCCGGCGACGACAGCCGCGGCGAGATCACCGCCCCGGCCAACTTCTCCCTCCTCGCGCCCGCCTACGCCGCCAAGTACGGCCTCGCGGACGAGGAGATGAAGGACGTCATCACCCGGATCGCCTGGAAGAACCACGTCAACGGGGCCCGTAACCCCCGCGCCCAGTTCCGCAAGGAGGTCCCGCTGGAGCGCATCAGGTCGGCCCCGATCATCGCGGGCATGCTCGGTGTGTTCGACTGCTCGGGCGTCTCCGACGGTTCGGCCGCCGCGATCGTGGTCCGCGCCGAGGACGCCTACAAGTACACGGACAAGCCGATCTTCGTGAAGGCGCTGTCCTTCGTCGCCGGACCGGCGGACGGGCTCCTCGACCCCGAGTACGACTTCACCTCCTTCCCCGAGGTCGTCGCCTCCGCCCAGGAGGCCTACCGGCAGGCCGGTGTCACCGACCCGCGCACCGAACTCGCCCTCGCCGAGGTCCACGACTGCTTCACGCCCACGGAGCTGGTCCTGATGGAGGACCTCGGGTTCTCCGCACGCGGCGAGGCGTGGAAGGACGTCAACGGCGGTTCGTTCGACCTGGACGGCTCACTGCCGGTCAACCCGGACGGCGGACTGAAGGCCTTCGGGCACCCCATCGGGGCCTCAGGCCTGCGCATGATGTTCGAGGCGTGGCTCCAACTGCGCGGCGAGGCACCGCCCGAGCGGACGGTGGCATCCGTGGCGGAGGGGCGTTCGCTCGCCCTGACCCACAACCTCGGCGGCGGACCCGGCGAGTGCGTCTCCTTCGTCTCCATCGTCGGCAACGAACTCACCGACTAGGAAGGGCGGTTGAGCATGGGACGACTCCAGGGCAAGATCGCGGTCGTCACCGGGGCCGCCTCCGGCATTGGCGCCGCCACCGCACACCGGGTGGCGGCGGAGGGAGCCCACACCGTCGTCGCCGACCTGAACACGGGCGGCGCCGAGGCGGTGACGAAGGAGATCCGCGCCGCCGGAGGCTCCGCCACGGCGGTCACCGTCGACCTGGGGGACATCGACAGCGTACGAGCCATGGTGGCCACGGCCGTCGACACGTACGGCGGTCTCGACATCCTGCACAACAACGCGGCGGCCACGCATCTCGCCGCCCGTCAGGACCTCGCCGTCACGGAGGCCGACCCGGCGGTCTGGGACGACACGATGCGGATCAACGTGCGCGGCACCATGGTCGCCATCCAGGCGGCCGTCCCGCACATGATCGCCCGGGGCGGTGGCTCGATCATCAACACCTCGTCCGGCTCAGGTCTCGCGGGCGACCTGCGCAACCCGGCGTACGGCGCCTCCAAGGCCGCCCTGATCAACCTCACGCAGTACGTCGCCACGCAGTACGGCAAGCAGGGCGTCCGCTGCAACGCCATCGCGCCGGGGTTCATCGTCACGCCGGCGAGCTCCGGCTCGGCGCACGGGGCGATCCGGGAGGCGATGCTGCGCCATCACCTCACCCCGCGTCTGGGCCGTCCGGAGGACGTCGCCTCGGCGGTCGTCTTCCTCGCCTGCGACGAGTCGGCCTTCATCACCGGGCACACCCTGCGCGTGGACGGCGGTCTGCTGTCCCATCAGCCGTACGTCGCCGACCTGCGGGACGCCTGAATGGCACAAAGGAGCAGGAGGCGCTTTCCGCACGGGAGGCGCCTCCTGCTCCGTTTCAGGCCAGGGGCTCCGGCTCCAGATCGCCCAGGTAGGCGGCCCGCACCGCCGGATCACCCCGCACCTCCTCCGGCGTACCCGCGCAGATCCGGCGCCCGAAGTCCAGCACGACGACCTGGTCGCAGACGCTCATGACCATGTCGACGTCGTGCTCGACGAGCAGCACCCCCATGCCCCAGTCCTCGGCGAGCCGTCGTACCAGGTGGGCCAGCTCCCGGGTCTCGTCGTCCGAGAGCCCCGAGGCCGGTTCGTCGAGGAGCAGCACGGACGGGGAGGCCGCCACCGCACGGGCGATGGCCAGCAGCCTGCGCTCCCCGTACGACAGGTCGCCCACCGGCCGGTCCAGACTGTCCTGAAGCCCGAACTCCCTTATGGCGACGAGGACATGGGCGGGCAGCGGGCGGCTGCCCGGGCGGATCAGATCGGTGAGCCAGGCCCATCGGCCGGGCCGGTCGCAGGCCGCGTACAGGTTGTCCAGGACCGTCATGTCCTCGAACAGTTCCAGCGACTGGAAGGACCGGCTCAGGCCTGCCGAGGCCCGCCGGTGCACCGGCAGGCGCGTCACCTCCCGGTCGCCCAGGCGTACTTCGCCGGACGCGGCCCGGGTGAACCCGGTGACGGCGTCGATGGCGGAGGTCTTGCCGGCGCCGTTGGGACCGATGAGCCCCACGACCCGGCCGGGCTCGACGTCCAGCGAGAGCCCGTCCACGGCGACGACACCGCCGTAGCGCACCGTCAGGTCCCGGACGTGGAGGGGGAGGGGCGCGGCGCGAGGCAGGTCCGGCGCGGTCGGCTCCTCCGTTCCCGTCGGCACGGTTCGGGGCCGCTCGCCGGGGAGGCGTCCGCGCTTCGGGGACAGCCTGCGGCGGAGGGCCTCCGCCGGTCTGCCGACGTCCTTCGCGATGCCGTCCTGGTTGCCCACGAGGGTCAGCACCAGGATGATCCCGCCGATCAGCGGCATCCAGTCGCTCAGTCCGGGCAGCACCAGGTCCCCGAACCGCGCGCCGACCGTACCGGCGGCGAAGGTCGCGCCGAACAGCGGTCCGACGAGGAAGCCGGTGCCGCCGATGACCGCGAGCCCCAGGGCGGTGATGGAGTCGAAGGAGGCGAAGTCGGAGAAGACGACGGAGGTCGAGCGGAAGCCGGTGAGCACGCCGGCGAGCGCGGCGATGGCCGAGGACAGGCCGAAGGCGTACAGCTTGGCTGCGCGGACGTCGATGCCGAGCGCGGCGGCGGCCCGCTCGTTGGCGCGTACGGCGATCAGTCGGCGCCCGGTGCGGCTGCGCCGTACGTTGGCGACGACGAGGGCGGTGGCGACGAACAGCACGAGCACGACGGCGGCGTACCGCTGCGGGTGGTCGACTCCGGAGATGCTGATGCCGAAGAGACTCTGCTTGCCCACCGCGATGCCGTCGCTGCCCGTGGTCGTCGACAGGTCGGTGTTCTGGAAGACCATCGCCTCCAGCGTGGTGCCGAGTCCGAGCGTGATGATCGCGAGGTTGACGCCGCGGGTGCGGACCGCCGGGAGCGCGAACAGCAGGCCGATCGGGACGGTCCCCAACACACCTGCCAGCAGGGCGAGTTCGAACGGCCAGCCCCAGTCGGCCGCCGCGTGTCCCGCGATGAAGGCGCCGGTCCCGGCGAGGGCGTAGGCGGCGAGGGAGACCTGGCCCGCGTATCCGGTGACCACCACGATCGACAGGATGATCAGCGACAGCACCAGCGTGCTGGTGATGGCGTCGGCCCACAGCGGTGTCGACAGGCTCACCAGCAGCAGTCCGACCACGACGGACAGGGCCAGCGGCACGGGGCGAACCCGCCCGGTGCCGAGGGCGGGCAGCCGGTCCAGGAAGGTTCCGCGCAGCGGCAGCGCCCGGCCGCGTGCGACCAGGACCAGGGCGATGCAGAGGAAGGGCACCGACGAGGCGAGACCGGTGACGCCGGAGCCGAAACGGGTGAGTTCGGACTGTACGACCCCGACGACCAGACCGCCCGCCAGGGTGACCGGGAACGACGAGAACCTGCCGACCAGGGCGGCGGCCAGGGCGCTCAGCAGGAGGGTGGTCAGGCCGGTCACCGACAGGCCGATGACCGGCACGATGAGGATGCCGGTCAGTCCCGCGAGCGCCGAGCCCAGCGCCCAGTTGCCGGTGGCGATCAGGTCGGGGGACCAGCCGAGCGAGGCGGCGGCGCCCTCGTTCTCGGCGACCGCGGTGGTGCCGAGGCCGAACAGCGTGTGTCTGTACAGGAGATGGAGGACCGCGGTCACGGCGAGCGCGATGCCGAGCAGCCACAGACGGTCCTCGGAAACCGTCGCCCCGGCGATGGTCAGCAGCTTGGTGGGCAGCTTGCCCGGCACCAGTTGCAGGCTGTCGCCGTAGCGCTTGACGGCGATCGCGGTGAGCACGATGAACACCGCCAGCGTGGCGACCAGCCGGGCCAGGACGGACGCGCGGCGCAGCGGGCGCAGCACCAGCAGATGGGTCAGCACGCCCAGAGCGGCGGAGGTGAGTACCCCGCAGGCGGTGGCGGGCCAGTACGGGACGCCGTGCCGGACGGAGAGTTCCCACTGCACGTAGGCGCCCGCCATGCCGATCGCGCCGTGCGCGAGGTTGAGGACGCCGGAGCCCCGGTAGACCAGGACGATGCCATGCGCGGTGAGCGCGTAGAGCGCACCGAGCCCGAGGCCCAGCAGTGCGAAACGCAGGATGTCGTCCATCGGGGAACCTCCCAGAGGCGAGTCGGAAAAGTGCATTCATTTAAATAATTGTGCCGAGAGTACTTCACTAACCTCCAAACGCACCCCATGCTGTTCGCCAACTCGACGAAGAGCCCCCGCGGAGGAACCATGAACGACTCACGCCGACGCAGAACCGCCGCAGCGACCTGTCTCGCGGTGACCGGAGCCCTGCTGGCCGCAGGCTGCGGCGGGAAGGCGTCCGACAGCGCGACGCAGGCGTCGGCCCTGAAGGGCGCACCGGTCAAGGTGATGGTGTGGAACCCGGAGAACACCCAGGGCAGCGCCCAGCCCGGGGTCCGGCAGACCGCCCAGGCCTACGAGAAGTGGATCAACGCCAACGGCGGCATCAAGGGCGGTCCGCTCAAGGTCCTCACCTGCAACGAGAAGAACGACCCCGACGAGGCGGAGAAGTGCGCCCAGCAGGCGGTCGCCGAGAAGGTGGTCGCGGTGGTGGGCTCCTACAGCCTCGCCGGCGACCGCTACATGCCCATCCTCCAGAAGGCCGGCATCCCCTACCTCGGCGGGACCGGCGTCTCCGCGGCGGAGTTCTCCAACCCCCTGTCGTTCCCGGTCAACGGCGGCACCCCGGCGGTGTTCGCGGCACACGGACAGCAGCTGGTCCAGAACGGCTGCAAGAAGATCTCCGGGGTGCGGTACGACGTGGCCGCGGCCGCCGTCGTCTCCCAGTTCCTGACCCTCGGCGCGGTCTCGGCCGGAGGGTCGGCACCCAAGGACATCAAGGTGCCGCTCACCGCCACCGACCTCGCGCCGCAGGTCGCCGCCGCGACCAAGGGCAGCGACTGCGTGAGCGTCATCATGGGCACCGCCTCGGGCCTGTTCGTGAAGTCGTACATACAGTCCGGCGCGAAGACGAAGCTCGCCAGCGTCGTCGGCAACCTCACCCCGGAGCTCGCCGCGAGCACGGGCGGCAGTGGCAGCCCGCTGGAGGGCGCCGCGATCACCGGCTACTACCCGCCGACCTCCGACGCCGTCTGGAAGAACTTCGTGCAGGCCGCCAAGGGCACGGACATCGACACCAGCAACGGCGCCAACGAGACGACCTGGGTGGCCTTCAAGGTCCTCACCGAGGCGGCCGAGAAGCTGCCGACGGTGTCCTCCGCGGCCCTCGTGAAGGAACTGAACAGCACCTCCGGCATCGACACCGGCGGGCTGACCCCGCCCCTGAACTGGAAGTCGTCGACCGCCCTGCCGATCAAGGGGCTGAACCGGATCCACAACACGACGGCCACCGAACTCACCATCCGCGACGGGAAGATCGAATGGGCCAAGAAGGGCTCGACCTTCGTCGACGTCCGCAAGATGCTGACGGCGATGTCGGCCGGCTGACCGGAGGAGGACGGCCGTGCACGACACCGCACCACCCCTGATCGAAGCCCGCGCCCTGTCCGCCGGATACGGCACTCAACCCGTCGTACGCGATCTCGACCTGGAGGTCAGGCCCGGCGAGGTGGTCGCCCTGCTCGGCCCCAACGGCGCCGGCAAGACCACCACACTCCGGGCCCTGTCGGGCGACCTGGCCCCGATGGGCGGCGAGGTGCGCTGGCTGGGCGATGCCGGCCGGGCACCACTGCATCGCCGTGCCCGGCAGGGCCTCGCGTACGTCGGTGAGCGGGCCGTCTTCACCCGGCTCGACACCGCCGACAACCTGCGGGTCGGCCGCGTGCCGACCCGGCTCGCCCTGGACCTCTTCCCCGAACTGGAGAAACGGCTGAACACGGGCGCGGGCATGCTGTCCGGCGGCGAGCAGCAGATGCTGTCGCTGGCCCGCGCCCTGGGCCGCGCCCCCAAGCTGCTCCTCGCGGACGAACTGTCCCTCGGTCTCGCCCCGCTCGTGGTCGACCGTCTCCTGCGCGCGGTGCGCGAGGCGGCCGACCGGGGCCTCGGCGCCCTGCTCGTCGAACAGCATGTGCGCAAGGTGCTGGACATCGCGGACCGCGTGTACGTCCTGCACCGCGGCCGCATCACGATGACCGGCACCCCGGCCGAACTGCGCGGCGACCTGGCCGCGATCGAGTCGTCCTATCTCGCCGAAGGGACCGGCGCCGAGAGGACCGGCGCCGTGACGTCAGGACCCGGGACGGCACGAGCCGACAAGACCCTCGCCGACAAGACAACTGTCACAACCGATTGAGGTGGGTGCCCTGCCCAGCACACGCGATCAGATCCGAGCCCTGGTCCTGTCCGGCGACGCCTTCGACCAACCCCGCGACGAGCTGCGGGAGTTGCAGCTGGAAGCCGCACGGGAGGCCTTCACCGCCCACCGGGCGCGCGTCCCGTTGCTGCGCACCCGGGCACAGGAGACCGGCGTGCACGAGATCACCGGTCTCACCGACCTCGTGCCGCTGCTGTTCTCCCACACCAGCTACAAGTCGTACCCCGTCTCCCTCATCACCGCCGGCCGGTGGGACCGGCTCCTGCGCTGGTACACCACCGTGTCGGCGGTCGAACCGGGCGACGTCGACGTGGCCGGCGTCCGTGACATCGACGAGTGGACCGACCGCATCACGGCCGCCGGCCACCGCCCCTACATCACCAGCGGCACGTCCGGAAAGGTGTCCTTCCTCAACTGCGCCGCGAGCGACCTGTACTTCCTGCACGACATCCTCGAACACCTCACCTGCTGGCCCGATCCGCTGCCGCCCAAGCCCACCCGCCGCGGCTACCTCCTCGCGCCGGCGAGCGGCCCGATGCGTTCCATAGACGGCTTCCGGTGGCACGCCGACGTCTTCGCCCGGCCCGAGGAGACCTTGCTGCTCACCGAGGACCCGATGCGGGTCTCGGAGCTGATGAGCAGCGCGCTGCTGCGCCGCCGGATGGCGGAGGGCACCGCGACCCCGCAGGAGATCAGCTCCTTCGAGACGGGGTCAGAGGCGCGGGAGCAGGAGCTGGGAGTGGCCGTCGCCCGCATGGTCGACGACATCGCCGCCCATCGCGACGAGCCGCTGCTGATCGCCGGGATGAACAACCAGCAGTTCGCCCTGATCCAGGCCCTCCGCGCCCGAGGGGTGCCCGACGGGAGCCTGCACCCCGACACCCTGGTGCTCAGCGGCGGCGGCAACAAGGGCCGCGCGCTGCCCGACGACTACCAGGCGCAGTTCGCCGCCTTCTACGCCGGAGTGCGGCGCGTGCGCAGCTACGGCATGACGGAACTCCAGGGCTCCTGCCTCGCCTGCGAGAAGGGCAACTACCACATACCGCCGTGGGTGATCCCGCTCGTCCTCGACGAGCCGGGCGAGACACTCCTGAACCCCGAACACGGCGTCGTGGAGGGGCGGTTCGCGTTCCTGGACGTCTCCCTGGAGGGCCGCTGGGGCGGACTCATCAGCGGTGACCGGGTCTTCGTGAACTTCTCACCGTGCGACTGCGGCAGAGCGGGTCCCACCGTCCTGCCGAACATCCGGCGCTACGGCGACCTCGGCGGCGACGACAAGATCACCTGTGCCGCGACACTCGACTCCTATGTGCGGGGGATGATCCACGGATGACGCCCACGACACTCGGCGGCACGGCGGCGGACCCGGTGGCCGTCGTCCACGTGATCCGCGGCGAGGTCGACGCGGGCCCGCGCACCACCCACGGCCGCGCCGACGCCACCTTCACCGCACCCGCGCTCGACCTGGACCGCCTGGTGTGGCCCCGCACCGAACCGGGCCCGGCCTTCCATGTGCCCGTGGCGGAGATCGTCGACCTGCTCGTCGAGACCGGCGAGGCCCTCAGGGCGGACCGCGAGGGCCTGCTCGCCGAGGCCCTGGACCGCATGGCGCGGGTCAGCCCGCTGCCCGCCGAGGTCCTGGAACGCGCCTACGCCGCCCTGTGGCGCACCTTCCAACGGCCGGGCCTGTACGCCCAGATCGACCACGAACTCGGCGGCGCGGAGGTGCTGGACGGCTGGCGGGAGGTGCGGCTGCCCGAACAGCGCGTCGCCGCCACCCGCGCGTTCCCGCCGCGCCTGGTGCACATCATCGCGGGCAACGCACCGGGTGTCGCCGCGATGTCCGTCGTACGCGGAGCGCTGACCAAGGGCGTCAACCTCCTCAAGCTGCCCTCCAACGACCTGTTCACGGCGACCGCCATCCTGCGCACGATGGCCGCCGTGGCCCCCGGTCACCCCGTGGTGCGTTCGTTCTCCGCCGCGTACTGGCGCGGCGGCGACGAGAGCGTGGAGAGCGTGCTGTTCCGCCCGCAGTTCTTCGACAAACTGGTCGCCTGGGGCGGCGAGGCCACGATCCGCGGGGCGTTGCGGTACGTCGGTCCGGGGTTCGAGCTGGTGTCCTTCGACCCGAAGACCTCCATCTCGCTGATCGGCCGCGAGGCCTTCGACTCGCCCGGTTCGCTGGCCCTGGCTGCCGACGCGGGCGCCGCCGACGCCACGTTCTTCAACCAGCAGGCGTGCGTGGCCAGCCGCTTCCAGTTCGTCGAGGGCACGGAGGAGGACGCCGACCGGTATGCCGCGCTGCTGTGCGAACGCCTAGGCGTCGCCCGGGAGTTCAGCTCGGCCGACGGCCCGCAGGTGGCCCCGGAACTCCGCGAGGAGATCGACGTACTGCGCTTCCTCGCCCCCGACTACCGGGTGTGGGGCGGATACGACGGCCGGGGCCTGGTCATCCGTTCTCCGGAACCGGTGGACTTCCATCCCGACGGGAAGATCGTCAACGTCGTCCCGGTCGCCGCGCTGTCCGAAGCCGTCCCGCACGCAGGTGTCGCCACCCAGACGGTCGGCGTCTACCCCGACGCCCGCAAGGCGGAACTGCGTGACGCCCTCGCCTGCGCCGGAGTCCAGCGCGTCGTGTCCCTCGGCAGAGCGGGCGGCATGCCACCTGGGCTCTCCCACGACGGCTTCTACCCACTGCAGCGGCTCATGCGCTGGGTGAACGACGAGTGATCCGGTTACCGGGAGGCAGGAGTCCGAGGGCTCCTGCCTTCGGATGCCGCGGTGTCCCCGCGACCGACAGGGGTCAACTGAGCGGCGGGCACCGTTCGTGGCCGCAGACCGACGACGAGGCCGACGATCACCACGGCGATGCCCAGCCATACCGTCGGTCCCGGCACGCCCGTGCCCGTGGCGGCGCTGACGACCGCGGCCGCCAGAGGCGCGATGCCGGTGAGCAGCCCGGCGCGCCCGGCCCCGACGGAACGTACCGTCGAGTACCACAGGACGAACGCGACCGCCGTCACCAGCAGCGTCAGATAGCCGACGGCCGCCCACTGGACCCCCGTCAACTCCCGCACGGCCGAAGGCCCTTCCCGCGTCACGCCGAGGACGGCCAGCAGTGCTCCGCCCAGCCATGTCGCGTGCACGGACACCCCCCACGGCGAGTGCCGTCCCAGCACCGGTACTGCCAGCAGTGTGAACGCCGCCTCGCAGCCCAGGGCGAGCGCCGCCCAGGCCACCCCGACCGCGTCCGTGCGGCCCGTCCCCTCCACCAGCACCGCACCCGCCATCACCACGGGCGCCGCGAGCAGGACCTGCCGACTGGGCCTGCGCCGCTCCAGCAGAGGGCCGATCACCCCGAGAAGCAGCGGCACGCACGCCACCGCGACGGCGATCACCGCGGGCTCCGCATGTGCGACGCCCCGGACCACGGCCACGTTGAACAGCACCAGACCGGTGACGGCGAGCCCGGCCAGCCACAGCCACTCCCACCCGCGCGGCCACACCAGGCGGGCACCGGCGAAACGGGCGAGGACCACGAGAAGCGCGGTCGCTGCCACGTACCGGACGGCCTGGGTGCTGAACAAGGGGGCGTCCACGAGGGTGTGCGAGACGGTGACACTGCTGCCGACGAATGTCATCCCGATCATGCCGGGGACGAGTCGGGTGAACGAGGTGGAAGGGGTGTCCATGCCGTCCACCCTGCCCCCACAATGGACGTCATGGGCAGGTCCACAACCCCACCATCCAAGGGGTCCAAAGAGCCGCAGCCGGGCATCGGCTCGGACTTCCTCCAGCTGGACGCCGGCCAGGCGCCGCCCGGCGGCCGTACGGCCTGGCTCGCCGACCGCCTGCGCTCGGCGATCGCGGACGGCCGGCTGCCCGTCGGCACCAGGCTGCCCGCCAGCCGTGTGCTCGCCGAGGAGCTGCGTGTCACCAGAGGCGTGGTCACCGAGGCCTACCGACGGCTCGCCGAGTCCGGCCAGATCGCCGGTCGCGGCCGACTCGGCACGGTGGTCGTGGCGGCGCCCGCCGCGCCCCACGGCCGCGTCCACACCGCGAACGGTCCGGCACGCCCCGGCCACGCGCTCTTCGGCTCGGCCGTCCGCGACGGAGTTGTCGACGCCCTGCGCGCCCTGCCGTGCCGCATCGACCTCTCCCCGGGCCTGCCCGACCTCGCCGCCTTCCCCCGCACCGCATGGCTGCGCGCCGAGCGTGCCGTCCTCGCGGGCCTCACCCCGGCCGACTTCGGCTACGGCGACCCCAGGGGCGCCCCCGCCCTGCGCCGGGCCGTGGTCGGCTGGCTGGCCCGCAACCGAGGCATCCGCGCCGATCCGGACGAGGTCGTGGTGGTCGCCGGAGTGGCGCAGGCCCTCGTCCTGTTCGGACAGCTGCTGCGGGCGGAGGGCATCCGCCGTATCGCCGTCGAGGACCCCGGATCGCTGGGCGCGCGCCAGCAGTTGGAGTACGCCGGTCACACGCTGGTCCCCGTCCCGGTGGACGCGGGCGGCCTCGACGTGGGCGCACTGCGTGCCAGTGGCGCCCGGGCGGTGCTGACCACCCCGGCCCACCAGTTCCCCACCGGTGTCGTCCTCGACGGGGAACGCCGGCGCGAGCTGCTGGACTGGGCGGCCGACGGCGGGGTCGTCATCGAGGACGACTACGACGCCGAGCACCGCTACGACCGACCGCCGGTGCCGGCCCTGCGCTCACTGATGCCCGACGGCGTCTGCTACGCGGGCAGCGTCTCCAAACTGCTCGCGCCCGCGCTCCGGGTGGGCTGGCTGCTCGTCCCGCCGCAGCGCCTGGACGCCGTCGTGACGGCCAAGCGGTACGCCGACCTCGGCAACGGCGTCCTGACCCAGCTCGTCCTCGCCCGGCTGATGGAATCCGGCGAGCTGGAACGGCATCTGCGCCATGTCCGCCGGCGCCACCGCCGACGCCGGGACGCCATGCTGCGCGCCGTCGAGGCACACCTGCCCGGCGCCCGTGTGCACGGAGCCGCCGCCGGACTGCACCTCACGGTCACCTTCGACGAGTGGGGGGCCGGCCTGCGCGACACCGACCTGGCCGCGGCCGCGTTCGCCCGGGGCGTCAAGGCGCACCCGTTGTCCTGGCACCGGATCGGCCCCGGACCGCCCGGTCTGGTTCTCGGCTACGCGGCGGGCCCCGCCCATGAGAGCGACGAGGGCATCGCCCTCATCGGCGACGCGCTGAGGGAGGTGCGGGCGTGAAGGGCAGGGTCAGCTTTCGGGCGCCGGACCGCTGCTCGCGCGGATCACGAGGTCGACCGGGACGAGCGAATCGGCGCGGGGTGGTTCCGCCGAGTCGTCGATGCGGCTCAGCAGGAGGCGCAGGGAACGCGTGCCGATCTCCGCGAAGTCGGTGCGCACGGTCGTCAGCGGCGGCAGCAGATGCGCCGCCTCGGGGATGTCGTCGTACCCCACCACGCTGATCTCGCCCGGCACCGAGCGGCCCGCCTCCTGGAAGGCGTGCAGGGCGCCGAGGGCCATCTGGTCGTTGGAGACGAACACCGCGCTGACGTCCGCGCGCCGGGCCAGCCGACGGCCCAGGTGGTAGCCGGAGTCGGCGCTCCAGTCGCCGAACAGCGGCTCGGGGACCGGCGCACCGGCCGCTTCGAGGGTGGACCGCCAGCTCGTCAGCCGGTGGTCGGCGGAGGTCCAGCCGCTGGGACCCGCGATGTGCCAGACGGTCCGGTGACCGAGGCCCAGCAGATGCTCCGTGGCCTTGCGCGCACCCTCCCGCGAGTCGCCGGTGACCCGCTCGGTCTCGGCGTCGAAGCCGTTCTCCAGCACCACCAGAGGGGTGTCCAGACGGGTGTCCGCCAGGGCGTGGCCCACCCACAACTGCGGGGCGATGGCGATCACCCCGTCCGCGCCCTCGGCCGAGAGCCGGCCGACGGCCTCGACGACCGTGTCGCGTTCGGCCGTGTCCAGGGAGATGGAACTCAGCAGGTAACCGGCCTCCTGGGCCGCGGTGTTGATCGCCGTCAGGATCGCGGAGGGCCCGTAGCGGGCCGCGTCGAAGGTGATGACCCCGACCATCCGGGTCCGGCCGCTGGCCAGCGACCGGGCGCTGCGGCTGGGCCGGTAACCGAGGGTCCGCATGGCCGTCAGGACCACCTCACGGGTCTCGGGGCGGACGGACGGATGCTCGTTGAGCACCCGGGACACGGTCTGCTTGGAGACACCGGCCAGCCGGGCCACGTCGTCCATCACCGGGCGCGAGCCGGCGAAGTTGCGTCGGCTGCGCCCCTTGGGGGCAGCTCCTTCGGCGGCGTTCGGGGTCATGATGGCGCTTCCCTCGACGTGGTGGTGCGGTGACGGCCCCCTCGGGGAGCACAGCATAGGCGGGACCGTCTCGAGGAACCGGCCACGGCACCGGGCCCTCGAAACGGACAAGGAGCAGGTCAGCCCGCCCGGACCGACCGCGAGCGGCGAGTGATCCAGTCCGCGCGGGTGACGGCGGCCTTCTCCCCGGCGCCGCCCGCCTGTTCCGGCAGATGCACCGGGGCCCGGGCGGGCAGCGGCAGTACCCGCAGCCGCAGACCTACGGCCCGAAGCTCGTCCGCGGGAAGCCGGTCCAGGGCGATGTCCCAGACGCGCCCCGAGAAGAACTGGTCGGCGACGAGCGTGTCTCCCACGTACGCCCGCCCTACGTCCCCGCTCCAGTGCAGCCGCAGCAGCGTTCCGGGCGGCAGCGCGTCCGGAACCTCGACGCGGTACTCGGCGGCCACGGTGTCGAAGTGCTTGTCGTCCGGCGCGCTCGCCCGGCCCAGGACGCCGGTGACGGTCTCGGGGGCCGGCCCTGCGGCCCGGACGAGGGTGACCTCGGCGGCGAAGTCCTCGACGTCCCCCGCCGGGACCGCGTACCGGGTGAACACCCCGTCCGTGTCCGGCTCCGACGGCACGCCGTCCACCGCGGGCACCCGCTCCGGTGCGGGCAGCACGGCGAACGACGTGGCCGTCCCCGGACCGTGCAGCCGTACCTCGTCCCGGTCGAAGACCACCCCGTCCGCGCTCAGCACCAGCCGCTCGGCGCCCCACGCCGTGCCCCGGTAGGCGGTACGGGCGGTCGCCGCGTCCAGCACCAGCAGGCCGACCCGCTCGCCGCCGGCCGTGTCCACCTCGACGAGGGCGTCGGTGCCGGGACGCAGGCCGGTCACCATCAGCCGGTCGTCGACCGGGGTGACATCCCCGGAAGGGGTGGAGACGGCGGCCACCGTGCGGGCGTCCAGGGCGAGTTCGGGCTCGATGCCGTCCGTCGCCGCCAGCACCAGGACCGTCCGTCCGTCGACATCGAGCGTGCACACCGGCTGTGCGGTGGCCCACTCCAGCCGCAGACCGGCCACGTCGAGACGCAGGGGCCAGCAGAAGTACGCGCCGGTCGGGATCGTGACGGGAGTGCCGGGCAAGGTCAACTCGCCTGCAGGGGAAGGGAACTCGACCGTGAAGGACGTGTCCGGATGCTCCGGCAGCGGCTCGTGCGGCTGGTGGTTGTTGACGAACAGGAACCCCGAGCCGCCGTCACCGCGCACCGCCCACCGCAGGGTGTCCCGGTCCGACTGCCCGTCCGGCCGCAGCTCCGGAAGCGCGGACCCCATGGGCGCGATCAGGTGCCCGAAGTCCGCCAACAGCAGGTGCTGGAGCCGGAGTTCGTGGTAGGTGCGCCGGTACTGGCCGTACTCGCCGAGCGGCGCCTGGAAGTCGTACGTCAGGACCGGCAGGTCGTTGGGATAGCCGGTGGCGTGCGACTCCTGGAGGGTGCTCAGCTCACCCGGCGGGTTCGTGCCGCCGTGGAACATGTAGTAGCCCTGCCAGACCGAACCGCAGCCGATCTTGGTGAGACCGAGCGCCCCGATGTCGTCGGGGTCGACGTGGGGCCTGCGGTGGTAGGACACCGCCATACCGCCGCCCAACTCGCAGGTGGCCCAGGGGAACCGGTCCGCGAAGGCGTCCGGCTCGCTGCCGCGCACGGTCACGGGCCGCAGGTCGGATCCGATGCCCTCGTCGTCGCGCTGGTGGGTGAAGAAGAAGTGCTTGCGGCAGGTGTCGGGCCAGCCGCCGTCGGCCTCCGTCCAGAAGGTCTCGGTGTAACCGCCGTACAGCGGGAGCAGTTCGTCCGGCGGGAGTTGGACACCGCCCCACGCGGTCGACGTCCACAGGGGCGCGCTCAGGCCGGCCTCCTGGGCCATCCGCTTCAGCGTCAGCAGATGACCCGGCTGGTCGTACAGCTCGTTCTCGATCTGGACCGCCACGATCGGTCCGCCGTGGGCGCGGTCCAGGCCCCTCAACTGCTCGGCGATCGCCGCGAACCAGGGGCGTACGGCGTCCAGGTACACCGGGTCGTCGGTGCGGGGTGTGCAGTCCCGGGCCAGCACCCAGTCGGGCAGGCCGCCGCCCCGGACCTCCGCGTGGGACCAGGGGCCGATCCGGGGGACGAAGTCCAGGCCGTGCCGGGCGCACAGCTCGGCGAAGCGGCGCAGATCGCGGTCGCCGTCGAAGCGGACGCGGCCCTCGGTCTCCTCGTGGTGGATCCAGATGACGTAACTGGCGACGGCGGTGACCCCGCCCGCCTTCATCTTCAGCAGCTCCTCCTCCCACTCCCCGGCGGGGTAGCGGGAGTAGTGGAACTCGCCGGACACCGGGAACCAGGGGCGGCCGCCCCTGGTGAGCCAGCGGCTGGTGACCTCGATCGGATCGGGCACCCCGGGGGCGTCCGCGAAGGGCAGGTGCCCGGTCAGCGGAGGCCCGGCGGGGGTGGGGATGCGCAGCCGGTGCGGGCGGGTCATCAGTCGCTCTCCGGTCCGAGGTCGGGCGTGTCGGTGAGCTGGGCGCGGGTCCCGGTGGTGGCGTGCAGTTCCAGCAGCACCAGTTCGTTGGTGCCGGGGCGCAGTACGGGACCCGGGACGTACAGCGTGTGCTGGGGGCCGCGGTTCCAGTAGCGGCCGAGGTGGAAGCCGTTGACCCAGGCCTGTCCCTTGGTCCAGCCGGGCAGCGAGAGGAAGGTGTCGGCCGGGCTCGCCACCTCGAACGTGCCCTTGTGGAAGGCGGGCACGGTGTCCGTACCCGCGTCGGACGGGCCGAACGGCACGGTGTCCAGGCCGTCCTGGGGAACGGCCCGGCACTCCCAGTCCCGCAGGGCGGTGCCCTGGAAGGACACCGGGCCGAGCAGCCCCTTGGGCGCCCCGATGCGCGGACCGTAGTTGACCCCGCCCATGTTCTCCACGAGCACTTCGAGGACCGCCCCGGCATGCGGCACGCGCACGGACAGCGTCTCGTCGTGCCGCTCCCGCTCCAGTACGCCGAAGGCGGCGCCGTCCACGAAGACCTGGGCGCGGTCGCCGACCCCGCCGGGGAAGTGCAGCAGACCGTCGCCCGAGCCGGGAAGCGTGGTGCGGTAGAGCACGTAACCCGTGTGCAGGCCGAGCTCGTTCATCGTCACGGGGGTCTCGGTGCTCGTCGACGGCAGTCCGCGCAGGTACGGCAGCAGCGGCGCCCGGCGGTCGAGGTCGACGTCCGTCACGGGGAGCTTCGGCGCGGGCGCCGGGGCCGGCTCGTCGGCGGCGGCCGTGTGACGGGCGATGACCTCGCGGAAGGCGTGGTACTTGGGGCCGGGGTCGCCGCTCTCGGTGAGCGGGGCGTCGTAGTCGTAGGACGTGACGGTGGGCTCGTAGGCGTGCTTGTGGTTGGCGCCGTTGGTGAAGCCGAAGTTGGTGCCGCCGTGGAACATGTAGATGTTGACCGAGGCGCCCGCCGACAGCAGACGGTCCAGGTCGGCCGCGGCGTCGGCGGCCGACCGCACGTGGTGCGGGCCGCCCCAGTGGTCGAACCAGCCGATCCAGAACTCCGAGCACATCAGCGGGCCTTCGGGCTGATGGGCGCGGAGCGCGGCCAGGTTCTCCTCGACGCGGCTGCCGAAGGTGGCCGTGGCGAGCGTGCCGGGCAGGCTGCCGGCCGCCAGGTGCTCGGCGTTGGCCTGGTCGCAGGTGTACAGGAGCTCCTCGACCCCCCGGTCCCGCAGCGACTGCTGGACGTGCTTGAGATACGCGGTGTCGTCGCCGTAGGCCCCGTACTCGTTCTCCACCTGCACGGCGATCACCGGACCGCCGTGCGCGGCCATGAACGGGCGCAGTGCCGGCAGGAGCCGGTCGAGGTAGCCGTCGAACGCCGACGTGAAGCGGGGGTCGCTGCTGCGCAGCCGGATGTCGGGGTCCGCGAGCAGCCAGGCGGGCAGACCGCCGTCGTCCCACTCGGCGCAGATGAAGGGACCCGGGCGCAACAGGACGTTCAGGCCCTCGTCCTGGGCCAGGCGCAGCCAGCGGGGAAGGTCGAGGATGCCGTCCAGGACCAGCTCACCCGGCACGGGCTCGTGGAGGTTCCACGGCAGATACGTCTCGATGGTGTTGAGGCCCATCAGCCGGGCCTTGCGCAGCCGGTCGCTCCACTGGTCGGGATGGATCCGGAAGTAGTGCATGGCTCCGGAGATGATCCGGAACGGCTCGCCGTGCAGGAGGAAACCGTCGGAGGACGTCGTCAGAGCGGGCATGCGGAAGCTTCCCTTCACATGGGTGGGGAGTTCAGTGCGGACGGGTGGTGCGGATGAGCCAGAGCGTGGCGGCCAGGCACAGCGCCGAGACACCGCTCAGCAGGAGCGGAACGGCCCGGATCCCGGACCACTCGATGGCCTTGCCCAGCGCCGGTCCCGCCGCCACCCCGCCGACCATCGACGCGGCGATGACCAGGGCACCGGCCCGGCGGGCGCCGGGGGCCGCCCGGTGCAGCCAGGGCAGGCCGGTCGGGAAGATCGGGGCGATGAACAGACCGACGCCCGCGTACGCGTACGGTGCCAACTCCCGCACGGACGCCAGGAGGAGACAGGCCGTCATGCCCGCGCAGGACACGGTGATGATGGCCTGTGCGGAGAACCGCAGAGCGATCGGGGCGACCAGGAAACGGCCCACGGTCATCATCAGCCAGTAGACGGAGGTGGCGGTCGCGGCCACCCCGGCGCCGTATCCGACGGTCTCCAGATGCGTGGGCTCCCAGCCGCCGACGCCGGCTTCGACGCCGACGTGCAGGACGTAGAGCGCCACGAACACGCAGAGCACCGAGACCAGACTGCGGCCGAGGGCGCCCGAGGAGTCGACAGCCGGGTCGGACGGATGTGGCGCCCGGTCCTGCACGCCTTTGAGGCACAGCAGCAACGGCAGGGTGACCAGTGCGAATCCGAGGAAGACCGCGGGATAGTGCCCGGAACCCACCGCCGCGACGAGTGCCGGACCCAGGATCGCCCCCACGCCGAAGTGCGCGTTGAGGATGTTGAGCATCGCGGTCGAACGGTGGCCGAAGCCGACCGCGAACAACTGGTTGAGGCCGTAGTCGATGCCACCGAAACCGAGGCCGGCCAGCAGTGCAGCGGACAGGGCGCTCGGCCAGTTCGGCGCCAGCGCGAAGCCCGCGGCGCCTACGGCCATCAGGAGGTACGAGGCGCCGAGGAGCTGCCGGTTGCCGATCCGGCCGTGGAGCCGGTCGAACAGCAGGACGCCGGCGACGCCGCCGCCGAAGTGGGCGCTGAGACCGAGCCCGGCCTGGGAAGGAGACAGCCCGAACTCCGCGCGGAACGCGGGGATCGCCGGGCCGTACAGGGCCTGGAGCACGCCGATGAGGACGAAGCCGACGCAGGAGGCGACCACTGCGGCCGGACTGAAGACCGGTGTGCGCGCGGGCGCCGTCGTCGAGGACATGAACGTTGATGTTACCGGTAACATTCGAGCCGTCAAGATCCACGGCCAACACGGAAGAGTGAACGGTTTGGACTGGTGGTCCAGTGCTTGGATTGCTAGTCTGATGGAACTGTCGGAGCTGGAAGGGGCGGGACGATGACCGAGCGGGATGCGATCCTTGCCGCGCTCACACCTGTCGTCCACGGCATCGCCGCGACCTTCGGCCCGCTGTGCGAGGTGGTGCTGCACGACTACCGGAGTCCGGAGAAGTCGGTGGTGGCCATCGCCGGCTCGGTGACCGGGCGCGCGGTGGGCGGGGCCATGAGCGAGATCGGCATGCGGATGGTCGCCCGCGGCGACGAGGCGGCCGACGAGCTGAACTACGTCACCCGGACCGACACCGGCAAGCTGGTCAAGTCGTCGACGATGCCGCTGCGGGACTCCTCGGGCACGGTCTTCGGTGCCCTGTGCGTCAATGTCGACGTCGGCGCGGCGAGCGAGGTCCACGCCCTGCTGGGAGCGCTGGCCGGAATCGGGACGACCCCCGCCGAACCCCCCGTCACCACCTTCGGCGACGACATCGACGCCGTCGTCGACGTCATGCTCGACGCGCACCGGCACCAGTCGTGGGCGCTGCTCGACCGCACCGGGCGCCTCGACCTGTTCCGGAGCCTGGACGAAAGAGGTGTCTTCGCGGTGCGGCGCGCGATCGAGCAGGTGGCCGGACGGCTCGGGATCTCGCGCGCCTCCGCCTACAGCTATCTGTCCCAGTCCCGAAAACAGCCGAGCGCCGGAGGACACCCGTGACGACCACCACCCCGCCGGTCACCCTGGACGACGTCCTGGACGCGGCCGCCCGGCTCAAGGGCATCGCGCACCGCACCCCCGTGCTGCGCTCCCGGACCCTCGACGCGCTGGTCGGTGCCCAGGTCTTCCTCAAGTGCGAGAACTTCCAGCGGGTCGGCGCCTTCAAGTTCCGCGGCGCCTACAACGCGGCCTCCCGGCTCACTCCGGACCAGCTGGCCCGGGGTGTCGCCGCCTACTCCTCCGGGAACCACGCCCAGGCCGTGGCCCTGGCCGCCCGGGAGCTCGGCACCACCGCGGTGATCGTCATGCCCGGGGACGCCCCGCGATCCAAGCGGGCCGCCACCGAGGGCTACGGCGCCGAGATCGTCACCTACGACCGCTACACCGGTGATCGCGAGGCCATCGCCGAGGCCCTGGCCGCAGAGCGGGGGCTGACGCTCATCCCGCCGTACGAACACCCGCACGTGATGGCGGGACAGGGCACGGCTGCCCTCGAACTCCTCGAGGAGACAGGGGAGTTGGGCGCCCTGCTCGCGCCGGTCGGGGGCGGTGGGCTGATGGCGGGGAGTGCGACCGCGGCCAAGGGGCGGAACCCGGGCATCCGCATGATCGGCGTGGAGCCGGAGGCCGGTGACGACACCAAGCGGTCCCTGGAGGCGGGGCGGCGGATCAGCGTCCCCGTGCCCAGGACCATCGCCGACGGACAGGCCATCGACACCCCTGGCGAGCTGACCTTCTCGGTGAACCGGCGGCTGGTCGACGAGATCGCCCTGGTCCGCGACGACGAGATCAGGGAGGCCATGCGGTTCGCCTTCGAGCGGCTGAAGATCGTCCTCGAGCCGAGTGGCGCCAGCGCGCTGGCCGCCCTGCTCGGCGGCCGGGTGGAAGGCCTGCCGGACCGGGTCGGCGTGATCGTCTCCGGGGGCAATGTCGACGCCGAGCGCTTCGCGCGCCTCTGCGCGGGTGAGGTCTGAATTCGGTCCCCCGAATGGCGGCCCCGACGGGCCGGGCGGACGATGGAGTGGTGGGGCCAGGACCCCGCCGGTGCCGCCCGGGACGGGCGGGAGACGGAGACCGGCCCCGGCCGTGTCGAACACGGCCGGAAGGGAGAGCCGTCATGTTTGAGGTGAAGACGCTCGACAAGCCGGACGAGCGCCGGGACTTCCCCAAGGGGCATCTCGAAGCGGTCCACATGACCGGACTGGACTTCGCCGTGGGCACCTTCGAACCCGGCTGGCGCTGGTCCCAGTCCGTGGCCCCGATCGCGGGGACCAAGAGCTGCGAGGTCCACCACAACGGCTACGTGGTCCAGGGCCGTATGCGCATCGCCATGGACGACGGCGGCGAGGGCGAATTGGGCCCCGGGGACATCTTCGTGGTGGCACCCGGACACGACGCCTGGGTCGTCGGCGACGAGCAGTGCGTGGTCTACGACTTCGCGGGCGGCATGGCGACGGACTACGCGAAGAGCAAGTGAGGCGGGGCGCTCACGCCCTGGGCCGCCTCGTCCTGCACCGTTGATCGACTGCCCGCCCGTGCTCTGTCTCTGGCTGCCGGACGGCCTCGGCAGCCTCGCTCAGCGGCTGTGCCCGCTTGGCCGCAGGGGGATCTTCCCGTGCCCGGGTGGGTTCCCGCAGCATCGCGAGGTTCTCCGTGGCCGTCTGCGCCGGGAGCCGGAGCACGCGCCGGCGGGCGCACGGAGAGAACAGCCGACCGCATGACCAGGGCAGCGGGCCGGGCCGCGCACACGTGCGCCCTCGTGGAACCCGGGGCGCTGTACCCGCGGTCGGCCGGGCCGAGTCGTCTGCCGGGTCCGCGCACGGCGGGGTCAGGTGACGGGTGGATCTCCCGCCCGGCGAGCCGGCGGAGGGGGCGGGGAGGGGTGCTCATGCCGCCCGCCTCCTGCCCTGGTTGTGGGTGATGGACCAGTTGAGGGCGCTGCGGAGGGTGGAGCGGCACTCGGCGACGGCGAGTCCGGCCGCCTCGCCTGCCTCCTGAAGAGCCTGCGGGGGAGGCCGTCAGATCGGCAGCAGCCGTCCCACCAGTGCGCTGAGCTGCCGCACATTGCGGCACTCGTGCATCTCCACCAGCTCGGCGTACTCGTACGCGGCCGAGTCACCCGTGCCCCACTGGCCCCGCGCTTCCGGGTTCAACCAGTAGACACGGCGCGCCCGTTCGGCGATCTCGCGTACGGCCGACAGGTTCGGGTCGCTCATGTTGGTGCGGGCGTCACCGAGCACGAACACCGTGGTGCGCGGGCTCACCGCGTCACCGTGGCGCTCGGCGAACTCGCCCAGCGCGACGCCGTAGTCACTGCTGCCGTGCCAGCCCGTGAGCGTGGCCTCGGCCCGGATGCGTCCGCCGAGTCCCTCCGGGTCGGCCGCGCCGTGTTCGAGGAGCCGGGTGACCTCGTCGAGCCGGTTGACGAAGGCGAACACCCGCACCTTGCTGAACTGGTCGTGCAGTGCCTGCACCAGCAGCATCGTGAAGTCCGAGAACCCCGACACCGAGCCCGACACATCGCACAGCAGCACCAGTTCGGGACGGGCCGGCCGACGCCGCCGCAGCACCGGCTTCATCGGCACCCCGCCCGTCGACAACGAACCGCGCAGAGTGCGCCGCAGATCGATACTGCCCCGCGCGGCACGACGGCGGCGGGCCGCGAGCCGGGTGGCGAGCTTGCGGGCCAACGGCTGGACGGTGCGCCGTAGTTCGGCCAGCCGGTCCTTCCCGGCGAACAGGAAGTCGACGCGGTCGGTGGTCGTGGCGACCGTCCGCCGTGCGATCTCGTCCCTGCCGCGCCGTTCCGCGACCCGCCGCCGGGCCTCCGCTGCCACCAGCGCGCGGAACGCCTCGATGCGCCGCCGGATCTCGTCCTCAAGGAGCCGGTCGGCGAACCCCGAAGCGCCCTGCCGCGCGCGAAGGGTGTCACGGACGGGCGCGAGCAGCGTCTGCGGCCGCAGCCATTCGAGCGTCTGGTACGACGACCAGCCGTCCGACGCCGGGGAGTTGCCGTAGCCGCCGAACCCGTCGACCGCCTGCGCCGCCAATCGGCCCATCAGCGCCTCGTCGTTCGCGGCGAGGGCTTCGGCGAGCCGCTCGCGCATGTCCTCCCGGCCCGCGGAAACCTCCTCGGGAGCACCGACGCCCCGCGGGAAGTACAGGTCGAAGACCGGGTCGAACACCTGCCGTTGGGCCGTCCCGTGCAGCAGCGTCGCCGCCAGTCCCTCCCGCAGCCGTTCCCGGTCCGCCAGCCCGAGCGCCTCGACCGCCTGCGCCGCGTCCACGGTCTCGCCCGTCCCGATGCGCACCCCGTGCGCGCGCAGCGCACCGACCAGGGAGGTGAGCCGCTCGGCGGTGCTCACACCGCGTCCAGGTCGAGCTTGGCCCCGGCCTTGAGGATGTCGTCCTGATGCTTGAGGAGCACACCCAGGGTGTCCCGTACGACCGTCTCGTCCAGATGGTCCGCGCCGAGCGCGAGGAGGGTGCGCGCCCAGTCGATGGTCTCGGCGACCGAGGGCACCTTGCGCAGGTCCATGGCCCGCAGCGCCCCCACGACCCGCACCACGGACCTGGCCAGCACCTCGTCGAGACCGGGCACCTTCAGCCGTACGATCCGCCGCTCCAGCTCCTCCTCGGGGAACCCGATGTGCAGGAACAGGCAGCGGCGGCGCAGGGCCTCCGACAGCTCGCGGCTGGCGTTGGAGGTGAGGACGACGAAGGGGCGGCGGGAGGCGGTGATGGTGCCGAGTTCGGGAACCGTGACCTGGAAGTCGCTGAGCACCTCCAGGAGCAGGCCCTCGACCTCGACGTCCGCCTTGTCGGTCTCGTCGATGAGGAGGACCTTGGGCTCGTCGCCGCGGATCGCCGTCAGCAGGGGCCGGGAGAGCAGGAACTCCTCGCTGAAGATGTCGGTGCGCGCCTCGTCCCAGGTCTCGTCCCGGCCGGCGCTGATCCGCAGCAGCTGCTTGGCGTGGTTCCACTCGTACAGCGCGCGGGACTCGTCGACCCCCTCGTAGCACTGGAGCCGGACCAGCTGTGCGGCGGCGACCTCGGCCACCGCCTTGGCCAGCTCGGTCTTGCCGACCCCGGCGGGGCCCTCCACCAGGAGCGGCTTGCCGAGCCGGTCGGCGAGGAAGACGGTCGTGGCGACCGCGGGGGAGGCGAGGTAGCCGGTCTCGGCGAGGCGAGCGGAGACGTCGTCGACGGATGTGAACAGCAACGGGGCCTCCGGCGCGGGTACGAACAGGTGTCCAGGACACCTATCTAAGCGCTTGTTCACCGCTTCTGTCACGTGGTCCGGGGCCGGGCAGCGGCCATGCCGACCGCGCTGGACGCGGCCGGCATGCAGCAGGGACAAGGGGGCCGCCACCGAGGTGACCGCCCCCCTGGCCGGAGTTCTCACGCCGCCAGACCCACCGCCTCCACCGCCGGAGTCCGCAGCACCCGCCGGGCCGTGGCCACACTCGTACCGACCGTCGCCGCCGCAGCGATCGACACCACTGACAGCCAGATCCCGAGCCCCTGGTGGGGCAGCACGGAGTCGGTGCGCACGACGGTGAAGGGAATGATTCCGGCCAGCGCCGCCACCGTGCCGAAGAACAGCCCGACGACCGTGAGAACCAGCCCCTCCACGCCCACCGTGCCGAGCACCTGCCCCGGCGTCGCCCCGGCGAGACGCTGCTGCCCGAACTCCCGGCCGCGGTAGGTCGTCGCCGCGTACAGCGAGTTGACCAGCATCACACAGACGAACACCGCGATGATGCCGACGACCGTGAGGTTCAGCGTCTGCAGGTTCTTCGCCTCGACGGTCCTGACCGTGCCCGCCGCCCGCACGGCGTCGCTCTCCACGGCCTGCATGTACAGCGTGGCGACGGACACCGCCGTGAAGAGGATCAGCGACATCAGGATCCCGGACAGATGGTCCGCCCGCCGGCGCAGGTTCCGCACCGCCAGCCACCCGCTCGCACCGGTCAACGGCAGCCGGTCCAGCGCACTCTTCAGCAGCCTCGGCGCGAGCAGCGCGAACCCCACGGACAGCAGGATCGCCCCGTACGCCGGTGTCGCCATGAGTGCCTCGTCGCTCGCCGAGAAGGCGAAGGTGGACATCGCGGACAGGGCGCCGAGACCGAGCGCCGCGTACGCGAGCAGCGTCCGGGCCCGCCCCCGCTGCCGACGCCCGCGCGTGGCCCGTCGTACGGCGAGGAACGCGGCGCCCGCGGCAGCGATCAGCGTGATGTCGACACCCGACATCAACGCGACGACGCCGAATGAGGGGTCGACGTCCTGAGCCACCTGCCCGCTGTCCTGGAAGGCGCCCAGGAGCGCCCGCCCGCCGAGCATCGCCGGCCCGATCGCCAGCACGGCCCCGATCAGGGCGACCGCGACCGCCTCACCCACGACCATGCGCCGCATCTGCCCAGGAGTCGCCCCCGAGCAGCGCAGCAGCTCCAGCTCACCCGCCCGCTGCCTGACGTTGATCGTCAGCGTCGAGGCCACGGCGAAGAACACCAGGAGGGTGCCGTAACCGCCGACGACACTCGCGGAGGTGGTCAGCGTCTCCGAGCTCACCGCGTCGACACCGGGCTGTCCGGCCGTGTCGTACAGCGAGTTGAACGTCATGATGATCCCCGCGCCCAGGAAGGCGGCCAGCAGTGTCGCGAGGAACCGTCCGGGCCGTTGCCGTATCGACCGCATCGCCAGCGTGAACATCGCTCACACCCCCGCCGTCATGGCGTCGCCCAGGTGCGCGAGGCGTTCGGCCACCGCGTCCGGTGTCGGCGCGTCCATCCGGCCCGCGAGCCGGCCGTCCGCCAGGAACAGCACCGAGTCGGCGTAGGAGGCGGCGACCGGGTCGTGGGTCACCATCACCACGGTCCGGCCGTGCACCCGCACCGCCTCCTGGAGCAGCCGCAGCACATCCCGCGCACTACGGGTGTCCAGGGCGCCCGTCGGCTCGTCCGCGAAGATCACCCGGGGGTCGGCGACCAGGGCACGGGCGATCGCCACGCGCTGCCGCTGACCACCGGAGAGCTGGTCGGGCCGGTGCCCGAGCCGGTCACCGAGTCCGACGGAGGTGAGGACCTCCTGGGCCCGTCGCCGGTTCACCTTCCGACCCGCGAGCTTCAGCGGCAGCACCGTGTTCTGCGCGACCGTCAGCGTCTCCAGCAGGTTGTACTGCTGGAACACGAAGCCGACGCGGCCCCGCCGGAACCTCGTCAGCTCCGCCTCGCCGCCGCCGGTCAGCTCCGTGCCGTCCACCCGCACGATCCCGCTGTCCGGCCGGTCGAGACCCGCCGCGCACTGGAGCAACGTGGACTTGCCTGACCCCGAGGGTCCCATCACCGCGGTGAAGGTGCCCCGGCCCAGGCTCAGCGTGATCCCGTCCAGGGCGGTCACGGCACTGTCGTCCGTGCCGTAGGTCTTGCTGACCTTGACCAGTCGCAGCGCCTCGGCGGCGGGTCCCGTGTCGTGCGTACGCCGTGCAGTCGTGCGGAACATCGTCATCGCCCTCCGTCCGGCACGCCGTGTGCCTCGCTCAAGAAGCTACGGAGCGTGCGGCCGGGGCACATTGGGCGCAGAACCCGTCTTGAGGGGTGTACCCAGTGACACCTCCCGGCGGATACGACAGGGTGACCGCCATGACCGACGGAATAGCCTGGCTCGCCGAGCCCCAGTCCATCGCCTGGGGCGGATACGGCGTCGTGATGGCGCGGGACCTCGAATCGGAGTCCCTGGCACGGCGGGTCGCCGCCACCGCGTTCCGGGGCAGGACCGGAACCCGCTTCATCGGAGAGCTGACCGGCCACCAGGCGCAGGACGTACTGGACGGCGTCTTCGGCAGCACGCACCAGGAGATCGCCCTGCGCCACGGAGAACTCGGTGAGTGGTCGTACGTCATCAAGTACGGCTGCTGGCAGGCCCAGTTCGGCGCCACACCCCGTGTCGACCGCGGCGAACTGCACGTCTTCCACCTGGAGTTCGAGGAGGAGAACGGCAAACCAGTGCCCCCCACGTTCGCCTACTGCCACGACGAGCGCCTGATGTGCGCGTTCAACCTGCACCTGGACGGCTCCTGGGGATACGACGGGGTCCAGGGCGAGCCCGGACTGGCGTCCGCCGTGCAGGACCGGTTGGCCGCCGCCGGGCTCCCCGACCACGACCTGGACCGGCGGACCGTGCACCGCACCTCGCTGAAGGTCCTCCAGGAGCAGTTCGGTCTGTCGCTGCCCAGGCGGCGGATCGTGGAGGGGACGCTGCCCACGCTCCTGCTGACCGCACCGTGACCATGGGGCGTTGTCAGTGGCGCGCTGTACGTTTTCGGGCATGGGGATCTATCTGGTGAGCGTGGGCGCGCGGGAGTGGTTCGACGAGGACGAGGACGAAGGCGGCAAGGGTGCTCTCGCCTCCGCGCTGGGTGCGGAGTTGAGCCGACGCGGACTGCCGCCGTACCAGTCCGTGCCCGAGGAGCCGGAGCGGGTGCTGCGCGGGGCGGGGATGTCGTTCGAGGAGAAGCTGGTCCCCTCCATGGACGGGTTCGAGGCGCTGTGCCGCAAGCATCTGTCGCGCAAGGAGCACGACCTGCTCTGCGGCTGGTCACTGCTGGTGCCGTTGTCCCTCGACGAGGAGATCCGGCTGCCGGTCGGCACCGCCTACACCGACACGACCCTGGTGGCCGGCGCCCCTCGGATCCTCGCCCTCGCCGAACGGCTCGCCACGGCCGTCCGCCTGCCGGTGGACGAGATACCGGAGGCCTGCGACAACCTCGACCTGACCATGTGGTTCCTGGACGGCCCGGCCAAGGACACGGCCGCCGCCCGGCCGGGACCGTGGGGTGAGGACCTGGACACCGCCTTCTACGTGGCGCTGTACCTGCGCGCCGCCCAGCACTCCCTGCGCCGCGGCTGCCCGATCGTCTACTGCTGATGTGCCGCGACCTGCCACATCGCGCCACATCGGCCGATGAAGCTCGGAATCCGTTTTTGAACGGTTTTCACGCGCGCCTGGGACAGCTGAGCCCGCCGGGCCAGTAGACACGTGGCGGAACAGCCACTGGCTTCAAGCGCCCACCGGGCGGAATCCACACAACTCCCAGCAGTCGAAGGGACACCGGTATGACCGACGGAGTCGACCGCACCGCCGTCGAGGGCCTGACCGTGGAGCACCGCACCAACCCCCTCGGTGTGGACGCGGCCCGTCCGGGATTCGGCTGGCGCACCGCGTCCCGGGTCCGCGGCCGACGCCAGACGGCCTACCGCATCCTGGTGGCGTCCACGCCCGACCGCCTCACCGACGGCCGCGCGGACGTCTGGGACAGCGGCCGGACCGACGCGGCCGACTCGGTGGCCGTGCGCTACGCGGGCCCCGACCTGCGCCCCTCGACGCGCTACCACTGGACGGTCCAGCTCTGGGACGAGAACGGCCGCCCACTCCCCGAGGCCCCGACCGCCCGCTTCGAGACCGGCCTGCTCAGCACCGACGGCGTGACCGGCTGGGACGGCGCCCGGTGGATCACCATGGCGGGCAAGGCGGCCAACAGCGCGGGCGCGCCCCTGCTCCGCAGGCAGGCGGAGCTCGCGCAGGGACGGGTTCGCGACGCCAGGCTCTACGTCTCCGCGCTCGGCGTGTACGACGCCTACGTCAACGGACGCCGGGTCACCGTGCCCCAGGACGGCACCACCACCCTCGAGCTCCTCACCCCGGGCTGGACCAACTACGACACCACCGTCAACTACTTCACCTACGACGTGACCGGCCTGCTCGTGGGGGAGCGGCAGGTCACCCTCGCGGCCGTGCTGGGAAACGGCTGGTACAACGGCCGCGTCTCCGACCACAGCGTCTACTGCTCCGAGGACGGCAACCGCCTCGCCCTCAAGGCCAAACTCCTGATCCGCTACGAGGACGGCTCACAGCAGACCGTCGTCACCGAGCCCGGCGACGACTGGCGGGCCACGGACACCGGCCCCTACCGGGCCGACGACCTCTACGACGGCCAGACCTACGACGCCCGCAGGGAGCTGCCGGGCTGGACGGCGAACGGCTTCGACACCTCCGCCTGGTCCGGAGTCGAAGAACACGACTTCACCACCAGGTTCCCCGACTCCCGACTGGTCGCCCATGCGGGCGAGTCGGCCCGGCTGATGCCGAAGTGGGATCGCAGACCGCAGTCGGTCACCGTCTACACGGGCGGGGACGACTTCGTCCTCGACCCCACCCGCACCGTCACCGATCCCGCCGAAGCCGCCACCGCCCCCCTCACCCTGCACCCCGGCGACACCGCAGTGATCGACCTCGGCCAGAACATGGTCGGCGTCCCGCGCTACACCCTCCGCGGACCGGCCGGCGCCCAAGTCGCCTTCGCACCGGGCGAGATGCTCAACGACAGCAGCGCGGGCGCCGACGGCCCCGAGGGCTCCGTCTACCGGGCCAACCTCCGCACCGCCGAGGCCACCAGCACGTACATCCTCAAGGGCGACCCGAAGGGCGAGACCCACCAGGACTCCCTCACCTTCTACGGCTTCCGCTACCTCTCGGTGACCACGACCGCCACCGTCACCCTCACCGACCTGACCGGCAAGGTCGCCACCTCCGCCCTCCAGGACATCGGCGACCTCACCACGGACGACCCCGACGTCAACCGGCTGATCAGCAACGTCCGTTGGGGCCAGCGCGGCAACTACCTCTGGGTGCCCACCGACTGCCCGCAGCGTGACGAACGCTGCGGCTGGACAGGCGACACCCAGGTCTTCGCCCGGACGGGCATGTACAACGCCGACGCGGTCGCCTTCCTGAGCAACTTCCAGGACATCCTGATCGACTCCCAGCGCACCTACGGCGCCGACGGCGCCCAGTTCCCCTGGATCGCGCCCGGCGCCCGCTACAACGAGCAGGTCCCGGCGAGCGGTTGGGCGGACTGCGGGGTCGTCGTGCCCTGGACCGTGTGGCAGATGAGCGGTGACACCACCATCGTCGACCGCAGCTGGGACGCCATGACGGCCTACATGGACTGGATCCACGCACGCACCGGCGACACCTACGCCGGTCAGGGCGCGGTCTTCGGCGACTGGCTGGCCTTCCAGGTCACCAGCACCCAGCTCATCAGCGACGCCTACTACGCCTACAGCGCCCGGCTCATGGCGGACATGGCCCGCGCCACCGGCCGCACCATCGAAGCCCGCGCCTACGAGGAGCTCTTCGACCACATCAAGCGGGCGTTCGTCACCAAGTACCTGAGCGACGAGGGCGGCCGCCTCACCGTGCGTTCCAGCCTCGGCTCACCGCCGCCGTGGACCCCCGGAGACAGTCCCACCCGGACCGAGGACGACAGTCAGACCGCGCTGTTGTGGGTCCTCAAGCTCGGTCTGTACGACACCGAGGGCCGGCGCCGCAGGCTCGTCGAACTCCTCGCCCACAACATCGGCAACGACTCCGCCTACAAGGCCGCCCACCCCGGCAGCACCCGCGTCGGACACGCGGAGAACACCCTCTCCGTCGGCTTCCTCGGCGTGAACGTCCTGGCCCCCGTCCTCACCGACGAAGGCCAGGTGGAGCTGGCGTACAAGGTGCTGCACCAGGACGCGATGCCGTCCTGGCTGTACTCGGTGAGGAACGGCGCGACGACGGTCTGGGAGCGCTGGAACTCGTACGCGAAGGAGGACGGCTTCGGACCGGTGGAGATGAACTCGTTCAACCACTACTCCTACGGCGCGATCGTGGAGTGGATGTACGAGAGCATGGCCGGTATCGCCAACGACCCGGCCCACCCGGGCTTCAAGCACTTCTTCCTGCGGCCCCACCTCGACCCGACCGGCGGGATCACCCGCGTCTCCGGCTCGCACCGGTCGCCGTACGGCGAGATCGTCAGCGAATGGGCGGTGCGGGAGGACGAGTTCACGTACCGGGTCGCGGTCCCCGCCAACAGCACCGCGACCCTGCGCGTCCCCACGGCCGACCCCGACTCCGTGTGCGAGGGCCGCACCCCTCTGGCACGCGTCAAGGGGGTGACGTACCTGGGCTTCGAGGACGGCACGGCGTCCTTCGAACTTCCCTCGGGGCGCTACGAGTTGACCTCCGCGCTCGCCTGACCGTCCACCAGCACCACCTCCAGGGTGCGCGGACCGTGCACCCCCTCGACCCGGTCCAGCTCGATGTCGCTGGTCGCCGAGGGACCGGAGATCCATGTCAACGGGCGGGTCGGGTCGAGGAGTTCGAGGGCCTGCGGCACCGAGGAGACCACCTGGTCCGGGACCCGCACGACACAGATGTGATGGTCCGGGACGAGGGTGATACGGCGGCGGCCCTGGTCCGGGCCGCCGTCCAGCACGATGGTGCCGGTCTCGGCGACGGCCACCGCGCAGGCCGTGACCACGCTGTCGATCCGGTCCAGTTCGTGCGGGGTGCTGTCGGCCCGGTCCGGGAGCTGCTCGGCGTCGGCCTCGGCCAGCCACGCCTGCTCCAGGCCCGGCGGGACGAGGACCGTCTTCGCTCCGCGGGCCGCCAGCATCCCGGCGAGCGTCGCCGGCAGGTCGGCCGCCGTACAGCGGTGCACGATCGCCCGGTAGTCCGCGAGGTTCTCCGCCAGCAGCTCCACGGTCTGCTCGACGCTCCGGTCGCCGTGCTCCCGCAGATAGGCGCGCTCGATCGGGGTGTCCTCGCCGGAGACATCGGCCAGCGCGCGCCGCACCCGGCCCAGGATCCGTTCCCTGCCGCTCACTTGCCGCCCTCCTTGCCGCCGCCTGTGCGCTGCCACCAGTCGCGGAACGGTTCCGCGGGCACGGGCGGCAGATCCCGCGTGCCGCTCCACGCCTTGCCGGGACCCGGCAGGCTGCGCGGATGCAGGCGCCGGGTGCGCGAGGCCAGCCGCTGGCCGCCACGCAGGGCGCCGGGGTGGGCGAACGCCCAACGGGCCGCCCGCATCGCGGCGCGCTCGGCGGCGTGACCCTTGGCGGGCTTCAGCACCACCTTGTTGCCCTCGCGGACCACCGGACCGCCCTGGACGACCCGCTCCCGCAGATGCACCAGCACCTCGGGGATGTCGATGGCGACCGGGCAGACCTCGTAGCAGGCCCCGCACAGCGAGGAGGCGTACGGCAGCGAGGCGTCGATCTCGCTCGCGGTGCCCCTCAGTTGCGGGCTGAGGATGGCGCCGATCGGGCCCGGGTAGACCGAGCCGTAGGCGTGGCCGCCGGCCCGCTCGTACACCGGGCAGACGTTCAGGCACGCCGAGCAGCGGATGCAGCGCAGGGCCTGGCGGCCGACCTCGTCGGCGAGGGTGTCGGAGCGGCCGTTGTCGAGCAGCACCAGATGGAAGGCCCCCGGGCCGTCCTCGTCGGTGGTGCCGGTCCAGGTGGACGTGTACGGGTTCATGCGCTCGGCGGTCGAGGAGCGGGGGAGTGTCTGGAGGAAGACCTCCAGGTCCTGCCAGGTCGGCACGATCTTCTCGATGCCGACGACCGAGATCAGCGTCTCGGGCAGGGTCAGACACATCCGGCCGTTGCCCTCGGACTCCACGACCACCAGGGTGCCGGTGTCGGCGACCATGAAGTTGGCGCCGGAGATGCCGACCTTGGCGCGCAGGAACTTCTCCCGCAGGTGCAGCCGTGCGGCCTCCGCCAGTTCGGCGGGCGTGTCGGTGAGTCCCTCGGGGGCCGGGCGGCCCCACTCGCTCATCTCGCGCTCGAAGATGTCCCGGATCTCACCCCGGTTGCGGTGGATGGCCGGGACCAGGATGTGCGAGGGCCGGTCCTTGCCCAACTGCACGATCAGCTCGGCGAGATCGGTCTCGTAGGCGCGGATGCCCTCGGCTTCGAGGGCCTCGTTGAGCCCGATCTCCTGCGTGGCCATCGACTTGGCCTTGACGACCTCCGACTCGCCGGTCATCTTGACGAGCTTGGTCACGATCTCGTTGGCCTCGTCGGCGTCGGCAGCCCAGTGGACGGTGCCGCCCGCCGCCACGACCGACTCCTCCAACTGCACGAGATAGCGGTCGAGATGACGCAGCGTGTGGTCCTTGATCTGCTTGCCGGCCTCCCGCAGCTCCGCCCAGTCGGAGACCTCGGCGACGGCCTTCTCCCGCTTGGCGCGGATCGTGTGCGTGGCGTGGCGCAGATTTCCGCGCAGCGTCTTGTTGTTGACGGCCTCGTGCGCGGCCTTCGGGAAGGCCGGCATCCCCAGATACGTCCCGCTCATACGGCCGGCTCCTCTTCCGTGCTCGCCAGGATCTCCGCGATGTGCACCGGCCGCATGCCCGACTCCAGCCGGCCCATCGTGCCGCCGATGTGCATGAGACAGGAGTTGTCGGCCGCGCACAGCACCTCGGCGCCCGTGGACTCCGCGTTGCGCACCTTGTCGGCGCCCATCGCCGCCGAGACATCGGAGTTCTTCAGGGCGAAGGTGCCACCGAAGCCGCAGCACTCGTCGGCGCCCGGAAGCTCCTTCAGCTCCAGCCCCCTGACCGCCTGGAGCAGCCGCCGGGGCCGGTCGCCAAGCCCGAGGCCACGCAGTCCGTGACAGGTCGGGTGGTAGGTCACCGTGTGGGGGTAGTACGCCCCGACGTCCGTGACCCCCAGCACGTCCACCAGGAACTCCGTCAGCTCGAACGTCTTCGGCACCACGGGTGCCAGCGTGGTCGCGAGGCCCTCCCCGCGGCCCTCGGCGCGGGCCCGCTCACCCATCCGCGGATACAGCTCCCGCACCATCGCCCCGCACGAGCCGGACGGCGTCACGATCGCCTCGTACTCCCGGAATACATCGGAGAAATGCCGGGCCAGCGGTTCCGCCTCATGCCGGTAGCCGGTGTTGTAGTGCGCCTGCCCGCAGCAGGTCTGGGACATCGGGAAGTCGACGTCGACGCCCAGCCTGGTCAGCAGTTTCACCACAGCGCGCCCGGTGTCCGGATACAGCGTGTCGTTGACACAGGTCAGGAACAGGGCGACACGCATCGCGGCTCCTTGTGGTCGATCATCGGATGGGTGAAGCCTAGTCCGGGGCGGAGGGCCGGGGGAGACCCCGGTCAGTTCCCGGCGAGGCGGGCCTGCGCCTCGCGCCAGCGCTCGGTGTCGCCCTGCGGCTCGTACCGCGTGAGCGGCTGGGTCCGGGTGAGCAGCTCACGCCCGCCCGCGAGGTCGCCGACGAGCCCGTGGGCCCGCGCTTGGACCAGCACGTTCCCGAGCGCGGCCGCCTCGGTCGGCCCGGCCACCACCGGCAGCCCGCAGGCGTCGGCGGTGAGCTGGCACAGCAGGGCGTTACGCGTCCCGCCCCCGACGACATACACGACGTCGACGGGGTGGTCGGCCAGCCGCTGCGCGTCCTCGACGGCCCTGCGGTGGGCGAGGGCCAGCGAGTCGAGGATGCAGCGAGTGATCTCGGCCGGGGAGCCGGGTACCGGCTGCCCCGAGGCGCGGCACGCCTCGGGGATCCGCTCCGGCATCCGGCCCGGCGCGAGGAAGGCGGCGTCCCCCGCATCCACGACCGAACGCAGCGCCGGCACCTTGGCCGCGTCCAGCAGCAGCTCACCCAGGTCGGGGTCGCCCCAGGCCCGGACGCACTCCTGGAGCAGCCACAGCCCCATGATGTTCCGCAGATAGCGGACCGTGCCGTCGAGCCCCAGCTCGTTGGTGAAGTTGGCGGCCCGGCTCTCCTCTGTCAGCACCGGAGCGTTCAGCTCGAGGCCCGCCAGGGACCAGGTGCCGGTGCAGATGTAGGCGAACCGCTCGCCGGACGCGGGGACGGCGGCCACCGCGGAGGCGGTGTCGTGCGACCCGACGGCCGTCACCGGCACCGGGCCCGCGAGCCCGGTCTCCTCCAGCACCTCGGGCCGGAGCAGACCGGCCGGATCGCCGGGCTGTCGCAGCGGCGCGAACAACTCCAGGTCGATGCCCAGCCGTTCAGCGATGTCGTACGACCAGTCCCGCGTCCGGGGGTCGATCAGCTGGGTGGTCGAGGCGTTGGTCAGCTCGGTGCCCTGCTCGCCGGTGAGCCAGTACGTGAGCAGGTCGGGGATCATCAACAACCGCTGCGCACCGCCGAGTCGGTCGGCGACGAGCTGGTACAGCGTGTTGAAGGGCGCGTACTGCAGCCCGGTGGCCGCGTACAGCTCGGGCGCGGGCACGGTCGCCCACACCTTCTGCGCGACACCCTCCGTACGGGAGTCCCGGTAGTGCACCGGGTTGCCGAGCAACGCCCCGTCGGCGTCCAGCAGTCCGTAGTCCACGGCCCAGCTGTCGATGCCGACGGAGTCCACCTGCCCGGCGGCCCTGAGCCCGTCCAGGACACCGCCGTACAGCGAGAGGACGTCCCAGCGCAGGCCCTCGGGCACGCGCACCGGCCGGTTGACGAACCGGTGTGCCTCGGTCAGCTCCAGGCTGTCGGGGCCGACGCGGCCGACCATGACACGTCCGCTGGACGCGCCGAGGTCGACCGCGGCGTACGACTTCACGGACGCGCTCATCGCAGGAAGGCGGCCGCGACGCCGGCGTCGACGGGGACGTGCAGCCCGGTGGTGTGGGTCAACTCCCCACCCGTCAGCGCGAAGACGGCGTTGGCGACGTGCTCGGGAAGCACCTCGCGCTTGAGGATGGTCCGCTGGGCGTAGAACTCGCCCAGCTTCTCCTCCTCCACCCCGTACACGGCCGCCCGCTTGGCACCCCAACCACCGGCGAAGATGCCCGAGCCGCGCACCACACCGTCCGGGTTCACACCGTTGACGCGGATGCCGTGCTCGCCCAACTCGGCTGCCAGCAGACGTACTTGGTGGGCCTGGTCGGCCTTGGTGGCGGAGTAGGCGATGTTGTTGGGACCGGCGAACACGGCGTTCTTGGAGGCGATGTAGACGATGTCGCCGCCCAGCTTCTGCGCGATCATCACGCGGGCCGCCTCCCGCGACACCAGGAAGGAACCGCGCGCCATGATGTCGTGCTGGAGGTCCCAGTCCTTGGCGGAGGTCTCCAGGAGCGGCTTGGAGATGGAGATACCGGCGTTGTTCACGACAAGGTCGACCCCGCCGAAGGCCAGCACCGCGGCCCGGAACGACTCGGCGATCTGCTCCTCGGACGTGACGTCCACGGTCACGGCGACGGCCTTGTCGGGCCCGCCGAGCTCCTCGGCGACCGCGGCGGCGTTCTCGGCGTTGAGGTCGGCGACGACGACACACGCGCCCTCGGCGACAAGCCGCTGCGCGATGGCCTTCCCGATCCCGCTGCCGGCGCCGGTCACCAGCGCGACGCGGGTGGCGAGCGGCTTGGGCTTCGGCAACCGCTGGAGTTTGGCCTCCTCGAGGGCCCAGTACTCGATGCGGAACTTCTCGGACTCCTCGATGGGCGCGTACGACGAGACCGCCTCGGCGCCCCGCATCACGTTGATCGCGTTGACATAGAACTCGCCCGCGACCCGCGCGGTCTGCTTGTCCTTGCCGAAGGAGAACATGCCGACACCCGGCACCAGCACGATCGCCGGGTCGGCGCCGCGCATGGCGGGGGAGTCGGGCAGGGCGTGCCGCTGGTAGTAGGCGGCGTACTCCTCGCGGTACGCGGCGTGCAGCTCGTCGAGCCGGGCGATGGCCTCGTCCAGCGGCGCGGTCGGCGGCAGGTCCAGGACCAGCGGCCGGACCTTGGTCCGCAGGAAGTGGTCGGGGCAGGAGGTGCCGAGGGCGGCGAGACGCGGGTGCTCGGCGCGAGCCAGGAACTCCAGCACTGGCTCGGAGTCATTGAAGTGCCCGACCTGCGGCTTGTCCTGGGACGCGATCGCGCGGACGTATGGCGCGAGTGCGGCGGCCCGCTCCTTCCGGTCGGCCTCGCCGAGCGCGCCGTACCCCTCGACGACGGGCCCGAAGGGCTCGGCCCTGCCGCGCTCCTCCAGGAACCTTTCGGCGGTCCGGATGATGTGCAGGGAGTTCTTCTCGCACTCCTCGGCGGTGTCGCCCCAGGCGGTGATGCCGTGCCCGCCGAGAACGACGCCGATCGCCTGCGGGTTGGCCTCCTTGATGGCGGCGATGTCCAGCCCCAGCTGGAATCCGGGCCGCCGCCACGGCACCCAGGCCACGGTGTCCCCGAAACACTCGGCGGTCAGCTTCTCCCCGTCGGCCGCACAGGCGAGCGCGATCCCGGAGTCGGGGTGCAGGTGGTCGACGTGCGCGGCCTCGACGAGCCCGTGCATGGCGGTGTCGATGGAGGGAGCGGCGCCCCCCTTCCCATGCAGGCAGTAGTCGAACGCGGCGACCATCTCGTCCTCGCGCTCGACACCCGGGTACACATCGACGAGCGCCCGCATCCGATCCAGCCGCAGCACGGCCAGCCCGCCCTCGGTCAGGGTCCCGAGGTCACCACCGGACCCCTTGACCCACATCAGCTCGACGTCACCGCCGGTGACGGGGTCGACAGAGGTGCCCTTGGCGGACGCGTTGCCACCGGCGTAGTTGGTGTTACGAGCATCGGAGCCAAGCCGGTGAGACCGGGCGAGGAGGGCGGCGGCTTCGGGGTGGAGTGCCATGAACTTCCAGTCCTTCTTGAGAGAGGGCGAGTTTTCCTACTCAGGGGCGCGGGGAACTGCGCGACCAGCCACATCCGGCCCGCACCCCGCAGACAACAGAACGAGGCAGACGCTTACGCCCCCCACCCGGCCTGCTCCCCACCAACCCGCGAGGCCACGATCTTCTCGCCCCACCCGGACCGCTTGTACGCAGCGATGGGATTCGCGTCGAGCCCCATCTCCTCACGCACCTCCGCCAGCAGCGGCCGCACATCAGTGTTGTACGCATCCATGAGCACGGCGTTGGCCTCCAGAACGTCACCCTCGCGCTGAGCCACGGCAAGAGCGTCCCGGTCGACCAGCAGCGCCTTGGCGGTCGCTTCCTGCACGTTCATGACGGACCGGATGATCGCTGGGATCTTCGCCTCGATGTTGTGGCACTGGTCGAGCATGAACGCCACCTCGGACGAGAACCCGCCCCCGCGCACCACCTCGTACATGATCCGGAACAGCTGGAACGGATCGGCGGCGCCCACCATGAGGTCGTCGTCGGCGTAGAAGCGGGAGTTGAAGTCGAACCCGCCGAGCTTGCCCTCGCGCAGCAGTGTCGTGACGATAAACTCGATGTTGGTGCCGGGAGCGTGGTGCCCGGTGTCGACGACCACCTGGGCCTTGTCGCCCAGCTTCAGGCAGTGCGCGTAGGCCGTGCCCCAGTCCGGAACGTCCGTCGAGTAGAACGCCGGCTCGAAGAACTTGTACTCGAGCAGCATCCGCTGTCCGTCACCCAGACGGTCGTACACCGCGGAGAGACCCTCGGCGAGCCGGTCCTGCCGGGCACGGAGGTCGTCCTGGCCGGGATAGTTCGTGCCGTCGGCGAACCACAGCTTCAGGTCCCCGGACCCCGTCGCGTCCATGATGTCGACGCACTCCAGCAGGTGATCGAGAGCCTTCCGGCGCACCGAGGCGTCCGGATGGCAGATGCTGCCCAGCTTGTAGTCGTCGTCCTGGAAGGTGTTGGAGTTGATGGCGCCCAACTTCACGCCCCGCTCCTCGGCGAACTTGGCCAGCGCGGCGTAGTCCTCGACCTTGTCCCACGGGATGTGCAGCGCGACGGTCGGCGCGACGCCAGTCACAGCGTGAACCTGCGCGGCGTCCTCCACCTTCTCCTGCGGCGTCCGTGGAACGCCTCGCTGGGCGAACACCTTGAAGCGGGTCCCCGAGTTCCCGTACGCCCACGACGGCGTCTCGACTGCCTGGGTTTTGAGAGCGGCCTTCACCGCGGCGAGCTCGGTCACTTGAGGGCTCCTGTGACGTCGGGTCCGAAGGGCTTCCGAACGGCTTCACTGTGAAACGATTCAAGAGGGGAAAGTATGAGGCCATCGTGGAGGTGTCAACCCCTGCGACCAAGCCCGGCACCCGTGACACTGCTGTGACCTGAGTTCATCGAAAGATTTTCGACACGTACCCATTGACGTGACATGCGCTGCATGTCTAACGTCCCGGCAACCCAGTTGAAACCTTTCACGACGTTGCGAGGTCCGTCCCGCCGACGTCGTCGAGGAGCCCCCAATGACCCACCCGTCCACCACGGGTCCGGCCCCGGTACTCGCGCTCAAGGACATCTCGAAGTCCTTCGGCGCGGTCCGCGCCCTGCGGGACGTCTCCCTGGAGCTGTTCTCCGGGGAGGTGCACGCCATCGCAGGCGAGAACGGCGCCGGCAAGTCGACCCTCATCAAGACCCTCGCGGGAGTGCACCGGCCGGACTCCGGCCAGGTACTGCTCGACGGCGAGCCGGTCGTCTTCCACGGTCCCGGCGACGCCCGCGACGCCGGTATCGCCGTGATCTACCAGGAGCCCACGCTCTTCCCCGACCTGTCGATCGCCGAGAACATCTTCATGGGCCGCCAGCCGCGGCGCGCTCTCGGCCGGATCGACCACAAGGCCACGCATGCCGCGACCCTGGCCCTGATGCAGCGCCTCGGCGTCGAGCTCGACCCCGACCGCCCGGCCCGCGGCCTGTCCATCGCCGACCAGCAGATCGTCGAGATCGCCAAGGCGCTGTCCTTCGAGGCCCGCGTCCTGATCATGGACGAGCCGACCGCGGCCCTGACCGGCAGCGAGGTGGCCCGCCTCTTCGGTGTCGTCAAGGCGCTGCGCGAACAGGGCGCCGCCGTCCTGTTCATCTCGCACCGGCTGGAGGAGATCTTCCAGATCTGCCGGACGGTCACCACCCTGCGTGACGGTGCCTGGATCTCCAGCGAGCCGGTCGAGGGCATGACCGAGGACGACCTCGTCCGCCGTATGGTCGGCCGCGACCTCGAAGAGCTCTACCCGAAGCAGGACGTACGCCCCGGCGAGGTCGCGCTCACGGTGAGCCGGCTTACCCGGGAGGGCGTCTTCACCGACGTCTCCTTCGAGGTCAGGCGCGGTGAGATCGTCGGCCTCGCGGGCCTCGTCGGAGCGGGCCGAACCGAAGTCGCCCGAGCCGTGTTCGGCATCGACCGCTGGGACGCCGGCGAAGTCGCCGTGGACGGCAAGGCGCTGGTCAACGGCGCCCCCTCCACCGCGATGGCCGCAGGTCTCGCCCTGGTCCCCGAGGACCGGCGCGCCCAGGGCCTCGTGATGGACATGTCCATCGAGCGGAACATCGGCCTCACCGGACTGCGTACGACCGTCAAGGCCGGCCTCATGGACCGCGGCGCCGAACGCAGCCGCTCCCTCGACTGGGCCGTCAAGCTCCAGGTGAAGTACGCCCGGATCGCCGACACCGTCAACACGCTGTCGGGCGGCAACCAGCAGAAGGTCGTCCTCGCCAAGTGGCTGGCCACCGGCCCCAAGGTGCTCATCGTCGACGAGCCGACCCGCGGCATCGACGTCGGCACCAAGGCCGAGGTGCACCGGCTGCTCAGCGAGCTGGCCGCCGACGGGGTGGCCATCCTGATGATCTCCTCCGACCTGCCCGAGATCCTCGGCATGGCCGACCGCGTGCTCGTGATGCACGAGGGCCGTCTCGCCGCCGAGATCCCGCGTTCCGACGCCACCGAGGAAACCGTGATGGCCGCAGCCACCGGGAGGGCCGCCGCATGACGGTGACCACTCCCCAGCAGGCCCCTCCCGCGGAGGTGCCCAAGGCCGGTGCCACCCGGCTCGTCGACCGCGTGTTCAAGATGCGCGAACTCGCCATCCTGGCCGTCTTCCTGGTGATGATCGTCGTCACCCAGATCGGGAACAGCGACTTCCTGTCCGAACAGGGCATCAAGGACCTGCTCCTCAACGCCACGATCCTCGTCCTGGTCGCCACCGGCCAGTCCCTGGTCGTCATCACCCGCAACGTCGACCTGTCGGTCGGCTCCACACTCGGCATCACCGCCTTCGCCGCCGGCACCTACCTGCAGGGCGGCGGGAACCCCGTCGTCGCGGTGGTCTTCGCGATCCTGCTCGGGATCGGCTGCGGACTGGTCAACGGCCTCCTCGTCAGTCTCGGCCAGGTGCCCGCGCTGGTGGTCACCCTCGGCACGCTGTACATCATCCGGGGCATCGACTCCATCTGGGTCGGCTCCCGCCAGATCACGGCGGCGAACCTTCCCGACGGATTCATCGACTTCGGCTCCGGCGGCCTCTCCGCCGTGCCCTACCTGGCCCTGATCGCCCTGGCGGTCCTCGTCACCACCGCCTACTACCTCAAGCACTTCGGCAGCGGACGCGAGCTGTACGCGCTCGGCTCCAACCCCGAGGCCGCCCGGCTCGCCGGCATCCCGGTGCGCAAGCGGATCCTGGCCGCCTACACCTTCTGCGGCGCCCTGGCCGGTCTCGCCGGCGCCATGTACCTGGCCCGGTTCGGCAACGTCGACTCCGGCACCGGCAACGGCTACGAACTGACCGTCGTCAGCGCGGTCGTGGTCGGCGGCGTCGTCTTCACCGGCGGCTCCGGCAGCGTCTACGGCGCCGCCCTCGGCGCCCTGCTGCTGACCTCCGTCAACAGTGTGCTGCCCGCCCTCGGCGTCAGTTCGGTCTGGGTGCTGGCCATCAACGGCATCCTGCTCATCCTCGCCATCGCGGTCGACCGGGTCGTCGCGCTGCGCGTGGCCTCCGCCCTGAAGAAGAGGAACGCCCGCCATGCCTGACTCCCTCAGCCGCGCGATCCGGTGGGACACGGTTGTCGGCGCTCTTCTGGTCGTCGTTCTTCTGCTGTCCTTCGGAACGGTCGACGGCTTCGGCAACGCCCTCAACCTGTCGTTCCTGATCGGCAACACCCTGCCGATCGCCCTGATCGCCCTCCCGATGACCCTCCTGGTGGTCTCCGGCGAGATCGACCTCTCCGTCGCCTCCACCGCCGGACTGTCCGGCTCGGTGATGGGCGTCCTGTGGAACCAGGGCCTGACGATCGAGATGATCATCCCGATCTGCCTGCTGCTCGGCGTGGTGTGCGGTCTGGTCAACGGTCTGCTCGTCACCCGGCTCGGCCTGCCGTCCCTCGCCGTCACCATCGGCACCCTCGCCGCCTACCGGGGCATCGCGCAGATCGTGCTCGGCTCCGACGCGGTGACCGACTTCCCGACCCAGTACCTGGACTTCGCGGCCGGACGGATCGGGGACACCTTCGTCCCGCAGGCCTTCCTGCCCTTCCTCGTGCTGTTCGCGATCGCCGTGGTCGTCCTGCACGCCACACCGTTCGGACGGTCCACGTTCGCGACCGGCGCCAGTGAGGAGGCCGCCCGGTTCGCCGGCATCCGGGTCAAGCGGCAGAAGCTGATCCTGTTCACGGTGACCGGCCTGATGGCCTCGCTCACTGGGATCTTCTGGGCGCTGCACTACGCCAGCGCCCGCTACGACAACGCGACCGGGCTCGAACTGTCCGTGATCGCGGCGGTGCTGCTCGGCGGCATCGACTTCGACGGCGGCAAGGGCACGCTCGGGGGCGCGATCGCGGGAGTCTTCCTGCTCGGCGCCCTGCAGAACGTGATGAGCCTCCAGGACGTGTCCGCCCAGTCCCAGATCGTCGTCACCGGTGTGTTGCTCGTGTTGTCCGTTCTCGGCCCCAGGGTCGCGCGTCAGGTCGCTGTGGCGAGGGCCGCGCGTTCTTCCACTGGATAGGCCGTTGGTCGGCTGCGGGCCCGTTGTGTCTGGTCGCGCCCACGCGGCGGTAGCCGCAAATTGAATATCGTCCCGCGCCCCTAGGGCGTTTCCGCTCTCCCTCTTTCAAAGGAACTCCGTCATGCGTAAGTCATCCCTCCGGCGTGCCTGCATCGCCCTCGCCGCCGTCAGCTCCCTCGCCCTCACCGCCACCGCCTGCGGCGGCACCACCAAGAAGGACGTGCAGGACGAGGGCGCCTCGGCCGCCTCGACCGCCAAGGCCGACCCGAACGCGGCCACCAAGAAGGGCCTGACCGTCGGCTTCCTGCCCAAGCAGGTCAACAACCCCTACTTCACCTCCGCGGACAAGGGCGGCGAGGCGGCCCTGAAGGAGCTGGGCTCCAGCTACAAGGAGGTCGGCCCCTCCAGCGCCACCGACACCGCCGGCCAGGTCTCCTACGTCAACACGCTCACCCAGCAGCAGGTCAACGCGATGGCCGTGTCCGCGCAGGACCCGGGCGCCCTGTGCACCGCGCTCAAGCAGGCGATGACCAACAAGATCAAGGTCGTCACCTACGACTCCGACACCAAGCCCGAGTGCCGCAACGCCTTCGTCTCGCAGGCCTCCGCCGAGGACCTGGGCCGCACCGAGGTGCAGCTGCTGGCCGAGCAGATCGGCTACAAGGGCGAGATCGCGATCCTGTCCGCCGCGCAGACCGCGACGAACCAGAACACCTGGATCGACTTCATGAAGAAGGAGCTGGCGGACCCCAAGTACAAGAACATCAAGCTCGTCAAGGTCGCGTACGGCAACGACGACGCCCAGCAGTCCTTCCAGCAGACCCAGGGCCTGCTCCAGGAGTACCCGAACCTGAAGGGGATCATCTCCCCGACCACCGTCGGCATCAAGGCCGCCGCCCAGTACCTCTCCGGCTCCAAGTACAAGGGCAAGGTCAAGCTGACCGGCCTCGGCACCCCCAACGACATGCGCAAGTACGTCAAGAACGGCACCGTCGAGGGCTTCGAGCTGTGGGACCCCTCCAAGCTCGGCGCGCTGGCCGCGCAGACGGCCGTGGCGCTGGTCTCGGGCCAGATCACCGGCAAGGAGGGCGAGACCTTCAAGGCCGGCGGCACGACGTACACCATCGGCAAGGACGGCGTGATCAACCTCGGTAAGCCGACCGTGTTCGACGCCAAGAACATCGACCAGTTCAACTTCTAGGCCCTGGAGGGTCGTTGATGCACCGCGTGTGCTTCCTGCTGAAGGTCCGTGCGGACCGACTGGACGAGTACCGCGAGCGGCACGCCGCCGTGTGGCCGGAGATGCTTCAGGCACTCTCGGCCACCGGCTGGCACAACTACTCGCTCTTCCTGCGCGAAGACGGCCTGCTGGTCGGCTACCTGGAGACCGAGGACTTCGCCGCCGCCCAGGCAGGCATGGCGGCCACCGAGGTCAACGCCCGCTGGCAGAAGGAGATGGCGCCGTTCTTCGAGTCGCTGGACGGCGCCCGCCCCGACGAGGCCATGAAACCGCTCACCGAAGTGTTCCACCTCGCCTGACCCCTCCCGCACCCCCCGTTCGACCCTCGCCGACAATGGAGTCCCCCGAGATGAAGAGACGCACGCTGCTGGGCGCTGCCCTCGCCGGAGCCGTGATGACCCCTGCTTTCACCAGCGGCACAGCCCGCGCCGCCGATCCCGGCCCTTCCGCCACCCGGACCGGCACCACCACGCTCGACAGCCAGGCACTCTTCTTCGTGTCCTACGACGGCCTGGTCAACAACAACTCGTTCCAGAAGAACGGCCTGCTGACCTACAAGGGCTACCAGTACGCGGTCTGGTACACCGCCGACAAGAACGCCGTCGTCGGCCGCCGTGTCCTCGGCGGCGGCACCTGGTCCACCGTCCAGGTCGGCCACACCCTCAAGTCCAGTGACTCCCACAACGTCATCTCCATGGGCGTCTCCAAGGTGGACGGCCGCCTCCACCTCAACATGGACTCCCACAGCGACGGCTTCACCTACGTCAAGTCGGTCGCCGGCCTCATGGACAACCCGGCCGGCCTGAGCTGGACCTCCGCCCGCTTCGGATCCCCCCAGTCCACGCTGGACGGGCTGGCCCTGACGAGCCAGTTCACCTACCCCCAGTTCGTCTCCACCCCCGACGGCAAGCTCCAGCTCAGCTACCGCGTCGGCATCTCCGGCAACGGCCGCAACGCCCTCGCGGAGTACGACGGTTCGGCCTGGACCAACCTCGGCGAGTGGTCCGCCTCCACCGGCACCTACACCAGCGAGCACGGCTCCAGCACAGCCCGGAACATGTACCTGCACGGCATCGACTACGACCGGAACGGCCGGCTGCACTCCTTCTTCACCTGGCGCGAGCAGAACGCCGCCGTGATGTGCTCCAGCGGCGGCATCACCAACCACGACACCGGCTACGTCTACTCCGACGACCGCGGCCGCACCTGGCGCACCTCCGCCGGGACGGCGGTCGGCACCACCGGCGGCTCCGACAAGGTCACCGTCGGCGAAACCGGCCTGGTGGTCGACGCGCTGAACCCGGACCACTCCCTGATGAACCAGGAGAGCCAGTTCACCGACTCCGCCGGCCTGCCGCACGCGATCATCTCGTACGTCCCGGGCCGCTTCGGCCAGTGCACGACGAACTACGTCTCCGACCGCACCGCCAACGGCCGCGCCTTCCACCTGCGCAAGAACTCCTCGGGCGGCTGGCAGAAGACCGAGATCCCGGTCGCGCTGGGCTCCAGCCAGCGCACCAAGCTGGTCCTGGACAAGTACGACAACGCCTACGCGATCTTCCCGTTCGGCCGGATAGCCGCCGCCTCCAAGTCCTCCGGCTACACCGACTGGACGGTCCTGTTCGACGGCAGCGGCCTGAACGCCTTCGGCGAGGTCGTGATCGACGAGATGCGGGTCGCCCAGGACAACGTGCTGTCGTTCCTGTACCAGGAGAAGTCCACCGGTGCGACGACCCCGTCGGCACTGCACGTCGTCGACTTCGCGCTGCCAGCCTGATCGTGACCGGTGCGGGGACGGCCTGACGATAATGTGAAGGTCGTCCCCCCACCCCTTGTCTCCTGGAGGTCCCTGCCCGATGGCCCAGTCGGTGGGTATCAAGGACGTCGCCCGTGCAGCCGGAGTCTCCGTCGGCACCGTCTCGAACGTCATCAACCGCCCGGACTCCGTCGCCACCGAGACCCGGGCGCGCGTGCTGTCCGCGATAGACCGTCTCGGGTACGTCCGCAGCGAGTCCGCGCGCCAACTGCGCGCCGGCCGCAGCCGGATCATGGGCCTGCTCGTCCTCGACATGGGCAACCCGTTCTTCGTGGATGTCGCCCGCGGTGCCGAACGGGCCGCCCGCGACGACGGCCTCGGCGTGATGGTCTGCAACAGCGCCCAGAGCGCGAGCGAGGAGGCCGAGTACCTGTCCCTCTTCGCCGAGCAGCGGGTCCGCGGTGTGCTGCTGACCCCGAGCGACGCCTCCGGCCGCAACATCGCCTCCTTCCGCCGCCACGGCATCCCCTTCGTCCTCGTCGACCGGGTGGCCGAGGGCACCACCGAGTGCTCGGTCTCCGTCGACGACGTGGCGGGCGGCGCCCTGGCCGTACGCCACCTCGTGGACGCCGGCCACCGCTCCATCGCCTACGTCAGCGGGCCGCCCGGCCTCAACCAGGTCCGCGACCGCCGCACCGGCGCCCTGAACGCCCTCGCCGAGGCGGGCCTGGACCCGCAGAGCCTGCGCGAGCTGCCCACCGAGCGGCTCGACGTGGCCGCAGGCCGGGACGCCGGCGCCCGCCTCCTCGGCCTCGCCGAGCGCCCGACCGCCGTGTTCTGCGCCAACGACCTCCTCGCCCTCGGCGTCCTCCAGGCCATGTACGCGGCCGGCATAACGGTCCCCGACGACCTCGCCATCGTCGGCTACGACGACATCGAGTTCGCCGCCGCCGCGGCCGTCCCGCTCACATCCGTCCGCCAGCCCGCCGTCACCATGGGCGCCCTGGCCGCCGAACTGCTCCTGGAGGAGACGGAGGCCGAGACCACCGGCAAGCGGCACGAGCACCGCCGCGTGGTCCTGCAGCCCGAACTGGTGGTGCGCCGCTCCAGCCTCGCGGCCCGCTGATCCGCGATTCAGTAGGTCTTCATGATCGAAGGGGCCGGACGGCGGCTCGACTTGTGCTGAACTGGGACGCGTCCTGAAGATTTCGTCCGTCCCGGGAGCCCCGTTGACCGCGACCTACCGCCAGCCCGGCCTCGTCCTCACCGACCGCCGCTTCACCGTCCCCCTCGACCACGCCGACCCGGCGGGGGAGACGATCGAGCTCTACGCCCGTGAGGCCGTCGCGAGCGAGAAGGCGGGCCAGAACCTGCCGTGGCTGGTCTATCTCCAGGGCGGCCCGGGCTTCGGCGCGAACCGTTTCGTCGGCAAGGGCGGCTGGTTCGGCCGTGCCCTCAAGGAGTACCGCGTCCTCCTCCTGGACCAGCGCGGCACCGGCCACTCCAGCCCCGCGAACCGCCAGACGCTCCCGCTGCGCGGCGGCCCCGCAGAACAGTCCGACTACCTGGCCCACTTCCGCGGCGACTCCATCGTCCGCGACTGCGAGGCGATCCGCGCCCAGGTCACCGGCGGTGCCCCCTGGACCGTCCTCGGCCAGAGCTTCGGCGGCTTCTGCGCGACCGCCTATCTGTCCACCGCCCCCGAGGGCCTCGCCGCCGCCGTCATCACCGGCGGCCTGCCCTCCCTCGACGCCCACGCCGACGACGTCTACCGGGCCGCCTACCCGCGCGTGGAGCGCAAGGTCGGCGCGCACTACGCCCGCTATCCGCAGGACGTCGAACGGGCCCGCCGTATCGCCGACCACCTGCTCACCCGCGACGTGACCCTGCCGAACGGCTACCGGCTCACCGTCGAGGCCTTCCAGTCCCTCGGCATCCTGCTCGGCGGCAGCGAGGGCACCCACCGCCTGCACTACCTCCTGGAGCACGCCTTCGTCCGCACCCCGAACGGCCCGGAGCTCTCCGACGCGTTCCAGGAAGAGATCCAGGGACTCCTGTCGTACGCCCCGCACCCGCTGTACGCCCTCGTCCACGAGGCGATCTACGGCCAGGACGAGCGCCCCACCGCCTGGTCGGCCGAACGTATGCGCGCCGAGTTCCCGCAGTTCGACGCGGCCAAGACGCTCGCCGGTGACGAGCCGCTGCTGTTCACCGGCGAGTCCGTCCACCCCTGGATGTTCGACTGCGACCCGGCCCTGCGTCCCCTGCGCGAGACGGCCGAACATCTCGCCGCACGCACCGACTGGCAGCCCCTGTACGACCCGGCTCGCCTTGCCGTCAACGAGGTCCCGGTCGCCGCGGCCGTCTACCACGACGACATGTACGTGGACACGGCCCACTCCCTGCGGACGGCCCGCTCGATCCGCGGTCTGCGCACCTGGGTGACGGACGAGTTCGAGCACGACGGCGCCCGCGCGAGCGGCCCCCGCGTCCTCGACCGGCTGCTCGCGCTTGCCCGGGACGAGGTCTGACGCCGGGTGCCCGGACCGGCGGTGGTCGACGACATGCCTTGCTCTTGAAACCGACATAGGGTTTATTTCGCCATGTGTCGGAGCTGAGAGGACGTCACCCGATGAGCACACCGTCACCCCACGGACGGTCCCGGATCGCCGCCCTCGTGATGGCCGTGGCTGCCGCCTGCACGCTTTCCCTGACGGCGTGCGACGACTCCGGGGGCTCGTCGACCTCCTCCCCGACGCCCACCGCCCCGGACACGGCCTCCTTCTCCGGCAACGCGGCGTCCGCGCTCGCGTCGGTGGAGGCCTCGGTGCGGGCCGAGGTCTCCGAGCGGGCGGCGTCGGCCTCGGCGGCCGCCTCCTCCTTCGAGGCCTCCGTCTCCGCCGAAGCGGAACGCGCGAACAAGGCCGCGCGGAGTGAGCTCGCCGAGGTGGAGGGGAAGGGCAACGCGATGTCCGACGTCACCATGACCGGCAAGCCGCGCTCCGCGACCGGCGGTGTGCTCGCCGTCGTCGTCACCATCACCAACAGGACCGACCGGACGGCCTCCTACGCCGTCCAGGTCGACTTCCACGACTCGGCGGGCAGGACGGTGGAGACGCGGTACGTCGGCGCCGAGGAACTGGAGCCGGGCGAGAGAGCCCAGCCCGTCGCCGTCAGCCGCAAACCCGCCGAGCCGGTGCTGACCCCCGAGCTGGCGAAGGCGCAACGTTATTGACCTTCTCCGTTGACCTTCGCCGTGCATGATGTGATCGTCTCGCTTTCACGGACGACACGGGGGTGGCGTGAACGGAACGGAACAGCTCGCGCAGCGCTTCCAGGCGCACCGTGGGCAGCTGCGGGCGGTGGCCTACCGCATGCTCGGCTCGCTGGGCGAAGCGGACGACGTGGTCCAGGACGCCTGGCTGAGGCTCGGTCGCGGCGACCGGGACGAGACCCGGGAACTGGGCGACTGGCTCACCGCGACCGTCGGCGGAACCTGCCTCGACCGGCTGCGCTCACGCGCCGCACGCGGTGCGGACCCCCGGGACGACGCCTTCGTCCCCGACCCCGTGATCACGCCCCTGTCCCGGACCGAACCGGAACAGGAGGCCCTGTACGCCGACGCGGTCGGCCTCGCGCTGCTGGTGGCGCTGGAACAGCTGACCCCCGCTCAGCGGCTCGTGTTCGTTCTGCACGACATGTTCGCCGTGTCCTTCGAGGACATCGCACCGATCGTGGAACGCACTCCGGCCGCGACGAGGCAGCTCGCGAGCCGTGCCCGGCGCCGGGTGCGGGACGCCGCTCCCGCCGCGGAACCCGATCCGGCCAAGCAGCGCGAGGTGCTCGAAGCGTTTCTGGCGGCCTCCAAGGCGGAGGACCCGGAGGCCCTGGGCGCCGTGCTCCACCCCGACATCGTGCTGCGCGTCGACGCAGGGGTGTTCGTCGGTCCGGTCGCCTCCGAGGTGGTGCGGGGTGCACGTGCCGTGGCCGAACAGGCCATGCGCTTCAGGCAGTTCGCGCAGGACGCACGGCTCGCGCTCATCAACGGCGAGGTCGGGGTCGTCAACGTCCCCGAGGGGAACCCTCTCTCGGTCGCGGGCGTCACCGTCGCCGAGGGCCGGATCGTCGCCCTGTACATCCTGGCCGACCCCGAGCGCCTCGCCCGGCTCGAACTGCCGGGCACCTCCCGCTGACTCAGGCGGCCACGGCCAGCGTGCCGAGGGCGCGGTGCGGGCTCACGACCCGCCCGTCCGGCAGGAGTTCACCGGTGTCGTCGAAGACCACGATGCCGTTGCACAGCAGGCTCCAGCCCTGTTCGGGGTGGAACGAGACGATCGCCGCAGCGAGGTGGGCCGGGCTGTCGGCGGTGGGGCACGGGGGCTGGTGGCTGCACATGACGTCTCCTCTGTGCGTTCGGCTCCTGCTTCGTTCGGCCGCTGTCTCTGTAGTAGCGGAGCTTGTTTTCCGCTGGATGTGGGGACCCCCACATCGCCGGAAACTCGTCGGTGAGGTCGGGCGAGGCCGGGCGGTCCGGCGGACCGTTAGGCTGGACGGCGATGCATGAACAGTTGATCGACCTGCGTGGCGACTGCGAGCGGTGCTTCGGCCTGTGCTGTGTCGCCCTGCCCTTCACCGCCTCCGCGGACTTCGCCCTCGACAAGCCGGCCGGCACGCCCTGCCCGAACCTCCGGGACGACCACCGGTGCGGCATCCACGCGAAGCTGCGGACCGAGGGCTTCACCGGCTGCACGGTCTACGACTGCTTCGGCGCCGGCCAGAAGGTCTCGCAGATCACCTTCGGCGGACGTGACCGGCGCACCGCGCCGCCCGCGGAAGCCCGCCGGATGTCCGACGTCTTCCCGGTCGTACGTCAGCTCCACGAACTGCTCTGGTACCTCACCGAGGCGCTCACCCTCCCCGCGGCCCACCCGGTCCACGCCGACCTGCGCGCCATGCTGGAGCGGACCGAGGAGCTGACCCGGACAACCGCCGAGGAACTCACCGCGCTGGACGTGCCCGCGCACCGGCAGGAGGTCAACGTCCTGCTGCTGAGGACCAGCGAGCTGGTGCGGGCCGGCATCGGGGGCAGGAAGAAGAACCGCCGGGGTGCCGACCTGATGGGTGCCCGCCTCAAGGGTGCCGATCTGCGCGGGGCCACTCTCCGCGGTGCCTACCTCATCGCGGCCGACCTCACCGGCGCCGACCTGCGAGGCGCGGATCTGATCGGTGCCGACCTGCGCGACGCCGACCTCACGGACGCGGACCTGACCGGCGCGTTCTTCGTCACCCAGCCCCAGCTGAACGCGGCCCGGGGCAGCGCCGGCACCCGGCTGCCGGACTCAGTCGCCCGCCCCGCGCACTGGACAGCGCGGCTCTGACGGCGGGGCCTCGTCGAGTTCCGCCACGGCCCCGGCGGCGGCCCCGCCCTGCCGTCGCTCCAGGTGCAGCCGCAGCCCCTGCGGCATCAGCGTCAGCCGCTCGGTCACGCTGAGCCGGTACTCGGGGTCGGCGAGGAGGTCGTAGCGGCGCAGCAGCAGGCCCAGTACCAGCGTCGCCTCGTGGAGTGCGAACTGCCGTCCGATGCACGCCCTCGCCCCGGTGCCGAACGGCTTGAAGACATGCGGGGGGCGCGACCGTACGGCCTTGGGGTCGAAGCGGTCCGGGTCGAACCGCTCGGCGTCGGCGCCCCACACCTCGGGGTCGCGCTGGAGCATCGGAGTGAGCACCAGCGTCCACGCACCGCGCCGCATCGGGTGCTGCCCGGCCAGCACCGTGTCCTGGAGGGCCTCGCGGGCGAACGCGGGCGCCGTCGGCCACAGCCGCAGCGACTCGTCGAGGACCCTGCGCACATAACGCAGCTTCGCCACCTGGTCGTAGCCCGGCACCGCGGCGGAGCCCCACACGCGGTCCACCTCGGCACGTGCGCGGGCCGCGACCTCGGGGTGGCGGGAGAGGTAGTGCAGGGCGAAGGAGAGCGCACCCGACGTGGTCTCGTGGCCCGCCACCAGGAAGGTGATGACCTGCCGGCGGACGTTCTCGGCCGACAGCCGCTCGCCGGTCTCCGGGTGGGCCGTGTCCAGCATCCGGTCCAGCAGGTCACCGTCCCCGCTCGCCGCGCGCCGGGCCCGGACCAGGTCGTCGACCATGCGGTTGAGATAGGCGATGTCGTCGGCGTTGCGTTGCGCGGCACGTCGTAGAAGGGCGGGAAACGGGACGGAGTTGAGCCGCTGCGCATAGGACAGCGTGCCCACCATCGCCGTCACGAAGGGGTGCGGCCGGTCCCGCTCGAAGGAGCCGAAGTCGTGCCCGAACCCTGTGCGCGCGATGGTCTCCAGGGTCAGTCTGGTCATGTCCCCGGGCACGTCCACCGACCGGCCCGCCGCCAGCTCACGGTCCCAGGCGTCCGTCAGCCGGCCGGCGACGGCCAGCATCATCGGGTGGTAGGCCTCCATCGCCTCCCGGCTGAAGCCCGGCGCCAGTACGTCGTGCGCCAGCTGCCAGTTGGGCTCGTGGTTGTACGCCGTGAAGAGCCCGTCGCCCGCGACGGGCCGCAGGTTGGCGACCCCGAGGCCGACGTGCTTGGCGAACCGCGACTCGTCCGCCAGGTCCGCCACCAGGTCGGCACCCCAGGTGAACACGAACTCCCGGTCGAAGGCCTTGCGCCGGTAGATCGGCCCCAACTGGCGGGCGAAACGCAGGGAGTCCTGAAGTGGGGTGGCCCGGTTGACGCCCAGCACATCACCGAGCAGGGGGAGCCGACGCGGCGGACGCGGAATGCGGTGCAGCTCCGGCCAGCCCAGCTCGGCGCTGCGAAATCCCGTCGGCCGCGTGGCCGTCGTCGTCTCCGCCATGACGCGATCTCCCTTGATCCAGCGGCAGTCGAGCACGTTGTACGTCGGTTCAATAGCGCGTCTCAGTCTGATCCTCTTGTTGAATCGGCGTCAAGTAAAGTGCGGGCATGGCCGGGAAGCAGGGCGAGCGCGTGCGTCGCAGGCTCAGCACCGAAGAGCGGCGGGAGCAGCTCCTGTCGGTGGGGGCGAGGCTGTTCTCGGAGAGTCCGTACGACGACGTGTGGATCGAGCAGGTCGCCGAGATCGCCGGAGTCTCGCGCGGACTGCTCTACCACTACTTCCCGACGAAGCGGGACTTCTTCGCGGCGGTCGTCGAGCGCGAGAGCGAGCGGATGCTGGCGATGACCGCTGCGGTGCCCGGCATCCCGGTGCGCGAGCAGCTCTCCGCGGGCCTGGACACGTATCTGGAGTACGTCCACGCGCACGCGCACGGCTTCCGTGCCTTCCATCGTGCCGACGCCGCCGGGGACCAGGCCGTGCGCCGGGTCTACCAGCGGGCGCTGGCCGTGCAGGAGCGGCAGATCCTGGCGGCGCTGGTCGCGGACCCGGAGTTCGGGCCGTCGGCGGGGGAGCGTCCCGACCTCCGGCTCGCCGTCCGCGGCTGGCTCGCCTTCACCACCGCGGTCTGCCTGGAGTGGCTGCGCGGGTCGGACCTCTCCCGGGAGCAGGTCCGCGATCTGTGCGCCCGTGCACTGCTGGGGGTTCTCAGGCCCTGACCGGAATTCGCCCGTCCCTCACGCGTCCCGAGGTTGGCTTCGTCGCCGATCTTCGATAGGTTAGGCAAGGCTTACCTAAGGAGGCAATGGATGGGTGACAGCCAAACCTGGACGGCCGCCCCTTCCGCGGCGGAACACGCCCGGTCGGTGCTCGCCGCCTCGTGGTCCTGCGCGGTGACCGCGGAGGGCGGCCGCGAGGAGTTCGTCGGCGCGCACACCGTGGCCGAGGACGGGCGGGTGACGGTGGACGTGCCCGAGGACAGCACCCTTCTCGCGGCCGCGATCTGCGCGCCCCGCGGCGAGCCGTCCGCCGTCCTGGAGTTCGCCGACGCGGCACCGGTCCCCCTCCGCAGCCGTATCCGCGCTCGTGTGTGGATCGCCGGCTGGTTCGTTCCCGGGGACAGGGAAGGGCGGCTGGAGTTCAAGGCCACGCGTGTGGTGCTGCGCCGCTCGTCCGGTTCGGTCGTCGTCGACCTCGACGACTTCGCCGCCGCCGCGCCCGACCCGCTCGCCGAGGCCGAGGCCCGGCTGCTCACCCACCTCGCCGACTGCCACCCCGACGCCGTCGAGAGGCTCACCCGGCTCGTCGACCCCGACAGTCTGCACGGGGCGGTCCGCGTACAGCCCCTCGCGGTCGACCGGCACGGACTGACCCTGCGCATCGAGCGCGCCCGCGCCCACGGTGACGTACGACTGGCCTTCCACGCACCCGCCGACGACGTCGAGCGGCTCACGGAGCGCATGCACGTCCTGCTGACCCGGGCGAGCGCGGCGTCGTGCCCGCGGACCCTACAGCGGCAGCGCACAGACGGCGACGGGTGAGGCGAACGGCTCGCCGGCGCGCCGCAGTTCACCGTTCGCCGTGTTCACGCGGAAGACACTGACATTGCCGGACCTCTGATTCGCCGCGAAGAGCAGAGTCCCGTCCGGCGAGAAGGCGATCTGCCGCGGGAAGTCCCCGCCCACCGGCACGGTGTCCAGGAGCCTGAGCCGGGCACCGTCCGCCTCCACCGCGTAACGCGTGAGGCTGTTGTGGCCGCGGTTGGCCAGGTAGGCGTACGAGCCGTTCGCGGTGACCAGGAACTGCGCCGGGTAGTTGGTGCCCGCGCCCGTTCCGGTGGACTGGGCCGCCCCGACGGAGAGGCGGCCGGTCCCGCGGTCGTAGGCGCAGACCGCCACCGTGTTGTCGACCTCGTTGGCCAGGTACGCGTACCGGCCCCCGGGATGGAAGGTGAGGTGGCGCGGCCCGGCACCCGCCCGGGTGTGCGCCCGCGAGACCTCGGTGAGCGTGCCGGTCCGTTCGTCGAGGCGGTAGCTGTAGACGGTGTCCGTTCCCAGGTCGACGGCGAGCACATGGCCGCCGTCCGGACTGGTGAGGAACTGATGGGCGTGCGGGCCCTCCTGGCCGGGGCCGGGCGCCGGACTGGTGTGCGTGACCGTCTCCCTGCGCTCACCGAGCGCGCCCGAGGCGCCGATCGGATGCACGGCCACGCTGCCGGAGCCGTAGTTCGCGCTGAGCAGCCAGCGCCCGCCCGGATGCACCGAGAGATGACACGGCCCCGAACCGCCGGTGCTCCGGCTCCCCAGAACCTCACGGTCGGACAGACGTACGGCGGTCACCGCACCGGCGTCCTGCTCGGCGACCGCGTACAGGGTGCGGCCGTCCGGGTGCAGCGCGAGATACGACGGGTTGGTGACCCCGGTGATCGTGCCGACATCGGTGATACGGCCGCTGTCGGCGCTGTAGGTGGCCAGGCCGATCCCGGTGCCGCCGCCCTGGTCGGAGGTGTAGGTGCCGATGTAGAGGGGGCGGGGGCCGGCCGGGGTCTTGGCGGCCGGAGTCCTGGACGGGCTCGGCGAGGGATTCGCGGAGGAGTTGCCTGAAGGCTCCCGGGCCGCCGACTCCGAGGAGGACCCGGGTGCGGACGAGCAGCCCGCGGCCGAGGCGGCACCCGCCAGGACGCCGACGAAGCGGCGCCTGCTCCAGCCGCCGTTCGCACTGCCCATCCCTGCGCACCCCGGGTGATCGATCGTCTCGGTCGTCGGACGACCACCTTCACCTGGATCACTCGCCCGATGCAACCCGGGCAGCGCCCGCCCGCTACCAGTCGCCGTCCTCGACCGGCTTGCCCGGCGCGTCCCCCAACGGCTTGACCTGCGGTGCCGTGGGCTGCTGCCAGGGCTCGTGGTCGTCGCCGAGCCAGTCGCCGACCGGTTTCACGCCCTCCAGCGCGTCCGTCGGGGCGAGATCCTCGCCATCCTGGTCGTAGTAGTCGTACCAGGGCAGTCCGGCCCGGGTGTACGCCGCGCGGTCCACCGGCGACGGCGGGGGAGCCTCACCGGTGATGCGGCGCCACTCGGGCGGTGTCACCAGGTGCACGAAGACCCGCCCGGCCGGAGCGGCCGCCCAGTCGGACAGGGGCCGGTCGTCCCGGTACACCTCCTGGCGCATGGAACCGCCGACGCCCAGTCCCATGGCCGCGGCGGCCCGAGGAGCCCCCGCCGGAGCGCCGGGCGCGGCCATCGCCATGGGCATGGCGGCGCCGTACCCCATGCCGGGCCCCGCCGACTGGATCCGCCGCTGCGCCTCGCGCCACTCGGCCAGTCGCTCCTCGGCCAGGGGGAACGACTGCAGTTGCACGCCGCCCCAGACCTCCTCGCCCGTGACCTGCCCCTCGACGGTCGCGCCCAGACCGAGCGGCACCGCGACGAACTGACGGACCGTCCCCTTGCCGGAGTTGATGCCGTCCAGCCACGGCTGACGGGGCAGCACCACGTAGTTCTGCGGGTCACGGACCAGCCGGTCGCTCCACGGCTTCCCGGAGACCGCGCACACCTTGCCCACCGCGACCTGGAGCGCGGCGGGCTCGGTGGTGCCCCCGAAGCTCAGCCACATCGCCTCGCGCAGGTAGACCGGCAGCATCACCCCGCCGCGGGACCGCCACTGCTCCGGCACGGTGTCCGGGTAGTCCGAGACGCGGCGCACCGGGAACTCGCCGAGACCCGGCGGCAGCGGATGCGTGCCCGTCTCGGGCAGTCGCAGGGTGCGGACGAACCGCACCGCCGCACCGCCCGGCAGCCGCAGTGTGTTCCCGTCGATCCGCACGCTCGTGTCGGTCATCGGTCCGCCCCCTTGATCGCTGTACCCACGTCACCTAGAACGACGGGCGAGCGCCGATCGGTTCCTGCGCCACTGTTCCTGGAACCGTGTCAGATGCGGCATCCGCTCGCGCTGCTCACGGGCGGCCCGGTCCAGCTCCTCGAGGAGGCGCCGGGAGCGGTGCTCGGTGTCCAGCTCGTCGAGGATGCGGTTGACCTCGGTCAGGACGGCTCCGTGCAGCTGCCAGTGACGGGAGTCGCGCTGGATCTCCTCGAGCAGCAGCTGGGCCAGCTTGTCCCGGGTCGAGGCGGCCTGGCGCAGCTCGGCGGTGAGCCGGGCCTCCGCGGACTCGGCGCTCTGGCTGACATGGGTGGTGACCAGGACGGCGAAGCTGACCACGGCGTCACCGATCTCGGACAGCAGCCGTTCCACGGTGCGACCGGTCTCCGGCCCGAACAGCGGCTCGGGATCCTGTCCCTCGTCGAGCAGGTCCGGTTCCTCCGCGAAGGGATCGCGCTCCTTCGCGAGGTCGGTGAGGGTACGGGCGAGGACCCGCAGGACGACCGTGCAGATCTCCAGGGTGTCGAGGCCGGTGCGCAGCACCACCCGGTGCAGCAGGCCCTCCTTGACCCTGGGGTTGAACTTGAGGCTGTCCTCTGCCTGTTTCAGGGCGGCGTCCACCTCGACGATGTCGTGGTCGAGCTCGCGCGCCTCGTACAGCCGGGCGGTCGCGAGCTCGACCGGCGTGCGGCCCGCGGCCTCCTCGCCCATGCGCAGCATCAGCTTGCGCACCCGGCGGGCCAGCCCCTCGATCGACTCGCCCGCCTCGTCCACCCACACCGGCGGAGCGAGCAGCAGATTGCAGGCGAGGCCGACGACCGCGCCGATCAGCGTCTCCACCACGCGCGCCCAGGCCGTGTCGCCGACCGTCGTCACCCCGAGGACCAGCATCGCGCTGATCGCCACCTCGGGCACGAACTCCTCGACCCGCACGAGCCGCCCCACCACCAGGGACGCCACGATCAGCAGGCCCAGGCTCCACCAGGTCAGACCCACCAGCAGACTGAAGGCGATGGCGACGAGGACCCCGGTCACCACCGAGTTCACCCGGCGGATACCGGTGGTGAGCGTGGAGTAGAGGGTGACCTGGACGACGAGCAGCGCGGTCAGGGGCGCGGTGAGCGGCGCCGCCTCCGGGCTGAGCCGGAGCGCGATGACGTACGCGATCGTCGCCGCGGCCGCCGACCGCAGCGTCTGCACGACCACAGGGTCCCGGCGCCGCTTCACAAACCGCACCAGGGACACCGTCCACTCACGTACATCTCGCATCCTCAGGGTGTTCCTCTTCCACGTAGGCGCCCGGCGCACGCTTGCGGACCGCGACTGTCCGCAAGCGTGCCCAGGGTGTGGGGTGGGGCCGGTCGACGGCAAGGGAACGGGCAAGTGACGGCAGACACCCGGAATGACCTGGGGTGACTCCAAGGAGCGCCGCGGCTGCCGACGCCGTCTTCAGTGCGAGGAGGCGGTCCGGCTGCGGGAGCGGTAGCCCGCGATCTTCGCGAGGTTGCCGCAGCGGTCCATCGAACACCAGCGGCGGCGCCGCGCCTGGGAGTCGTCCAGGAACAGCAGCGAGCAGTCCGGGTTCTCGCACTCCTTGACCCGGTCGAGAAGGGGGCCGCGCACCAGGAGTACGACGTCCCGGGCCACCGTCGCCAGGGCCGCGCGGGCCGGACTGCGCGCCGTCCAGCGGGCCGGGCCCAGCTGGGGCGCGAGGTCGGGCTGGGCGGCACAGGCGTTGACCCGCTCGACGTCGGGCGCGTCCGGCTGCCGCCCGGCCATCGCGGCGCGGACCAGGCGATACAGGGCCTCACGCAGGAGGCGGGCCTCCGCCAGATCTCGCGCGGTGACCCGCACCGGGCCCTTGTCGACGGCCAGTTCCGCCTCCGTGAACCAGCGGGCGAGGGCGGCGGGGTCGGGGAGCCGCTCCAGCGCGGTGGCGTGCCGTTTGCCGAGGGTGGCCGCGAAGTCCAGGCAGGGGCGCCCGCCGATGAACGGGAAGGCGAGGGCGGGGTCGGCGGGAGCGGGGCTGCCGGTCATGACGGAGAGCGTACACCGGTTCATGCGGTGTCGCATCCGGCCGCGAACCCCCTTGACACCGGTTGATGAGGTGTCGGATGGTGACACCACATCAACCGGTGTTGGCCGCTCGGACGGCCACAGCAGAGAGCGGGTACGCAATGCGCGCGGTGCGGATCGACAGGTTCGGCGGACCGGAAGTACTGGTGCCGGTCGAGGTTCCCGACCCGGTTCCGGGGCCCGGGGAGGTACTGGTGAGGATCGTCGCGGCCGGCGTGAACCGGGCGGATGCCCTGCTCCGTGCCGGTCTCTACCACCGGGCCGGGCGCCCGCCGTTGATCCCGGGCGCCGAGGCGGCGGGGATCGTCGTCGCGGTGGGGGAGGGAGTGACCGAATTCGCGCCCGGACAGCGGGTCATGGCGTTGGACGGCGGCAAGTCATCCGGTTTCTATGCCGAGTTGGCGACGGTGCCCACCACGCTCCTGGTGCCTCTCCCCGACGAGGTGGACCTGACCCGGGCGGCCGCCCTTCCGGTCGCCTGGCTCAGCGCCTGGTACTGCCTGCGTCACCTCGCCCGCGTCTCCAAGGGCGACACGGTGGTGGTGAAGGCGGCGGCGAGCGGCGTCGGTACCGCGGCCGTGCAGATCGCCGCCGAGGCGGGGGCGCGGGTCATCGCCCTCGCCGGCTCGGCCGAGAAGGCCGCCTGGGCGGGTGAGTTCGGCGCCGACGTCACCGTCGACACCTCCGCCCACCCCGACGAGGCCGAGGTCGAGGAGGTGCTGCGGCTCACCGACGGCCACGGCGCCGAGGTCGTCCTCGACACCGTCGGCGGGCAGGCTTTCGGGCGGAGCCTTCGCGAGGTCGGCCACGGCGGCCGGGTCGTCGCGCTCGCCAACGTCGCCCTGGAGCCGAGCACCGTGGACACCCGCGACTTCTATCCCAAGAACGCGTCGATCCTCGGCTTCCAGCTCACCAATCTCCAGATCCATGGCTACGACCCGCGCCCTGACCTGCGGGAACTGGCCGAGCGGGTCGCCGCAGGCGTCTATCGCGTGCCGGTCGAGACCGTCGTACCCCTGGCCGAGGCACGGGCCGCCCATGAGCGGCTCGAGCGACGCGACAACCGGGGCAAGATCGTGCTCGCCGTCGGACCGGAGTAGTCCCGCCGGTCGAAAACGGGGTGCGGGGGCCTTCCCGGCGGGTGATCATTCGGTAGGCCGTCGGGGAGGGAAGCCAGTGGGTCCAGTGGAGTCGGCACGAGCGCGCGCGGCGCTGAGCCATGTCGCGGCCGTATCGGAGGGGCCGCCCGTCGCCCCCGACGTGCGGATCACGCTCAACTTCCATCCGGACCGGACGGTGCGCGACCTGACCGTCCTGGAGGCACTGGCCCAGGACGGCGCCTACCACTCGCAGTTCGTCACCGGGACGAGCAACGGCGGACTGACCGCGCACCCCGGCGGCGACCGTTGGCGCTGGGAGAGCCGGATCTTCGGCGGCGCCTACGACGACGCGGCTCCGCACGACCGGCCCGTGTACGGCGCACTGAACTTCCGTCGCCAAGTGGTGGGCGCGGCCCCCCGGTTCGGCTCCTCGCACTTCCGGCTGGCCGGCGAGCCCCTGGCCCGAGCCACCTTCTGCTACCCCGACAGCGCCGCCGAGCCGGTCCACTTCGGCGTCGCGGCCGGCATGTCCTTGATCGCCCTCGCGGAGGCGGACGAACAGGACGCCCTCAACGACTACATCGAGGCCCAGGTGCACGGCGGCATCGACCTGGCCCGGCACGTGGAGGCCCTCGTCCTGGACGCGAGCTACCGCGACACACCCGTCGAGGCGGCGGCACACCTGCTGCCGGTCCCCGTCGAATGGCACCCCGGCTACCGGATCACCGTCGCCGAACTGCGTCGCCACGCCGACTATCGCGGGCAGGAGTACGCCGACCTGGGCGCGGCCATCGCCGAGGACGGACTGGTCGACCCCCGGATCATCGGCGACGCCGCCCGCGGCGGCCGGTACGAACTCCAGGACCTCAAGATGGTGTGGCACACGCTGGCGCGCTTCGGGGCGCCGGAGGGAGCGGGCACGGCCCGAACGGAGGCGACCGCGGGAGGCCGCACCCAGGTGGTCGGCACGCACAGCGCGTAGGCGCGGGACCGGTTCGGTACGGCAGCCCGCGGAGTGCGGGGCGCGTTCCGTACGCTGTTCCGCGAGCACACGCCGGACGCCGACGGGACGGCGGCCGGGCGCAGTCGGACGGGCGTCACGTCGTGGACGGGAATGCCGAGGGTGGCGAAAGGGGCGGGACGTTGGTGGACTCCTGGGAATGGGCCCGACGAGTGCTGGAGGGCGCGGGCCTAGACCCCGGCCTCCTCGTCGGACTCCGGCCGCTGAGCGGTGGTACGTACAACACCGTCGAGGAGCTCCGCCTCAGCGACGGCACCCGTTACGTCCTCAAGGTCCCGCCCGCGTCGACCGTTCCCGGGCTGCGCTATGAGCGTCAACTCCTCATGTCCGAGGCGGAGTTCTACCGAGCGGCCGCCCTGGCGGAGGTCGCGGCACCGCACGTCGTGGCCCTCGGAGGCGACACCGCCGTACCGCATCTGCTGATGACGGCCTGTCCCGGAGAGCCCTGGGACGACTCGGTCACCGAGGCTGAACGAACCCCGCTGCGCAGGGAGTTGGGCCGACAGGTGGCCCGTCTGCACACCGTGACCGGGCCGGGCTACGGGTACCCCTCCGGCGCCCTCGGTCCGCTGGCCCCCGACTGGCGGACCGCGTTCACCGCCATGATCGAGGCCGTCCTGGACGACGCCCGGGACTACGAAGCGCGGCTGCCCCGGTCCGTCGACCAGGTCGCGGGCACACTGCGGGCCGGCTTCCCCGCGCTCGACGAGGTCACCGTCCCCGCACTGGTCCACTTCGACCTGTGGGACGGCAACATCCTGCTGGACCGCCCGGCCGGCGGGGAGCCCCGCATCGGCGGGCTCATCGACGGTGAGCGGATGCTCTGGGGCGACCCCCTCGCCGACTTCGTCTCCCTGGCGCTGCTCGGGGACATCAAGAAGGACGAGGCGTTCCTCGCCGGGTACCGGGAGGAAGGCGGCCGGGCCGGGTTCGACGTCCCGGCCCGACTGCGTCTGGCGCTCTACCGCGCCTACCTCTACCTGATCATGCTCACCGAGACGGTCCCGCGGGCGGTCGACGACGACAAGGTTCGCTGGGTCCAGTCGGCGGTGGCACCCCAACTCGTCGCCGCCCTGGACGAGATCGAGGCCCTCGCCCGGGTCACCGGAGCCTGAACCGCCGTGAACGGACGCACCGTACGCGACCTCAGACGCGCCAACCGCACAGCCGTGCTGCAGCGCCTCTACTTCGACGGACCCCTCAGCCGCTTCGAACTCGGCCCGGCCACCGGGCTCAGCTCCGGCTCGGTCAGCAACGTCGTCGCCGACCTGGTGGCCGACGGTCTGCTGGAGGAGGCCGGCAGCGTCGACTCCGACGGCGGCCGCCCCCGCACCCTGCTGCGGGTGGCGCCCGGCGGCGGCCACATGATCGGCGTCGACGTCGGCGAAACCCGGGTGCGCGTCGAGCTGTTCGATCTGACCCTCACCGAACTCGCCCGCGCCGAACGCCCGTTGACCCAGCGCCACTACGACGTCGAGGTCATCGTCGGGCACATCCGGGACGGTGTCGCCGAGGTCCTCGCCGCCGCCGGGACGGACCCGGGACGGCTGCTCGGCGTAGGCATCGGTGTGCCCGGCATCGTCGCGCACACCCCGCGCAGCGGGGCCGTCGTGCACGGACAGACCATCGGCTGGGACGCCGTCCCGCTGGAAGAGCTGCTGCGCGCCGATTCCCCGCTTCCCGTCCGGTACTTCATCGACAACGGTGCCAAGACCCTCGGCCAGGCCGAGATGTGGTTCGGCGGCGGCCGCGGCGCGGGCAGCGCGGTGGTGGTCCTCTTCGGCTCCGGCGTCGGCGCCTGTCTGGTGACGCCCGAGGTGGAGCACGGCCGGGCGGTCGAGTGGGGGCATCTGACCGTACGGGTCAGGGGGCGCCGCTGCCGCTGCGGTGCCCTCGGCTGCCTGGAGGCCTACGCGGGTGCCGAAGCGCTCATCGAGCGCTGGCGGGAGGAGGGCGGCCGGCCTCCCGAGGGGGCCGACGAGGAGACCGCGCTGGCCGCCATGCTCGCCGCCGCGCACCCCGTCGAGGGCACCGGGGCCGACCCGGTCGCGCTCGCCGTCCTGGAGGAGACGGCCGAGTACCTGGGCGCGGGCCTGGCCGACCTGATCAACCTCTTCCAGCCCGAGCGGATCGTCGTCGGCGGCTGGGCGGGGCTCCAGCTGGGCGCCCGGTTCCTGGACGCCGTACGACGTCACGCGACGGCATACGCCCTCCGGTACCCGGCCGAGAAGGTCACCGTCGACCTCGGACGTCTCGGCCCCGACGCGGTCACCGTCGGAGCGGCCATCCTCCCGCTCGCCGACTTCTTCGCCCGCGGCGGCCGGCGTCCCGACCCCGCGCCCCAGGGGCCGGCACCGGCTTGGCGGGCGGCGCTGGAGGAGCGGTCCCCGCGCTGACGTTTCGCCGGTCGGCGCGAAGGTACCCGCGTGCCCGCCAGGACGAAAGGAGCACGCCATGGACCACCGACTCGAAGGACCCGGCGAGAACGGTACGCCGGTCCCGCGGGACCTCCCGGACCAGCAGGCACACGAAGGCGATGACCCCTGGGAGGTCGGCGAGGGCCGGGCTCAGGGCAACACCGTCGACACCACCGAGGCAACGGTGGCCGACGAGGACGTGCCTCCCACCGACGAGGCCGGAACCGGGAGGCAGGGCTCGCCGCAGCCGGACACGGTGCCCGTCGAAGACCCGGAGCCCGAAGAGCCCTCCGGCTGACGGACGTCAGCCGGCCTTGCGGCCCTTCATCGGCTCGGTCCGCGCGCCCGCGCCCTGCCGCATTCCCTGGAGGAACTCCTCCAGGACCTCGGTCGCCGTGTGCCGCGGTCGCCAGCCGAGTTCGGTACGCGCACGCGTGCAGTCCATCAGGGGCAGCCGCAGCACCGCGTCGAACAGATGCGGCGAGGCGGGCAGCAGATGCAGGCCCCACGCGGCCGCGATCGCCGACCGGGCCGCGGTGCGCGGCAGCCGTACGGGACGGGCGTCGAACATCCCGCTCAGCAGCTCGGCGTCGACCGCCGGCTCGCCCGCCAGGTTGAAGGCGCCCCGCACGTCCGAGCGCACCGCGAGCGCGTAGGCCTGTGCGGCGTCGTCGGTGTGCAGCGCCTGGACGCGCAGCCCGGGGATGTCGGGGAGGAAGGGCAGCAGGTCGGGCCGGGCCAGCCGGCCGGGCAGGAAACGGCCGCCGAAGATGCGGCGCTGCTCGCTCGCCGACTCCCGCTTGAAGAGGAACGCCGGACGCATGCGCACCACCCTGACGGCGGGGTGGTCGCGCTCGAAGGTGTCCAGAGCGCGCTCCAGATACGCCTTCTCCCGGCAGTACGCGGCGTCCGGCCAGCCGTGCGTCGGCCACGACTCGTCCACCGTGTCCTCCTTCGGACCGGGGGAGTACGCGCCCACGGACGACGCGTGCACCAGCGCGGGGACCTTGGCCGCCGCCACCGCCTCGAACACCCGGATCGACCCGAGGACGTTGGTGCGCCAGGTGACCGCCGGGTCGTGGGTCGGCTGGAACGCCCACGCCAGATGGACCACCGCGTCGGCGCCCGCGAACTCCTCGGTCAGATCGGCCCGTTCGGACGCCAGGTCGACCGCGGACCACTGGGTGCGCGCGGGCGACCAGTCCGGGATCCGCCGGGCCAGGCCCCGAACGGAGCCGACCTCCGGGTCCTCGGAGAGAAGGCGCACCACGCTGGTTCCCACGTTGCCGGTGGCGCCCGTGACCACGATCCTGCTGCCGGTTGAAGTGCTCACCTTCGGCTCCTTCGGGCCGCTGGGGCGGGGAACCGGCCGAGTACCCGGCCCCAGGTGATGCACGCGGGTCCACGGCACGGTCCCGAGCCGCCGGACGGTCACCCCCTGAGCGGGATCATGCGAACGCGTTCACGCCCGTGAGCTCCGCCGACAGCGTCCACAGACGCGCCGCCTGCTCCGGGTCGGTCGCCCAGGCCTTGACGCCGCCGCTCTCGTCGCCGTCGACGGCGGGCTCGGCGATGTCGCAGTCCTCGAGGTAGACACCGCCCATCCCCGCCAGCTGGGGCGAGGTCGCCGCCCACACCTGCGTGGCCGCGCCCTGCTCCGGGCTCTTGAAGCCGGAGGGGTTGAGCGCGTTGCCCTGCTCGTCGATCCAGCCGCGTTCCACCATCTCCGCCTTGGGGAGGTGGCGCTGCAACGGGGTGAGGATGCCGCCCGGGTGGAGCGCGAAGGCCCGCACCCCGCGGTCGGCGCCGAGTTCGTCGAGGTGGACGGCGAACAGGACGTTCGCCGTCTTCGCCTGGCCGTACGCCTGCCACTTGTCGTAGCCGGTCCGCCACTGGACGTCGTCCCAGCGCATGCCGTGGAAGTGGTGGGCGCGCGAGGACACCGAGACCACGCGGGCGCCGCCGGGCTCGATGGCCGGCCACAGCCGGTTGATCAGGGCGAAGTGGCCGAGGTGGTTGGTCGCGAACTGTGCTTCCCAGCCCGGTCCGACCCGGGTCTCCGGGCAGGCCATGATCCCGGCGTTGTCGATGACGAGGTCGACCGTGCGGCCGGAGGCGAGGAAGCGCTCGGCGAAGGCGCGCACGCTCTCCAGGTCGCCGAGGTCGAGCTCGTCCAGCTCCACACCGTCGAGACCGGCGAGGGCCTCCCGCGCGGTGTCGGGGCGGCGGGCCGGGACGACGACCCGGGCGCCCGCCTTCGTGAGTGCCCTGGTGGTCTCCAGTCCGAGCCCGGAGTAGCCGCCGGTGACGATCGCGAGCTTGCCCGACAGGTCGACACCCGCGAGGACGTCGTCGGCGGTGCTGTGGGCGCCGAACCCGGAACCGATCTTGTGCTGTGCAGTGCTCATGCCGGGAACGCTACGAATTGGAGTGCGCTCCAAGTCAAGTCCGCCCCGCACCCGCAGTGGGGCCGGGACATGAGGAAGCCCCGACCGGACGGGGGAATCACGGTCGGGGCTGGTCTGTGGCGGGTATGGATGGCGGTCGCCTCTCGGCGAAAGGCTCCACAGGGCTTCAGCCGAACGATCGTCCCTGTGGGCAAAAGGTGAGGCCCGGGGACACTGTCCCATCCATACCCACGGTTTGTTCAACGGGCAATGACCCTGTGGTGTTCCGTCGTCGGGGGCGATTCCGGGTGAGCTGTGTCACCCCTTCCGACCGGTCGGAACGGTCTCGCTCCACAGGTTCTCGGCCTGGAGCAGCAGAGTTCCCAGGACCGTCGTGCCGGCGGCCCCCTGCCCCGCGTGCTCCCGCAGCCCGTCCTGCAGCCGGCCGCGCAGTTCCCGCATCTCCGTCTCGGCCCCGTCGTCCGGGGACACGTCCTCGCCGTCCTCCAGCAGACGACGGCCGTGCGCCTGGCAGGTGTCGCCGATCAGCTCCAGAAGCCGGGCGTACGCGTCCAGAACCGTCCCGTCGGGTGCGACGGGAGCGCGGTCGTCGTCGGCGGCGACGGCCAGGGTGCGGGTGAGCGCGCGGATGTGACCGGTGACGCGGCTCCAGCGCTCGTCGTCCTGCTCGGGCGGGGTCGGCCCGGGAGGCCGGCGTACGGCACGCAGCGGGGCGGCCGTCAGACGCAGGCTCTCCCGGCTCCACCTCCGGGCGGATCGCAGCGCCTCCAGTCGGTGCTCCAGGCGGGCCGAGGCACGCGACCAGCCCTGCACGTCCCACGCGCCGTCCCGCAGGTCACCAGCCACCGTGTGCAGGACGTCGCCCGCCTCCCCGGCCAGCGCCGCGAGGTTCTCCCGTACGTCCCGCAGATGGATCGGCGGCAGCACGAACGCGTTCACGGAGAGACCGATGACCGCGCCGAGCGCCGCCTGTCCCACCCGGTGGCCGACCGCGGACGCCCCGGCGGCGCCGGTGGCGAGGGTGAACAGCGCGGTGGTGGCACCGTAGATCCCCTGGTCGCCGAAGCGCGGCCAGTTCGCCAGCAGCATCAGCAGCGGCACGGACAGCGCCACCGCGCCCAGGGTGTTCCCCGTGACGGCCAGGGCCACCGACGCCAGCAGGGCCCCGACACAGATCGCCGCGAACTGCCGAGCGGCCTGCATCAGGGAGCTGAACACGGTGGCCTGCACCAGGACCACCGCAACCCAGGGCGCCATCAGGGCCATCGGATCGCCCATCCACACCCCCGCCACGAGCCAGGCGAACAGCGCGGCCACCGAGGCCTTGAGCGACTGCACGACCAGATCGCGCTCCCGGCCGGGCCCGTCCCAGGCGGCGCGCGCGGCCCGGCCGATGGCATGGGCTTCGTGCCGCAGGGCGTGCACGGACCGGGACTGTGGCCGAACCACTTCCGTCACACGAGTCATCCCAGGGTCCCGCCCCGTCACGCCAGGGGGCTGTCGGCCAGGGACGCCAGCAGGTGGGCGGGATCGTCGTAGACCGACCGGGCGCCCGCCTCCACCAGGTCGGCGCGGGGGATACCGCCGCACAGCACGCCGACGCAGTGGACGCCGGCGCGGGTGCCGGCCTGCATGTCCCAGACGGTGTCGCCGACGAAGACCGCGTTCTCGGCCGCCACTCCGGCCAGCTCCAGGGCGTGTTCCACGGGCTCGGCGGCGGGCTTGCCCTCCTCGACGTCGTCGGCGCTCGCGGTGGCCATGATCGCGTCGTCCGCGTCGATCGCCCGGCGCAGCGCGGACAGTTCGGCGCCGCCCGCCGAGGTCGCGAGGACCACCCGCCAGCCGTTCCGGTCCAGGTGGCGCAGCAGCCGTCCGGCGTCCTGGAGCGAGGGCAGCCGGTCGAAGTACTGCCCGTACAACGCCTTGTGGGACGCGCTCAGTTCGGCGTCCTGGTCCTTGTCGCGGTCCTCGCCGAGGAGATGCGCGACGAGGTCGTCGGAGCCCAGCCCGATGGCCCGGTGCACGGCGTGCATCGGCACCCGGTGCCCCGCCTGCCGCAGCGCCTCCCACCAGGTCGCCACATGCAGGTGGTTGGTGTCCACCAGAGTGCCGTCGACGTCGAACACTGCCGCACGTTCCATGTACCGCTCCTCTCCTGTCGTGCCGCACGGGTACCACGTCAGGCGCCCGCCACTCGGGACGGCACCTCGCCTTCACGGGACCAGGCCAGCAGCTCCTCCAGCGGCCAGGTGGTCACGACCCGCTCGGCCGGCACCCCGCACTCCTCCGCCCTCGCGCATCCCAGGATCTGCCAGTCGAGCTGGCCGGGCGCGTGGGCGTCGGTGTCGACGGAGAACAGCACGCCCGCCTCGACGGCCCCGCGCAGCAACCGGCGTGGCGGGTCCAGCCGTTCGGGCCGGCTGTTGATCTCCACCGCAGTGCCCGCTTCTGCGCACGCGGCGAACACCGCTTCCGCGTCGAACTCCGACTCGGGCCGCCCCCGCCCGGTCACCAGGCGTCCCGTGCAGTGCCCGAGGACGTTCGCGTGCGGATCGCGTACGGCGGCCACCATGCGCCGGGTCATCGAGCGGGCGTCCATGCGCAGCTTGGAGTGCACGGACACGACCACGACGTCCAGGCGGTCCAGGAGTTCCGGCTCCTGGTCCAGCGAGCCGTCGTCGAGGATGTCGCACTCGATACCGGTGAGCAGCCGGAACGGCGCCCAGGTCTCGTTCAGTGCCGCCACCACGTCCAGTTGCTGCCGCAGCCGCTCCGGGGACAGCCCCCGGGCCACGGTCAGGCGGGGCGAGTGGTCGGTGAGCACCGCCCACTCGTGGCCGAGCTCCGCGGCGGTGCGGCCCATCTCCTCGATCGGGCTGCCCCCGTCCGACCAGTCGGAGTGCAGATGGCAGTCGCCCCGCAGCAGCGCCCGGAGCTCCGTGCCGCCCCCGGTCCGGGGCACGCCGGCCTCGCCCTCCAGCCTCTTCAGGTAGCCGGGCACGTCTCCGGCCAGCGCCTCACGCACCACCTGGGCCGTCTTCGGGCCGATGCCCTTGAGCGACTCCAGCGACCCGTCCCGCGCCCGCTCCCTCATCTCGTCCGCGGACAGTCCCTTGAGCACCCGGGCCGCCGTACGGAAGGCACGGACCCGGTACGTGGGCGCCAGGGACCGCTCCAGCAGGAAGGCGATCCGCTCCAGAGCCTCGACGGGATCCATCGCCACCTCCTCCTCCAGAGCTCCAGAGTTCCCCAGGCGCACGGCCCCCGCACGGCGGGCGGGCGGTTTGTCCCGTACACGACCGGGTACTGCGGGTGCGGAGGAGGCCTGAGATGGGACGGAACACGGCCGGACCGATCGTGAGCCCCCGCCGATGAGACTGCGCACCAGCTCCTGCGACCGCCCCGGACTCACCCGGGTGCGCTGCGGGCGCGGCTTCCGCTACCGGGACGCCGGCGGCGGACCGCTCACCGACGCGGACGAACTCGGCCGGATCCGCGAACTGGCCATCCCGCCGGCCTGGCGCGAGGTGTGGAGCTGCCCCTGGCCCAACGGCCACCTCCAGGCCGTCGGCACCGACGACGCCGGACGCCGCCAGTACCTGTACCACGAGCGGTTCCGTGCCCAGCAGGAGCAGGTCAAGCACGAGCACGTGCGGGAGGTCGCCCGCGCGCTGCCCGCCCTGCGGGAACGGGTCGCCGACGACCTCGCCGGCCGGGGCCTGAGCCGCGCCCGCGTCACGGCCTGCGCGGTGCGCCTGCTCGACCTCGGCTTCTTCCGGATCGGCAGTGACCGCCACACCCGCGAGATGGAGACCTACGGCCTGACGACCATGCTCCGCGAGCACGTCACCTGCGGCCGCGACGAGCTCACCTTCGCCTATCCGGCGAAGGGCGGCACCGAACTCGTCCGCGCGCTCGTGGACGAGGACGCCCTGACCGTCGTACGCGCGCTCAAGCGCCGCAGGCAGGGCGGGGACCGGCTCCTCGCCTTCTGGGAGCGGGGTGCCTGGCACGACCTGCACGGCGGCGATCTGAACGAGGCGCTGCGTCGGCTCTCCGGCACCGACATCACCGCCAAGGACTTCCGCACCTGGCACGCCACGGTCCTCGCCGCCGTCGCCCTGGCCGTCACCGCCGAGGACGCCCGGGCCACCCCGGCGGCCCGCCGCAGGCAGGTGGCCCGGGCCGTGCGCGAGGCCAGCCACTACCTGGGGAACACGCCCGCGGTGTGCCGTGCCTCGTACATCGACCCGCGGGTCCCCGAACTGTTCGAGCAGGGGGAGACGGTCGCCCCCGCGCTCACCCGGCTGGGCGAACACGGGGACTTCGGACGTCCGGCCACCCAGGGCGCGGTCGAGGCGGCGGTCCTGGCCCTGCTCGGCGGATGACGCCCGCCTCTCCCTCCCGGGCAATGCGTTCTACGCTCGGTCCATGACCGAAATCGCGAGCCCGCACATCACCAACCCGCGGATCATGGTGCTCGGAGTGCAGCCGGGCACACCGCCCTTCCGGATCGTGGAGATCGACGGCGAGGTGGTGGGTGAGGCCAAGGCCGTCACCGACGTCCTGTCGGCCGCCGCCGCCTTCGGCATCACGGTCCACGACCTGGACGACCCGGACGTGGTGCGCTGGGTCGGCGGCGACAAGTTCACCTGGCACCGCCACTGATCCGCTCGCCGGTTCAGCCGACCGTCCACTTCTGGTTGGCGCCGCCTGTGCAGCTCCACATCTGGAGCCGGGTGCCATTGGCCGAGTTGTTGCCGGTGACGTCCAGGCACTTGCCGGCCTGCGGATTGACGATGTCGTGCGCGCCCGTGACGGTCCAGCGCTGGGCCGCGGAGCCGTTGCAGTCGTAGAGCTGGACGGGCGTCCCGTCCGGGGTGCCGCCGCCCGTCACGTCCAGGCACTTGCCGAGCGCGCGGATCGTGGCGTCCGAGCCAACGGTCCACTGCTGGGCCGCGCTGCCGTTGCAGTCGTAGAGCTGTACGGCCGTCCCGTTCGCCGGGTTCGCCCCGGCGACGTCCACGCACTTGCCGGCCAGGCCCCGGATCGGCGCCCCGGTGGCCGTCTCACCGGTGGTGACCGAGACGTGGTCCACCACGAGCTGCTGGGGGAAGGCCGTGGAGCCGTCCGGGTCGCCGGGCCAGTAGCCGCCGACCGCGAGGTTCAGGATCAGGAAGAACGGCTTGTCGAACACCCAGGTACGACCGCCCAGGTCGGCGGGGGTGCGCCGCTGGTAGACGTTCCCGTCCACGGACCAGGTGATCGATCCCGGCGCCCAGTCGACGGCGAAGGTGTGGAAGGCGTCCGCGAAGGCCTGGCCACCCGGCAGGGAGTAGCCCGCGCCAATGCCGCCCGAGCCGGAGTATCCGGGGCCGTGGATCGTGCCGTGCACGGTCGAGGGCTCGAAGCCGACGTTCTCCATGACGTCGATCTCGCCCGAGTCCGGCCAGTTGACCGGCGTGCCGAGCATCCAGAACGCGGGCCACATGCCCTGCCCGCGCGGGATCTTCATGCGCGCCTCGACGTGCCCGTACTGTGCGGTGAACTTCCCGGACGTGTTCAGCCGGGCCGAGGTGTACTGGCAGGTGCCGTACCAGCACTGGTAGTTCGCCGGGTTCTCGCGCCGGGCCGTGATCACGAGATGGCCCTGGCCGTCGAGCGCGGCGTTCCTGTTGCCCGAGGTGTAGTACTGCCGCTCGTGGTTGTTGACGTTGTCGCCGGTCTCGACCTGCCACTTCGAGGAGTCGGCCGCGGCTCCGGCGGGCCCGTCGAAGGTGTCGGAGAAGGTCACCGCTGCGGCGGCGACGGCGGGCGGATCCGCCCGCGCGGTACCGGACGACAGGAGTACGGCGGACAGGGCGGCGAGGAGACATCTGCGCAGCAGGCGTGAGGCGGCCACGGCTCTTCCTTCCCTGCGGCGGCCCGAGCGACGGGCGCGCCGGTCGAGGTGGGGGATGAAGGTGTCGCCTCTTGATTTAAGGAGTGAGGTAAGGGGTCGTCAATACTTTGGTACGGACCAGAAGTTGAGCGAAGTGACGGTTCCTTACGCCTTCCTCGCCGGCTTGTGCACGGCCCGGCTCAGCCGCCGCCCCAGCAGCAGATAGCCGATCAGGGCGCCGGAGGTGTTCAGGATGACGTCGTCGATGTCGAAGGCCCGGCCCTCCACCAGCGCGCCCTGCGCGAACTCCACCAGCAGCATCACCACGGCCGTCAGCAGCAGGATCCGCAGCAGCCCACGGGTCTTCGGGGCGATGATCGGCACCAGGATGCCGAACGGCACGCCCAGCAGGATGTTCCCGCCGATCTGCTTGAAGGCGTCCCGCATCTCCGGCTGGTCCAGATAGGCCTTGAGGGAGGCCCCTGGATGCAGGTTGGTGTGTGTCAGGTCCACCGACGCGGGCGAGGGCTCCAGGGTGAGCCGGGCCAGCACGACGGCGAACGCCACCATGAACGCGAACGCGAACACCATCGCCACGAAGCGGGCGACGAGGGAGAGCGGATTGCGCCGGGGGCGGGCGGGTTTCGCCGCGCGCTCGGTCTTGGCGGTGCCTTCGTTTGACCCCGCTCGCGAACGTGAGGGCGCCCAAACCATTCGGTCCTCCACTCTCCAACTTACCGTTGTGGTAAGGCGATTACCCCTGAACGGCCCGAGAATGCCGCCGCGCCCCCACCGACCCCCGCGTTTCCGATGGCGCGCCGCTCGCCGCCGCACCGGACCGGGCACTGCCGTTGGGGCGCCTTCGGTCCGGTGCGGCGGCGACTACGTGGCACGGGTGCTGGCCGGCACCACCCTGCTCGGCGGCTGATCAGGTGGTGCCGTAGGTGACCTGGACCTTCGTGAAGCCGAGCGAGTTCAGCAGGCCCTTGAGCATGTTGGTGGTGTTGGTCTCGGCCCGTTTGGTCAGCTCGCTCTCCTTCGCCGCCTCGGTGATGTGCATGACGGCGAGCTTCTGCACGGCCTGTTCGCTGTTGGGGTTGTCGGAGAAGAAGTCGCCGAACCGGTCGAGCAGACCCCGCTGCTTGGAGACCGCGTAGGAGCGGTCGGCGTCCAGGGTGGCCTTGCCCAGTTGGGCGTGCGGCAGATGGAGTGTGGCGGCCGTGCGGTCCTCGTTGACCGTCACGTCGTTCTTGGCGACCTTGCCGAGGTCGACGTAGGCGTCGACCGCGCCCGCCCCGACGTACAGGGTGCGGGAACCGCGGATCGCGTCGGGCAGGAACTTGGTGTCCTTCTCCAGGTCCACGACGACCTGGAAATTGCCGGAGGCGGCGTCGTAACGGCTGATGTCCTGGATGGACTCCAGAAGTGCGGGACCCGTACGGTCGTGGGTCTCCGTGCCGAACAGGTCCTTGAGGCCGGGGAGCACGCTGAACCGGATCCCGGCGAAGAACACCACGAGCACCACCACGACGGCGGTGAGTATCTTCGCCCAGCCGGGCATGCGCCTGGACACGCGCCTGATGGGAGTCGTCATGCGACGGCCCTCCTTCCTACTGCACGGATGCCCAGGGACGATCCCCAAAAGCCTTCCTGCACTGTCTTGTTGGCCGATTGGGACACTGTCACAGGCATGACCGGCGCACTAGCGTGGACAACTTCGCGTACCGGCGTGTCTGGAGACCCGGATGAGCACAGAGAGTACGTCCAGGACCCTTCGTCCCATGCACCGCATCCCCCTTCCCGAGTCCGGCCCGCCACGGCTCACCGCCCTGGCCACCGGCACCCCGGTGTGGCTCGTGACCCGCTATGCCGATGTCCGCCAGGTCCTCATGGATCCCCGGTTCGACCGTAAGTCGCTCAGGGACGCGGACGCCCCGCCGCTGCTCGTGGTACCGAACCTGCTGGACTCCCCGGACGGCCTCATCAACCAGGACGGCCCGCCCCACCAACTGCTGCGGGGCACGGTCCAGCGGGCCTTCACCCCGCGCGCGATCGCCCGCTGGCGGCCCTGGACCGCCTCCGTGGTGGAGTCGCTCCTGGACGACCTGGCACGGCAGCCGCAACCCGCCGACATCGTCGAGGGGTTCACCCGCCGTCTGCCGGTGTCGGTGATCGCGCGGCTGATGGGCCTGGAGGACGCCGACTGGGAGCGCATCCGGGGCTGGGCCGACCACGCCCTGTCCGGTGGCGCGCACACCGCCGAACAAGTCGGAGCGGCGATGCGGGAGTTCGGCCTGTTCTGCGCGGAACTGGTCGCCGAGCGGCGCAAGGAACCGGGCGACGACCTGGTCAGCGCGCTGGTCGCGGCGGGCGACGGGCTCGGCATCGAGGAGCCGCGGCTCGTGATCCTGGTCCTGGGGCTGGTCGTCGCCGGGCACGAGACGACCATGACGGCCCTCGGCAACATCGTCGTCCACCTCCTCACCGACGGGCAGGAGGCATGGCCGGGGCTCGCCGGGAGCCAGGAGGCGGCCGAGACTGCCGTCGAACAGCTCCTGCGCACGATCCCGCTGAGCGAGGGCAGGGTGCTGCCCGGTCTGATCCGCCGGGCAGTCGAGGAGGTCGAGGTCGGCGGTGTGACGATCCCGGCGGGGGCCGTGGTCGCCGTCCAGACCAACGCGGCCAACCGGGACCCGGACGTCTTCCCGCAGCCCGGCGAGACCGACCTGTTCGCCCCGCTGACCACACCGAGCGTGGTCTTCGGCGCCGGTCCCCACCACTGCCTCGGCGCGTGGCTGGCCCGCCTGGAGCTGGGACTGGCACTGCACCGGCTGGCGGTCAGGTTTCCGGGGCTGCGAGCCGAGTTCACCCCGGAGACCGTCGAGTGGCGGGAGGGGCAGCTGACACGGGGGCCGCGGCGGCTGCCGGTGTCCTGGTGAGGTGCGGGCCGGTGAGGGGCTAGGGGGTCTTGAGTTCGCGGTCGCCCGCCACCAGTGACCACCACATCCCCTCGCCGTGTGTGAGCCCCGGCAGCCGCAGTTCGATCTCGCGGACCCTTCTGGCCGGGAGCGCGCCGGTGATCGACCAGGCCGTGCTCCCGCCTGTGGTTCCCGTGAACTCGGCTCCCGCCGAGGCCAGTTGCGCGGTCACCGGCGCCAGGGCGTCCAGCGGCACCTCCGTCTCGAACGCGTGGTACGGCTCGTACAGCCGGGTCCCGGCCCGCTCCAGGGCCCGGCGCAGCACGATCGGCGTGAGCCCGCGGAAGTCGGCGGCGGTACTGAGGGGGCCCACAAAGCCGGACCGGATCAGCGTGACCCGGTAGTCCGTCACGGTCGCGCCGGTCAGCCCGGTCCGCATGCTCGCGTGGACGGTCTCCTCGATGGCCTGGTGGAAGGCCCGGGGGAGCGCCCCGAGCTCGGTCTCGTACCCGAAGACCCCGCCGGAACCGCGCTCGCCCGGCTCGACCCGCAGTCCGATCGTCGCCCAGTAGCGCACGTGATCGTGGTACGGCAGCTCGTCACAGGCCTCGCCGGTGCCGCGCGGACGCTCCAGGTACCGGACCCGGCCCGGCGCGAAGTCGGCCTCGACGCCGAAGTCCTGGAGGAGAGTGGCCGCCAGCACCTCCATCTGGACCTCGCCGTACAGGAGCAGCGAGGTGCCGCCCCCGGCCGTGGGGCGGGCGTGGATGAGGGGGTCCTGGTCGGCGAGGGCCAGCAGCGCGGAGCGCAGCCGGGCCGACTGTCCGGGATTTCGGGCGGTGACCAGGGTTTCCAGGGTCGGGGGTGCGAACTGCGGGGCCCGCTCGGTGAGTTCGCCGAGCCGGTCGCCCACGCGGAGACCGGGGGAGAACGTCAGCGCCGCGATGTCGCCGGCGGTGAACGGCCCCGTGCCGTGGAGGCGCGTGATCCGCCCGGACACCGGGCTGGTCGTGCCGTCGGCCTCACGCCTCACGAAGGTGAGGCGCTGACGTTCCGTCACCTCACCGCCGTAGAGACGGAGATACGCGGTGCGTTCGCCGCCGGGGCCCGGCCGTACGGCGAACACCGTGCCGCGTGGGTCGCCCGCGGGTGTCACGGGCGCGGACGGGATCAACCGGGTCATGGCCTCGACCAGGCCGGGGACGCCCTGGCCACTGATCGCGGAACCGAAGAGGACCGGGTGGAAGGAGCCGTCGGCGGTGCGGGCGGCAAGGGCCTTGCCGAGGTCGTCCAGGGTGGGCTCGGGACCGTCCACGACCGCCGCGAGGATGTCCGGGTCCACATCGGCGAGAGCCTCGGCCAGCCGTCGGTCGTCCTCCCCGAGGACGCTCACGCGGGCGCCGCCCGTGCCGATGCCCGTCACCTCCGTCAGCGGGGTGACGTACGGCGTCAGCCGGCGCCGGATGTCCGCGAGCAGGCCCTCGTCGCGGGCGCCCGCCCGGTCGATCTTGTTGACGAAGATCAGCGTGGGCAGCCGGAGCCCGCGCAGGGTCCGCATCAGTACGCGGGTCTGCGCCTGCACGCCCTCCACGGCGGACAGCAGCAGCACCGCGCCGTCCAGGACCTCGAGGGCGCGCTCGACCTCGGCGACGAAGTCGGAGTGCCCGGGGGTGTCGATGAGGTTGATCCGGGTGTCGCCGACGGTGAAGGAGGCGACCGCGGAGCGGATGGTGATGCCGCGCTGCCGTTCGATCGTGCCGTTGTCCGTGCGGGTGTCACCGGCGTCGACACTGCCGAGCCGGTCGATCGCGCCGTGGTCGAACAGCAGCCGCTCGGTGAGGCTGGTCTTACCGGCGTCGACGTGGGCCAGAATTCCGATGTTCAGGGTGTGCATGGCGGGTGGAGTCCTCGAGAACCGTGGGCCGAAGGGGGCACTGGGTGGTTTCGAGGAGTCGGCGCATGCGAGTGATCCTGACGGGAGGGAACACGGACGGGGCCATCATGGCGTCCGGCCGTCGGGGCACCGCAACCGAATTTCGGTGTTCGGCGGCCAGTAGCATGAGCCGGGCAGCCCAGATGATCATCCGAGGAGCAGGTTCGTGCGAGACATCGCCGTGTTCAGCGGTAGCGCCCACCCCGAGCTGGCGGCGGAGGTCTGCGCGCATCTCGGTGTGCCGCTCAGTCCCACCCGGGTCAGCAGGTTCGCCAACGACTGCCTGGAGGTGCAGCTGCAGGCCAACTGCCGGGAGCGGGACGTCTTCCTCATCCAGCCGCTGGTGCGGCCGGTCCAGGAGCACCTGGTGGAGCTGCTGCTGATGTGCGACGCGGCCCGCGGCGCCTCCGCGCGCCGGATCACCGTCGTCATGCCCCACTACTCCTACGCCCGCTCGGACAAGAAGGACGCGCCCCGCATCTCGCTGGGTGGACGGCTCGTCGCCGACCTGATGGTCTCCGCAGGCGCGAGCCGTGTCCTCGCGATGACCCTGCACTCGCCGCAGGTCCACGGCTTCTTCTCGGTCCCCGTGGACCACCTGCACGCGCTGCGCGAACTGGCCGCGCACTTCCAGCAGTACGACCTCTCCCGCACCACCGTCGTCTCCCCGGACCTCGGCAACGCCAAGGAGGCGGCCGCCTTCGCCCGGCTGATCGGCGCCCAGGTGGCGGCCGGCGCCAAGCAGCGGTTCGCCGACGACCGGGTGAGCATCAGCGACGTCATCGGTGAGATCACCGACCGGGACGTCATCGTGCTGGACGACGAGATCGCCAAGGGCTCGACGGTCCTCGAACTCCTGGACAGGCTGCGGGAGTTGGGGCCGCGGTCGATCCGGGTGGCCTGTACGCACGGCCTGTTCGCGGACGGTGCCCTCAAGCGGATCGGCGAGCAGCCCGACGTGCTGGAGATCGTCTGCACCAACACCGTGCCGGTCCCCGACGAGGAACGCACCGACAAGCTGCGGATCCTGTCCATTGCCCCCGCGCTCGCCGAGGCCGTGCGGCGCATTCACAACGGTGAGTCCGTCAGCGCCCTGTTCGACGCACGCAGCGAGTAGTCAGGTCACGGGGATCGCGGTTTTGCCCACCGTCATAACGTGCCGGAGGTGGCCTCGGGCTGGCCCAGGGCGGCGTCCAGCGACGGCAGCGGGGGCAGCAGCCGGGACAGTCCGGTCACCCGGATGATCCGCAGCGTGAGCGGATGCGTGCAGACCAGCAGCAGGGTGCCGTTGTGGTCGAGTACGCGAGCCCGGGCCCGGTAGAGCAGTCGCAGCCCGGAGCAGTCGAAGAACTCCACGCCGCTGAGGTCGATCACCAGCCGTGCGTCCTGCCGCCCCGTGACCCGGTCCAGCAGGGGGAGGAGCTCCACGGCCGCGGCGATGTCGATCTCCCCGCGGAACTCCAGCACCGTGTGACCGCGGTCCTCATGGACGCGCAGATGCCGGGACGGCGGTGCAGGTTCATGCTGCACGACGACATCGCCTCCAACCGGATCCACGAACGGCAAAGGGTGCAGATCACCGGGGGCCGGGGTGACGACGTGGTGCGAGCGTAGACGTGTCACCGTGCCCCGAGTGCGTGCAAATCCGTTCCCCGCCCTGCAAGTTACCCCCGATGGAGTGAATTTGAGCATGTTCGATTGACATATGTCTTCGAATTGCGACCACCGGTTCGCGACAGGTTCACGCGGGGCTCGCGCCCGGCTCACGACAGGGCGTGCCAGGCCTTGGTCAGTGCCTGCCGGAACTGTTCCGTCTGGTGTGCGGTGAGGTCCCGCATCATCCGCTCCTCCAGGTCCCGTACGGGGCCTTCGTGCTGGGCGAGCAGCGCGCGGGCCTCCTCGGTCAGCAGGATCTGCAGCTCGCGCCGGTTGTTCGGATTGCGCTCGCGGCGCACCAGTCCGCGCGTCTCCAGGGAGCGCACCAGATCGGCGATCGACTGGGCGGTGACGAAGGAGTCCCGGGCCAGCTGCGCCGCCGACAGTCCGTCGTGCCGCTCCAGCACGGTGAGGGCCGTGTACTGCAGGGCCGTGATCCCGGACGGTCGGACCAGCTCGTCCAGGTGGGAGCGGACAACGAGCTCCACCTGCTTCACCATGTAGAGGAGCGACGGGGGTGCCTTGGTCACCTGTGTGTCGAGCATGGGTTCAGGCTAGAGCATTGACAGGAAACCTGTCTGTAAAGAGACTGCGAACCAACAGGAATCCTGTTGATTGAAATCTTGGCGACGATGCTGAGGAGCGGTGATGTCCCCCACCGAGATCCAACCCGGACGGCTGTTCATGGGCGGCCAGTGGCACGAGGCCGCCGACGGCGCGCGTACGGAGGTGGTCGACCCGTCCCGGGGCGCGGTCCTCACCACCGTCGCGGAGGGCGGCGCGGCCGACGTGGACGCGGCCGTCCGAGCCGCCCGGGAAGCCTTCGACGGCGGCGGCTGGTCCGGCCTGAGCGGACGCGAGCGGGGCCGGATCCTGCACCGGGTCGCCGAACTGATCCGCGAGAACGCCGACGAACTCGCCCGGCTGGAGAGCCTGGACGTCGGCAAGCCGATCTCCCTGTGCCACGCGGTGGACGTGACCAACGCGGCCAACGACTACGAGCACTTCGCCGCCCTCGCGCACCAGATCGACGGCTCGGTCCGCGACACCCCGATGAACGCCCTCGCCTACACCAAGCGCGAGCCGCTCGGGGTGGTCGCCGCGATCACCCCCTTCAACTTCCCGCTGATCCTCGCCGGTTCCAAGATCGGTCCCGCGCTCGCCGCCGGAAACACGGTCGTGCACAAGCCGGCCGACGAGACCCCGCTCAGCGCCCTCTACATGGCCGCGCTGTTCCAGCGGGCAGGCGTCCCGGACGGCGTCGTCAACGTGGTCACCGGCACCGGTCCGGTGGCCGGCGAGGCCCTGCTGCGCCACCGCGGGGTCGACAAGATCGCCTTCACCGGCTCCACCGCGATCGGCCGGCACGTGGCCGCCACGGCGGGCGAGGCGCTCAAGCCCGTCACCATGGAGCTCGGCGGGAACGCCGCCAACCTCGTCTTCGAGGACGCCGATCTGGAGAAGGCCGTCGGCGCGATCATCAAGGCGTTCGTCTTCAACACCGGCCAGTTCTGCATGGGCGGCCCACGCCTGCTCGTGGCACGGTCCGTGTACAGCACCGTGCTCGGCATCCTCGCCGACGCCGTGCCCGGCGTACCGGTCGGCGACCCGCGCAACCCGGAGACCGTCGTCGGTCCCATGGCGGGGGAGAAGCACCTGAAGAAGGTCGAGGAGTACATCGACCTGGCGCGCAAGGAGGGTGGCCGCATCGTCTGCGGTGGTGAGCGCCTCGACCTCGACGGCGGCTTCTACTACAAGCCCACCGTGATCGCCGACCTCTCCAACGACTCCCGGGTCGTACAGGAGGAGATCTTCGGACCGGTCCTGACCGTGCAGCCCTTCGACAGCGAGGACGAGGCCGTCACACTCGCCAACTCCACGCCGTACGGCCTGGCTTCGGGAGTCCAGACGACGAACCTCGCCCGCGCCCACCGGGTCGCCGACCGCCTCCAGGCGGGCGTCGTCTGGGTCAACGACTGGGCGATGCTCGACCCCGCGGTGCCGTTCGGCGGAGTCAAGGACTCCGGATACGGCCGCGAGTACGGCCCCGAGGCGCTCGACGCCTACACCAGGGTCAAGTCCGTCGTCGTCTCGCTCGACTGAGCACTTCCAAGGAGTTCCTGCGATGTCCCTCACCACCCGTGCCGCGGTCGTCGAGTCCGGCGGCGCGCCCTTCACCCTCTCCGACGTCACCCTCGACGCGCCCGGCCCCCATGAGGCGCTCGTCCGCATGGTCGCGACCGGCCTCTGCCACACCGACCTCGGCGTCGCGAGCGGCGGACTGCCCTTCCCACTGCCCGGCGTCCTGGGCCACGAGGGCGCGGGAGTCGTCGAGGCCGTCGGCCCGGCGGTCACCGGCGTCGCGCCCGGCGACCATGTCGTGCTGTCCTTCACCTCCTGCGGCGATTGCCGCAACTGCGACGGCGGCCACCCCGCCTACTGCGCCGGCTGGCTGCCGCTGAACCTCCTCGGCGGCCGCCGGGCCGACGGCACCAGCACCATCAGCCGGGACGGCGAACCGCTCGGCGGGCACTTCTTCGGCCAGTCCTCGTTCGCCGAGCGGGCCCTGGTCGACGAGCGCAGCCTCGTCAAGGTCGACAAGGACGTGCCGCTGGAGTCCATCGCCCCGCTCGGCTGCGGGGTCCAGACCGGTGTCGGCGCCGTGTGGAACGTACTGAAGCCCGTCACCGGTGCCACGATCGTGGTCCTCGGCGCCGGGGCCGTGGGCCTCTCCGCGGTCATGGCCGCCGCCCTCACCCCCGCGACGACCATCGTCGCCGTCGACCGGGTGGGCGAACGCCTCTCCCTCGCCCGGGAGTTGGGTGCCACCCACACCGTCAACGCGGCGGACGAGGACCTCGGTGAGGCGCTCGCCGCGATCACCGGCGGGCAGGGCGCGGACGGCATCGTGGAGACCACGGGCAACGTGTCCGTCCTGCGGCAGGGCGTCGACGCGCTCGCCGCCCGCGGCACCGTGGTCGTCGTCGGCGCCCCGCCGTTCGGCACCGAGGTCTCCCTCGACGTCAACGGTCTGCTCGGCGGCAAGCGGGTCGTCGGGCTCACCCTCGGCGACGCCGAGACCCAGAGCTTCATCCCCGCCCTGGTCCGCATGGTGAAGGAGGGACGCCTGCCGCTGCACCGCCTGATCAGCACCTATCCGTTCGCGGACATCGACCAGGCGGTGCGGGACATGGGCGCGGGCAAGGCGATCAAGCCCGTGCTGACGTTCTGACCCGGCCGGTCCGACTCAGTCGACCGTCAGGACCAGCTTTCCCGTGGTCCGGCCGGTGTCGCCGAGCGCATGCGCCTCGGCGGCATCGGCCAGCGGGAAGGTGCCGGCGACGGTCGCGCGCAGCCGGCCCGCCTCGACCAGTTCGGCGACTGCGCGCATCCCGGCCCGGTCGGCGTCCACCAGGACGAACGCGGCCCGTACGCCGAGCCGTTCGGCCTCCTCGTACAGCTCGGGGCCCGTGACCGGCAGGATCGACACCACCTGGCCGCCGGGGCGCAGCACCCGCAGCGAACGCAGGCCGTGGTCGCCGCCCATGGTGTCCAGCACCACGTCGACGTCCTTCACGGCCTCGGCGAAGTCGGTCTCCCGGTAGTCGATCACCTCGTCGGCACCCAGCCCGCGCAGGAACTCGTGCTTGCCCGCACTGGCCGTGCCGATGACGTACGCCCCACGCGCCTTGGCGATCTGCACCGCCACATGCCCGACGCCACCGGCCGCCGCGTGGATCAGAACCCGCTGCCCCGGCCGCAGGTCCGCGTGCTCCACCAGGGCCTGCCAGGCGGTCAGCGCGACCAGGGGGAGGGCCCCGGCCTGCACGTGGTCGATTCCGGCGGGCTTGCGTACCAGGGCACGGGCCGGGGCGACGACGTACTCGGCGTGCGAACCGTGTCCGTACGGATAGGGCAGCAGACCGAAGACCTCCTCCCCGGGAGCGAAGTCCGTGGCGCCGAATCCGACCGCCTCTACCACCCCCGAGACGTCCCAGCCCAGGACGAAGGGCGGTTCGCCCAGGAAGAGGCCGGCGGCGCGATGCTTCCAGTCGGTGGGGTTGACACCGGCCGCCCGCACCCGCACCAGCACCTCGTTCGCCCGCGGCTCCGGGCGCTCCACCTGCACTTCCCTGAGGACTTCGGGACCGCCGAGGACGTCCTGGCTGATGGCTCGCATCGTGTTCACATTGCTCATGGTGACCAGCCTGCCGGGGACCTTCCGGCAGCGAAATGGCATGATGGCCAAGCTTCGATAGGATCGTGCCATGCCTCATGTGGAACGAGTCGTGGTCCTGGCGCTCGACGGCGTGTACCCCTTCGAGCTGGGCATCGCCAGTCGGATCTTCAACGCGGCCGACGGCCGGTACGAGGTGCTGACCTGCACCGTCGACGGCCAACCGGTGCGCAGCAACGCCGACTTCACCATCGGTGTCGAGCACGGACCCGAGGCCCTGAGGACGGCGGACACCGTGGTGGTCCCGCCCATAGACCCCGCGCGCGTGAGCGCCGAACTGCCCGACGAGGTCAGCTCCGCACTCGCGCTGATCCCCGAGGGGGCGCGTCTCGTCTCCATCTGCACCGGCGCGTTCGTCCTGGCGGCGGCCGGATTCCTGGACGGCCGCACCGCGACCACGCACTGGAACCTGGCCGACCGGTTCCGCGCCATGTTCCCCCGGATCGCCCTCGATCCCGGCGTGCTCTTCGTCGACGACGGCACAGTGCTCACTTCGGCCGGCGCCGCCTCCGGCGTCGACGTGTGCCTGCACATCGTGCGCAAGGACCACGGCAGCGAGCTCGCCAACAAGGTGGCCCGCCGCTGTGTCGTACCGCCCTTCCGCGAGGGGGGCCAGGCGCAGTACATCGAGCAGCCGGTCCCGGAGTCCGGGACCCTGAGCACGGCCGCCACCCGCGAGTGGGCGCTGGCACGGCTCGACGAACCGATCACCCTGGCCGACCTCGCCGCCCACGCCCGGATGAGCCTGCGCACCTTCGCCCGCCGCTTCAGCGACGAGGTCGGTCTCAGTCCCGGCCGCTGGCTGATCCAGCAGCGCGTGGCCCGGGCCCGGCACCTGCTGGAGTCCAGCGACCTTTCGGTCGACCGGATCGCCGGCCGTGTCGGCTTCGCCACCGGCGCGTCCCTGCGACAGCACCTGCACGCGTCGATCGGGGTGTCGCCGCAGGCATATCGGCGCACGTTCCAGGCGGCGGCCCGCTGAACGTTCCGGGCCCCCGCGGCGTCGAAGGACCATGAAGCGGGTGGCGGGGATGCGGGGAGTGCTGTGGGTGGTCCTGGTCGCGGTGGCGGCTGTGGGCTGCGGCTCGGGGGAGGGGGACCTGGTCGTCGAGGGCACACCCGCCGCGACGCCGTACGACGGTCCGCTGAACGTCCCCACCAAGGAGCTGGGCGAGCACACCCCGCGGGCCGTGCGGCTGGCATCCGGGGCGGCGGGCCGGGCGTTGGAGTGCACGGGGGAGATCTACGTGGGCAACGGGCCCGAGGCCTGGTCGGAGGGCGACGGAGGGGACAGCCCGGAGGAGGGGCTGAAGTTCTGGTTCGACCTGCTCGACCCGGGCGTTCCCCGTTCCGGCTACCGTGTGGAGCGCCGGGAGGCGGACCGCGTGCTCTACTCCTACGACGTCGGAGGCCGTACCAAGGTGGCGGTCGTGGTCGCCAAGGACCAGCAGGGAAGGCCCGGTTGGGGCCCGGAGACCAGCGCGTCCTGCGACCCGTCGGAACTCCCGGCCTCGTACACCGACTCCCACGGCGGCATCGAGATCTGGACGGATCGCGACGGCCACCGGGTGCCGACCACGAAGGTGAACAGTGGCGCGGGTGACGATCACTGCGGCTGGAGGAAGGTGCACTTCCTCGACCTGGGTGACCGGATGTACGCCCGCGACCCCGAGGGCCGGCTCGAACCCGGCGTGCTCACGGCCGCCTACGACGGGGCGACCGAGATGCCGGCCGCCGCACACGACACCGGATACCGCTACCGCGACTGGCGGTTGTGGCTGACGGCGGACCGACGGACGGCGTACGTGCGCACCCCCGACGGCGTGGAGGCCTGGCCGCTGCTGAAGGAACCCGCGGCCTGCATGTGAGGAGGGGGTCAGCGACTCGCGTGCAGCGCGACCAGCAACTGCCAGACCTGGTCGGCGATTTCACCGGGCCCGGCGTAGAGCAGGCCGTGCAGCCAGTCGCCCAGGACGCCCGCGAAGGTCGCCGCGACCGCGGAGGCGACCAGTGGGGCGTCGGCCGCGCCCGCGAGTTCGCGTTCCCGCAGGCTGTAGGCCCTCAGGTCCTGGTGCAGGACCCGGCCGAGCGGGCCGCCGCCGCCCGGGGTGAGCAGGGCCCGGTACAGCGCGGTGTGCGGGGTGAGGGAGGCGAAGAACTCCGCGAGCGCGGGCGGCGCGTGCACCGGGTCGGGCCGCCCGCGCCAGGCGTGCAGTGCCTCCACGGCATCCCGTACGACGTCCGCGCAGGCGTCGACGGCGAGCGCCTCCAGGCCGTCGTAGTGGACGTAGAACGTGGCCCGCCCGACCCCGGCCCGCCGCACCAGCGCGGCCACCCCCACCTCCGCCAGCGGCCGCTCGGCGCACTCCGCGAGCAGTGCCTCCCGCAGCCGCGCCCGGGTGCGGGCCGCCCGCGGGTCCTCGGGTGCGGGGCGGGTCACTGCGCCACGAGGACGGCGGCCAGGGCGAGCGCGCCGGGCAACGCCTGCGCGGCGAGGATACGGACGTTGGCGGTGACGGCGCCGTAGACCCCCGCGACGATCACACACGCCAGGAAGAACACCTGCGCCCTGAACCCGGTCGGATCTCCCGCGACGAGCCCCCACACCAGCCCCGCCGCGAGGAACCCGTTGTAGAGCCCCTGGTTCGCGGCCATGGCGGCGGTGGCCCGGGCCATCTCCCGGTCGAACCCGTGGAAGGACATCCCCGGCTTCTTCTGCCACAGGAACATCTCCATCACGAGGATGTACACGTGCAGTGCCGCCACCAGGCCGACCAGCACGTTCGCCAGGATCTCCATCAGTTTCCCCTTATTTCTTGGACAGGTGCCCACTATAGCGGGACAGCTGTCCAGGAAGGGAGGGCGGGCGGAACCTCGTGCGAACGGCCGGACTGACAACGCGAGTTGGCGACTCAGCAGGAGGAAGTCCGCCCATGACGCGCTGCCCGCGCCGGGAGCTGATGCGGGACGGCAAGTGGCTGCCCGCCGACTGAATCGGCCGCGCCGGGATATCCGCAAGGTACAAGGCCGCGGGGCGCCAACACCCCGCGGCCGGACCCTTCGGAGGAGACATGGCACTGGTGAAAACGGGGGTCGTCGTGCTCGACTGTGCCGAGCCCGAGAAACTCGCCGTGTTCTACAAGGAACTGCTGGACGCCGAGGAGACCGACGCCACCGCCAACCGCGTGGAGATCAGGGGCGCCGACGGGTTCCGCCTCGGCTTCCGGCGCGATGTGAAGGCGACGCCGCCGAGCTGGCCACGCCCCGAGAACTCGCTCCAGGCCCACCTCGACTTCGTGGTGGACGACCTGGACGCGGCCGAGCGCAAGGTGGTGGAGCTCGGCGGCCGCCCACTGGAGGCGAAGGACGTCTCAGGGCCCTACGAGGAACGCGGTTACGCCGATCCGGCGGGCCACTCCTTCACCCTGCGCCTGGTCACACCGACCGCGCCCAAGCAGGGCTGAGTCAGTCGCGGCCGCCCTTCTCCGAGGCCGGCCAGACGCCGGTGGACCGCTCGATGGCCTTCGCGCCGGTGCGGTCCACCGCGCTGCGCACCACGGCGAAGATGGCGCCCTGGACCGCGGCCGCCAGGAGGATCTCCCCCCAACCGCGGTCCTGGTCCAGGGCGTCGGGCGCGTCCTCCTCGTTCCGGATCGCCATCCAGGTCTTGCGGAAGGCGAGCCCCGCCAGCCAGCCGCTCGACCAGCCGAGGACGAACCCGACGGGCTGGTAGGCGAGGGGGAGCTTCATCTTCTTCTTCTTGGCCATGCTGGTCTCCTGGTCCGAGTGGTCCGAGTGATCCGAGAAAGGGGCGATGAGGAGGACGGTCAGGGGCGGCCCCGTTCCGGGACCCGTTCGTCCGGGGGAGGCGGTCCCGGCGGGGTGCCGTCGCCGAAGGGACGGCCGCCCAGTTCCTCACGGTGATGCGGCGTCAGCCAGCCCGCCAGGTCCGGGCCGAGCGGCACGATGCCGGTCGGGTTGATGCCGGTGTGCACCTGGTAGTAGTGCCGTTTGATGTGGTCGAAGTCGACGGTGTCACCGAAGCCCGGCGTCTGGTAGAGGTCGCGGACGTACGCCCACAGCACCTCGTTCTCCGCCAGCTTCCAGCGGTTGCACTTGAAGTGACCGTGGTAGACGGCATCGAAACGGACCAGCGTGGTGAACAGCCGGATGTCCGCCTCGGTGATCGTGTCCCCGACCAGGTACCGCTGCCCGGCCAGGCGCCCGGTCAGCAGGTCGAGCCGGCGGAACACACCCGCGCACGCCTCCTCGTACTCCTCCTGGCCGGTGGCGAAACCCGCCCGGTACACACCGTTGTTGACATCCTCGTAGACGTCCGCCATCACCGTGTCGATCTCGTCGCGCAGCGCCCGCGGATACAGGTCGGGCGCGCCCTCCCGGTGCAGGGCCGTCCACTCGGTGGCCAGGTCCAGGGTGAGCTGCTGGTAGTCGTTGGTGACGAGCTTCCCGCTGGGGACGTCCACGAGCGCGGGCACGCTCACCCCGCCGGGGTAGTCGCTCTCCCGCTTGTCGTAGGCCTCACTGAGATAGCGGATGCCGAGCACCGGGTCGCGGCCGTCCGGGTCCAGGGTGAAACGCCAGCTGCGGTCGTCCTGGACGGGGTCGGTGATCCCCATCGACAGAGCGTCCTCCAGGCCGAGCAGCCGTCGCGAGATCACCGCCCGGCTCGCCCACGGACACGCGCGGCTGACCACCAGCCGGTAGCGGCCGGCCTCCACCGGCCAGCCGTCCCGTCCGTCGGCGGTGACCCGGTCCGCGAAGTGGCTCTTGGACCGCTTGAACGCCTTCCGGCCGTACGCGCTGTTGCCGTCGTCGGCGCTGCCCATTTTTGCTCCCGTCGTACGTCTGCCCTGGACGCGTTCCCCGTTTTCGGCCGACGGCACGGTGTGAGTGCCGGGGAGCCGGGCAGTCGGCGAAGGTGAGCGGGACATCTACGAAAGACAAGAGCGGGACATCCACGGCCGGCGAAGCCGACCGGAAGACGCGCGTCACCGTCCTGGTGGCCCTCGCGGCGAACCTGGTGATCGCTGTCGCCAAGGCCATCGGCGGACTCTTCGCGGGCTCGCCCGCGCTGCTGTCGGAGGCGGCACACTCGGTCGCGGACAGCCTCAACGAGGTTTTCCTGCTGGCCGCGCTGCGCCGCAGCCGCCGCCCCGCCGACCGGCGCCATCCGTTCGGCTACGGCAAGGAGAGGTTCTTCTGGTCACTGATCGCGGCTGTCGGGATCTTCGTGATGGGCGGCTGTTTCTCCGTCTTCCAGGGCATCGAGGCACTGCGCAACGGCGCCGAGGAGACGCTCAGCGGATATGTGGCCGGCCTGATCGTGCTCGGTGTGGCCTTCCTCGCCGAGGGGATCTCACTGGTGCGGGCACTGCACCAGGTGCACAAGCAGGGCGGCGTCGCCCAGGGCATGCGGGACCCGGCCCTGCGCACGGTCGTCGCCGAGGACGGCACGGCGGTCCTCGGAGTGAGCCTCGCGATGGCCGGCATGGCGCTGCACATGGTCACCGGGCAGGTCGTCTGGGAGGCGTCCGCCTCCCTGGCCATCGGCGTGCTGCTCGTCTACGTGGCCTACCGGCTGGGCCGCGAGGCCAAGGGCCAGCTGATCGGCGAGGCCGCCGACCCGGAGTCCAGCGCCAGGATCAGGGAACTGCTGAACGCGCAGCCCGAGATCGACAGCGTGGAAGCGCTGTTCACCATGAAGATGGGGCTGGACTCGCTCCTGGTGGCCGCCCGTGTCGATCTGATACCCGGTCTGGACAGCGAGCGGGTCGAGGAGGTCGCCGTACGCATCAAGCGGTCCGTCTCCCGGACCGTGTCCGAGGCCGACCAGATCTTCCTCGACGTCACCGACCGGCCGGCCGAGGAGGCAAGGGAAAGCCCCGCCGCGACGGGGGAACGCGGCGGGGCCTGAGGCTCGTGTGCCCGGCCGAAACCGGTCCATGCGTCCTCGCGCCAAGATATTTCCGGGAGCGGTCAGTCCCCGTCGACGGGCTCCAGAACGAAGACGGGTATCACCCGGTCCGTCTTCTCCTGGTACTCGGCGTACGGCGGGTACGCCGCGACTGCCCGCTCCCACCACTCGTCCTTCTCCGCGCCGGTGATCTCACGGGCGGTGAAGTCCCGCTTGGCCGGGCCGTCCTGCAGCTCGACACGCGGATCGGCCTTGACGTTGTGGTACCAGACCGGGTGCTTGGGCGCCCCGCCCAGTGAGGCGACCGCCGCGTAACGCCCGTCGTGCTCGACACGCATCAGGGGCGTCTTGCGGATACTGCCGCTCTTCGCACCCCGGGTCGTCAGCAGGATGACCGGCATCCCCGTGTCCATGAGCGTGTTTCCCTTGGTGCCACCGGAGCTCTCGTACAACTCCACCTGGTCGCGCACCCACTGGGTCGGGCTGGGCTCGTACTCGCCCTCAAGAGGCATGTTTTCGTCTCCTCGTCGTCTGCTGCGGGGGGTCTCGCACCGGGCTCAACACCGTCCGGCGCGAGTTTCATACCCACCGGGTTCCCCGCGACCCTGTCACGTCACGGCAGAACCATCCGCACGGCGAGCGCGGTGATCACGGCGCTCGACACGAGCGCCGTCACCAGGCGCCCCCGGTGCCCCGTGAGCGCCCGCCCCAGCAGGGCGCCGCCCCCGGCGAGCAGGAGCTGCCAGCTCGCCGACGCCGCGAACGCCGCGAGGACGAACACGCCCTGTTCCAGGGGCCGTACGGCGTCCTCGGCACGGGTGCCGAGGACCAGGGCCGCGAAGTAGATCACCGTGGTGGGGTTGAGGAGCGTGATGCCGAGCAGGCCCAGATACGCCCGGGCCGGGCTCGGGGGAGGCGGATCGGACCTGGTGGCGAGCCGGTGACCGCGGTACTGCCGTACGGCTGTGATCGCGCCGCGGGCCGCGAGCGCCACCAGGACCAGTGCGGCCGCCCAGCGCAGCGGCCCGAGGACCGGCCGCAGCAGTGCGGCGACGGCGGAGCCGCCGATCGTGGCCACCAGGGCGTACAGGCCGTCCGCGGTCGCCACCCCGAGCGCGGCGCAGGCGCCGGTGCGCAGGGAGGTCCGGGCGGTGAGGGAGACAAGGTAGGTCGCGACCGCGCCGACGGGTACGGCGATGCCGTACCCCGCGAGCAGTCCCGCGAGGAGCGCGGCGTTCATGAGCGCGGAAGCGTGGGCCTCCACGGTCGGCCGGGCTGCTGCTGGACCCGCACCGGAAGAGCGGCGGTGGCGGTCGGCGGCAGGAAGGCTTCGGTCGTCATGGCCAGATAGTGGGGGTGGTCGGCAGGCCACGGCAACCCGATTTCCAAGGTACGGCGGCCCCGCCATGAATGCCGCCGTCCGTTTCGCCGTCCCACGGCGACGATCTCCGGCCAGATTGCCCTCGCCACCGATCTGGCCGAACTTGCCGTCGCCCTATAGATGCCTCGGGCATCTAATGAAGATCTGTATGCCGCACCCTTCATCTGTGAGGTCATCCATGACGGAAACGGAACCTGTGGCCTTTCCCCAGGACCGGACCTGCCCCTATCACCCGCCCACGGCCTACGACCCCCTGCGCGCCGCCCCTCCGCTGTCCTGGATCACGCTCTTCGACGGCCGTCCGGCCTGGCTGGTCAGCAGTCACGACACAGCCCGCGCCCTGCTCGCCGACGGTCGGCTGTCCAGCGACCGCACCCGCGACGGCTTCCCCGCGCCCACGGCACGCTTCGCGGGCCTCAGGAACCGGAAGGCCGCACTGGTGAGCGTGGACGACCCTGAGCACCGCGTCCAGCGGCGCATGATGGTCCCCGGTTTCACGCTCCGCCGCGCCACCGCACTGCGCCCCCACATCCAGCGGATCGTCGACGAACGCATCGACGCGATGATCGCCCAGGGCCCGCCCGCCGAGCTGGTGAGCGCCTTCGCGCTGCCCGTTCCCTCGACCGTGATCTGCGCCCTGCTCGGCGTGCCCTACGCCGACCACGACTTCTTCGAGGGACAGTCCAGGCGGCTGCTGCGCGGGCCCGAGGCCACGGACGTCATGGACGCCCGGGACCGACTGGAGGAGTACTTCGACGAGTTGATCGACCACAAAGCGAAGCAGCCCGAGCCGGGTGACGGCGTGCTCGACGAACTCGTCCACCGGCAGCTGCGGGACGGGGAGCTGACCCGCGAGGAAGTGATCGCCCTGGCGGTCATCCTGCTGGTCGCCGGCCACGAGACGACCGCCAACATGATCTCGCTCGGCACCTACACGCTCCTCCAACACCCCGACCGGCTGGCCGAGTTGCGCACCGACCCCGCCCTGTTCCCGGACGCGGTCGAGGAGCTCATGCGGATGCTGTCGATCGTCGACGGACTGCTGCGGGTGGCCCTGGAGGACATCGAGGTCGCCGGGACGACGATCAGGGCGGGTGAGGGAGTCGTCCTGTCGACCTCGATGGTCAACCGGGACGAGGACGTGTACGCCGACCCGGACACCTTCGACTGGCACCGGCCCGCCCGGCACCACATCGCGTTCGGCTTCGGCATCCACCAGTGTCTCGGCCAGAACCTCGCCCGCGCCGAACTGGAGATCGCCCTGCGCACCCTCTTCGACCGGCTGCCCGCTCTGCGCCTCGCCGTGCCGGCCGACGAGATCCCCTTCAAGCCCGGCGACACGATCCAGGGGATGGTCGAACTCCCCGTGACCTGGTAGGCGGCTCCGCCCATGCAGACCGACATCCACATCTCCATCGACACGGACGCCTGCATCGGGGCGGGCCAGTGCGCCCTGGCCGCCCCGGGCGTCTTCACCCAGGACGACGACGGATTCAGCACCCTCCTGCCCGGCCGGGAGAACGGCACCGGCGACCCCATGGCCCGGGAGGCGGCCCGGGCCTGCCCGGTCGCCGCCATCACGGTGTCCGAGCCGGCCGGCTGACCATCGATCCGGGCGTCACGGGGCCCGAGCCGGCGGCGGGTCCGGAACGCCCCGCTCGGCGCCCCGCTCGACGCCCCGCTCGACGCGCCGCGGGCGGGCCGGGGCGCCGATGACGTCGTATGCCGTGATCCACCCGCCCTCGACGGTGACGGCGAGGGTGAACAGCGGCCGCCCGCGCGGTGCGACGACGGCACCGACGGCCCGAACCTGGACCGCTGGTGCAGCGCCGCGGTCCCCTCGACCACCGTCCGGGCGCGGTCGGCCTGGCGCATCACGTCGGGTGCCTGCACCTCCGGCAGCCTGCCCGGGGCGCTGCTCCGCGCGGCGGCCAGGAACGCCTTCACCGGCCGCCGATGCCGGTCGGGTTCGGCCTCCGGGACCGCGGGAGTGCCCCGGACCCTGTGCCGGGCCCGGCCGGCGAGCTTCGTTACGGCGGCCCCGGAGCGGTCGAGAACCGGCGCGAAGGGATTGAACGCGATGGGATGAGCGTGCGGGCCCGTGAGACCGTGACGGCGCTCGCCACCGCGTGACCCCTGCCCCGACCATGACGGAGGACGACATGACCGACCGCCCGCCCCTGCCGCCGTTCACCCGCGAAAGTGCCGCCCAGAAGGTGCAGGCCGCCGAGGACGCCTGGAACAGCCGTGATCCGCAGCGGGTGGCGCTCGCCTACTCGGAGGACTCCGTGTGGCGCAACCGGGGCACCTTCGTCACCGGCCGGGCCGGGATCGTCGAGTTCCTCACCGCCAAGTGGGCACGCGAGCGGGAGTACGCGCTGCGCAAGGACCTCTGGGCCCACGACGGCAACCGCATCGCGGTCCGCTTCCAGTACGAGTGCCGGGACACCGAAGGGCGGTGGTGGCGGTCGTACGGCAACGAACTGTGGGAGTTCGACGAGCACGGCCTGATGGCCCGGCGCGAGGCGAGCATCAACGACATCCAGATCGAGGAGAAGGAGCGCCGTATCCACGGGCCCCGGCCCGAGGCCGAGCGGGGTCTGTCCTTCCCGCTTGAGTAGGGTTCCGCCGTGACCGAACAGGCCGAGAAACCGCCCTTCTTGTACGTCGTCGTCTGCGCCGCCGGTATCGCCGCCGACGTCGGCAGGCTGATCACCGCCGCGCAGGAGCGGGAGTGGCAGGTCGGCGTCATCGCGACGCCGACCGCCATGAACGGTTTCTTCGACACCGCGGCCGTCGAGGCCCGGACCGGCCACCCGATCCGCTCGGACTGGCGCCGCCCGGGTGAGCCGCGCCCGTTCCCGGAGCCCGACGCGGTCGTGGTCGCCCCGGCCACCTTCAACACGATCAACAAGTGGGCCACCGGTATCGCCGACACCCTCGCCGTGGGCACGCTGTGCGAGGTGTCCGGCCAGGGCGTCCCGATCGGCGTCCTGACCTGTGTCTCCGACGACCTCGCCGGACACCCCGCCTACCAGGACAGTCTGATACGGCTGCGGGGGATGGGCGTGCGGTTCGGTCACCCCTACCAGGGCGCCGAGGGTGAGGAGTTCGGGTGGGAGCGGGTGCTGGATCTGGTGGAGTGAGTCAGACGGTGACCTCCCGAGGAGAGCCGGGGGGCGGCCAGTGGATGGGGGGCGCGGAGGTCGGCGGGGGGCAGGGCGCGGCCGGCTGTGTCGAGGTAACCGGCGTGCTGGGGCCCCCGGGCTCTGCCTCGCCGAGGGGACGCGGACGCTGCCGTCGCCCTGGTCGCCGCCGCGGAGGACGGTGTACGTCAGGAAGGTCACGCGGCCGCGCCGCAGCGGTTCACCGGCCGGCCCCGATCCGGTGCGTTCCGGGCACGTCGGCTCCTGGGGTGTTCCTCCGTGTGCCGTTCCGCCGCCCGTTCCGGGCTGCAAGTGCCGTGGGAGAGCCCGAAGTCGTACGCTCCCCTCCCGACCCTTTTCGAAGGCAGGAGCAGCAACGATGCAGTACGTGAAGCTCGGTTCGACGGGCCTGGACGTCTCTCGGATCTGTCTGGGCTGCATGTCCTACGGCGTGCCGGACCGTGGCGTGCACGAGTGGACCCTCGACGAGGAGGCGTCGCGGCCACTGATCCGGCAGGCCCTGGAGGCCGGCGTCACCTTCTTCGACACCGCGAACGTCTACTCCGACGGCACCAGCGAGGAGATCGTTGGCAAGGCCCTCGCGGACTTCGCGAACCGCGACGAGATCGTGCTCGCGACCAAGGTGCACGGGCGGATGCGCTCGGGACAGAACGCCGCCGGACTGTCCCGCAAGGCGATCATGACGGAGATCGACCACAGCCTGAGGCGCCTGGGCACTGACTACGTCGACCTCTATCAGATCCACCGCTTCGACCCCCACACCCCGGTCGAGGAGACGATGGAGGCGCTGCACGACCTCGTGAAGGCCGGCAAGGTGCGCTACATCGGGGCGAGTTCGATGTACGCCTGGCAGTTCTCCAAGATGCAGTACACGGCCGAGCGGCACGGCTGGACCAGGTTCGTCTCCATGCAGAACCACTACAACCTCCTGTACCGCGAGGAGGAGCGCGAGATGCTGCCGCTCTGCGCCGACCAGGGCGTGAGTGCCCTGCCGTGGAGCCCGCTGGCCCGCGGCCGCCTCACCCGCGACTGGGGCACGGTCACCGACCGCAGCTCCAGCGACGACTTCGGCAGCCGCCTCTACCAGGAGGGCGACCGCAGCATCGTCGAGGCGGTCACCCGCATCGCCGGCGACCGGGGAGTCCCGCGCGCGCAGGTCGCCCTGGCCTGGCTCCTGGCCCAGGACACGGTGGCGGCCCCGATCGTGGGAGCCGGCAAGCGGCATCACATCGAGGACGCGGTGGCGGCGGTCGAACTGGAGCTCAGCGACAAGGAGATCCAGGAGCTGGAGGGGCCGTACACGGCCCGTCCCGTCGTCGGTCACGGCTGACCCGTCCGGCGACAGCTGTGCCCCGTCCGGTCCCGGCCGACCGCTTCGCGTCACGGCCGGCTAGTGAGGTCCGTGCGGTGCGAACTCCGTGCCGCACGGGCCCGACCCCTCGCTCTCCGGCAACGGCACCCGCGCACCGCTCATCGACAACGTCCGGTAGAAGTGCCCGATGCGCTCGGTGGACGACCCCACGTAGTGCCCGATGAACGACCTACGGAACCTGTCGGCCGTACGGTTCGGCTGAGAGCCGTGCACCAGGCTGCCGTTGAAGAACAGGACATCTCCCGGCTCCATGTCGACGGGGACCGCGGCGAGTCCGGGAGGCGGTGCCACGTACTCCCGTGCGAAGGACAGCTCGGAGTCCGCCGTGTCCGGGCAGAACAGGTCCATCCGGTGCGTACCCGGCACCACCTCCAGGCCCCCGTTGTCCCGGTCGATCACATCGCAGGCCACCCAGGCCGCGACACACGTGCCCGGCTCGACGCGCAGATAGAAGTTGTCCTGGTGCAGCGCCTGCCCCCGGGCCCCCGGCGGCTTGAAGTAGAACATGCTCTGCGCTGCCAGCACCTCCTCCCCGAGCAGCGTCTCCAGGACCTCCCGCAGCCGGGCGTCCAGCAGGACCCGCATCGCCAGGCCGTTGATCTCGTGCGGCTGCATCACCCGCGGATACCTGCGCAGCGGATCCGTGGACTCACCCGGCCCACTCGGCGCGAAGTGCCCCGGCACCGGCCCGCCCGCGTGCAGCGCCGCGAACTCACCGCACAGTCGGTCGATCTCGTCGTGGGCGAAGAGCCTCCGGACGACCGTGAAGCCGTTCTCCTCGAACTGCCGCAACCCTGCCTCTATGCCCGTCACTGTCATGTGTCCGCTCCTCGTCGGGATGTGTTCCACTCGTCACGCTAGGCCGCCGCCCGTCCCAGGAGGATGCCCATGACCGCCGACGGATTGCCCGGGACTGCCGCGCCCGGCACTCCCGACCCGCCACCCGGCCTCGTGGTCGTCGGCCGCTACGACGAACTCCCCGGCTACGCCGTCCAGCGGCCGCACGGCGCCGACAGCTGGCTGTTCACCTGGACGGTGGCAGGCCGGGGCACCCTGCGTCAGGGCCGGACCGAGACCGCGGCGGGCGCAGGCGACCTGGTGGTGCTCGCCCCGGGCGTCCCGCATCGCTACGGCGTCGAACAGGGCGCGGCGCACTGGGAGTTCTGGTGGGCGCACTGCGGAGCCAGACCGTCCTGGAGCACCTGGCTGCGACCGCACGCCAGGGGCGACGGCATGTACGTCGTGCCCAGCGCCGCCTCCGCCTCCGCCTCCGGTGAAGACGCGGATGCCGTCCACGCGAACCCCTCGGCCCACAGCCCGTACGCGAGGATCGAGGCGGCCTTTCGCCGGATGCTCGCCGACGCCCGCTGGACTGGCACGGGCGCCCCGCCCACGACCACCCCGCCCACGACCACCCCGCCCACGACCATGACGGCCGGCGACCGAGTCGCCGTGGCCGTCGCGCACGGCACCGCCGCCCGCGAACTCGCCCTGTGCGCGCTCGAGGAGGTCGTCCTGCTCACCGCGGGCGCCAACCGCCGGACCCGGACCGCGACCGGCGAGGACCCCCGGGTGCACTGTGCCCAGGAGCTGATCGCGGCCGACCCCGGCGCCCCGCACACGGTCCGCTCGCTCGCCGCCGAAGTCTCGCTGTCGCCCTCCCGGTTCGCCCACCTCTTCACCCAACAGGTGGGCAGTTCACCGATGCGGGCGCTGCGCGAGGCGCGTCTGCACCATGCGGCCCGGCTGCTGGAGAGCACCGACCTGTCCGTGGAACGCGTCGCCGCAGCTTCCGGTTTTGCCAGCCCGTTCCACTTCAACAGGGTCTTCCGCATCCGCTACGGAACTCCGCCCGGCGTCTACCGGACCGCAGGTTCAATGGTTGGGGCATGACGTCACGGGGCCGCCCGGATGCGCCGTGTGGTGGACGTTCAATGGTTTCCTGGATCTCTTCGCGGAGTTAACTGAATCCTGTTTCCAATTGCGAAATCGAGAGAACGCCAATCTTCGGGGTGCCCGGCTTGACGAATCGTCAAATCCGTGCGCGATGAACGCAATGCAGAAAAAGGTTGGATCACTTGTTAGGCGTCCCTGACCTGTGTAAAGGTGTGCCTTGTCGGCGCACGGACAATGAGCATTTTCCCCCCGTGTGCTCTCGACCCCTCCGGACGCCCCACACGCTTCAAAAGAGCTGCCACAGGCGGACGTACCCATTGGTATGGACTTAAAGCAATGCAGCGTGCCCTCGGGAGGAAATTCCGCCGTGAATGACGCAGGCCTGTCGAATTCTCCGTCTCCGGTTCGCGCGTACGACGTCACGGACGAGCAGCTGAGCGCCGAGCTCAAGAAGTGGAGCGGAACGACACCCGCGCTGCAGCCTGTCGGCGAACTCCTCGACCGCCACTGGGAAGCCGCCTTCGCGTACGCCCGGCTGTGCACCGACGGCCCCCGCCCCGCCGGCATGCTGACCACCGCCGCCTTCACCCGTCTTTTCGGCGAGTCCCTGCGTCAGACCGGACCGACCGCCGCGTGGCGGCCCCACCTGCTTGTCACCGTCCGCCGGATCGCCGCGGAGTGGGACTCGGACGGCAGACGGGAGATGCTCCACCCGGCGCTGAGAACCGAGGCGGGCGGCGAACGTGCCGCAGCCCGCCTGCTGCCGCCCACGGAGCGGCGTCTGCTGTCCGGTGCCTTCCAGCGGCTGCAGCAGTCGGCCCGCTGCCTGCTGTGGCACACCGAGGTCGAGGCCGAACCGCTCGCCGTCCCCGCCGCTCTCCTGGGCCTGGACGAGGAGGACGCCGGCGTGGAACTCCGCCGGGCCCGCGAGCGACTTCGCGAGGAATGCCTCCAGGTCCACCGTGAACTCGCCCCCGAGCAGGAGTGCCGGCACTACCTGCGGCTGCTCGACGTGACCTACCGGCGCGGCGGTGTCGACCTCGACCCCGATCTGCGCGAGCACCTGGAGCGGTGCAGGCACTGCATGCACACCGCGGACCAGCTGCACCAGTTCAACGGCCGGCTCGGCCTGGCCCTCGCCGAAGCCGTGCTCGGCTGGGGCGCCGCCGCCTACGTGGAATCACGGCTGAGCGTCGACGACACGGGAGCGCCGGACGACGCCGAAGCACACGCCATGGCAAGGCCGTTCGTGGGAGAGGCCTTCGGCGTTCCGCTGCGGCCCGCCGGCCCGCCCCAGGGAACCGTCGCTTCCGGCCCAGCGGTCCCCGGGCCCCGCTCCCGTGCCCGTTCCGCCTCCCGCCGCTCGGCGCACAAGGCCGCCCGGCGCACCTCCCGGCGCAACCTCACCGCCGCCGTCCTGACGGTGAGCGGGCTCATCGTCCTGCCGCTGGTCATGTGGTCCGCGCTCGCACCGTCGGACGGCAAGAGCTCGGCCGAGGCCGGATCCTCCGAGGCGCCTGGCTCCGAGGCGGCCTCCTCGTCCAGCGACCCCTCCTGGGCCGGGGCGAGCGAGGCGCGCAAGGGCGACCTGAGCGGACGTCTGCACAACGTCGACTCCGGTCTGTGCGTCGGTGTCGCAGGCAAGACGATCGCCCAGGGCGCCGAGATCGCGCTCGCGGAGTGCTCCGCGGCCGAGGGCCAGCAGTGGACGTACGAGACGGACGGACTGCTGCGCAGCGCCACCGACCCCGACCTGTGCCTGGATTCCCACCTCGGCTTCTCGGTGCGGCTCGCGCCCTGCACGGGTGCCGCCGACCCGGGCGCCAAGAGCATCCGCTACGACTTCACCCTCCAGGGCACCCTCGTGCCGCGCTGGGACCAGGACCTCGCCCTGACGCCCGCCGCCACCGACGGGTCCGGCGCGCTCGTCCTGAAGAACCGCGACGACAGCTCCGCCCAGCGCTGGGTGTTCGACACCTCGAAGACCGACGTCCAGATGCAGGCGGTCAACTGGGACGCGGAGAGCAGTACCACGCCCACGCCGAAGTCCGCCCCCGCGCCGGCGAAGACCCCCACGGCCACCCCGAAGGCGTCCGCCACGCCGTCCACCCCGGCGGCCACGCCGACCCCGACGAGCAGCGCCCCCACGAGCGGCAACTGCTACCCCAACCCGTACTACTGCAACTCGGGCGGCCAGCCCGGCGGCTACGGCGGCGGCTATGGCGGCGGCTACGGATACCCGTACGGCTACGGCGGTGGTTACGGCTACGGCTACGGCGGTCCGTACGGCGGCCCCGCGCGCTGACGCCGCTCCCCGGCTCCGGGGCCGGCCCCGCTCTCAGACCCCGACGAGCTGGAGCGAGCCCCACAGTGCCACCACGGCGGCGGCGAGCGAGGCCGGCACGGTCAGCAGACCGAGCCGGCTGAACTCCCCGAGTCCGACCTCGTGGTCGTGCCGGTGCAGGATGCGCCGCCACAGCAGCGTGGCAAGGGACCCGGCGTAGGTCAGGTTCGGGCCGATGTTCACTCCGAGCAGCACGGCGAGGACCGCGCCGGGGCCGGCCGAGGCGGTCAGCGGCAGCAGCACCAGGACCGCGGGCAGATTGTTGATCAGGTTCGCCAGCACGGCGGCCAGCGCGGCGATCCCCAGCAGGGCGAGGAACCCCGTCCCGTCGGGCAGCGCATGGCGCAGGGCGTCGGCCAGCCCGTTGTCGACGACCGCGCGCACCACGATGCCGAGGGCGAGCACGAACGCCAGGAAGGCCGGTGCTGACGCCCGTACCACCGAGACCGGGGTGGCCTTCTTCCGGACCAGGGCGCGGCCCGCCAGCACCAGCGCCCCCGCGCACGCGACCCAGGCGGGGTCTACGCCGAAAGCCGAGGCCACCACGAAACCGGCCAGCGTGCAGCCGACGGTGATCAGGGCGAACAGCGGCAGCGCGGGTTCGTCGGCCGACTCGGGGGAGTGGTCGACGACGGCCAGGTCGGGCTCGAAGAAGCGCCGGAAGACCGCGTACTCGACGGCGATCGCGGCCACCCAGGGCAGCGCCATGAGCACCGCGAACCGGGTGAAGCTCAGTCCGCTCGCCTCCAGGGCCAGCAGGTTCGTGAGGTTGGACACCGGCAGCAGCAGCGAGGCCGTGTTCGACAGATGGGCGCACGCGTAGACGTGCGGCTTGGCGCGGGCGCCCATCCGGGAGGCGGTGGCCAGTACCACCGGCGTCAGCAGCACCACGGTGGCGTCCAGGCTGAGCACCGCCGTGATCGCCGACGCCAGCAGGAACACGCCGGTCAGCAGCCGGGTCGGGGACCCCGCCGAACGCCGGGCCAGCCAGGCCCCGCAGGCCTGGAACAGCCCTTCGACGTCACAGAAGTGGGCGAGTACCAGTACGGCGGCCAGGAACCCGACCACCGGCCCCAGCTGCTGGACCTCCGCCCACGCGTGCTCCGGGGAGATCGCCCCGGTCGCGACCGTCAGTCCGGCGGCCGGGACGGCGAGCACCGCCTCCGGCCAACCGAAGGGGCGCATGACCGCCCACGCGAGTACGGCGACGAGCAGCGCGACGGACAGGGTTTCGGCGAGCGGGGTGTTCAGGGCGGATCCTTCGGGCGCGAGCAGACAGTGCCCGGTCATGAAACCAGGCGGGGGTAAGAAACCCGCCAATACCCCGATCCGGGCCGATCAAGCCCCGGTGCCGGGGCTGAAGGGGATCAGCCGCACCGACGCCTCGGTGCCGGACACGGGGACCTCTCCGGCCCTCCAGGTCACCTTCAACGGGTCCTCCTCGTCCGGCGGGGTCACCAGGAGGGCGGCAGGGGTGGCGGTGCCCGCCCCGCTGACTTCAGGGTTCGCGAAGGACAGCCCGGCCCAGGCGCTCCGGCCCGGCGCCAGGGTGACCGTCTCCGGACCGGCCGAGGAGCGCTCGGGGTCCGGGCCCAGCTGCTTGCCGGAGGCGTCGACGAAGGCGGTGCCCGGATAGCCGTGGAGCGTGCAGGTACGGCTCGACCTGTTCGTCAGCACGACCGGGAAGTTCTCCTGTCCGGCGCCCGGGTTGTTGCGGCCGACGGAGGCGCTGAGTTCAAAGGTGTGGCAGCGGGTGCCGGAGACCGGTGACCGCGATGCGGACGGGGTGAGGGAGTTGCTCACCGCGTCGGTCGGGACACCGCTCGGCGCGCCGGTGCTGTCACCACCTGCCGTGACGGAGCCGGACGGAGCGGCCGTGCCGGACTCCGTGCGCGGGGCGCTCGCCGTGCCGTCACCGCTGCCACAGCCCGCCAGCAGGCCGAGCACCGCGACCGCACTCGCGAGCAGGGCCGCCCGCCGGACACCCAGGGACCTGTTCGTCATGTCTCCACACTCCCGGAGATTTCACGCACGCGCGCGTACGGCGCCTTGTGCCCCGTCACAAGGATCCGATGCGGCGCGGTCCGGAAAGGTTCGCGCAACCGGGGACGAGTTCGCGGACGATGCCGGACCGCGGGTGCGACCCCGGTGCTCCGCGGGACGGCTCACTCGTCGTCGAGGAGCCCGATCTCCGCCCAGATCGTCTTGCCGTCGGCCGTGTGCCGGCTGCCCCAGCGCTGGGTGAGCTGTGCGACGAGCAGGAGACCCCGGCCGCCCTCGTCCCAGGTCTTGGCGCGTCGAAGGTGCGGGGCGGTGTGGCTGGTGTCGGAGACCTCGCAGATCAGGGTGGTCGCGTCATGGATGAGCCGCAGCCGGATGGGGTGGGCGCCGTACCGGATCGCGTTCGTCACCAGCTCGCTCACCACCAGCTCGGCCGTGAACGACGCCTCGCTCAGGTCCCAGCGGCCCAGTTGCTGCACCACCTGCTTGCGGACGGGCGCGACCAGCGCCGGGTCGGCCGGGATGTCCCAGGTCGCCACCTGGGAGGCGGGCAGGCCCAGGGTGCGGGCCAGCAGCAGGGCCACGTCGTCGGAGGAGCCGCCCGGCGGGAGCAGCGCGTGCAGCACCCGGTCGCAGCTCTCCTCCAGGGTGTCGGAGGGGACGGCCAGGGCGTCGCACAGCAACCCGCGACTGGCGTCGGCGTCCCGCTCCCGGGACTCGATCAGCCCGTCCGTGAACAGGGACAGCACGGTGCCCTCGGGCAGGCTCAGCTCGGCGGACTCGAACGGCAGCCCGCCCAGGCCCAGCGGCGGCCCGGCGGGCAGGTCCACCTCGCGGGGCACTCCGCCCGGCGTCAGCATCACGGGCGCCGGATGCCCGGCTCGCGCCAGCGTGCAGCGCCGGGACACCGGGTCGTAGACGGCGTAGAGACAGGTGGCACCGACCTCACCCGGGCTGCCCTCGCTGCCGGCCTCCACGGACAGCCGTACGACGAGGTCGTCGAGGTGGGTGAGCAGTTCGTCCGGGGCCAGGTCGATGTCGGCGAGGGTGCGGACGGCGGTACGCAGCCTGCCCATCGTCGCCGAGGCCTGGATGCCGTGCCCGACGACGTCCCCGACGACCATCGCGACCCGCATCCCGGACAGCGGGATCACGTCGAACCAGTCGCCGCCCACCCCCGCCCGCGCCGCCGGAAGATACCGGGAGGCGGCCTCCACGGCGGCCGTGCGCGGCAGGGAGCGGGGCAGCAGGCTGCGCTGGAGGGCGAGGGCCGTCTCGCGCTCGCGGGAGAACCGGCGGGCGTTGTCGATACAGACCGCGGCCCGTGCGGTGATCTCCTCCGCCAGCAGCACGTCGTCCGCGGTGAAGGGGTCGGGGCGCCGGTACCGGGTGAGGACCGCGACCCCGAGGGTCTGGCCGCGGGCCTGGATCGGCACGGACATCGTGGAGTGGACGCCGAACTCCTTGACCCGCTCGCCGCGGGTCCTGTTCCAGTTGAGCCACTGGTCCAGGCGCCCGGAGGCCACTGTGGCGACGATGGTGCGGCCCGCCGTCAGGGAGTCGGCCTGCGGTGAGGTGGCGGGATACAGCTCCGAGTGTCCCGGCTTCACCACAGCCATCGGGTTGCCGGGATCCACCGACTGGTGCGCGGCGCGGCGCAGCTCGACCGGCACGGTCAGGGCTGCCGGGGCCTCACCGTGCTCCTGCGGGTCGAGCAGGTCGACGCTGACGAAATCGGCGAGCGCCGGACTGCAGACGTCCGCCAGCTCCTGAGCCGTCCGGGTGACGTCGAGGGTGCTGCCGATACGCACGCTCGCCTCGTTGACCAGTTGGAGTCGTTCACGGGCCAGGAAGTTGTCGGTGAAGTCGTGGGCGGCCAGGCAGACCCCCCGCACCTGCCCTGCGGGATCGGTGATCGGCGCCATCCGGGCCAGCCAGGCGTGTGCGCTCGCCTCGCCGCCGGTCCGCATGTACGTCTGCACGTCCTTCGCCCGGCCGGTGCTGAGCACGTGCAGCAGGTGCTCCTCCAGCTCGTCGCTCTGCTGCTTGCCGCCGATCTCGGACAGTCTGAGGCCCTGGATGCGCTTCTCGGGCAGCCCGATCACGTCGGCCATGGCGTCGTTGACCCGGCGCAACCGCAGCTGGTCGTCGTACACGGCGACGGCGCACGGCGACTGGGTCAGTACGGCCGTGCTCAACGGGTCGTCGGGGGAGAGGGGGCCGCCGGGGTCGAGGGGGGTGACCACGAGCCAGTGCCCCGGGCCGCCGTCCGAGGAGTGCTGATGGTGGGCGAGCAGCCACACCGACACGGCGGTGCCGTCCCGGTGGCAGAGCGTGAGGTCACCGTCCCAGCGGGCGCCCACGGGCCCGTCGGGCGCCACTTCGCCTCCGTTGACCAGGAGGTTCGCCACGGGTCTGCCCACGACTTCGGCGGGCGACCAGCCCAGCAGCCGCTGCGCGCCGGCGTTCCACGCGACCAGCGTGCCGTCCTCGCCGACGACGGCACGCGCCGTCGCGGCGTCGTCGAACGGGTACACGAGGGTCATCGTCGCCACTCCATTGCGCGCACTCTCAGTGAACAATCACGCCACTTGGGTGCCAAGCCTAGTGCGTCGCGCCCGCACACGGACGGCGAACCCCTGCGTACGCCGGACCCGACGCCGGACCGCCGTCAAGAGGGAAATCCGGCCGAGGTGGCGCGTGAGGCAGAAGCAGCTCGCCGCACCCTTGACGGCCGCGAGTGGCCCACCGTCAGATTGTGTCTGTTCGCGATCAGTTGTGAGTACTTCTGGGCCCTGATGAGGGAGAGCCGCCATGTCGGTCACTCGCAGATCGGTTTTGCTCGCCTCCACGGCCTCCCCGGCCGCGGGGGTGCTTCTGGCCACGCCGGTGGCTCAGGCCGCCGAGTCCGCCGGGAGCGCGTCCGGCCGTCGCACGGTCGCGCTGCGCGACGGCTGGCGCTTCGCGCTGGTCGACCCGGGCGGGATCACCGACCCCACGGGGGAGTACGCGGACGCCGCGGCCCCCGGATACGACGACTCGCGGTGGCGCGAGATCGCGGTGCCGCACGACTGGAGCATCGAGCTGGCCCCGACCACCGAGAACGGCACCACCAGCGGCACCGGGTTCTTCCCCGGCGGCCTGGGCTGGTACCGCCTCGCCTTCACCCTGCCACCGGCCTTCACCGGCAAAAGGATCTCGGTGGAGTTCGACGGCGTCTACATGGACTCGTACGTCTACTGCAACGGCACCGAGGCGGGCCGCCACCCCTACGGCTACACCGGCTTCGCCCTCGGCCTCACCGGCCTGCTGCACACCGACGGCACCACCGAGAACGTGATCGCGGTGAAGGTGCAGAACCGGCTCCCCAGCAGCCGCTGGTACTCGGGCAGCGGCATCTACCGGGAGGCCCGGCTGGTCGTCACCGAACCGGTCCACGTGGAGCGCTGGGGCACCCGCGTCACCACGCCGGAGATCACCGCGGAGCGGGGCCTCGTCCGGGTGACGACATCCGTGGTCAACGCGTCCGGCGCCGGCACCGACGTCGAGGTCCGCACGCGGATCGTCGATCCCCGCGGTCGCACGGTCGCCCGCGCCTCCTCCACGGTCGCCGTCACTGAAAAGGCCTCCGAGACCCACGAACTCACCGTCCCTGAACCGAAGGTGTGGGACCTCGGGACACCGGACCACCGCTACAGCGTGCGCAGCGAACTCCGCGTCGGCGGCAGGACCGTCGACACCTGCCGCACCGCCTTCGGCTTCCGCACCTTCCGCTTCGACCCGGACGAGGGCTTCCACCTCAACGGCACCCACCACAAGCTCAGGGGCGTCGACCTCCACCACGACCTGGGCGCCCTCGGCGCGGCCGTCAGCATCGACGCGATCCGCAGACAGATGACCCTCATGAAGTCGATGGGTGTCAACGCCTTCCGCACCTCCCACAACCCGCCCTCCCCGGAGATGATCCAGGTCTGCGAGGAACTGGGCATCGTGATGCTGGTGGAGGCCTTCGACTGCTGGAAGAGCCCCAAGACCCGCTACGACTACGGCAGGTTCTTCGACGAGTGGTGCGAGCGGGACGCCACCGAGATGGTCCTCGCGGCCCGCAACTCGCCCGCGGTGCTGCTGTGGTCGATCGGCAACGAGATCCCCGACTCGACGTCCACCGCCGGGCTCGCCATGGCCGACCGGATCATCGCCGCGATCAGGGCCGTCGACGACACGCGCCCGCTGATCATCGGCTCCGACAAGTACCGCCGCCTGCCCGCCAAGGGCTCGGCGGCCGACCTGATGCTGGCCAAGCTGGACGGTCTGGGGCTGAACTACAACACCGCCAAGTCGGTGGACCAACTGCACGCCGCCTACCCGCACCTGTTCCTCTTCGAGTCCGAGTCCTCCTCGGAGACCTCGACGCGCGGCGCCTACCAGGAGCCCGAGCACCTCAACACCGGCGAGAACCACACCCCCGGCAGACGTGAGACCTCGTCCTACGACAACAACCTCGCCTCCTGGACCATGAGCGGCGAGTACGGACACAAGAAGGACCGGGACCGGAAGTGGTTCGCCGGGCAGTTCCTGTGGTCCGGCATCGACTACATCGGAGAGCCCACGCCCTACGACGTCTTCCCCGTGAAGGCGTCCTTCTTCGGCGCGGTCGACACCGCCGGCTTCCCCAAGGACATGTACCACCTCTTCCGCAGCCAGTGGACCGGTGAGCCGATGGTCCACCTGGTGCCGATGACCTGGAACCACGAGAACGGCGACACGGTCGAGGTGTGGGCGTACGCCAACGTCCCCACCGTCGAGCTGTTCCTCAACGGAAAGTCCCTCGGTACCCGGACCTTCGACACCAAGAAGACCACCGACGGCCGGGAGTACCTGGAGACCACGGAGGCGACCGGCGACGACAAGACGTTCACCGACGGCCCCTACCCGGGCAGTTACACCAGCCCGAACGGCAGCGCGGGCAAGCTTCATCTGACCTGGCAAGTGCCGTACGCGCCGGGCGAGTTGAAGGCCGTGGCCCGCAGGAACGGCAAGGTCGTCGCCACCGACGTGCTGCGCACCGCCGGCGCCGCCCACGCCGTACGGCTCACCGCCGACCGCACATCGCTCGCCGCCGACGGCCGTTCGCTGGTCTTCGTCACCGCGGACGTCGTCGACTCCCGGGGCGTGCTGGTGCCGGACGCCGGGGACCTGATCTCCTTCGAGGTCACGGGCGGTTCCCTCGCCGGGCTCGACAACGGCCGTCAGGAGAGCGCCGAGCGCTACCAGGCGAGCACCAGGACCGCCTTCCACGGCAAGGCCCTCGCGATCGTGCGCTCCGGAACCGAGCCGGTCGTCCTGAGGGTCACGGCGCGCGCGGAGGGCCTTCGGACGGGCACCGTGAAGGTGCGCACCACCCCGTCCCGGTCGGCCGCCGTGACCGAACCGGCCACCTTCACTCCCGACCCTCCGGCACCCTCGAACCCCCTTCACGCGGACGCGGGTTACTCCGGCCGGCCGGACACCCTTCCCGCCGCGATGCTCGACGGCGACCCGGCCACCGGCTGGTCCAACGCCTTCAGCAAGGCCGCCACCGCCCTGCTGCCCGCCTTCAGCGGCGCGAGGCCCGCGGACTGGGTCTCCGTGGACCTCGGACGCACCAGGACCCTCGACCGGGCGGAGATCTCCTTCACTCTGAGCGCGACCCACAGCCTGCCCGCCTCCGTCGCGGCCGAGGTGTGGGACGGCAAGCGGTATGTGCCGGTCGAGGGTGCCTCGGTCGCCTGGGCCACCACCTCCGACGAACCGACGGTGATCACCTTCCCCGCGGTCCGGGGCTCCCGCCTCCGGCTGACCATGACCAGCGCCTCACCGGGCGGGCCCAAGGGCGCTGTGCGCATCAGCAAGTTGGAGATACCGGCCGTGTGAGATCCGGCCCGGAGAACGGTCCGGCCGGGATTCCGTCCCGTCCGGACCGTTGACGGGGTGTCATCACTGCAACAAGCATGGCCTGCGTCCGCATCTGGGAGCGCTCCCATCACGAGCGTCCCCCGCCCCTCACTGGAGGAGCCCAGACGTGAAACGACGCAGAACCACCTTGTTGTGCCTGATGGCCTTGCTGGGAACGGCACTTGTGGCCTCGCCCGCGTCCCCGGCCGCCGCCGACGAGGTCGAACAGCTCAAGAACGGCACCTTCGACACCGCGACCGAGCCCTGGTGGACGACCAGCAACGTCACCGCGGACCTGTCCGACGGACAGCTCTGCGCGAACGTGCCGGGCGGTACCGCCAACCGCTGGGACGCCGCCGTCGGTCAGAACGACGTCACCCTCGTGAAGGGGGAGTCGTACAAGTTCTCCTTCACCGCGAACGGTTCGCCGGAGGGACATGTGCTGCGGGCGATCGTGGGGCTGCAAGTGGCGCCCTACGACACCTACTTCGAGGTGAGCCCGCAGCTGAGCGTCTCGGGGAACTCCTACTCCTACACCTTCACCTCGCCCGTCGACACCGCCCAGGGCCAGGTCGGCTTCCAACTCGGCGGCAGCGCCGACCCGTTCCGCTTCTGCATGGACGACGTGTCCCTGCTGGGCGGGGTCCCGCCGGAGGTGTACGAGCCCGACACCGGACCGCGTGTGCGGGTCAACCAGGTCGCCTATCTGCCCGCCGGGCCGAAGAACGCCACCCTGGTCACCGACGCCACGACGAAGCTGCCCTGGCAGCTGAAGAGCGATTCCGGTGCCACAGTCGCCCACGGCTGGACCGTGCCGCGCGGCATCGACGTCTCCTCCGGACAGAACGTCCACTCCATCGACTTCGGCGCCTACAAGAAACGCGGCGCGGGCCTCACCCTGGTCGCGGACGGCCAGACCAGCCGGTCCTTCGACATCGGCACGAGCGCCTACGAGCAGCTCCGCCTCGACGCGGCGAAGTACTACTACACGCAGCGCAGCGGCATCGCGATCCGCGACGACCTGCGCCCGGGCTACGGCCGCCCCGCCGGGCACGTCAACGCGGCCCCCAACCAGGGCGACAAGAACGTGCCCTGCCAGCCGGGCGTGTGCGACTACACCCTCGACGTCACCGGGGGCTGGTACGACGCCGGCGACCACGGCAAGTACGTCGTGAACGGCGGCATCTCCACCTGGGAGGTGCTGAGCACGTACGAACGCGAGCTGCTGGCCCGCACCGGGGAGCCCGGGAAGCTGGGCGACGGCACCCTCGCCATCCCCGAGAGCGGCAACAAGGTGCCGGACATCCTGGACGAGGCTCGCTGGGAGCTGGAGTTCCTGCTGAAGATGCAGGTGCCGGACGGGCAGCCGCTGGCCGGGATGGCCCACCACAAGATCCACGACGAGCAGTGGACGGGCCTGCCCCTGCTGCCGAGCGAGGACCCCCAGAAGCGTGAACTGCACCCGGCGTCCACCGCGGCGACACTGAACCTCGCCGCGACGGCCGCGCAGGCCGCCCGGCTGTACAAGCCGTACGACAAGGCGTTCGCGGCGAAAGCACTGGCGGCCGCCCGTAAGGCGTGGACCGCGGCACTCGCCCACCCCGACCTGTACGCCTCGGAGAGCGACGGCGTCGGCGGCGGCACCTACGCCGACAACAACGTCAGCGACGAGTTCTACTGGGCGGCGGCCGAGCTGTACCTCACCACGGGGGAGAAGGCGTTCCAGGACCACGTGCTCGCCTCGCCCGTCCACACCGCCGACATCTTCACCCCCGTCGGCTACGACTGGGCCCGGACCGCGGCGGCGGCCCGTCTGGACCTGGCGACCGTGCCGAGCAAGCTGCCCGGCCGCGACAAGGTCCGGCAGTCCGTCGTCAAGGGCGCCGACCGCTATCTGGCCACGCTGAACGCCCACCCCTACGGCATGCCGTACGCCCCGGACGGCAACCTCTACGACTGGGGATCCAACCACCAGATCCTGCACAACGGGATCGTCATCGCCACCGCCTACGACATCACGGGCGGCTCGAAGTACCGTGACGGCGCTCTCCAGGGCATCGACTACATCTTCGGCCGCAACGCCCTGAACATCTCGTACGTCACCGGCTACGGCGAGGTCAACTCCCACAACCAGCACGCCCGTTGGTACGCCCACCAGCTCGACCCGAGCATGCCGAACCCGCCGAAGGGGACGCTGGCCGGCGGACCGAACTCCTCCATCCAGGACCCCTACGCACAGAGCAAGCTCCAGGGCTGTGTCGGCCAGTTCTGCTACATCGACGACATCCAGTCCTGGTCGACCAACGAGCACACCATCAACTGGAACTCGGCCCTGACCCGGATGGCGTCCTTCGTGGCGGATCAAGGCTGACCTTCGGATGCTCCACCAGCTCACCGGGCCGTTCGTGTGCGGTGAGCGTGTGGAGCCGGGCCTGATCGAGCGGCTGGTGCACCTCGACGTACTCACCGTGCGGCAGCCGCTTGATCACACCGGTCTCCCGGCCGTGCAACACCAGCTCCCGGTCCCGGAGTTGGAGGCCGAGGCAGATGCGCCGGGTGGCGACGAAAACAACCCACGGGACGACGAACATCCCGATCCGCACGGCCCAGGTGACCGTGTTGATCGACAGGTGGAGACGGGTAGCCACGATGTCGTTGCCGCCGCCCGCGAGCAGGATCAGGTACAGGCTGATCCAGGAGGCGCCGATCGCGGTACGGACCGGACGGTTGCGCGGGCGGTCCAGCAGGTGGTGTTCCCGCCTGTCCTTGGTGAACCGGGCCTCCAGGAACGGGTAGACGCCGATGAAGACCAGCAGCAGCGGGAAGATCACGACCGGGATCAGCACTCCGAGGATGAGCGTGTGTCCCCACACGGTCACCTCCCAGCCCGGCATCACCCGCACCAGGCCCTCCGCGAACCCCAGGTACCAGTCCGGCTGGGCGCCAGTGGAGACCTGGTCGGCGCGGTAAGGACCGTACGACCAGACCGGGTTGATGGACGCCACGGCCGCGATGAGCGTGAGCGCCCCGAACACCAGGAAGAAGAAGCCGCCCGCCTTCGCCAGGTACACCGGGAAGAACGGCGTCCCGACCACGTTGCGTTCGGTCTTCCCCGGGCCCGCGAACTGGGTGTGCTTGTGATAGACGACCAGGATCAGATGGGCCACCACGAGGGCCGCCATGATGCCCGGGATCACCAGGATGTGCAGCGAGTAGAAGCGGGCCACGATGTCATGGCCGGGGAACTCGCCGCCGAACAGGAACATCGACAGGTACGTCCCGACGATCGGCACCGACAGGGTGGCGCCGTAGACGAACCTGAGGCCCGTGCCCGACAGCAGGTCGTCCGGCAGGGAGTAGCCGAAGAGACCCTCGAACAGGCCCAGGAACAGCAGCAGCCAGCCGAAGAGCCAGTTGACCTCACGCGGCTTGCGGAACGAGCCCGTGAAGAAGTGCCGCATCATGTGCGTGAGCATCGCGGCCACGAAGATCAGCGCCGACCAGTGGTGGAGCTGCCGGATCAGCAGCCCGCCGCGCACGTCGAAGCTGATGTCCAGCGTCGAGGCGTACGCCTCCGACATGCGCACGCCGTTCAGGGGTGTGTAACTGCCGTGGTACGTCACCTCGTTCATCGAGGGGTGGAAGAACAGCGTCAGCCACACGCCGGTCAGGATCAGCACCACGAAGCTGTACAGGCAGATCTCGCCCAGCAGGAAGGACCAGTGGTCCGGGAAGACCTTGCGCAGGTACTTCGCGCCGAGCGTGCGGGTGCCGAGCCGTCCGTCGAGCCAGCCGGACAGCCGCTCACCCCTCGCCGGTTCGGCCCGGCGTTCCGTGACGGTCACGCCTCCTCCTTCTGGACGTGTGTCAGCTTGTCGGGGTTGGTGACGATGAAGAGGCCCGAGACCCGGTCGCCCTCTCGCGTGAGGTCCAGGACGATCACCGCGTACGGCGAGCCCTGCTCGAACAGCACGGCCGCGTCGTCGCCGTTGACCCGCCGGTAGCGCAGTTCCAGGTCCAGGTGCTGCGCTCCGCCCCGCTTCGCATAGCCGGTGAGCAGCCGGGCCGCCTTCTCCCTGCCGTGCACCGGACGCAGGGCCTGCTTGCGCATACCGCCGCCGTCCGTCCACACCGTCACGTCCGGCGCGAGGATCTCCATCAGCTCCGCGATGTCCCCGCCGACCGCGGCCCGCACGAACCGCTCGGTCGCCTCCCGGCGCACCCGGGGATGCGCCTCGTACAACGGCCGACGGGCGTGCACATGGGCCCGCGCCCGGTGCGCCAACTGCCGTACCGCGGCCGGGGCGCGGTCGATGATCTCCGCGACCTCGGTGTGGGCGTACCCGAAGACCTCGTGCAGCACGAACACCGCGCGTTCCAGCGGGGACAGGGACTCCAGGACCACCAGCATCGCCAGCGACACGGACTCGGTTCGCAGCGCCGGGCCGTCGGCGCCGGGGGCCTCGTCGGTGACCAGCGGCTCGGGCAGCCACGGGCCGACATACGTCTCGCGGCGACGGTTGACCACGGCCCGCCGCTGGAGCGCGTGGTTGACGGCGATCCGGACCAGATAGGCACGCGGGTTGTCGATCCCGCCGGTGCCCCGGCGCGACCAGGACAGCCAGGTGTCCTGGAGCACGTCCTCGGTGTCGGCGATGCCGCCCAGCATGTTGTAGACGACGCCGAACAGCAGCTCTCGGTGCTCGACGAAGACACCGGTCGCGTCTTCGGCGTCGGGAACGGGGATCTCGGATATCTCGGACATCTCGCGGGGCCTCCCAGTGGCGCGCTCACTACTGCGAGGCCCGCAGGGGCCCCGAATGTGACATCGAGCGGCCGGAGTGTGACCCACGCCTCATTCAGGAGGCGTCGTGGAACACGATCCCCAACGCGTGCCGGCTCCCCGAGCGGACGACGCTCACCCCGTGCCGCATGGCCCCCGCCGACCAGCCGCGCTTCGTGCGCACCGGCCGGTCACGGGTCGTGAAGACCACGCCGTGGCCCTGGGGGAGGACGGTCGCCGAGCCCCGCGACTGGGCGCGGGGGCGCTGCTCGACCATGAGGAACTCACCGCCCGTGTAGTCGGTGCCGTACTCGTCGAGGCCGACGACCACCTGGAGCGGGAAGACCAGGTCGCCGAACACGTCCCGGTGCAGGGCGTTCCAGTCGCCCTCCGTGTAGCGCAGGAGGATCTGTGCGGAGCGGTCCTGGCCGGCCGCGTGGCAGCGCTCGAGCCACTCCCGCAGGGAGTCCGGCCAGGGTGCAGGGCGGCCGAGGCGGGCCGCCCAGTCGCGGGCGATGGGCAGCAGACGGGGGTGGAGCGCGGAGCGCAGGGCCGCCACCGGGGCGGGCAGGTCGTGGGTGAAGTAGCGGTACTCGCCGGACCCGAAGCGGTGGCGCCCCATGTCCACGGTGGTCCGGAACAGTTCCGGCTTCTCGTACAGCGCGATCAGGTCCCGGCATTCGGCGGGCGTCAGCAGCGGGGCCGTCGGCGCACAGCCGTGTACGTCGAGTTCGGCGGCGAGTGCGGCCCAGTCGGTCTCTGCGACCCGGGCGGCGGCCAGGTCGGGGGTGACGGTCATGTCGTTTCCTCCTCGCCTTCGAGTCTGTGACCCCGGCCGCCGTCCGTCCGGCGGGAATCGGACAGCGCGTTCCCGAGCTCGTGGTACCGCAGGAACCTTGGTTTGACCTGGGAGTATTTACGGTTGAGTACCCGCGCGGTACCGTGATGACATGCCAGCTCTCAACGTGGAGTTCAGCGATCGCGAGCTAGAGGACCTCCGGCAGATCGCCAAGGAGCGGGGTACGTCGATGAAGGCCCTGGTGCGGGAGGCCGCCGCTGCCGACATCGCCCGGCACCGGGCCCTGCAGGAAGGCGCGGAGGCGTTCCGGCGGTTCTTCGCCGCCCATGCCGACGAGTTCGCGGCCGCCTTCCCCGAGGACGAATCCGCGGCCAAGGGTGCGGGGCGGGTCGGCTGACCATGGCTTCCGTCGTCCACATCGACGTGCCCTGGCTGCTCCAGCGGCACGAAGAGGTCATGCCCGAGCAACCCACGATCAACGATTTCTCGGCCCTCGTCGCCGCTGTCGCCCGGCACCGCGTCGACCCGCCCCGCCTCGGCGTGGACTCCGACCCGGCCTGGCGTGCCGCCGCCCTTCTGCACACCCTCGCCCTGCTCAAGCCCTTACCGGCGGCCAACGCCCGATTCGCCTGCGCCACCGCGGTGGCCTACATGTTCGTCAGTGGCGTCGGCATCGATCCGCCCTACGGCGCTCTGGTCGACCTCGCCCGCGACCTGATCTCCGGCAAGATCGATGTGTACGGCGCGGCCGATCGACTGCGTTCCTGGCAGATCTGAGCCCGTCGGCCGGTTCGGAGCCGGTTCTGGAGCCGGTTCAGCGGCTGATCAGGGCGCCCCGGCCGGACGCCGACCGTCCCGCCCCCAGGGCCGCCGACCGAGGGCGGGAGGAACAGGGTCGGCGGCCGGGGTTTCGCGCGGGAGAGCCGCCGTCCCGTGCGGGGCCTTCGAGAAGGGCCGGTTCCAGTGGACTACCGGTCGCCGGTCGGGGGGAGCGTGCGAGGCGCTCCGGCGCGTGCGCGGGTTTCACACGGGGCGCATGGAATGTCGAAAGCCGGTGCGAGCAGACACAGTTGCGAGGGCGGCCGGCCAACTTTCACATGCCTCTCATGTTGCCCAGGTGCCTTGTTGGTCACGAGTGACTTGTGCAAGGGTGAACCACCTGTGTGGGGGGCAGGGGCCGGGCTGCATTCGTCCCGTGGGGAACCGGGACGGAGAGGCGTCGGCGAATTCGTGCTTCCCACGCCCGCTCGAAAGGGACGCGCCCTTCGTCGCTTTCTTTTCGGCAACGAGAACTTCTGTGAGTCCCATGCCCGTGGGAAGGAATCCGCTCAGTGCCAACCCCCCACCCACCGCTCCCGCCTTACCCGCCGCCGGGCGGCGCGTCCGGAGAATCGGACGAGGACCTCGCAGCCCGGCTCAGAGGCCGTCCCGACGGCGAGGCGGCCCAGTCCACCGCGCTGCTCATGGCGCGCCACTGGAAACCGGCCCACGAATACGCGGTCATCTGTCTCGCCTCCCCGTCCGAGACCGCCTCCATGGTGGCCTCGGCGGCGTTCCACCAGGTACTGGACCGGCTCGCGCTCGGCGAACCGGCCCTCGCGCTGCGCCCGAGAACCCTTGTGGCCGTGCGGGACACGGTCAAGGAGTGGACGGCAGAGGACCGGATAACCGATGTTCTGCCGGATCTGGTGAAACCGAACGGCGGCCGGGGTATGCGGGCCGCCAAGTCCATGACGCCGGAAAACCGCAAGCTCGCCGAGCGGTCATTCCAGTCCCTTCCCGGGCTCTCCCGCTGTCTGCTGTGGCACACCGAGGTGGAGGCGGACTCGATTGCCGTGCCCGCGGCACTCCTCGGCATGGATACCGACACCGCGTCGGCGGCGCTCGAACAGGCGCGTGAAAAACTCCGAGAAGGATGTGTACATGCCCATCGGGAACTCGCACCGACCAAGGATTGCCGCTTCTACAACCGGCTTCTGGACGTTCCGATTCGTCGCGGCGGAGCCCTGCTGCCGGATGTCCAGCAGCATCTCTCGGAGTGCCCCTACTGCCGTTCCGCCGCGGAACAACTGAGCCATTTCGAGGGCGGCCTGGGCATACTGCTCGCCGAGGCGGTGCTCGGCTGGGGTGCCCGCCGCTATCTCGAACTGCGCGCCGGGCGTACGCCCCAGGACACGGGACGCGGCCGGAGCAGCGGCCGGCACGGCGCGGCCCGCCGCCGCATCCTCGAGCGCATCCCCACCCCGGGCCGCCGCGACCCCGGCACGGGTGACGGTCCGCGGTCCTCACGGACGCTGCTCACCGGCGTGGGCCTCACCTCCGCGGGACTCCTGGCCGCCATGCTCGCCGCCGGCATGTGGTCGCACGACGACGGGGCCGACCCGGCCGCCTCCACCAGCGCCACCGACGGCGTCGTGGCCCCGGGCGCCGGGACCGGGACCCCGGGCACCGCCCAGCTCCCCACCGCACCGGCGGTGACCCGGCTGCGCAACGCCGCCGCCGGCCTCTGCCTCGACATCCGGGGCACGGTCAAGGAGGGCGCCGCCACCGAACTGGCCGCCTGCTCCACCGATGTGACCCAGCAGTGGTCGTACGAGACCGACGGCCTGCTGCGCAGCGAGGCAAATCCCGAGCTGTGCCTGGACTCGCACGTGGACGCGGGCGTGGTCATCCTCGGCAAGTGCGCCGGGACGAAGACGAAGCGGGCCGACGACGTGCGCTACGACCTCACCGTGCAGGGGGAGTTGCTGCCCCGCTGGGACGAGCAGCTCGCCCTCGCAGCCACCACCGAGGACCCCGGTGCCGACATCGTCGTCAAGGTTCGTGACCACTCGGACCAGCAGCGCTGGCTGACCGACCCGGCCACCGACGCCAGCCCCGGCTCGCTGTCGGTCACCGGCAGCGAGGCACCGCAGGCGCGGCCCGCCGAGCTGACGGACCGGATCTAGGAACCAGGGAGGCCTCCCTCACGGAGGCCTCCCTTCAGGCGGGGCCCTCCACGAGATCGGCGGGGCCGACCGTCGTCGGTGTCGCGTGTCCCGACAGCGCCAGCGTGAGGTCCAACTCGGCGAGCAGGCACCGGATCACGTGCTCGACGCCCGGCTGTCCGTCGAGGCCGAGGCCGTAGACGTAGGGCCGTCCGAGAAGGACCGCGCGGGCGCCGAGCGCGAGGGCCTTGAAGACGTCGTCGCCGGTGCGGATCCCGCTGTCGAAGAGCACGGTGAGCCGGTCACCGACCGCCTCCACCACCCGCGGCAACGCGTCCGCCGCGGCGACGGACCCGGCCACCTGCCGTCCGCCGTGGTTGGACACCACGACGCCGTCCATCCCCGCGTCGGCGGCCAGCCGGGCGTCGTCCGGGTGCAGAACACCCTTGAGGACGATCGGCCCGTCCCAGTGCTCCCGCAGGAACGCCAGGTCGGGCCAGGTCTTGCCGGGGTCCGCGAACATCCCGACGAAGTGCAGTACGGCCGCGTTCGGATCCTCGTGCACCGGCTTGGCCAGACCCGCCTGAAAGGCCGGGTCGGAGAAGTAGTTGGCGGTGCCCACACCGTGCAGGAACGGCAGATACGCCTGGTCGAGATCGCGCGGCCGCCAGGACAGCAGCGGGGTGTCCAGGGTGACGACCAGGGCCGTGAACCCGGCCGCCTTCGCCCGGGTCAGGAAGCTCAGGGCCACCTCGGGGTCCTTCGGCCAGTACAGCTGGAACCAGCGCTCGGCGTCGCCCATCGCCTCGGCGACCTGCTCCATGGGCGTGCTGGACGCCGACGAGAGGATGTACGGCACGCCCTGCGCCGCGGCTGCCCGGGCGGCGGCCGGCTCCGCGTCCGGGTGCATGATCGACAGGACGCCGACCGGCGCCAGGGCCAGTGGGGCGGGCAGGGAGCGTCCCAACACCTCGACCGACAGGTCGCGTTCGTGCACGTCCCGCAGCATGCGCGGGACGATCCGGCGCCGCTCGAGAGCCGCCCGGTTCGCCCGTGCCGTACTGCCGTCGCCCGCGCTGCCCGCCACATAGCCCACCGGGCCGGGACCGAGCCGCTGTTCGGTGAGCTCCTCCAGCCGGGTCAGGTCGGTGGGGAGCCGGGGCACCGCGCCGGACATGCCGTTCAGGTAGATCTCGTACTGGAAGTCCGCCCAGTGCTTGGCCATCCGTCCCAGCCGCCTCTCGTCGTCGAGTGCGTCGACGATATCCGTGGGCGGGCGCAGGTCAGGAGGGGGTGGCCGTCCCGGACTCGGCGAGGACCCGGGCCAGTTCGCGTGGCTGCGAGTACATCGGCCAGTGCCCGGTGTCCATCTCGACGAGGTTCCAGCGTTCGCTCTTCAGCAACTCGGCCACGACGGGCGTCGGTTCGTCGCCGTCGAGGAGGCACTTGATGTAGGTGGCCGGGAGGTCGCCGAGGGGACGAGTGAGGACGGCCGGTTCGGTGAGCGTCGCACCCGGGTGCGGGGTCGCATCGTCGAGGAGCCGGGATATCTGCTCGTCCGTCAGCCCCTGGTCGGCGTAGTAGTCGGTGCCCACCAGCGGCCAGAAGCCGTCGTTCTCCTCGATCTCCTTGCGCACATGATCGCTCGGCCACCCCGACAGGAACGACTGCCCGTCGACGGGCACGTCGGAGTCCACGAACACCACCCGCGCGAGCCGGCCGCCGATCCGCTCGGCCGCCTGTCCCACGGGTACGCCCGCGTAGCTGTGCCCGACCAGCACCACCTCCCGCAGGTCCAGCCGCTCGACCTCGGCGACGATGTCCTGAACGTGTGTCTGCTGTCCTGCCGGGACGTCCCGCTTCTCCGCGAGGCCCGACAGCGTCAGGGGGTGGGGTCGGTGCCCGGCCGCGCGCAGCTCGGCCGCGACCTCGTCCCACGCCGATGCTCCGAGCCTCGCGCCCGCCACCAGTACGAAGTTGGTCATGCCCGCAAGGTAGTCGAGGGCACTGACATCGCCCTGGCCCGGCGAGGAAGGATGGTCCGTGCCCGCCGAGAGGCGCGCGGCGGGCACGGATGCCGGGCTGCTGGAATCCGCCGACGGTCTACCCGGGGCGGCGTTCCGGCAGGCGGACGCCTCACCCGTCTTCCGGGTCCCCGGCGGAGGATTCGGCCGCCTCCTCCGCGTCCGGTCCCTGGGCCCGCACCCGCTGGACGTGCTCCAGGGACTCCCGCAGTTCGACGAGCCAGTCGTCGGTGTGGCGCTGGACCAGCCGGACACACCACGCGAGGGCGTCACTGCGGCTGCGGGCGACCCCGCCGGCGATCAGGGTGTCCAGGACCTGGCGCTCGGGCTGGCGCAGCCGGGTCATGACGGGCGCGGCCACGTGCGTGAACAGGACGCGCTCGCCGCCGCACTCCACACCCCAGGACACCTTCCGGCGGAACTTGTGCTCGGCCTCCCGAGCGACCGCGATGCGCTCGTCCCGGGTGCGTTCCCGGAACTCCTGGATCCGGCTCTGTACGGCTGCCTCCCGTTCGGCGGCCGAGACGTCCTCGGCGAGCCGGGGCGCGGGGACGCGGCCGATGACGGTGATCTCCTCGCGGTCGACGACCACCTCGGCCAGGGCGTCGAAGAGATCGTCGGGCAACCGGCCGGCGAACCAGCCGCGCAGCTTGTCTCGCTGTTCGTTGGTAATCATGTAATGACGATTACTCGGCTCACGGGTGAATGCAAGGGATCGAGGCGGGGTGCGCTGACGGCTGAAGCGGAATGTTTCAGGCCTATTGCCGAGGCGGGGTGATCAGGCCATCCGGCCGGATCGGGCGATCAAGAACCGCACAGTTGCGGGGCCGGGTTGTTCTGATGATGTGACTTCACGCCACTGATTCAACACGCAAGGTTACTGAAACCTGGGGGGTCGATGTGAAGTTCTGGCCAGGACTCGGCAGACTCGCGCTCGCCGCTCCGGCACCGACCGAGCCGGAGGGCACACCCTCGAATCCAGCGGAAGGATGCACACAATGCGGAACACCGCGCGCTGGGCAGCGACCCTCGGCCTCACGGCCGCCGCCGTCTGCGGACCCCTGACTGGGGCCGCTCTCGCCGAACCGGCCGTCGCCCCGATGGGCCTCTACGCCCCCTCGGCGCTCGTGCTCACCCTCGGCCACGGCGACAGCGCAGCCACCGTCACCCCGGAACGTGCCGTGACCCTGACCTGTGCCCCGACGTCGTCGGGAACCCACCCGGCGGCGGCCCGGGCCTGCGCCGAACTGCGCGCCGCCGGAGGCGACCTGGACGCCCTGACGGACAGAACCGACACGCAGTGCACCAAGGAGTACGCCCCCGTGGTGGTCACCGTCGACGGTGTCTGGCGGGGCAAGCGCGTCTCCTATGAGCGCACTTTCGCCAACGAGTGCGTGAAGAGCTCCTACGGGCTGAGCGTCTTCACGTTCTGAGGGACCGGGATCGCGTGGTCCCCGTGACTGTCCGAGGGGCTCGCGGCTGGGGAGCGCCGCCCCTCTCACGGGTCCCCGCGATCCCGCACCGAGGGCCGGCGGACGGAGTGGGGCCGTCCGCCGGACCCCCGGGTCATTCCGCTTCGGGGAACTCCCGGGGTTCCTGGAGCTCCGAGGGCTCCGGCATCTCGAGAAGCGGCGGAAAGCGGCCCCACAGTCCCGAGGCGCGCAGCAGTCGGTGCAGACGCGGTCCGTCCGTGAGGACGCGCAGTCGGCCGCCGCGCGTCCGGGCCCGGGTGTCGGCGCGGCACAGCACCCGCAGGCCCGAGCAATCGAAGAACTCGACCTGCCGCAGGTCCACCAGGACGTCCGGCGTCGCGGTCGCGGTCGCCGCGTCCAGATGCTCCGCGAGGAAGCCCGCCGTCGCGAGGTCTATCTCGCCGGCGGCCTCCACCACCGTCAACCCGCCGTCGGCCCGGGTCCGGGCATACGGGTTCGCCGCGGGCGTTCCGCAACCGCAGTCGTCGAACTCCGGCGTCATGGCCGCTCCACCTCGGCGAGGGACGCGTTGGATCTCGGTAGCTACCCCGGAGAGGCCCGGAACATCCATCCAGCGATGTCCGCAAGATCTGGTTCACTCGACCTAGTGAATTTGAGTCAATAGCGTTGACTTTTTGTCTATAGGCGCGTGCGGTCCCGGTGGCTGGTGTCGCACCAGGGATAGCGACGACTGCGCCGACAGGTGCACAGGGCCACCCGGAAACGGTCGGAGGTGACCGTGCTGCCGTCCTCCAACTCCACTTCCACCGGGCCCTCCACGAGGAGCGGACCCCGGTGCTGGACCCGGATGCGACACGGTCGGTCAGAGGGGGAGTTCGGCACGGACGACCACCAGCTCTTCCTTCTCGTCGGCGGCGGGAGTGGCGGACAGCAGGCCGCGTCCGCGCAGCCAGTCCTCCCGGGTACGCAACACCGGACCGAACGCGATCCGGTGACGGCGGGTCACGGCGGCCTTGAGGCCGGCCTCGCGCAGGTGCCCGAGCGTCCGCGCCGAGTCGCTCAACTCGGAGTGCACGATCAGCAGCACCCCTCCGGGCCGCAGCAGGGCGGGGGCCTCCCGGCAGACCCGGTCCAGCACGAACCGTCCGTCATGGCCCGCGTCCCAGGCCCGCGCCCTGCCCCGAGGCGGCCTGCCGCCCGGCGTCGGCGCGGGTACGTAGGGCGGATTGGTGAGGATCAGGTCGAACGACAGGTCCCGCACGGGAGTGAAGAGGTTCCCGCGCCGGACGCGGACGGACGTTCCGGTCAGCCAGGAGTTCATCCGGGCCGTGCAGACCGCCCGCCACGAGACGTCCACCGCGGTGACCCGGCTGCCCCGGCGCGCTGCCTGAAGTGCCAGCGCGCCGGTGCCGGTGCCCACGTCGAGGACGTCCGCGCCAGGCGGCAGCGACTCTTCGGACAGGGCCCCGGCCAGGAGCGCGGTGTCCTCCTGCGGGGTGTAGACACCGGGAAGGACCAGAGGCGGAACAAGTGATCTCACTACGGCCAAGTACCCCGGCATTCAGGAAATATGGGAGGTTTCAGAAGAAAGGGAAGTGCGCAGGGACGACCGTCCGGCCCGCCAGTCACTCAGGAGACGCTCCGCGAGCCGGTCCTCGACATGACCGGTGACGTCGATGCCGAAGGCGACGTCGGCGGCGAGGTGCGGCTCCTCCTCCAGCAGGCCCCCGATGACGTCATGGCGTACGACCTGTTCATGGACGGCGTCGGCCTCGACGTGCTCGTCGTAGAAGTGCTCGGCGGCCGGTCCCGCGCCCGTGCGGCGCATCGCCTCGGCCAGGCGCCGGGAGCCGGGCGAGGAGGTGATCTCGACCGCCGCGAAGTGACCCACGAGCGCTCCGCGCAGACTGCGGTGCAGGCCCAGCAGCGACATGAGGTTCACCGTCGCGAGCAGCTCCGCACAGGCCGCGTCCAGGTAGTGCCCGTAGGCCGTGTCCAGACGCAGGTCCGTCATCAGGTCGGCGAAGAGGAGGGCGTGGACACGGTCGGGGCGGCCGCCGCCGAACTCGTCGAACTCCACCGCCGCCATGGCCGCCTTGGCGCGGCCCCACAGCCTGGGCAGCACCCAGGCGTGCGGATCGGCTTCCTTGAGGTGGTAGAGGGAGCGCTGGGCCGCGTACTCGCGCACCTGCCACAGCTCACCCTCCTTGCTCAAGAAGTGGCTGACACCCGTGCCGTCGACCGGTTCGACGAGAAGTCCGGCGAGCGCGTCCTCGACGCTGTCGTGCACCGCGGTGTCCTCGCGCAGGGCGGACAGGAAGCGGTGCTCCAGGGCGGCCCGGGTGCGCAGCAGGTCGGGGTCCCACTCGTGGTCGGGGGACACACCGGCGAAGCCGCGGTAGTGCAGTTCGTAGCAGAGGTACAGGGCGAGCTGGAAGTCGTCGCCGTACACGGCCGCCGCGGCGACCTCCTCGTGGCGCGGCAGCGGCCCGGCGCCGAGCAGATACTCCTCGACGGCCGCGGAGACCGGGCCCCGGGCCGACGGCAGCAGTGGTCCTTGGCGATCGTGATCCATGCGCCCCCGGGTACCCGGGGAACGGCACGTCACCCCGCCTGCCTGGCCCGGGCCGTACGGGGTACACAGAGGCGGCATGAAGGCACTGGTCATCAACTGCACGCTGAAGAGGTCGCCCGACACCTCGAACACCGAGGCGCTGGCGGCCGTGGTCGTGGAACACCTCCAGAAGGACGGTGTGGAGGTGGAGGTCGTCCGGGCCGTCGATCTGACCGTCGAACCGGGTGTCGTCAGCGAACCCGTGCGCGAGGGCGACGCGTGGCCGCAGGTCCACGAGAAGCTGTTGGACTCGCAGATCCTGGTGATCGCTTCACCGACCTGGCTCGGCCGGCCCTCGTCCGTCGCCCAGAGGGTGCTGGAGCGGATGGACGGCATGCTCTCCGAGACCGACGACGAGGGCAGGCCGGTCGCCTACAACCGGGTCGCGGGGGTTGTCGTCACCGGCAACGAGGACGGCGCGCACCACGTGATCAGCGAGATCTCGGGCGCGCTCGCCGACATCGGCTACACCGTGCCCGGCCAGGCATGGACCTACTGGCATCTCGGCCCCGGCCCCGGCCCGGACTATCTCGACGACGAGCGCGGCCGTGAGTGGTCGCACCGCACGGGCCGGGTCATGGCCGCCAATCTGTACGGCGTGGCGAGCGCTCTGGCGGCACGCCCGCTGGGCGCGCCGCCAGAGTAGCCACTGGTTCCGGTCAGTCGCCCTCGGACTCCTCCTGGGCACGGGTGTTGGGGGTGATGGCCTCTCCGGCCTCGCCCTCATGCCCGCGCTTCTCGTCGGTGTCCTGGGTGCGCTTCTCGGCGTCCTCGAACTCGCGCAGGACCTCCTCCAGGGCGGTGTCCGGCTTCTGCCTCTTCTCGGACACGGGTCCCTCCTCTTTCCTCTTTCAGCGGCCGGCGACTTGCTTCGCCCGGCGCAGGGCGGTTCAGACCTCGTTCAGCGTGCGGCGGCCGCGATACGCAGCGGTACCGGGTCCGGGGCGGTGGTCTCCTCGCTGCGGCGGGCCATCTCCGCCCACCAGGAGGGGCCGTCCTCGATGTGCCGCAGCAGTACTCCCTCGCGGATCGCCCAGGGACAGATGGTGACCGTCCTGATGCCGGTGAGCTTCATCGCCGTGTGCCCGACCAGCGCACCGGCCAGGCTCTGCGTGGCGCGCGGAGCGGAGATACCGGGCAGTTCGGCCCGTCGAACGGCCGGGAGCGCGGCCAGACGCTCGATGGCTACCCGCAGGTCGGCGCGGTGCATGCGCCGTTCCACGAACGGGCCGCGCCGCCCGGGCGAGGTTCCGCACAGCCGCCCCAGCTGCTCGAAGGTGCGCGAGGTGGCCACCGCGGTGCGCGGTCCCTCCCAGCGGATCCGCGACGCCACGTCCCGCAGTTGATGGCGGACCTTGCGGCGCAGTGCGCGTACCGCCTCCGGGAGCGGTGGGTCCTGATCCATGAAGAACTCATGCGTCAGCCGGCCCGCGCCCAGGGGCAGCGAGGCCACGTAGTCCGGCAACCGGCCGCGTCCGAAGGCGACTTCGAGCGAGCCGCCACCGATGTCGAACAACGCGAGCGGTCCGGAGCGCCAGCCCATCCACCGCCGCGCCCCGAGGAACGTCAGCTCGGCCTCCACCTCGCCCGGCAGCGTGCACAGAGCGACGCCGGTCCGCGTCCGCACGGCACGCAGCACGTCCTCGCGGTTCGGTGCGGCGCGCACGACGGCGGTGGCGAAGGCGAACGGTTCGGCCGCACCCCACCTCGCGGCGGTCCGCTTCGCGCCTTCCACCGCCTCGACCAGCCGCTCCACGGCCTCCTCCGGCACCGGCCCACCCGGCCGCACATGATCGGAGAGTCTCAGCCGCCACTTGGCCGTGTGCACGGGCAACGGCACCCCGTCCTCGGCGTCCGCCACAACCAGTCGGACCGTGTTCGAACCCACATCCACCACGCTTATCCGCATGGATCTGTGGGTACCCCCGAGCGGCCCGGTTCAACTCCGGGCGTGCGTGTCGCCTGGCACAGCCGACAACGGGAAGGGCCGCCGTCTCCCTGCGGACGGCGGCCCTTCGGACCGAGCGGCTCCTGCTGCGGCGGCTACATGTGGACGACGGGTGCGGCGTCCGCGTCCTGCTCCGGCACCCCGCGCCGGAAGAGCAGGAAGGTGATCACGGCGCCGACGGCGAAGAGGCCCGCCGACCACCAGAAGGCGGTGGTGTAGCTCTCGATCGTCGCCTGGGCCTGGACCAGCTTGTTCGCGGCGTTCCTGCCGACCAGGTAGTCGGTGGCTGCGCTCGCGGCCAGCGTGTTCAGCAGCGCCGTACCGATCGAACCGCCCACCTGCTGCATGGCGTTGACGGTGGCGGAGGCGACACCGGCGTCCTCGGACGCCACCCCGCCGGTGGCCAGCTGCATGGCCGGCGGCATGACCAGGCCGAGGCCGAGGCCGGTCACGATCAGCTGCGGCAGCACCGCGGAGACGTAGCCGGAGCCGACGTCGATGCCGGACAGCCAGGCCATGCCGACCGCGGCGACCGCGAAGCCCACCGGGATGACCACCTTCGGCCCGATCCGGGGGACCAGCATCGTGGTGCTCAGCTGGGCGCCCACCATCAGCGCGGCGACCATCGGGAGGAAGGCCACGCCGGTCTTGGTGGGGCTGAAGCCCAGGTTCAGCTGGAGGTAGTAGGTGAGGAAGAGGAACACACCGAACATGCCGCCGCCGGAGATCAGCACGGCCAGGAAGGAGGCGGCGCGGTTGCGGTCCAGCAGGATGCGCAGCGGCAGCAGGGGGTGCGCGGCACGGGTCTGCCACCAGGTGAAGGCGGCCAGCAGCGCGCCGCCCGCGATCAGGAAGCCCCAGGTCTCGGGGGCGTTCCAGTCGTGGGTCTCGGCGTTCGAGAAGCCGTACACCAGGGAGAAGAGGCCGGCGGCGACCAGTACGGTGCCGGGCACGTCCAGCTTGGAGTTCGCGGCGTCGCGGTGGTTGTGCAGCAGGAGCCAGCCGCCCGCGAAGGCGACGACGGCGATGACGACGTTGACGTAGAGCGTCCAGCGCCAGTCCAGGGCGTCGGTCAGGACGCCACCGAGCAGCAGGCCCACCGCACCGCCGGCACCGGCGATGGCGCCGTACACGCTGAACGCCTTGGCGCGCTCCTTGGCGTCCGTGAACGTGGTGTTGAGCAGCGAGAGCGCGGCCGGAGCGAGGAGCGCGCCGAAGGCGCCCTGCAGTGCGCGGGCGGTGACCAGCATCTCGAAGTTGGTGGCGGCACCGCCGAGGGCGGAGACGGCGGCGAAGCCGACGACACCGACGAGGAAGGCCGTCTTGCGGCCGAACAGGTCGGCGATCCGGCCGCCGAGCAGCAGCAGGGACGCGAACGCGAGTGCGTAGGCCGTGACGATCCACTGCCGGTTGCCGTCGGAGAAGCCGAGGTCGGCCTGGGCCGAGGGCAGCGCGATGTTCACGATGGTGGCGTCCAGGACCACCATCAGCTGGGCGAGGGCGACGACGGCGAGGATCCACCACCGCTTGGCCGAGGCGCCGGGCTGCGCCGCTACGGCGTCCTCCCGGCTGCTCTCGGTCAGAGTCTTGTCGGACATGGGAAACCACTCCAGGGAAAGTCGGCTGGGCTTTACCAGTTCGTGAACGAAACGGTTTCGTACAGCACGACACTAGACCACTCCCAGCGAAACGGCAACGTTTCGATGGGGGAGTGGGAGAGAGGGGCCCGGCAGCAGAGGTGCGGTGCTGCCGCACCCTCACGCCATCTGCCGTCGCACCAGCTCGTGCAGCCGCCCGCCGGTGTCGGCGAGGAGCTGCGCCGGCGGTCCCTGCTGGGCGACCTTGCCGTTCTCCATCACGATCACCCGGTCCGCGTCCAGCACCGTGGACAGGCGGTGGGCGATGACGACACGCGTGGCGTTCAGGGCCTTGGTGGACTCGATGACCGTGCGCTGGGTCTCGTTGTCCAGTGCGCTGGTCGCCTCGTCGAAGAAGAGGATCCGCGGCCGTCGGATCAACGCCTGGGCGATCATCAGGCGTTGGCGCTGGCCGCCGGAGATCGCCCCGCTGCCCGAGACGATGGTGTGCAGACCCATCGGCATCCGCTGGATGTCCTCGGCGAGCCCCGCCATCGAGGCCGCCGCCAGTGCCTCCTCGGGCGTGTAGGGCTCGGTGCCGCAGATGACGTCCAGGATGGATCCGGTGAACGGCTGCGCGTGCTGGAGGACCACACCGCACTGCCTGCGCACCGCCGACTGGTCGAGCGCGGCCAGGTCCTGGCCGTCGTAGAGGACGCTTCCGGAGACCGGTCGGTCGAAGCCGATCAGCAGCCTGAGCAGGGTCGACTTGCCGCAGCCGCTCGGCCCGACGATCGCCACGAACTCACCCGGCCGGATCTCGAAGGACACGTCGTCGAGGATCAGGGGACCGTCGTCGGAGTAGCGGAAGGAGAGCCTGCGGGCCTCCATCGCCCCGGTGAGCGGGCCGGGGCGGGTGCTCGCGGTGCGGACCTCCGGCTGGGCCTCCAGGACCGGCTTGATCTCCTCGAACAGCGGCAGCGCGGCCACCACCGAGACGAAGGAACCGGTGAGCGAGGTGACCGCGGTCAGCAGCATCGTCACCGAGGTGTTGAAGGTGAGGAACTCCGCCGCCGACATCGAGCCGCGTGCCGGGCCCGCGAGCAGCATGAACATCAGCAGGGTGCACAGCGGCAGATAGACCGAGCCCATCACCGAGGTGAGGTTCTTGATGCGGCCGACCTTCTGCTGGAGCTCGCGGCTGCGGGCGAACTCCGAGGCCCAGGCCGCGTAGGCGTAGTTCTCGGCCGCCGCGACCCGCAGCTTGGGCAGACCGCGCAGGGTCTGGAAGGCCTGGTTGTTCAGCTTGTTGCTGAGGACCACCAGCCGTCGCTGCCAGCGCACCTGCCACAGCCCGAGCCCCAGGAAGCCCGCGGCGATCACGACGAGCATGCCGATCGCCGCCATGGCCATCGGGACGCTGTACCAGAACAGCAGGCCCAGGTTCATCGCGCCGATGGTCAGCGACTGGGCCACCACGGGACCGATGCCCGCCATCATCCGGCGGATGGAGCTGATGCCCATGGCCTGACTGGCCAGTTCACCGGTCGAGCGCTCGGTGAAGAACTTCGTGGGCAGCCTCAGGAGCCGGTCCCACACCGCCGGTTGCAGGGTCGCCTCGATACGGCCCTCCAGGCGGAGCATGGTGAGGTTCTGGAGCAGCATGAAGGCCGCCGTCACCACACCGCTGACCATCACGGCCAGACATACCTGGACGATCAGACCGGTCTGCGCCTTCGGCACGAACTCGCCGAGCACCTTGCCGGTCGCGATGGGGACGAGCGCGCCGATCGCCACCGTCACGAGACCGCTGAGCAGCAGGTTCGTCACATCGCCGCCCGTCCCGCGCATGCTGAACCGGACCAGGCCGAGCGGGCTGAGCCTCCGGTCGGGAAGCGGGCGGTAGAACATCACCGCGCGCGGCTCGAACTCCTCCGCGTTGTCCTTCTCGATCGGCGTCTCACGACCCGTCGCCGGATGCACGGCCACATACCCGCCGCGCCGCCACAGCAGTGCGACCGGCGTACCCGACAGGGCGCGGTGGCCCACCAGCGGACCGACGTTGTCGCGCCACCAACCGCCGTCCAGACGTACGGACCTGATGCGGACGCGGGAGGCCAGGGCGATGCGCTCGACCGGGTCCAGGCGGTCGCTCTCGGTGCCCCGCTGCGCGTTCTCGGCGAGCGGGATCCCGGCCGCCTCGGCGACCAGCCTGCACGCCGCGTAACTCGCGTCGGCGTCGGCGGCCGTCGCCCGCTGCTTCGACCTGCCGATGGACGCCAGCAGCGTCCGGTCGGCCTGGGCGCGCACCGCCTCACCGGCCTTGATACCGGCGGCCGTCCGGGTCTCGTGGGTGCGCTCCAGCTGTTCGATCCAGCGGTCCAGCGTGGTCAGCAGCCGGTACTGCTGGTCGACCATGCTCTGCCAGACCCCCGGGTCCATCAGCAGGTCGGCGGCCGCCTCGGCGCCGTAGAGCGAGCCGTACTGCACACTGCCCGGCGGCACCTGCATCCAGAACACGTCGTCGTCGGTCGGGGCGGCGGCCCGCTCGTCGGCCATCGGCGCCTGGAAGAGGATGGACAGACTCCGGCCCACGCCGAGCGCGAGCGCGTACTCCAGCGGGCTCGTCGTCGGCGGTACGTACTGGGGGTTGCCGTACTCGTCGTACGACCAGGTCTGGGTGTTCGCGGGTTCGTACAGCTCGCGCAGGCCGATGCGGTGGACCACGCAGTTCCTCAGCGGGCGTGCCACCAGGGTGTGTTGCGGCCCCGCCACCGGCCCGAGCAGGAGGGCGCCCGGCTCCAGACGGCCCAGATGATGCCAGTGGCCCTGCTGTTCGGCGTCCACCGCGAACAGGTCCACGGCACCGGAGACGACCAGCCACAGCACCTGCGGGCCCTCGAGGTCGATGCGGCTGAAACCGGCGCAGTCGATCCGCGTCCCCATCTGGCCGAGGGCGCCGAGGACCACGTCTTCTTCGTGTGCGGTAGTCATCTCACCGTTCCTTGACCAGCGCCGCGTACGCGCCGCCGCGCGCCACCAGCTCCTCGTGCCGCCCGCGCTCCACGATCGTGCCGTGTTCCAGTACGACGATCTCGTCGCTGTCGCGCACGGTGCTGAGCCGGTGTGCGATCACCACACAGGCGCAGCCGCGCTTGCGCAGGTTGTCCATGACGGTCAGTTCGGTCTCCGCGTCCAGCGCGCTGGTCACCTCGTCGAGGACCAGGATGCTGGGCCGACGCACCAACGCCCGGGCGATCTCCAGACGTTGACGCTGGCCGCCGGAGAAGTTGCGGCCGTCCTGCTCGACCCTGCTGTGGATGCCGCCGGGGCGGCGCACGATCACGTCGTACAGAGCCGCGTCCCGCAGTGCGTCCACCACCGCGTCGTCCGGGATCGAGGGGTCCCACAGCGCCACGTTGTCGCGGACCGAGCCCTCGAAGAGGAAGACGTCCTGGTCGACGAAGGACACCGAGGAGGCGAGCGCACCGCGCGGGATGTCGTCCAGGCGCTGTCCGTCGATGCGGATCACCCCCTCCCAGGGCGCGTACAGGCCCGAGATCAGCCGGGACACGGTCGACTTGCCGCTGCCGGAGCCGCCGACCAGCGCCACCTGCCGACCCGGTCCCACGGTCAGGTCGAAGCCCGTCAGCAGCGGCTTGTCGAGCGGGTTGTAGCCGAAGGTGATGTTCTGCAACTCGACGTGGCCGTGCAGCCGGCGGGTCGAGTCGCCGGCGCCGGGGCGGTCGTACAGCGGGTCGGCCTTGAAGTTCTCCACGTCCTTCAGGCGGGCCACGTCGGCCGCGAAGTCCTGGATGCGGCCTGCCACGCCGTTGAGGCGGGTGATCGGCGCGGTGAAGCGGGTGACCAGGGCCTGGAACGCCACCAGCAGGCCGACGGAGATGCCGCCCTCGACGGCCCGCATGCCGCCGATCCACAGGATGAGGGCGCTGTTGAAGGTGGCCAGCATCGGCGCGACCACACCCAGCCAGGCACTCGGCACCCCGAGCCGCTGCTGCTCCTCCAGCGTGGTGGCGTGCTGCCCTGCCCACTTGCGGAAGTAGCCGTCCTCGCCGCCGGTCGCCTTCATCGTCTCGATCAACTGCAGGCCGGAGTAGGCGGTGTTGGTCAGCCGGGCGCTGTCTGCGCGCAGCTTCGCCGTACGGGTGGCCCGCAGCCGGATGACGACCCGCATGGCCACCACGTTCAGCAGGGCGACGCCGATGCCGACATAGGTGAGCTGGGGGTCGTAGGTGTAGAGCAGGATCGCGTACAGGACGACGACCACGGCGTCGACGCCCGCCGCCGCGAGGTCGCGGGACAGGGTCTCGGCGACCTGGTCGTTCGACTGGAGGCGCTGGACCAGGTCGGCCGGGCTGCGCTGGGAGAAGAACGTCACCGGCAGACGCAGCAGATGGCGCAGGAAGCGGGCGCTGGACAGGGTCGAGGAGATGATGCGGCCGTGCAGCAGGTTCGCCTGCTGGAGCCAGGTCAGGGCGAGGGTGAGGGCCACGCAGGCACCCATCGACGCGAACAGCACGCCGAGCAGGGAGGTCTGGCCGCCGATCAGGAACATGTCGATGTAGGTGCGGCTCAGCGCGGGCGTAGCGGCGCCGACCAGCACCAGCAGCAGACTGGCCAGGACCGATGCCGGCATGGTGCCCGCGGTGCCGCGCAGCCGGGCCGGCATCGCGCCGAGGATCCCCGGTTTGCGGCCGCCCGTGGTGAAGCCCTCGCCGGGCTCCATCACCAGCACGACACCGGTGAAGCTGCCGTCGAAGTCCTCCATGGGGACGAAACGGCGGCCCTTGCCCGGGTCGTTGATGTACACACCGCGGCGGCCGAAGCGGCGGCCCATGCCGTCGTAGACGACGTAGTGGTTGAACTCCCAGAACAGTACGGCCGGTGTCCTCACCCCGGCGAGCGCGGCCGTGTCCATCTGCATGCCCTTGGCCGTCAGGCCGTAACTGCGGGCCGCCTTGAGGAGGTTGCTGGCCCGCGAGCCGTCCCGGGAGACACCGCAGGCGATGCGCAGCTCCTCCAGCGGGACGTGCTTGCCGTAGTGGCCGAGCACCATGGCCAGGGAGGCGGCGCCGCACTCCACGGCCTCCATCTGCAGGACGGTGGGTGTCCGGACCGTCTTCGCCTTCCCCGTGGGGACCGGGCGTTTGGGCGGGGCGGAGCGGCGTCTGCTCCGGGTGTCCTGTGCGGTGCTCACGGCAGCAGCCAATCGACGGGGCGCTGATCGGCCAGCCGGATCGAACCCGAGGCCACGGTCATGGAGGTGAGGACAAAGGGTGGTCCGTCCGCGGACGACCACTTGTAACCGCTCTTCGTCTCCTTGGACCTGTCCAGCTTCACCAGGACGGCGACCGGACGGCCGTCCTTGGTGAACTGCTCGCCGAGCTGGCTGTCCCCGAGGAACGCGGCGATCTGCTGCGCCGACTGCGCCGAGCGGTCCACCGACTTCACATGGCCGCGCAGCACGCCGTACTCCTGGGTGGGCACCGAGGAGACGGTCAGGTCCACCGGGGCGTTCGCCGGGATGGAGGCGGCGTTCTCGGCGGGCACGTACACCGTGGCGTACATGGGGTCGGTGGTGTGGGCGACCTTCTCCACGGCGGCGACGTTCGCGCCGGTCGAGATGATCTGCCCGATGGTGGCCGCCAGCGCGGTGACCCGGCCCGCGGCGACCGTGCGCACGACCGTGTCGCCCTTGGCGGTGCGGACCTTCAGGACGGGGGAGTCGGCGGGCAGCCGCTGCCCTTCCTCGGCCAGTACCTGAGTGACCTGGCCGGCGATCGGGCTCTGGAGGATGTAACTGCCCTCCCCGTGCGTGAGGATGGCGGGCGCGCTCACCGTGGAGGCGACCGAGCCGGTCACCGCCCACACGCAGGCGGCGGCCGTCACCACTACCGTCACGGACATCACGAGCCAGCCCTGCGGCCGGGCGAACCGCACCGGAAGATCGAGCTCCTCCGGTGACTGGAGCTTGGCGAGGGCCTGTTGGCGGAACTGCACGGAACTTCCCTCACCTGCGAAAGAGAGAGGACCGGCTCGCGCGAGCCGGCTGGTGTACGGCACCCGGCCCGTGAGCCGGCTGTTTCACGAAACCCGAAAGCCCCGGAGCCAGGATGCGGCTCCGGGACAGGGTGATCACAAGTGGTGCGATCAGATCACATGGGGTGTGATCAGAGACCGGCGACCAGGCCCGTGACCGGGGCGGTGCTCAGGCCGGTGACACCCTCGACGGTGCCGACAACCGTGTTGACCACGCCGGAGACCGGGGCGACGCCGTCCACCAGGCCGGTGACGGTGCCGAGGGCGTTGAGGGCGAGGCCGCCGGAGACGTTGTCGAGGTCGGCGTCCGAGATCTCGACGGTCTCAACCTGGGGGGTGGAGTTCATGATGGAACTTCCCTTCGTGTGGATATCTCAGCAAGGGGGGAGCGGCCCCCTCTGGGGACAGATGACGGCCGCGATCGCAGACGCCGGACCCCCGTTTCCGGGAATGCCTGGCTGCCCTGCGGTGCGATGGATCAAAGCACGCTGCGGCGCCGCGCTTCCAATCAACCATCCGCCTCACCAGGGAACTTGAGTCACAGGAGCTTCCATCCGTGCAGGCTTGCGCACGCCTTGGGGTCGACTTCTTCACACGTGACGTCGCGGTGGCGTGCGGCGGCCCCGCCGCGGACGCGGCGAATGCGACACACCTCGCCAATGGCATGGGCGAAGGCCGCCGGTTGTGCAGAACTTTCGCTTCCGGTGACCTGGTTGCGCTTTCGATGTGCAGATTCGCTGGAGGGGGGATTCGAAGCGGTATCCACAACCGACCGTCGATGACCGCTCGCTGAGCGTGTCAGCCCAGAAGTGCGTAGACCGTGTTCGCGTGGGCCGCGAGCGCACCCGATGCGGAGTCGGTCATCGTGATGTCGGCGAACGCCATGCGGCGGCCCAGTTTGGTGACGACCGCCTTGATCAGGACATCCGAATCGGTCACCGCCCGCTGGAAGGTCGTGGACTGCTGCACCGTCGTCATCGGTCCGTACGTGCCCCGGGCCGCTGACACGGCGATCACGGTGGCGGTGTCGGCGGCAGCCATCAGCACCTGGCCCGACAGCGCGCCCCCTTCCCGCGCCAACCGCTGTGACCAGGGAAGACGCAGAACGGCATGGTCGTCGCCGAGCGTCTGGACCGAGAGGCGGAGGTCGAGGACCCAAGGGGCGAAGTTGTCGGCGAGGAGCTTGTCGGCTTCGGCGGGCGTCATCGTCATATGGGGGATTGTTCCCGCCCGCAACGCGCCCGGCACGACCCGTGGCCGAATCGGCGTGGCAACCGGCGCGTAAAGAAACGGCATTGAACGCACCGCGCGCACCTTGCGTACCCATGACCATCCAGGCGCCCCGAACAACTGCCACACGGCGGTAAAGACTCCGGTCCCCCCAGGAGGTCGAGAAGTTTGAGTCACAAGCGAATTCCGAAGCGCAAGGCCGCGTTCGCGGCAGGCACCGTCGTAGCGCTCGGAGCGGCCGCGATTCTGCTGCCCAACGCCAACGCGTCCCAGGACGGTTCGTCGAACGACACGGCGGCCGTCGCACCCAAGACGCTCAAGGCGACGGACGCCTCGGACCTCGCCTCGCAACTCGAGAAGCTGCTGGGCGACGCCTTCGCCGGGTCCTACTACGACTCCGACAAGCAGCAGCTCGTCGTGAACGTCGTGAACAACGTGATCTCCGGCGACAACAACAACGTCGTCGTGCAGGCGAAGAAGGCGGGCGCAGAGGTCCGCGAGGTCGACAACAGCCTCCCCGAGCTGGCGGCCGGCGCGAAGACCCTCAAGGAGGAGGCGACCATCCCGGGTACCTCCTGGGCCGTCGACCCGCGTACCAACAAGATCCTCGTGACCGCCGACAGCACGGTCACCGGCAACAAGTGGAACACCATCGAGTCGACCGTGAAGAGCCTCGGCTCCGACATGGCGACCATCAAGAAGTCGGCCGGCACCCTCAAGACCTTCGTGTCCGGCGGTGACGCGATCTTCGGCGGCGGCGCCCGCTGCTCGCTCGGCTTCAACGTCACCGCGGGCGACGGCAGCCCGGCCTTCCTGACCGCGGGTCACTGCGGGGTCGCGGCCGAGCAGTGGTCGGACACAGAGGACGGTCAGCCGATCGCCACCGTCGACCAGGCCACCTTCCCCGGCGACGGCGACTTCGCCCTGGTCAAGTACGACGACCCGGCGACCGTGGCGCCCAGCGAGGTCAACGTCGGCGGCGGCCAGACCGTCGCGATCAACCAGGCCGCGGACGCCGAGGTCGGCTCCCAGGTCTTCCGGATGGGCTCCACCACGGGCCTCGCCGACGGCCAGGTCCTCGGACTCGACGCGACCGTGAACTACCCCGAGGGCACCGTCACCGGGCTCATCCAGACCGACGTCTGCGCCGAGCCCGGCGACAGCGGCGGCTCGCTGTTCACCCAGGACGGCTCCGCGATCGGCCTGACCTCCGGCGGCAGCGGCGACTGCACCGTCGGCGGCGAGACCTTCTTCCAGCCGGTGACCACCGCTCTCCAGGCGGTCGGCGCCACGCTCGGCGCGGGTGACGCGGCCGGCGGCGCGGGCGACGACCAGGCCGGCGGTGAAGAGGCCGGTGCCGGTGACGAGGCGGGCGCGGGTGACGCCGGTGCCGGTGCGGGCGAAGAGGCCGGTGCGGGCCAGGAGGCCGGTGCGGGCGAGGAGGCCGGTGCCGGTGGCGACGCCACTGCGAACCCGGGCGACGAGGCGGGTGCCACCCCGGGTGAGGAGGTCGGCGGTGACCAGATCGGCGGCGAAGAGGCCGGCAACGGTGACCAGAACGGCACCGGCGACGGCACTGGCGCTGGTGACGGCACCGGTGTGACGGAGTCCCACTGATCCCTCAGGCGGTCTGACGAACGGATCCCCTGTACCGGCCGCGTCGGCAGCGGTCCGCCCCCCACCCTCCGCTGCCGACGTCGGTCCGCACGACCACCGTCCGGCCACAGCGCGATTCCGGCCGGGAGGTGCAACGGTCCGGCCCTCCGGCGGGAGGGCCGGACCGGCGCGCTTTCCGCCCCGTGTCCCACGAGGCCGGAATGGCAACGGGCGTCCCAGCCGCGGCTGGGACGCCCTTCGGCGTAGGGGCGGACATATGCCCGTCGGACACGTCGATCACCGCCTTGCACGGGAGGGGCCGCCGGAGGGGGCGGGAGCCACTGACGCATGCCGGCTCCCGGGGACCGGAACCCGCCCTTCAGTACACGTCCCGTACGGCGTGGGTGGCCGGTCGCGGGCACACGGGTATCCGTGCGACGGCGAGTACGGCCGCGTACCCCTTCACCTCCGGACCATGCCCCCACAGTCGAAGCGCGCCGCGGCTCACGGGCGCCGTGCGTGCGCCCCCGCGCACCCTGATGGCCAATTCTTCGCGCCCGCCGGACGTCCGGGACCCGAACAATGGGGCACGCGTCATCGCCATGGAACCGAGTACGGCGAATCGAGGGGGACGAGCAGTGATCCGGGTGCTTCTGGTGCACGACGCGTGTCTGGTCAGATCGGTGCTGGCGGAGTGGCTCCGCCGGGAACCGGACCTCGGGGTGTTCGACACCCCGTGGCACAGCGCGCCGGGCCGCCTGCGCTCCGTGCGGCCCGACGTGTGCGCCGCCGACCTCGAGTGCTCGGACGCCTACGGCATCCCGCCCTTGGGGGAGTTATCGGTGCGCGAGCCGGACCGCAGTCCGCCGCGCCTCCTCGTCCTGGCCACGGCCAACCGGCCCGGGCTGCTGAAACGGGCCGCCGAGGCGGGAGCACTCGGCTACGTCGACAAGGAGGGCTCGCCGGAGCGTCTGATCCGCGGGATCCGACGCGTCGCCGAAGGGAAACGTTTCGTCGACGACTCACTGGGCTTCGGTTTCCTCCAGGCCGCCGAGATGCCGTTGACCAGACGGGAGTTGAGCGTGCTGACCCTCGCGGCCGAGGGTGCCTCCATCGCGGAGATCGCGGGGAACCTGCACCTGTCCCACGGGACCGTGCGCAACTACATGGCCGCCATCACCCGCAAGACCGGCGCCCGCAACCGCATCGACGCGATCCGCATCTCGCAGGGGCAGGGCTGGCTCTGACCGACCCGGGGGAGCGGACCGCTTCGGGGCCACGGCCGTCCAGCCGCCCACGAGTTCGCGGTACGCCGCCGAGTCGCGCACGAGCTCCTCGTGGGTGCCGTGCGCCGTGCGGCGGCCGTCCATCAGCAGCACGCTCCCCGCGCGCCGGGCCGAGCTGATCCGGTGGGCGACGACGACCAGCGTGGTGTCCGGCCGTTCGGCGAAGGCCCGCTCGGCGCGCTCCTCGGCCCGGGGGTCCAGATGACAGGTCGCCTCGTCGAGCAGGACGAGCGGGGCGTACGACAGATAGGCCCGGGTCAGCGCGATGAGCTGCCGCTCACCGGCGGACAGGGCGGCCGGGTCCACGGTCGCCCGTGGACCGCCGAGCGCCTCGAGCAGCGGGGTGAGCCCCACCGCCCGGGCCGCCGCGAGCAGTTCCGGCTCCGGCACCGGGTGCGGCCTGAGGTGCCCGAGATTCTCGGCGAGGGTGCCGGAGTGGACGTACGCCTCCTGCGGGATGAGTACGCGCAGCGCCGCGGCCTCGGGTGAGGGCACGGGGTGTCCGCAGAGCCGGATCTCTCCGCCGCGAGCCCGCAGGAGGCCGGCTACGAGGGCGGTGAGCGTCGACTTCCCGATCCCGCTGGGGCCCACGACGGCCAGGTGGGCGCCGGACGGGAGCGTGAGGTCGAGGTCGTCGACGACAGGGGTGGCGGCGGGGCCGTAGGCGAAGGCCACGGAGGTGAGGGAGAGGGCGGGGGCGCCGGTGGTTCCGGTGGTGACCGGGGCGGCTTCGCCGTTCGCCGTGCATGCCGCGTCGGGGCCGTCGGGCCGTGGGTCCGCGCCATGTGATGCGGGGCGGGCCGGGGTGCCCCGCGAGCCCGCCTGCCGGGGGGCCTTGGACGCCCTCTCGGGCATAGCGCCCGCACCGCGCGGCCCGTAGTCCTGCCCCGCCTCCCCGGCCGGTTCGCGGACCAGTCGGCGCAGGACCACCACCAGCCGGGACCCGCTCGTGCCCAGGCCGTGGACCAGGTTGCGCAGGGCGGGCAGGAGCGACTGGGTGACGTAGGCGAGGGCGCCGACCAGGGCGCCCGTGGTGACGCCCCGGGACAGGAGCCAGGGAGCGCAGGCGAGGAGGAGGACGATCGGCAGCTGCCCGCCGAGGGTGAGGGAGGCCACGCGCAGGACGGACCAGCGGGCCAAGGCGTACGCGGCCCGCTGTTCGGTGTCGACGAGCCGGCCGGTGCCGGCGGCGACGCGCTCCTCGGCACCGGCCGCCGTGATGTCCCGCAGCCCCGGACAGACCCTGCCGAGACCCTCGGCCAGGGCCTCGTCGGCGACCAGGAACTCCTCCTGGCGTCGGGCCAACGGCCGCAGGGTGGCGGCGAACAGGCCGAGCCCCGCGGCGAGCGGCGGTCCCACGACCAGCAGGAGCAGCGGGTCGAGCGAGGCCAGCCCTACGACGGCGCCGACGGCCGTGAACACGAACGAACGCGACACCAGCACCAGCCCGGCGAAGGTGTCCCGAGCGATCTCGACCTGCTGGGTCAGCCCGGACAGCGCCCCCGCGTCCGCCTCCCGTACCCCGCGCCCCACCACCCGCGTCACCAGGGCGTCCCGCAGCGGCTCGACCAGGGCGGCGACGGCGGTGTACACCCGCACCGTCCCGTACGCGCCGACGAGCACTCCGAGACCGGCCACCGCGAGCCAGCCGAGTCCCACGCCGGGCCGTCCGGCCAGAAACCCCCCGTCCAGCGCGCGGGCCGGCGCGTACCCGGTGAGGAAGGTCTGCCCGGTCTCCAGTACGGACCACCCGCCCAGCCGGATCAGCACCCGCCACCGGAGCCGCAGGAACCGCAGACCGCGTGCGGAGATCGCGCCGGCCTGGGCACCACCCCGGCGGAAGGTCATGACGGTCCCTCGCCGTGAGTGCCCGTGTCCGGCCCGTCCGCGAAGACCGCCCGGTACTCCGCCAGGCCCCACAGCTCCTCGTGCGGTCCCACCGCCCGTACCCGCCCCCCGTCCAGCCAGGCCACCGTGTCCGCGCGGGCCGCGGTGGCGGCGCGGTGGGCGACGAGAAGGCGGGTGCCGTCCGCCCGTCCGCTCACCAGGGCCTCGGTGATGCGGGCCTCCGTGACCGTGTCGAGGCTGGAGAGGGCGTCGTCGAGTATCAGCAGCCGGCCGCCGTGCGCGAACGCCCTTGCCAGGCCCAGGCGTTGGGATTCCCCGCCGGAGCGCGGGGCGTCGTCGACGAGGGTGTCGTAGCCGTCGGGCAGTCGGCGCACGAAGTCGTCCGCGTGGGCGGTGCGGGCCGCTTCCCGGACGCGGGCGGGGGAGGGGGACGCCAGGGCGAGCCCGATCTCCTCCGCGACGGTGCCGCCGAGCAGGGCGGGCCGTCCGAAGGCGTAGCCGGTCGAACGGCGCAGGTCGTCGTGGGTGAGCTCGCGCAGCGGTACGCCGTCGAGGAGGACCTCTCCGGCGTCCGGTTCGGTGAGCCTCCCGGCGACCGCCGCGAGCAGCGACTTGCCCGCGCCGGACCGGCCCACCACCGCGAGCGTCGTCCCGCCCGGCACGACGAGGTCGACCCCGTCGAGCACGGCACGTCCGCCGCGCAGGGCGGTGACGCCGCGCAGTTCGAGCCGCCCCGGGCCGGGCGGCAGCCGGCGTTCGCCGTGGGCGACGGCGGGTTCCGCGAGGACCTCGTCCAGGCGTCCGGCCGCCGCCCGGGCCCGGGCCAGGCCGGCGAGCTGCCCCACGAGAGCGCCGACACCTGTCGAGAGGACCGCGTACCGGGACGCGGCGAGGACGTCGCCCACCGTCACCCGGTGCCGGGCGAGCAGGATCCCCGCCACGGCGACGACACCGAGCTGGAGCAGCGGTGCGACGGCGACGGACTGGCCCGAGGCGCGGCCCTGCACCCGCCACATGCGGTGACCGGCCTCGGACAACTCGGGCAGCGGACGCAGGATCCGGGCCGTCTCCCGGTCCGCCGTACCGGCCGCGTGGATGGTGCGGTGGCCGTCGACGGCCTCCGCGAGGGCCTGCGCGATCCGGCCCTGCACCTCCTGGTACCGGGTCACGCATTCCCGGGTGTCACGGGCGAAGGCGCGCAGCAGCAGGGCGAGCACCGGGGCTCCGGCAAGGAACACGGCCGCGAGCCACGGGGAGATGAGTCCGAGGGCCACCACGGCGCCGACGGGTCCTGCGAGCGCGGCGAGCAGCGCGGCGCGGGCGGTCGGGGCGGTGCCGGCCTGCGCGGCGTTGCCGACGAGGCGGGCGACGAGGTCTCCGGGCCCGAAGCGTGCGGTGGCGCGCGGGCCGACGGCCAGGACGTGGCCGGTGAGGCGGCGGCGCAGCCAGGCGGTGGTGCGGGCGTCGACCGTGCCGCCGAGAACGGTTTCCGACGCGTCGAGCAGCGCGATCAGGAGGATCAGTGCGGCGCAGTACAGCACCCAGCGGGTCGCCGGTGCGTGGGCGAGCAGCAGGTCCAGGGTCCGGCCCAGGGCGGCGGGCAGCAGCAGTCCGGCACCGGTCGCCGCCGTGCTCACCAGACACAGCGCCAGCACGCGGGCGGGGGCGGGGCCCAGCGGGCCGGACCCTGCTGTGCGAGTCGTCATGCGGTGGCCTTCCCCAGGTGTGCAGAACCCCGGGCGGTCCCTCCCTCGCGGGAGTGGACCGCCCGGAGTCATGGGCGCACGGTGCCTGTCAGAGACAGAGCGTGACGCTCGCCGCGCTGACGCAGGACAGCAGGCTCAGGGTGCTGTTGCCGCCGCCGCCGGTGTGCTCGTCGGACTCCATCGTCTGCAGGTCGAGAAGTGCCATCTCGTTTTCCTTCCTTCGGTGTCGTCCACCCGTGGGGACGGGGTTGGGTCACGGCTCCGTCAGGTCGCGGAACCGCGTATGTGGGGCCGCGTGAGCGGCGGGAGGAACGGCAGGTGTGCGGTGGCGGGTTCGCCGGGCCCTGCCTGGGCCTCTTGGCTCTCCTGGACCTTCTGGGCCGCGCCGAGCGCGAGCAGGCACCCTGCCGTTCCGGTGCCCAGGTCCATCGACAGCCGCATCATCTGGTGGCCGGGGAAGGCCAGTTGGCCCTGGTAGTCCATCGAGAACCAGCCGAGCCCGTCGATCTGTTCGTCGAGCCGCTGCCGGCTCGCACCCGGCGTGTCCGTGCGGGCCAGGTGCAGGATCATCCCGGCGCGGCCCTGGAAGAGACCGGGCTGGACGTAGAACCGGCTGGTGGCGGCGGTCAGGATCCCGGCCCGCGCCCGCTCGAACTCGCCCTCGGTGTCGGCTCCTTGGGCGAGGTAGTCGTCCAGGACCATCCCGATGCCGACGCTTCCCTCACCGAGGTACGGCAGCGTCCGCCAGCCCTCGTCGACCTCCAGCGAGCCGCCCGGATGCGTCACGCAGCACTCCAGGTCCCGCCGCAGCGCCACCTCCGCCGCCCTCAACAGCAGGGGCTCACCGGTGCGTTCGTGCTGCCGCAACAGGAAGAGCGCGGGCCCGGACCACCCTCGCAGCAGTCCGGCGCGGCGCCGCTTGGGCGTGTCGGGAAGAGGCTGCGCGAGCCGTCGTACGAGAACGTCGGCAGCCTCGGCGGCACGGTCCCGCAGCTCCGTCTCGCCAGTCGTGCGGGCCAACTCGCCCAGTACGAGCCCGAGTCCGGCGAGGCCACCGTGCAGGTCGGAGGAGAGGTTCTGCCACCGTTCCGCGAGGACGCGTTCGACCAGGTCGAGGGCGCGCTGCCGGTGGCCCAGCCGGTCCAGGACGTGGGCGACGCCCGCGAGACCGTCGTAGAGCCCCAGCGGTGTGCCCGTCGGCGGGGGCGCGGTGCGGTCGAGGAGCCAGTGCTCGCCCTCCTCGTACCGTTCCGCGCCGACCGCTTCCAGCGCGTACAGCACCCCGGCCGCGCCGTGCGCGATCCCGAGGCCGCCGCCGTCGTTGAACTGCGTGATGTCGCCGGGGAACAGCCGGTCCTCGCGCTCCGGGGTGGCCGAGGCGAGGAGCGCCTTGACCATGGAGTCGCGGCTGTAGGGCCAGTCGCCGGGCTCGACGAAGGAGGGCGCCGTCTTCAGGGCCGTACGCTCGCCGCCGGTGTCCCGGGTGATCTCCGTGACCGCCGCGTCGAGGAACTCCTTCGGCACGTCGGGGAACTGACGGAGAATCACTTCTGCCAGATGGGCCGCCTTGCCCCGGTCGACCACGAACAGCGTGGTGACCGGCATGAACAGGGCGAGACGCAGACAGGCCAGCGCGTAGCGGTCGACGTCGATGCCCGTGCGGTCCGGCGGGGCGAAGAAGCCGGGGTGGGCGACCACCTGGCGGCCGTTCTCCTCGACGGGCGCCGCCGCCTCGAAGTCGAGCAGGGACACCGACTCCTCGTCGGGGCCGACCATGATGTTGAAGACGTGCAGGTCGTTGAAGACGATCCCGCGCGCGTGCACCGCCTCCACCGCCCGCTCCACGGCCCCGTGGATGCGTACGGCCCACGCCGTGTAGTCGGCGACCGCCTTCGGATCGGGGTCCGGGGTGAGCAGCGGATGCCGCTCGGCGAAGAACGAGTTCAGCGGGCGCCCCTCCAGGAAGTCCATGACGAGGAACTTGTGGTCGCCGAGCGTGAACCAGTCCCGCACCTCGGGCACCACGCCCGTCCCCGCCACCTGCTCCAGGGCGTACTTCTCCCGCTCCAGACGGGCGATCGCGTCCGCCCCGTCGGCGGCGAGCCCCGCGTGCGGCCGACCCTCCTTCAGGACGACCTTGCGTCCGTCGCGGGTGTCGGTCCCGGTGTAGACCCCGCCGCCGTTGGAGAAGTGCAGCGCCTTCTCGATCCGGTACGGCAGGTCGCCCACCGTCGTGGTGTTCCGGGCCGCCAGATGCGGTTCGAGGAAGGCGGGCAGCGTCACCCACGGCGGAACCTGGAACGACGGCTCCCGCCGGTCCGGCACCAGCGTCCCCTCGCCGTCGCGCACCGCCGGCACCAGCGAGCCCCGCTCGTCGACGACGAAGGTCCGCGCGAACGCGCCGTAGCGGACGTAGAGCGGACCGTCGTACCAGCGCAGATCGGTGAGGATGTACGGCCCCTCGCAGCCTTCGAGGAGCGTGCCCAGTTCCCGCAGCACGAGGTGCAGCTGCTCCTCGTCGGCCGGGTAGATCGTGACGAACTTGCCGCTGGTGTCGCGGCCCGCGTACTTGGTGTTGCGCAGGTGCAGCAGATGCGGGCCCGGCACGAACTTGAACGAGATGCGCCGGGGCACGCAGTAGTCCCACACGGTCGAGGCGATCCGCTCCGCGTTCGCCCGGGTGGCCGAGGCGTGGATCTTCCAGCCCTGCGACGGACCCGGCGCCGGCTTCCCGTCCACGCCGAGCGGCGTCAGTGTCAGCCAGTCACCGATCCGTGCCGCGTCCCAGCCGTCCGGCACCTCGCGCCGCGCCGTCTCGTAGACGGGCGCCTCGCCCGCGGAGATACGGTCGGGCGTCTCGTAGAAGTGTCTGTCGGCGAGCGCGTACACCTCGTAGCGCTTGTCCATGCGTCCCCTTCCGTGGCCCGCTCTCGAGCTTTCCAGCGCGACGGCGGCCACGGACAGTCACGGCTGTCACGACATCACCGTGCGGAACGCATGGGTCAAGAAGTGTTCGGAGGGTTTCGGACGCGGACCGCGCAGATGCTCCACGGAACGCCCACAGGGGCTGCGCACGTGCCGCATAAGCGCTGTAATGGCGGACGTGGTGAGTGAGGACGCTGCGGGCCGCAGAACGAGAGCGTTGCGTGCCGAAAACGCCCTCACGTCGCTCAACGACGATCCCGAATCCCCCGAACGGCTGCGCCGCGTCCTCGAACAGGCGCTCGTCTTCGCCGGGGCGGCCCTCGCCGCGGTGTACACCCCCGGCGAGGACGGGGACCTGCTGTACCTCGTCGAGTCGGCCGGCGTCCCGCTGACCCTGTACGGGCTGCGTGACAGCTATCCGAGCTCCGGCGGCTCCCCGCCCGCCGACGCGTACCGCTCGGGACGCCCCCTCTTCCTGGGCCCCGGGGAACTCGCCGCCCGCGCCGAGTCCGGCAGGGTGGGCCGGCGGGACTTCCACCTGGCTGTGCTGCCCGCGCACGGTGACGACGGCCGGGCCTGTCTTCTCGCCGTCGGCGAGGGGCCGGCCGGCTTCGACGACGAGGACCGCAAGTGCCTCGAACTGATCGCCGACGCGATCGTCTGCCCCGTCCCCGCGGTGGCCCCGGAGGGCGCGGAACCGCGCCCCAACGCGTTCACCCTCGCCATGGACACCGGCCGTGTGGAGGTCGGCGACGAGCTCCTGGAGCTGTTCGGCATGAGCCGGGCCGCCTTCGACGGCAAGGTGGAGACCCTGCTCGGCCTCACCGTCCCCGAGGACCTGCCCTCGCTGATGTCCCTCTTCGAGGCCGGCCACATGTCCTTCGGCGACCGCGAGCTGGAGTTCCGCGTCCTGCAGCCGTCCGGACCGCCGAAGTGGCTCAGACTGCGTGGGCGCATGCTGCCGGGCGGGGAGGGCCGGCCCGCACGCCTCGTGGGCGCCGTCGCCGACGCCTCCACCCTGCGCTCCGACGTCACCGACGTGGCGCGGGTACAGCGACTGGCCGCGGCCCTCGCCATGGCGGGCACGGTCCGTGACGTCAGCCAGGCCGTCGTCTCCGCGCTGCGTGCCCCGCTGAGAGCCGACCGCATCGCCCTCGCCGAGCTGGAGAACGAACGGCTCGTCGTCACCGTTCTCGACCCTCCCGAACCGGAGTCCTGGCCCGAGCTGTGGCGCCTGGAGTGGCGCAGCGAGTGGCCCGAGGCCCCGGTACGGGCCATGCCCACCCTGGCCGCCGCCCTGCGCGAGGGCCGCGCCCAGATCTGGCCCGCCGGCACCGTCCTGGAACCCGCTCTCGCCGACGTCGGCCCCGGCGGCCTCGCCGTCCTGCCGCTGCCCGCGGCGGGGCGCATGGCCGGCGCCTGCCTCATCGGCTGGGACGCCCCGCACCACTTCGACCCCGACGAGCGCGCCCTGCTCACCGCCTCCGCCGGCCTCGCCGGGCAGGCCCTGACACGGGCCCACGCCCTCGACGCCGAACACGAACTGGTCGGCATGCTCCAGCGCCAGCTGCTGCCCCGCCGCCTGCCCGAACTGCCCGGCGCGACCGCCGTCGCCCGCTACCTGCCCAGCACCGCGGGCCTCGAACTCGGCGGTGACTGGTACGACGTGATCCCGCTGCCCGACAACCACGTCGCCCTGGTCATCGGCGACGTCCAGGGCCACAGCGCCGCCGCCGCCACCCTCATGGGCCAGATGCGCACCGCCCTGCGCGCCTACGCCGTCGAGGGCCACCCCCCGGACGTCGTCGTCGCCCGCGCCAACCGGCTCCTGATGGACCTGGAGACCGACCTCTTCGCCACCTGCGCCTACGTCGACCTCGACATGGAGGAGGGCACCGCCTGGTGCGTCCGGGCGGGCCACCTGCCGCCTGTTCTGCGCCACCCCGACGGCACCACGGAGATCGCGGAGGCGGACGGCGGCCCCCCGCTCGGCGTGCTGGCCCAGGCCGACTTCCCGATGACCCCGCTCCGGCTGCGGCCCGGCACCCTGGTCGCCCTGACCACCGACGGCCTCGTGGAGTCCACCGAGGCCGACATCGACGAGGGCATGGACCGCCTCGCCCGAGAACTGGCCGCCTCCGACCCGGCCCACCTGGGTCTCGTCGCCGACGCCCTGCTCGAGGGCGCCCGCCGCAGCGACGACGTCGCCCTGCTCCTGCTGCGCTACGACGGCATGGCCACCCACCCGCTCAGAGAGGGCTGGACGGTCTGGCGCGTCCCCCAGGCCGCCGGGCACGCCCGCCGCTTCACCCGGCGTGTCCTGCGCCGGTGGGGGGTCCACGGCGACGCCCTGGACACCGCACTGCTGGTTGTCTCCGAACTCGTCACCAACGCCCTCGTGCACACCGACGGCCAGGTCCGTCTCGACCTCACCCTGGTGAGCCGGCGGCTGCGCGTGTCCGTCGCCGACGCCTCGCCCCGCACCCCCGCCAAACCCACCGACATCGGCTGGGAGGCCACCGGAGGCCGCGGGATCCTGCTCGTCGAGGCCGTGTCGGTCGCCTGGGGCACCGTCCCCGTCAGCGGCGGCAAACAGGTGTGGAGCGAAGTCGCACTCGATGCCTGAGGCGGGGTACCCGGCCGCGGAAACCCCTGCCAGAGAGGTACGCCATGACCCAGCACGTCAGCGACATCATGACCAGCGCCCCGGTCTCCGTGGAACCGCAGACCTCCGTGACCGCCGTCGCCCGCATCATGCGCGACCAGGACCTCGGGGCCGTCCTCGTCACCGAGGGCGACGAACTGCGGGGCCTGGTCACCGACCGTGACCTCGTGGTGCGCTCCCTCGCCGAGGGCGGCGACCCCGAGCAGACCACCGTGGCCGGCGCGTGCAGCGACGACCTGGTGACCGTCGGTCCCGAGGACGACCTGGACCACGCCATCGCGCTCATGCGGGAACACGCGGTGCGCCGGATCCCGGTCGTCGAGGGCGGCCACCCCGTCGGCATCGTCGCTCTCGGCGACGCCGCCATGGAACGCGACCCGGAGTCGGCCCTCGGCGACATCAGCGCGGCCCGCTCCAACACCTGAGCCGGACAGGCGAGTTCGGCACGGCCTGCCGTCAAGCGTCGGGGAGCGGGTCCCCGCTGTACGCGTGTACGGTACCGGCGCCCTGACGGCCGGCCGGCCCGTTTGGGCCGACCGTCACCGGGGACCCGGAGAAGCAGCCTGGAAGGACGGTGAACCACCGTGACCCCGCAGACCGTTGACAAACCCCTCGCCCGCCGGCCCGAGACCGGCTGGTCCAGGTCCCGTCGCCTGCACGGCAAGGGCGACCTGCGGACCTGCCTGCCCGCCGTGGAGGACCGCGTCGGCCCCACCACCTCGCACACGGGGGAGAGCAACATCTTCCGCGGCGAGGACTGAGCGACCACCGGACGCAACTCCCGGGCAATCCCCCCGCCATGGCCCGTTGCCGCGAATTCGGGCTAAGGTGGCGCAGATGAAGGCTCTCGTGCTGTCCGGCGAGGCCGGCACACGGTTGCGGCCGCCCATGCACACCTCGGCCGAACAACCGTTGCCCGTCGCCCACAAGGCTGTGTCGTTCCACGGCCCCACACGCATCGCCGACGCGGGAATCACCCGCGCCGGGGTGCTCGTCGACGACATCACCGACCTCGCCGAAGCCAACCTGGTCTCCGACCCGGAGCACGCGAGCGTCGCGGACTCACGCCGCCCCGCCCCCGCAGGCACTTCCCCGCTGACCGGCGGCCATGCCGAGACCGTGACCCCCAGCGTGCCCCTGGCCCACCGCCCGGGGCCCGGAGACCACGGCAGGGTGCAGATCCCTTCATGAGCCTTCTCGCCGCCGCCCACGACCGCTCCACTGGGTCCGGCCCCGCGCCCCGCCCCCGGAAGGTCGGCCTCCGGCCTTGCCCGGCGTGCACGGTCCTCTTACCGGGACCGCGCCCCTCGGTGCGAAGCACTGCCGTGAAGACGGCACAGACGGTATGTTCCACGGCACCGGATCCGGCGCGGGCAGTCGGCATGCACCGGTGCGGGAAGCGTTCCGGCACCACCTCGGCCGCCCCTCACCGGGTCGGCCCCACCAGCAGCGAGGTCCTCTCCGGGCCCGCACCAGGTCCCGCCCTCGGCGCCCTCGGGCGCGACCGGTGGACGGGGGCCGCGCCGGCCTCGCACCGGAACCGGCGGTCCGCCCTGCACGAAGCACTGCCACACATCCGCAAGGAGATTTCCCAGTGAAACGTCATGAGTTCCTGCGGGGGCTCCACAAAGCCAGCGCGAACCGCAACTACCTGGAGATCGGCGTCAACGACGGCCGCAGCCTGACGTTCTCCCGGGTACCGAGTATCGCGATCGACCCGGCGTTCAAAGTGGTCTCGGAGATCCGCTGCGACGTCCACCTGGCCAAGGCCACCAGCGACGACTTCTTCGCGCGCGACAACCCGCTGCAGCACCTGAAGGGTGGCCGCAACCCGCTGCGCAACGTCATCCGCAACCGCACTCCGTTCGGCTACTGGCAGGACGTCACGCTCGACCTGGCGTTCATCGACGGCATGCACCTCTTCGAGTACGCGCTCCGCGACTTCATCAACGTGGAGAAGTACGCGGACTGGGCCAGCGTGATCGTCTTCGACGACATGCTGCCGCGCAACGTGGACGAGGCGGCCCGTGACCGGCACACCAACGCCTGGACCGGTGACGTCTACAAGGTGATCGAGGTCCTGAACCGTTACCGGCCCGACCTGGTGACGGTCCTGGTCGACACCGAGCCCACCGGCCAGCTCCTGGTCTTCGGCGCGGACCCGACCAACACGGTGCTCCAGGACAAGTACGACGAGATCATCGCGGAGTACGTGGTCCCCGACCCGCAGAAGGTGCCCGAGACGATCCTGGAGCGCACCTCGGCGATCAAGCCGGAGACGCTGATCGAGGCGTCGTTCTGGAAGGCGCTGGTCAACGCCCGCAACCGGGGAAGCAAGCGGTCCCGCAGCTGGGAGCACCTGCGCACCAGCCTCGAGCGGCTCAGCGACGCCAGCTGAGCGACACGACGTGAAACGGGGAGGACGCCTCGGCGTCCTCCCCGTCTCGCTTGTCCCCGCTGCTACTTACCGCGTGCCCTGACCCGGGCGACCAGCCTCCCGGCCACCCGCCTCGCCCGGCGGACCAGCCGCTGCCCGGCCCCCGGCCGGGGCGGGTGCACGACCTGGACGCTGCCCGCCCTCACGCGCACGGCGAACGGCAGCGGATGGAAGGACGGCTCCGGCGCCTCGGGCGCCGGGCTCAGCGCGACCCGCCAGGCCGCGCCCGCGAGGTCGCCGACGGGCAGCACCGCCTCCAGAAGGGCCTCGGAGCCCTTGGGCCGCAGCGTGCCGGAGACCTGCACGGACGCGGCGCCGGAACCACGGGTGAGCTTGAGCAGCACCGGAGAGTCACCGGGCACATGGAACGGCACCGACACCTCGAGGCGGTCGCCGGAGACGGTGACCGCCCCGTCCGCCAGACGCTCGGGCCCCAGGCGCTTGCCCGGCGTGTCGACGTCCAGGGCGAGCGTGCCCTGCTTGGCGGTCCAGCTCGGCAGCACCACCCGGCCGCCCACCACACCGGCGTCCGCGGCCGTACGTCCCTTGACCGGGACCGGGCCGAGTCGGCTCTGCTTGGTCCAGCCGCCGAGCTTGACGCGGAGGTGGACGTCCCACCGCCCGGAGCCGAGCGGGCTGCCGTCGGCCGCGGTGGCCGGATCCACGGCCGCGGTGCCCCGCAGCACGAGCCGTACCCGACCGTCCCCCTCCGCAGGGACGGTCTCCCGGGTGAACTCCACCGGCTGGAAGTACTGTGCGGCGCTGGTCCGCTCGCTCAGCAGCAACTCGACCGTGGCGCTCCCGAAGCGGGCGACGCTGTGCGAGGCCACCCAGTTCACGGCCTCCTGCACGGAGGCCGGCGGCCCGTCGAGCGGGGCGGCGGTGCCCTCGGCGGGGAACGTCATCGGCGTGCCGTCGGACGTGAGCTCGGCGGACAGACCGATGCGCAGCACATCGCCGTCCCACTCGATGCCGTCCGGCTCGGCCTTGGTGGAGACGGAGGTCTCCCATTCGGCGAACGCCACCAGGTCGTCGAGCCGGCCGTCGGCGATCAGGGCTGCGACGACCTGCTGAGTGGGCTGGAGGCCGGCCGCGACACCCGGCCCGAAGCGCTCGACGACCACGCTGCGGATCTCGGCGAAGAGCTCCTGGCGGTAGTCCTCGGGCGCGTTGAGCAGCCGCTTGCCGCGCATCCGCTCGACCATCTCGTTGCGCAGCCAGCGACGCAGCAACCGGTCGCGCGAGCGCCCCGGCTCGGTGTACTTCTCGACGACGTCGAGCGCCTCGCGCAGGTTCGCGAAGTAGCCCACCGGGTCGAAGCGCTGGAAGCCCGCGTTGGAGGCGTCGTCGCGCTTGAGGTGGTAGTAGCAGACGTAGTCGCTGAGCACGGAGACGTTGTCCGCGCGCAGATACGCCTCGGTGACGAAGACGTGGTCCTCGAGCCTGCGCCTGCCCTCGGGGAAGCGCAGCCCGATCCGGTCCAGGAAGGCCCGCCGGAACATCTTGTGCGGGGTCAGACTGTCGATCAGCGGGGCGTTGTCGACGGTGGCCCGCGGGTGGTTGCGGCGGAACAGCTCCACCGGCACGCCCCGGCCCTGGCCGGCCATCTTGCCCACGACCACGTCGGCGCCGTTGGCGACCGCGTAGTCGTACATCCGCTCCAGGGCCTCGTCGCCGAGGTAGTCGTCGTTGTCGACGAACATGACGAACTCGCCCCGGGCTGCTTCGATGCCCACGTTGCGCGGTTTTCCGGACCAGCCGGAGGCCTCCTGGTGGACGACCGTGACACGGGCGTCCGAGGCGGCGAGCTCGTCGAGCCGGGCGGGTGTGCCGTCGGTCGAACCGTCGTCGACGAAGATCGCCTCGTACTCGTCGGGGGGCAGTGACTGCCTGAGCAGCGAGGCGATGCAGTCCTCGATGTAGGTTCCCGGGTTGTAGACGGGAATGACGACGCTGACCTTGACCGGCATCGGTGTCCGGACTCCTTGGGTGGCTTGTGGCATGCGTCACGGATAGACGCTTTGTGGGCCGATGTTAACGCCCACAGGACAAGTGCCGTGCCGCCGGGCCGCCTTGGCGACCGGCCGCACAACCTCCGCTTTCGCTCCCCCGGCGCCGACTCCTCTAGGGTGGTTTCCGTGCGCCTGCTGCTGATGTCCGACACCCACCTGCCCAAGCGCGCCAAGGAACTCCCGGCTCCGCTTCTCGCCGAACTCGCCCACGCCGACGTCGTGTTCCATGCCGGTGACTGGGTCGACACCGCCACCCTCGACCTGCTGGAGAGCCGCAGCGCACGGCTCGTCGCCGTGTACGGCAACAACGACGGGCCCGGCCTGAGAGCGCGGCTCCCGGAGGTGGCCTACGCCGAACTCGGCGGCGTGCGTTTCGCCGTCGTCCACGAGACCGGCGCCGCCCAGGGCCGCGAGGCCCGCTGCGCCGCCCGGTACCCCGGCATCGACGTCCTGGTCTTCGGCCACAGCCACATCCCCTGGGACACCACCGCCCCCGGCGGGCTGCGCCTGCTCAACCCCGGCTCACCGACCGACCGCCGCCGCCAGCCCCACTGCACCTATATGACGGCGACCGCGTCGGACGGCCGCCTCACCGACGTACACCTGCACCGTCTGCCGCCGCGCTGAGATCCGGGGCATCACCCCCATCGGTTGCGCCGCCGTCGTATCCGCGTGGCCACGAGCACCAGGACGCCGGCCGCCGTCACCGCTGCCGCGGCCCGTTTGGCCACCGGTACGGCGATGGTCCGCAGCAGGTCGAGTGGCTCGTCGTCGGGCTCCTCGGCCGGCCGGCCCACCTGCGCGGCCGTGTCCGCGACAGCCTCCGACTCACCGAGCCGCTCCGCCAGACACCGGGCGAACCGGCCCACCAGCCGGTCACCCACCTCCGCCAGCACGCCCCGCCCGAACTGCGCGGGACGCCCGGTCACCGCCAGATCCGTGCGCACCGACACGGCCGTGCCGCCGTCCTGTGCGGTGAGCGTGCCGGTCACCGTGGCCCGTGCGGTGCCCTGGCCACGGGTCTCCCTGCCGCTCGCGACCAGCACCATGCGGTGCGCCTCCTCGTCCTGCTCCTCGAAGACGGCCGTGCCCTTGTACGACACGGTGATCGGCCCGACCTTCACCTTCACCGAGCCGGTCACGGTCTTGCCGTCGTAGTCCTCGACCACCGCCCCGGGCATGCAGGGCGCGACCCGCTCGATGTCGAGGAGCGCCCGCCAGGCCTCGTCGACCGGGACGGGCACGGTGAACTCGTGGTGCAGTTCCATGACTTCCTCCAGGCAGGCTTCACGAAGACGGATGGATCGCCCCCGCCGTCGCCGTCAGCGGGGTACCGCTGCCGCCCCAGCGCAGTGCGACGATCTCGGCGGCCACGGACACGGCGACCTCCTCCGGCGTACGGGCCCCGAGGTCGAGCCCGACCGGCGAGCGCAGCCGGTTCAGCTCGGCCGGGGAGAGCCCCGACTCGGCCAGCCGCTTCATCCGGTCGTCGTGGGTACGGCGACTGCCCATCGCCCCGATGTACGCGGCCGGCCGGCGCAGTGCCTCCTCGAGCAGGGGCACGTCGAACTTGGGGTCGTGGGTCAGTACGCAGATGACGGTGCGTTCGTCGGTGCCGGTGGCGCCGAGGTACCGGTGCGGCCAGTCCACGACGACCTCCACGCCCTCCGGGAAGCGCTTCGGCGTGGCGAAGACCGGGCGGGCGTCGCAGACGGTGACCCGGTAGCCGAGGAAGGCTCCGATCCGGGCGACCGCGGCCGCGTAGTCGATCGCGCCGAACACCAGCATGCGGGGCGGCGGGGCGAAGGAGTGCAGAAAGACGGTGACCGCGTCCTCGCGCCGCTCGCCGCGCGGGCCGTAGTGCCGCAACCCCGTGGCGCCCAGGGCGAGTTCGCCGCGTGCGTCGGCGGTGACCGCCACGTCGAGACCGGTCGTGCCGAGGGTGCCCGCGACCCGGTCCGGCCACACGGCGAGCGTGGCACCTCGCTGCGCGGGACCGTCGGTCACACTCGCCACGGTCACCGGACGGCCCGCCGCGACCGACTCCGCGACCTCGCCGAACGCGGGATCGAGTCCGGCCGTCACAGGCCGTACGAGAAGGGTGATCTCCCCGCCGCAGGTGAGCCCCACCGCGAACGCGTCCTCGTCGCTGTACCCGAAGGTCTCGAGCCGGGCCTCACCGCTCGCCACCACCTCCTGGGCGAGCTCGAACACGGCCCCCTCGACGCAGCCGCCGGACACACTGCCGACGACCTCGTCGTCCGGGCCCACGGCCATGGCCGCGCCCGGATCACGCGGCGCGCTGCGGCTCGTCGAGACGACCGTGGCCAGGCCGAACGGCACTCCGGCCGTGTACCAGCCGTTCAGCACCGGGAGGATGTCACGCATCGTCGGCTCCTTTCACCACCGCCGCCAGACGCTCCAGCGCGGCCAGGCTGTGCCCCTCGACGAACGCGTCCACGCTCGGCAGCGCAGCCGCCATCCCGGCGGCCAGGGGTGCGTAACCGGGGCGCGCCTTGCGTGGATTGGCCCAGATCACCCGGTGCGCCAGCCGGTGCAAGCGTCGCATCTGGGCCGCGAGCAGCTCCGGATCGCCACGCTCCCAGCCGTCCGACAGCAGCACGACCACCGCGCCCCGCGCCATGCCCCGCTGCCCCCACCGGTCGAGGAACTCCCGCAGCAGCTCACCGAGCCGGGTCCCGCCACGCCAGTCCGGTACGGCTGTGGCGAGCGCGGCCATCGCCCGGTCGGGGTCGCGGTGGGTGAGCTCACGGGTGACTCGGGTGAGGCGGGTGGCGATCGTGAACACGTCCGTGCGGCCGGCACGGGCGGCCGAGTGGGCGAAGCGCAGCAACGCGTCGGCATACGGTGCCATCGAACCGCTGACATCGACGAGCAGCACGACCCGGCGGGGCCGCTCGGACCGCTCGTGGTACCGGAGTCGGGCCGGCTCCCCACCGCGCCGCAACAGCTCCCGCACGGTCCGATGCGGATCGACGGCCCCGCGTCCCGCCGGACGCCGACGGGCCGTACGGCGGGTCTGTCCTTGCAGCGAGAACGCGGCCAGCAGTCGACGCAGGGCGGCACGTTCGGCGGCGTCCAGTTCGGCGATGTCGCGGTGGCGGAGCACCTCGGCGGAACTCGCGAGCGCGGCGGCCCGCGGAGCCTCGGGGGTGTCGTCCGTACGGCGACGAACACCTGCCTCCGCGTCCCGTACGGTGAGCCGCAACCCGGGGGAGGCCACCCGCCGCTCGGCCGAAGCGCCCCGGAAGCAGCCCGCGAACACCTGGTCGTAGCGCTCCAGGTCCTCGTGGCTTCCGCACAGGGTCAGCCGCCCCGCCCAGTACACCTGCGCCGGTCCCAGCTCGGCCACCGCCCGCAGAAAGGCGTGCACCCGCTCGGCACTCGCGTCGACACCGGCCACGCGAAGGGCGCGGGCGAAGGCGAGAAAGGCGGCGTCGGCCCTCCCGGCCACGGTGATCACACGTCCCGCAGAGCCGTCAGCAGCGACCCACGCGCCCGTTCCGCGTCCTCCCGGTACTTCAGCACCGACCCCAGCGTCGCCACCGCCAGCTCTGCGTCGACCTCGCTCGCGCCCAGCGCGTCCAGCGCCTCGGCCCAGTCGATCGTCTCGGCCACACCTGGCGGCTTGAGCAGGTCCTCGGAGCGCAGCTTCTGCACCAGCGCGGTCACCTGCTCGGCCAGCCGCGCCGACACACCGGGCAACCGCCGCCGCACGATGGCGAGTTCACGGGCGAAGCCGGGATGGTCGAACCAGTGGTAGAGGCAGCGCCGTTTGAGCGCGTCGTGCACCTCACGGGTCCGGTTGGAGGTCAGTACGACCACCGGCGGAACCTCGGCCCGCAACGTCCCCAGCTCCGGAACGGTCACGGAGAACTCCGACAGCAGCTCCAGCAGGAACGCCTCGAACTCGTCGTCGGCCCGGTCGATCTCGTCGATCAGCAGCACTGAAGGACTGGTCTCCAGGGCCCGCAGCAGCGGCCGCGCGACCAGGAAGCGACGGTCGTACAGTTCGCTCTCCAGCCGGTCCGCGTCGACGGCCCCGGCCGCCTCGGCGGCTCGCAGATGCAGCAGTTGACGGGGGAAGTCCCAGTCGTACAGGGCCTGCGAGGCGTCGATGCCCTCGTGGCACTGGAGCCGGATCAGCGGGGCGTCGAGCGCCTCGGCGAGGGCGGCGGCGAGCGCGGTCTTGCCGACGCCCGCGTCGCCCTCGCAGAACAGCGGCCGGTGCAGCCTGAGGGCCAGGAAGCAGGCGACGGCCAGCCCTTCGTCGACGAGGTACCCCGTCTCCTCCAGGCGGGCCCGCACCTCCTCCGGGCCGTCCACGCCCCCGTTCACCCCATGCCGGCGGCGGCCAGCACCGCCCGCCTGGTCAGGACCCTGGCGAGATGCGCCCGGTACTCGGGCGACCCCGACAGGTCCCGGGACGGCCGGGTCCCGATCGCCGCCGACTCGGCGGCCCGCGTCACCGCCGTGGAGTCGGCGGCGCCGGCCAGCGCCTCCTCGGTCGCCGAGGCGCGCAGGGGAGTGGAGCCCATGTTGGTGAGCCCCACGCGCGCCTCGGCGATGTGCCCGTCGTCCCGCCGTACCAGCGCGGCCACGCCGACGATCGCCCAGGACTGGGCGACCCGGTGGAACTTCTCGTAGTGGAAGCCCCAGCCGTCGGCCTTCGGTATCCGTATCTCCACGAGGAGTTCGTCGGGCTCCAGCGCGGTCTGGAGGTAGTCGACGAAGAACTCCCGCGCGGGGATCGAGCGCCTGCCGCCCGGCCCCACGGCGACCATCTCCGCGTCCAGGGCGAGCGCCACGGCGGGCAGGTCTCCGGCCGGGTCGGCGTGCGCGAGCGAGCCTCCGACGGTGCCTCGATGCCGTACGGCGGGATCTCCGACCCGGGCCGTGGCGGCGGCGAGGAGCCCCGCGTGCCGGCGCACCAGCGGATCGCGGATCACGTCGTGGTGGGTGGTCAGCGCGCCGACGACGAGGGTGCCGCCCTCCTCGCGGACCCCGCTGAGCCCGGGCACCCGCCCGACGTCCACGACCAGTTCGGGAAAGGCCAGCCGAAGCCTCAGCAACGGCAGCAGGCTCTGTCCGCCGGCCAGCACCTTGGCGTCCTCGCCGCCCTCGGCGAGCGCGCGCACCGCCTCCGCGACACTGTCGGGACGGGTGTAGTCGAAGGTCGGGGGAATCATGCCGAGGCCTCCTCGAGGGCCTGCCAGACCCGCTCGGGCGTACAGGGCATCCGCAGGTCACGCACGCCCAGCGGCCGCAGCGCGTCCACGACGGCGCCCACGACGGCCGGTGTGGAGGCGATGGTGCCCGCCTCGCCGACTCCCTTGACGCCCAGGGGGTTCGAGGTCGCGGGCGTCTCGGTGCGGTCCGTGACGAACTCGGGCAGGTCGGGCGCCGACGGGACGAGGTAGTCGGCCATCGTGCCGGAGACCAGGTTGCCCTCGTCGTCGTAGACGGCCTCCTCGTACAGGGCCTGGGCGATGCCCTGCGCGAGCCCGCCGTGGACCTGGCCCTCGACGATCATCGGGTTGACGACCCGGCCCACGTCGTCGACGCCGACGTAGGACCTGATCCGGGTCTGTCCGGTCTCGGTGTCGACCTCCACCGCGCACAGGTGGGTGCCGTGCGGATAGGAGAAGTTGTCCGGGTCGGTCAGATGTCCGGCGTTGATGCTGGGTTCCACTCCGTCGGGCAGGTCGTGCGAGGTGAACGTCTCGAAGGCGATCTCCTGGATCGTCCTGCGCGCGTCGGGCGAACCCTTCACGGAGAAGACGCCGTCCGTGAACTCCAGGTCCCCCTCGCTCGCTTCGAGCAGATGGGCCGCGACCTTCCTGGCCTTGTCGACCACCTTCGTGGCCGCGTGGTGCACGGCCGTGCCGCCGACCACCAGCGACCGCGAGCCGTAGGTGTCCATGCCCTGCGGGGCGGCCCTGGTGTCCCCGTGCACGACCTGGACGTCGTCGAACGGCACTCCGAGCACGTCGGCGGCGATCTGGCTCCAACTGGTCGCGTGCCCCTGCCCGTGCGGACTGGTCCCGGTGACCACCTCGACCTTGCCGGTGGGCAGCATGCGCACACTCGCCGCCTCCCAGCCGCCCGCCGCGTACCTGAGGTCCCGCAGCACGCGGCTCGGTGCGAGCCCGCACATCTCGGTGTACGTCGACACACCGATGCCGAGGCGCACGGTGTCTCCCCGCTGGTTGCGGTCGGCCTGTTCGGCGCGCAGCTTGTCGTAGTCGAACAGTGCGAGCGCCCTGTCGGTCGCGGCCTCGTAGTTGCCGCTGTCGTAGGTCAGCCCGGCGACCGTCGTGTACGGGAACTCCTCGTGCCGGATCCAGTTGCGGCGCCTCAACTCCACCGGGTCCAGGGCGAGTTCGACGGCGAGGTCGTCCATGATCCGCTCGATGGCGTACGTCGCCTCCGGGCGTCCGGCGCCGCGGTAGGCGTCCGTCGGCGTCCTGGTCGTGAAGACGCCGGTGACGTTGAGCTCGTAGGAGTCCATCTTGTAGATGCCCGGGTACATGAACGCGCCCAGGATCGGGATGCCCGGTGTGACCAGCATCAGATAGGCGCCCATGTCCACGAGCAGGTCGGCCTTCAGGCCCAGCAGCCGGCCGTCACGGTTCGCGGCGATCTCGACGTCCTGGATCATGCCCCGGCCGTGGTGGGTCGCCAGGTAGCCCTCGGAGCGGGACTCGGTCCACTTCACGGGCCGCCCGAGGCGGCGCGCGACCGCGAGGGTGATCGCCTCCTCGCCGTACACCTGGAGTTTGGAGCCGAAGCCGCCGCCCACATCGGGGGCGACCACCCGCAGCTTGTGCTCGGGGATGCCGGTGACCACGGCGAGCATGACCCGCAGGATGTGCGGGATCTGGGTGGAGGAGTGGACCGTGTACTCGTCCGAGGCGGCGATCGGGGTGACGACCACAGCGCGCGGCTCCATGGCGTTGGCGATCAGCCGCTGCTGGTGGTAGCGGCGCTTGAGGGTCACCTCGGCGCGCCGCCGTACCGCATCGAAGTCCTCGCCGCCTCGCAGCGGCCAGTCGTAGCAGCGGTTGGTGCCCTTGTCGGTGTGGACGAGGGGGGCGCCCTCGGCCAGTGCCTTCTCGAGGTCCAGGACCGGCGGCAAGGGGGTGTACTCGACCTCGACGGCCTCCAGGGCATCGGCGGCCGCGTACCGGTCGCGGGCCACGACGACGGCCACCGGGTCACCCGCGTAGCGCACCTCGTCGACGGCGATCGGCGGATGGTCGGGCAGCACGATGTCCTCGGTCACGGGCCAGGCGCAGGGCAGCGAACCCATGCCCTGCGCCAGATCCGCGCCGCTGAACGCGGCGACCACGCCCGGGCGTTCGAGCGCGGGGGAGACGTCGACCCGGTCGATGCGGGCGTGTGCCATGGGGCTGCGCAGAACGGCCAGGTGCAGCAGACCGTTGGCGTCGATGTTGTCGGTCCAGAGAGTCTGTCCGGTGAGCAGCCGGGCGTCCTCCTTGCGGAGCCGGGCCGTGCCGACCTCGGTCATGTCGTCACCCCCTGCTCGACGGGTTCGGCGGCGGCGATCACGGCTCGCACGATGTTCTGGTAACCCGTGCAGCGGCAGAGGTTGCCCTCCAGGCCGTGGCGCACCTCGTCCGGGGTCGGGTGCGGGTTCTCGCGCAGCAGATCACGGGCCGCCATGAGCATGCCCGGGGTGCAGTAGCCGCACTGGAGCGCGTGCCGCTCGTGGAAGGCGCGCTGGAGGCCGGTCAGTTCCCCGTCCCGGGCCAGCCCCTGAACGGTGGTCACTTCGCCGCCGTCCGCCTGGACGGCGAGCACCGAGCAGCTCTTGACGCTCATACCGTCCAGGTCGACCGTGCACGCCCCGCAGTTGGAGGTGTCGCAGCCGATCGGGGTGCCGGTCAGGCCCAGCCGGTCACGCAGGTAGTGGATCAGCAGAAGACGGGGTTCCACCTCGTCCTGGTACACCGTGCCGTCCACCTTCACCGAGATACGGGTCATGTGCCCTCCCAGGACCACGGACGTGATGTGCGTCACTCTAGGACCGCTCCGGGGAGGGGGCGAGGGTCGGGACGCGACTGGTTGAGCGTTAATCCGTTGCCGCGGAGTGCTCGCGCCTGTTGGACTTCGGATGTCCCCCCGTCTGCCCAGCCGTCGTAGGAACCAGGAGTCGCAATGCGCACTGCGCCCATGTCCGCCCAGGAAGGAATGACCCCCATTCTTAAGGACATGACGCTTCGTGCACTTGCTCAACCTCGGGATCCTCGCCCACGTCGACGCAGGTAAGACCAGCCTGACCGAGCGGCTGCTGCACTCGGCCGGAGTCATCGACGAGATCGGCAGCGTCGACGCCGGCAGCACACAGACCGACACCCTCGCGCTGGAGCGCCGGCGCGGCATCACCATCAAGTCCGCCGTCGTCTCCTTCACGGTCGACGACGTGACCGTCAACCTCATCGACACCCCCGGCCACCCCGACTTCATCGCCGAGGTGGAGCGGGTCCTCGGGGTGCTCGACGGCGCCGTCCTGGTCGTCTCGGCCGTCGAGGGCGTCCAGGCGCAGACCAGGGTCCTGATGCGGACCCTGCGGCGGCTGCGCATCCCGACCCTTGTCTTCGTCAACAAGATCGACCGCAGGGGAGCCCGGTACGACGGAACCCTGCGGGCCATCGCCCAGCGGCTCACTCCGGCGATCGTGCCGATGGGGACGGTGGACGGACCCGGCACCCGGGAGGCTCGTTTCCTCCCCGGGCCCGGTCCCTACGACGTCCTCGCCGACGCCGACGACGACCTGCTGGCGGCTTTTGTCGAGGGGCGGGTCGGTGGGGATCTGCTGCGCGGTGCACTGGTCGCACAGACCAGGCAGGCCCTGGCGCATCCGGTGTACTTCGGCTCCGCCGCCACGGGCGCGGGAGTTCCCGAACTGGTCGCGGGCATCCGGGAGTTGCTTCCCGCCGCCGACGGTGACCCCGAAGGGCCCGTGTCCGCGACGGTGTTCAAGGTCGACCGGGGGCCCGCGGGGGAGAAGGTCGCGTACGCCCGCCTGTTCTCCGGCACGTTGAGCACCCGCGACCGGGTGCCGTTCGGCGAGGGGCGCGCGGAACGGGGACGCGGGAAACAGGGCCCTGGGGAACAGGGCCGCGCGGAGGGTCGTGTCACCGCCATCAGCGTCTTCGACGGTGGCGGCGAGACCCGGCGGGACGCGGTCCCGGCGGGCCGGATCGCCAAACTCTGGGGCCTGGCCGGCGTCCGCATCGGCGACGACCTCGGCGAACCCCGCAAGGCCCACGACCACTTCTTCGCCCCGCCCTCCCTCGAGACGGTCGTCGTCCCGGGCCCCGGCACCGACAGTCGCTCCCTCCACCTCGCCCTGACCCGACTCGCCGAGCAGGACCCCCTGATCGCCCTCAGGCACGACGAGGGTCGCCAGGAGACCTCCGTCTCCCTCTACGGCGAGGTCCAGAAGGAGGTCATCCAGGCCACGCTCGCCGAGGAGTTCGGCCTCGACGTCACCTTCCGCGAGACCACGCCGCTGTGCATCGAGCGGCCGGCCGGGACGGGCGCAGCCGTCGAGTTCAACAAGAAGGACGGCAACCCCTTCCTCGCCACCGTCGGCCTGCGGGTCGACCCGGCGCCGGCGGGCTCGGGCGTGTCCTTCCGGCTGGAAGTGGAGCTCGGCGCCATGCCGTACGCCTTCTTCAAGGCGGTCGAGGACGCCGTGCACGAGACCCTCGACCAGGGCCTGTACGGCTGGCAGGTCACCGACTGCACAGTCACCATGACCCACTGCGGCTACTCACCCCGGCAGAGCCATGCCCACCAGGGCTTCAACAAGAGCATGTCCAGCACGGGCGCCGACTTCCGTGGCGTGACCCCGGTGGTCCTCGTCGATGCGCTGCGGCGGGCGGGCACCCTGGTCCACGAGCCGATGCACCGCTTCCGCGTCGAGGCCCCGGCCGACACCCTCGGGACCCTGCTGCCGGCGCTCGCCGCGCTGAGGGCCGTACCGGAGACCACCGAGACGCGCGGGGAGACCGCCTGCGTGGAGGGCGCGGTACCGGCGGCCCGACTGCACGAACTGGAGCAGCGGCTGCCCGGACTCACCCGGGGGGAGGGCGAGTTGGAGAGCGCCTTCGACCACTACGCGCGGATCATCCACGGCATTGTTCCGATTCGTCCGGCGACTACCCGGAAAAGATGAAACTTACTCATCAGTCATAAGTGTTGACGGTGTGGTGCATGAGTCGGACTGTAAGGGACATGCCGAATATGCGCGCGCGTCTGCTCGTTGTTCTGGTTGTCCTCTGTGGATTCCTGACGGTGGCGGGAAACCCGTCCGCCTCCGCCGCCGGCATCGCCGACTCCCTGCCCTTCGACGGCACCGCCCTCACCGTGGCGAACGGCCGTTTCGTCGACGCAGGCGGCCGCGAGGTCGTCCTGCGCGGCTACAACGTCTCCGGCGAGACCAAGCTCGCCGAGAACCATGGTCTGCCCTTCGCCTCGGTCGCCGACGCCAAGAAGTCGGCGACCGCGCTGAGGGCCCTCGGCGGGGGCAACTCCGTCCGCTTCCTGCTGTCCTGGGCCTACGCGGAACCGGTGAAGGGGCAGGTCGACGCCACGTACCTGGCGAACGCCACCGAGCAGATGCGCGCGTTCCTCGACGCGGGCATCCGCGTCTACCCCGACTTCCACCAGGACCTGTACTCCCGCTGGCTGTTCAACTCGGGCAGCTGGTACACCGGCGACGGCGCCCCCGCGTGGGCGGTGGCGCTGGGCAACTACCCCGCCGAATCCTGCGGAATCTGCTTCGTGTGGGGCCAGAACATCACCTCCAACGGTGCGGTGAAGGCGGGCCAGTACGACTTCTGGCACAACAACTACGGCCTCCAGGACTACTTCCTGGCCACCGCCCAGAAGGCCATGACGTACATCAAGGCGAACCTGACCACCGGTGAGTTCGCCGGCGTCGTCGGGTTCGACCCCTACAACGAGCCCTACGCCGGCAGCTACGACTCCGGCCAGAACAGCCGCACCTGGGAACGCGACGTGCTGTGGCCCTTCTACGTGAAGTTCCGGGCCCGGATGGACGCGGCAGGCTGGACGGACAAGCCCGCCATGGTCGAGCCGAACCTCTTCTGGAACGGCAACGTCAGCAAGGAGGAGGGCGGCCTCCTCGACGCCGGCACGCTCGGCTCCCGATACGTCTTCAACACCCACTTCTACGACCAGAAGGCCATCTCCGGCATCCTGATGTGGGGCAACGCCTCCGACGGCCAGTACGTCACCGACTTCGGCACCGTCCGCGACCGCGCCACGGCGCTCGGGACGACGGCCGTGGTCAGCGAGTTCGGGCACCCGCTGAACGGCAACACCGCGGGCAAGGCGCCCACCGTCCTCAAGGCCATGTACCAGGCCCTGGACTCCCGGGTGAAGGGCGCCAACTGGTGGTCCACGCCCGCGAGTTCCGGACCGGTCCTGTCCGGCAGCCAGTGGCAGTGGGACATCTACAACGGCCGCCACAACGAGCTGATGAACGACAACCCCGACAAGGTCATCACCGCGGCCGACGGCTGGAACGACGAGGACCTCTCGGCGGTGAAGCTCGACGACTCGGGCACACCGGTGCTCCGCCAGGACGCCCGGCTCCTCGACCGGATCTACCCGAGCGCCACCTCCGGCAGCACGGTCGCCTTCACCTACGAGGACCGCTCCAGGGACGGCTCCACGACCCTGACCTGGAACCCGGTGCCCAGCGGCCTGCCGAACGTGTCGTCGCTGGTCGGGTCCGGCCAGTACTCGGTCCTGGTGTGGCGCTCCTCGAGCGGCTCGGCGCCCACCGAACTCCACCTGCCCGCCTCCTTCCCGAACTCCACGACCACCGTCGTCTCCGATCTCGGAACGGTCTACGGTCCCCCGGCGTACACCACGTCGACCCCGGTCGGCACGGCCCTCGAACCGGGCGGCACGGGCAGCCGCCGCCTCCTGCTCACCGACGCGGACTCCGGCGTCCTGCACTACGCGCTGGTCACCAACGGGGCCACCTCGCCCTCCGCCTCCCTGCTCGGCGCGGCCAAGTCCGAGCTCGCGAACTGGGTGTCCCAGAAGCTCGGTTGACCCACTCCCTTCGTCAGGGTCGAAGCCGGACCCTGACGAAGGCCGGCTGAATGAGCAACTCCGTGACGCAGGTCGTGTCCTGGGCCGGAGTGGTGGTGCGCACGCCGCACCACCACGACCGGACCGGCCTGCTCACGCCCGGCAGTCGCAGCCGGGCCGGGGACCTGCCTCACCCCGTGTTGTTCCCGCGGGTCACGGCCGTGGTCCAGCACGCACGAGCGGGCACCTCGGCGGTCGGGCTGCACGCCGGGGTGCCCGCGGTAACCGTGCCGGTGACGCCGGACCAGCCGTACTGGGCGGGGCGGCCGGCCGCGATCGCTAGGAGGCAGGGCTCGTCCAGTCCGCGGCCACGTGTCCCAACCGCACCCGCTGGGGGTGGTCGCCCACCGCCACGGACGCCGTCTTCTGCCCGGTCGCGAAGTCGATCGCGGTGACCTGGTCGGCGCCGCTCTCGGAGATGACACAGCTCTTGCCGTCACCGCTGACGGTGGCCCAGTAGGGCTTCGAGGCGGGGACGAGCGGGCCCTCCTGGAGGGTCGTGCGGTTGACCACCGTCGCGTAGTCGTCCATGGTGCCCGCGACGCAGAGCTTGCTGCCGTCCGGGCTCATCGAAATGCCGTGGTGGCGCGAGTCGTTGACCATGGTGGTGCGGTCGTCGCTGGTCGCCGGGTTCTTCGGCAGGGTCTTCGTGCGGGTGATCTTGTCGGTGGCGACGTCGTACTCGAAGAAGCCGTTGAAGAACGACACCTGGAAGTACAGCTTGGAGTCGTCGGGCGAGAACACCGCGGGGCGCACCGCGTCCGAGTAGTCGGTGAGGCCGATCGCGTTCAGCTTGTCCCGCATGTCGATGATCTTGACCTGCTTGTAGGTCGTGGCGTCGACCACCGTGATGTGCCGGTCGCCCTTCGTGAAGTCCTGCCACGGGGCGTCGGAGTCGGTGTTCACGTCACCGATCGCCATGTTCCAGATGTACTTGCCGTCCTTGGTGAAGATGTTCTCGTGCGGCTTGTCGCCGGTCGCGAACGAGCCGAGCTGCTGGCCGGTGTTGATGTTGAGCACGTGCACGGTGTTCGCGGTCGAGGCCGACACCGCGACCCGGGTGCCGTCGGGGGAGACGGCCATGTGGTCCGCGCGGTAACCCGACACCCGGAAGCGCCAGTTGATCTTCCCGGTGGCCAGGTCGATCGACACGACGTCCGCGAAGCTCGGCCGGGAGACGACGACCGACTTGCCGTCCGGCGTGGAGTACATGTCGTCGACGAACTGGTCGTGGCCCTCACCGACGCTGTTGCGGATCGCCATGAAGTAGATCCACTTGATCGGATCGGCGTTGATCTCCGCCATCCGGGCGTCCTTGTCGGGGATCACGTTGATCCGGCCGATCTTCGCCAGATCACCGGAGGACTTGATGACGTCGGCCGTGCCGTCCCAGTTGTTGCCCACGAACAGCACCTCGCGCAGGGAGGAGGCGTCCGCGGCACTCGCGGCGGCAGCGGGGGCGGTCAGGGTCAGGACGACGGCGGCGGCCATGGCACACAGGTGTCTGGGGCTGAGGGCGGACATGAGGGGGCTCCCTTGGGCGGCTCATGATGCGGGCATGCCAAATCGGCGAATCTGAAGATGCGTGCATTCAGAGTGAACTTACTGCAAAGTAAGGAAGGGGGGCCCTTCTCCACAAGACTGCGTACACGACAAACTTGGGCGACATACGGAAGGCCGGAGCGTCCGGCCCCGGGTAGGAGGTGCGGTGACGGGCAGGCTCAAGGCCCCGACCGGTCGCTACGGCGGCAAGACAGCCGTGGAGCGGCAGGCCGAGCGGCGCCGGCGCTTTCTGGACGCGGCACTCCGGCTCTTCGGGGACACTCCCGGCTACCGCGCCACGACGGTCGCGGCCCTCAGCGAGACCGCGGGCCTCTCCACCCGCCAGTTCTACGAGGAGTTCCACACCCTCGAGGACGTCCTGGCCGCGCTGCACCTCGAGGTCAACGACTGGGCGACGGCAGCCGTGCTGGAGGCCGTCGCCGACGGCGACCACCTTCCGCTCACCGAGCGTGCCGCCGCGATCTTCCGTGCGTACGCGGCGAACGTCACGGCCGACCCGTGCCGGGTGCGCATCACCTTCGTCGAGATCATCGGCGTCAGCCCACGGCTGGAGGAACAGCGCCTGGCCCGCCGGGCGCACTGGGTGGACCTGGTGTGCGCAGAGGCGCAGCGGGCGGTCGCCCGCGGGGAGGCGGCACCCCGCGACTTCCGGCTGGCCGCGACGGCGTTCATCGGCAGCGTCAACGGCCTGCTCCACGACTGGAGCGCCGGGTGGGTGGACGCGACCCTGGACGAGGTCGTCGAGGAGCTGGTCCGCCAGCTGATGGGGATCCTGCAACCGCCGGGCTGGACGGCACCGACCGCCCCAGGCTCCGCCTGAGCACGCGCCCCCGGCCGTCCGAGGCCTTCCCGGGTCGTGCGGTTTTCGGTCGTTGGAGGCCGGAGCGGGTCGTGTGGGTCCTGGTCGTCCGAGGTCTCACCGGGTCGTGTGGTTTCCGGTCGTGGGAAGCCGGGGTTGGTCACATGGTCCCCGGCCGTCACAGGCCCTACCCGGTCACGCGGTCCAGGGCTGCCATCACCGGTGCGACCCCGTCCTCCTCCCGAATGCGCGCCCCCAGTGCCTGCGCACGCTCCCGGTACCCGGCATCCCGGGTGACCCGTACCAGCGCCGCCCCCAGCGTGTCCGCCGTCAGGCGTCTCAGGGGCAGGGCGCGCGGAGCCACCCCCAGTGCCACCAGCCGCGCCGCCCAGAAGCTCTCGTCGAACTGGATCGGCACCGGTACGGCCGGAATCCCGGCGCGCAGCCCCGCCGCGGTGGTGCCCGCGCCCGCGTGATGGACCACCGCCGCCATCCGGGGGAAGAGCGCGCAGTGCGGTGCCTCGTCGATGGTCAGCATGTCGTCGCCGATGGCGCTGAGACCCGCCCACCCGCGCTGGATCACTCCGCGCAGGCCGGCCCGGCGCAGCGCCCGCACGATCTCCGCGCTGATCCGCCCGGGGTCGGGCACGGTCGCGCTGCCCAGGCCCACGAAGACCGGCGGCGGCCCCGCGTCGATGAACCGGCGCAGCTCGTCGGAGAGCCGCTCGTCCTCGTCGTACGGCCACCAGTAGCCCGCCACGTCGAGCCCGCACCGCCAGTCACGGGGCCGGGCGACCACCTGTGGGCTGAATCCGTGCAGCACCGGCCAGCCCTGTCGCTCCCGGGCCCGCAGCGCGGCGGCCGTGCCCAGGGGCGGCAACCCCAGCTGTGCGCGCACCGGAGGCAGGGCCGAGGCGAAGACCTGCTCCACGGCCAGGTTCAGACCCGCCCCGGCGATCCGGTTGCCGAGCGCACCCCAGGAGCCGGTGCCCAGCATGGGCGGCGCGAACTCCCTCGTGGGCGCGAGAGGTTGGAGGTTGAGGCCCAGGCTGGGCAACGCCAGTCCCTCGGCGACGGCGTGTCCCAGCGGGGCCACCGACCCGGACAGCAGCAGCACGTCGGCGGCGCGGGCGGCGGCCACCAGGTCGTCGGTCATCTCGACGGCCAGCGCCCGGGCCATCGCGACCACCCGCACCAGTTTGCCCACGCCGGTCGTGCTGCGGTGCAGGGCCCGCCCGCGCGAGGACTCCAGCTCCGCCCGCGGATCGACCGGCAGGGCGTGGAATCCGATCCCGGCCCGGGCCGCGAGCGGCTCGAAACGACCGTGGGTGACCAGGGTGACCTCGTGCCCGGCCCGCGCCATACCGTGTCCCAGCCCGGTGAACGGGGCCACGTCGCCCCGGGAGCCCGCTGTCATGATCGCTACCCGCACGACGGACAGTATGGCGCCGCAGCCCGTCGCGGGGCCTGAACGACCCGTGGTATCCGGCCAGTTCACCCCGGCCGCATCGGAGGAGCGGCCGGGCCGCCGTCGTCCGCCGTCCTGACGCCCGCGCTACACCCCGAGCTGCCGGGCGGCGGCCTCCACCGTCTGCTCCAGCAGCGTGGCGATGGTCATCGGGCCGACGCCGCCCGGCACCGGCGTGATCAGCGAGGCCCGCTCCACCGCCGAGTCGAAGTCGACGTCTCCGACGTTCCCCGCGTTGTACCCGGCGTCGATCACGACCGCGCCCGGCTTGATGTCCTGGCCCCGGATCAGCCGTGGCCGCCCTACCGCCGCGACCACGATGTCCGCCTCCCGAACCGCCGCCGACAGGTCCGCCGTACGGGAGTGGCAGTAGGTCACCGTGGCGTCGCGGGCGAGCAGCAGCATGCCGGCCGGTTTGCCGAGGATCGCGCTGCGGCCCACGACAACGGCCAGTGTGCCGGCCGGGTCGACGTCGTACGCGTCGAGCAGCCGCATGATCCCGCCCGGCGTGCAGGACACGAACCCCGGCAGGCCGAAGCTCATCGTCGCGAAGGAGGTGAAGGTGACGCCGTCGACGTCCTTCTCCGGCGCGATCGCCTCGAACGCCGCCCGCTCGTCGATGTGCGCGCCCACCGGGTGCTGGAGCAGGATGCCGTGGACGGTGGGGTCGTCCGACAGGGCGCGCAGGGTGTCGACGAGTTCCTCGGTGGTGGTGGCCGCGGACAGCTCCACGTGCCGGGACTCGATGCCGGCCCAGCGGCAGCGGTTGCGCTTCATGCGCACGTAGATGACGGACGCGGGGTCCTCGCCGACCAGTACCGTGGCGAGGCAGGGGGCCTGCCCGGTGCGTGCGGTGAGGTCGGCCGCGCGTTCGGCGGTGACCTCGCCGATGCGCCGGGCGAGCGCGGTGCCGTCCATGAGTCCTGCCTGGGACATGATCCACTCCTGAGCCGATCGAAGGAATCGCCCAGGCGCACGGCATCGGGACAGCGGACCGCTCCCCGGTGGTACTCCACCTCAGCGCCAGTCACGGTCCGGACATCACACTAACCGACGTCCCACGCCGGTCAGGAGTCGCTGCCCGTCCGGACGCGCGAGAACGACGGCCGGCGGCAGGCGCGGGTCCGACCCGCCGTCGTTCCCGCCGAGAAGGTCCACATCAGCCGGATCACGATCTGGACCCTCGACACCTTTCCCGCTACTCGTCCCACGCCTGTATCAAGGTCTGCTCGGCGATCATGCCGCCCCGCAGGGTCAGCATCGACTCGGACAGGACGCGTACCCCGTCGGAGTACTGGCACGACTCGCTGAAGGCGACGTGGTCGCCGTCGACGACGCACTGTTCGAGCTTGTGCGTCATGTCGCGGCTGTACACGTCGTCGAGCATCGCGCTGATCTCGTCCCTGCCGTGCAGCACCATCGGGTGGCTGGGCTGGCTGTTGCGGTCCACGACGCGTATCTCGGCGTCGTCCGCGTAGAGCGACAGAAGAGTCGCCGCAGTGTGTCCTTCGATGCCCCGGCGCAGTGCGTCGATGTCGAAGCCGGAGCGTGCCGCAGTGCCCATGGTGACCTCCTTCGAGGGCCGCGGCCCGACGAGGAGCGGGCCGCGTCGGGCCTCTTTCCTACGAGACTCCTCCGCCCCGGCGGTCACGGCAAGCGCAGTCCGGGCGCTCCGCCTGACGAGTGAGCGTAGCCGGAGGGCCGTGTCCGCCAGGGGCCCGGGGACGTTGCTGACAACATGATCTCAACTCGACGTATCGTCGCCGCCGTCGGTCTCGCCGTCGGTGTCACCGGACTCGCCGCCCCCCTCGCGAACGCGGCCGACGCGGCCGCCCCGGAAGCGAGCCCGCTCAGCCCGATCGCCATGCTCGACTCGCTCGCGGTCAGCGACATCCCCGCGGAGCACAAGGCCGAGATGCCGAGGGTCTCCGCGCAGCTGAACAAGGCCAACGACCTGTACAAGCTCAACGAGCTGCACCAGGTCACTGACCTCGCCGCCCCCGTCACCGGGCTGCTGCCCGCGGTCGAGGCCTGACCGCTGCCGTACGCACACCGAGGGCCGCCCGGATCGCCGGGCGGCCCTCGACGCGTCTTCGCCCAGACGTCCGCCTCACGCGTCCAGGAAGTGGAATCCCGGCCGGGGATGCATCAGGAAGTCATGGTGCGAGATGTTCCACGCGTAGGCCCCGGCCATCGAGAACACCACCCGGTCACCCGCCCGCAGCCCGGCCGCCGGCACCCGGCGGGCCAGCGCGTCCTTGGGAGTGCACAGCTGTCCGGCCAGGGTGACCCGCTCGCCGCCGGCCACGGGACGCGCCCAGGGATGCGGCCATGCGTCCACGGGCAGCACCGAGCAGGGCTGGTCGTGGCCCTTCGTCGCCGGGGTCCGCAGATGGTGGGTGCCGCCCCGGACCACGGCGAACTCCTCGCCGTGACTGTGCTTCACGTCCAGCACCTCGGTCGCGTACCAGCCGCAGTACGCCGTCAGCGCCCGCCCCGGCTCGATGCGCAGCGTGAGCCCGGGGTGCGCCTCCGCCAGCCGGGCGAGCCCCTCGCCGTACGCCGTCCAGTCGAACCGGCGTCGCGGGTCGCCGTAGTCGACACTCATGCCGCCGCCGACGTCGACCTCGGCGAGCGGCACACCCAGGCCGGTGGCCCAGGACACGACGGATCCGGCGACACGCAGCGCTTCCGTGGCCTCCAGGCCGCTGGCCAGGTGAGCGTGCACGCCCAGCAGCCGGAGGTGCGGATACGTGCCGTCGGTGAGGGCCACCACGGCATCGCGCGCCCGGTCGGGATCCATGCCGAAGGGTGTCGGACGACCGCCCATCGCCAGCGAACTCCCCGCCAACGACCCTTCGGGCACAGGGAGGTTGACGCGCGGCAGCACCGCCACCCGCCGTCCCGGTGCGACGCGTCGCGCCAGCTCGGCCAGCATGCGCAGCTCGTACCCGCTCTCGACGTGGAAGCGCTCGACTCCCCGTTCCAGCGCGGCCCTCACCTCGTCCGGCGTCTTGCCCGGGCCGCCGAACGCGAGGGGCCGGCCCGGCACCGCCCCCGCGACATGGGCGAGTTCACCCCCTGAGGCGACCTCGTAGCCGTCGACGTAGGGCCCGAGCGCGTGGAGGATCTCCGGCTCCGGGTTGGCCTTGGCGGCGTAGTACACCTCGACCCGCTCGGGCAACGCCTCCCGCACGGTGGCCGCATGGGCCCGCAGGCCCGCCAAGTCATAGACGTAGGCGGGAAGTTCGGCACTGTCGAGGGAGCGTACGTGGTCGGTGAGGGCGGTCATCGGTCGCTTCCGGTCGCGTCGTTCAGGATGTCCTCGGCCAGTGGCGACGGCAGCCGCACATAGCCCGCCTCCCGGTCGGATCTGCGCTCCCAGCGGGTGAGCAGATTGGCCTTGGCGGGCAGCGGGACCCCGGCGAGCAGGGCGGCCAGCGGGGGCGGGCAGCCGTGCCGGTCGGCGTAGGCCCGCAGGGTGTCCCGCACGCGGGCCCACAGCGCGGCCTCCGTGTGCGGGTGCAGGTCGGCGAGGGCGGCGAGCAGCTCGGCGACGTGGTTGACCAGCAGGCAGTACACCACCCGGTCCCAGCCGCGCCGGGCGTCGTACGTCATCGGGCCCGCGACCTCGGGCGGCAGGGCGGCGAGGGCGTCCTCGTGGTGTTCGGGGAGCAGCTTGGTGCCCTCCAGGTCGCGGAAGAGGACCTGCGCGGGCATGCCGTCGGCGTCCACGCAGACCAGGACGTTCTGGAGATGGGGTTCCAGGACGAGTCCGTGGTCGAAGTAGGCGGCCAGGACGGGCGGCAGGAGCAGGTCGAGGTAGGCCGACCACCAGACGACCGGGTCCGTGTGCTTCAGGAGGTGGGAGATGTGGGCGGTCCCGGTCGGGTACTCGTCGGCGACGGCGGCGGCCAGCAGGGCGGTGGTGGCCGGGGCGAGCCGCCGGGGCAGACCCTCGCGGACGATGACACCGAAGCCCTCGAACAGCGCGCGGTCCGGGATGCCGTCCGGTCCCGGCAGGGCCAGGGTGCGGTAGGCGGGCTCGCGCAGGACCGCGCTGCCGGGGAAGCGTTCGGCGAGATCGGTCAGTGCGGGGGCGAGCGCTCGGGTGAGGGCGACCGCGCCGGACAGCTCATAACTGCTGTTCTTGCGCAGGCAGTTGGTGATCCGCACGTTCAGGCTGAACTTCAGGAAGGTCTCGCCGTCGTACAGGGTGCGCACCGACGCGGTGGCCGCGAAGGGCCGCCCGCCCGGGCCGAGGTCGATCACGTCCCCGCGGTCGAGCGCCGCGCGCAGCGCCGGGTGCTCGCGGAGGGACTCGTACTGCCAGGGATGGGCCGGCAGCAGCCGGTAGCCGTCCGGGACGTCGGCGCGCTGTCCGTCCAGCGCGGCGCCGGCCCAGGGTGCGGCGGACTCCTCGGCGATCAGGTGCTCGCGGACCGCGAGGTGACGCAGCGGGAAGGCCGCACCGACCTCCGGCGCGTATGCCGCCCAGGACCGCGGTTCACCGGTCCGCGCCTTGGGGGTCGGGTGGAAGCGGTGGCCGAACAGCAGCGACTGCTCCGAGGCGAGGTAGGGGTCCTCCGCGCTGTCGCCCCTGGTGGCCAGGGCGGTGGAGATCGCCTCGTGGCTGGAGGCGACCTGCTCCAGGAACTCCTCGTTGCGCACCCCCGTGCGCAGCGACAACTCGTCGTGCGTGTACGCGGCCAACTGCCGCCAGCCGACCGACGACCAGCCGGAGTCCGACTGTTCGGTCACCGGACCGCTGAAGCGATGGGCGCCGAGGAGTGAGGTGCGGCGCAGGGCGACCCGCAACAGCACGCCACGACGGGGCAGTCGGAGCAGCAGATGCCCGTCGGCGACGACGCTCTGGTGTTCGGGTCCAGACACCTCGCGCAGAAGGCAGTTGAGGAGCGTATGGGCGACCGCCTCGTCGGGGGTGGGGAGCGCGGTGCTCCGGTGTGTGGGGGTCAGCGAGGGCATCAACGGCTCCAGCGGATGCGGTGGTTCAGCGGGGGAAGCAGGGTCGCGAGGGCGGTGAGCGTGGCGGCGGCGCTGCCCGTCAGTACGGGGGCGGCGGGGCCGAAGCGGGCACTTCCCACGGCCGCGGCCACCCCGGCGGCGACCGCGCCGGCCTTGGAGAAGAACTCCAGCGAGCCGAACAGCCCGCCCGGCGCCCGGCCCTTCACACAGTCGGCGGCCAGCACCTGGAGGCATACGAGGCCCAGCGTGAGACCCACGCCGAGCAGCAACCGTACGGCGATCAGCGCGGCCGGCGAACCGGCCGGCCCGTGTCCGGCGAGACCGAGCGCGATGCAGGCGAAGCCGAGCGCGATCCCGGTGCGCGGGCGGTCCCGGAAGGCGGCGTGCACGGCGAGCGCCGACACCAGATAGACCAGGTGGGGCAGGGCGAACAGGACGCCGGACAGCAGCGGTGACGTGCCGGGCAGCCGCTCGTCGACGAAGGCGATCAGATAGGGGAAGGACACGACGGTGGAGAACACGAACGCGAACTCCAGGGCGTACAGGGTCCTCAACGACACCGGCGGTGCCGTGTCGCCGGCAACCGGCTCGGACCTGTCCGAGGTCGCCCGAGCGGGCACTGGTTCGGGCAGGGCGGCCAGCAACAGCGCGGCGGTGAGCGGCAGTACGGCGAGCAGCGCGTACTGGCGGTGCGGGGACAGCCAGCCGGACAGCGAGCCCACCACGATCGGTGCGAGGACCAGCGCCGCCCGGGCACTTCCCTGCATCAGGGTGAGCGCCCTGGACAGGGCCGGGCCTTCCAGAGCGGCACCCAGATAGCCGTTGGACGCGGCGAACGTGCCGCCCAGGATGCCCTGGAGGACCAACGCCAGCGTGAACGTGACCAGCGAGTCGGCCCAGCCGGCCAGCAGGAAGGACAGGGTGAGCCCCAACTGGGCGCGCAGCAGCAGCCGTTTGCGGCCGTACCGGTCGGCGAGCCGCCCCCACAGCGGGGCGAACAGCGCGCCGAACACCGTCGGGACGACATACAGGACACCTGCCCAGCGGGCGTGCCGGTCGCCCAGCTCCGGCAGGATCTCCGTGAGATACGGCGGCAGCCCGAGCGCCGCGAAGGACGCGACGAAGTAGCAGCCGGCGACCGCGGGCACCTGGCTGCGGCCCAACACCGGGCGCGGGACGCGCAGGGCGGCGCCGCTCATGCCGTACCTCCTTCGCGCAGCAGGTAGTTGGGGCCCGACGTGTAGTGCTTGTTGACGTCGGCGGCGCCCGAACGCTCCTTGGACAGCAGCGTCCCGGCCGAGACCATCGCCTTCACCGGAAGCCGCGGTGCCTCCAGCACACGGGCCCGCAGGACGTCGCCCGCGTCCCCGCCGAGCCGGTCCACGGCTTCGGTCAGCCGCTCACGTATGAGGTCGAGCAGCTTCGGGCGGTGCTCGGGGAGTCCGAACGCGTAGGCCCCGGCGCACAGATGGACCGTGATGGTGGTGAACAGGTCGGCGACCGGGCCGTCCTGTGCGGTGAAGGTGCGGGCGTCGTCGAAGCCCCAGGGGCCGGGCAGTACGTCCTGGAGGCGCGCGGTGTTGACGCGGGGGCCGTCGTTGTCCTTGAACAGCAGCCGGAGGCTTCTGGGCCGCAGTACCAGCGAGATGTTCTGCTGATGCGACTCCAGCGCGACGCCGAGCCCGAACAGGGTGGTCTGCCAGTCGAAGAGCAGCGTCAGGAAGGCGTCCAGGAGGGCGAGCGGATCGCCGCCGAAGTAGCGGTCGGCCAGGTGGTCGACGACCAGCCGTCCGTCGGGGGCCGGAGCGAGGAGCGCCGCCAGCGGTACGATCGCCGCCCCGTCGAGACCGGACGGGTAGCGACGGCACAGGACGGCGAGCAGATCGTGGCCCGCGTGGGCGTACGTGCTCTCGTCGGCGTGCAGGACCATGGCCCGGAACCGGTGCTCACGAGCAGCGGCCGTCTCCAGCAGGCGCTGTCCCGCCGCACCGTCGACCAGCGTGCCGGGCTTGATGGAGCGTTTGTTGCGCAGACCCAACGTGGCTGTGGACAGCGGGAGTTTCAGGTGCACGGCCGGATCCGAGGCGACCGCGACGGTACGCATGGACAGCGTCGGCACGACGTCCAGGTACGCCCGTTCGGCGAGCAGCGCGCGGTCCGCCAGGCCGGTGGCGCGCAGCGCCTCTTCGAGTGGGGCGCCGACGGTCAACGGGTGGACCGGCAGGGTCACATGGGTGTCCTGCGCCTCGGGCAGACCGAGTTCGGCGGGGGTCGGCCACCACTTGGGGAGCGGGCCCGTCAGGGCGACGGCCTCGCGTGGCAGGGCGAGCCAGCGCAGGGCGAAGCGGGGGTGGAACTCGGGGGCGTAGGAGCGCAGTTGTTCCTGTGTGAGTCCGGAGCGGCCGCGCGCGGTCGGATAGACGGGGTGGTCGATCCGGGCGGCGAGGGTGTCGTACGCCAGGCCGGCGGCGAGGCCCGTCCAGCGGGCCGGGTCGGCGCCGTACCGTGCGGTCAGCCGCCGGGCCGTCTCCGCCCGGGTCCCGGCGTGCAGCCGCATCGTCTCCAGTGTCTGACGGCACTCCTCGGCGAACGCTTCGAAACCGCCCCGGTCCTCGGGCTCGGCAAGCGCACTCAGCGCGTCGAGCACGCTCTCGCAGGTCCGCAGTTCCGTGCCTTCCGGCTCGCGCAGCAGGAGCGGCAGCCGGGCGGCGTACTCGCACTGGAAACCGTCCTCCGCGACGGGCAGCAGCAGCGCGTCGCCCTCGGGGCCCGCCAGCCGCAGCCACGCGCCGTCCTCGCGGTGCATGAGGGTGCCGCGGGTGCGCAGTCCGACCACGTCCTCGCGCAGGAGGGCGCTCAGCACACGGGTGAGGAGCTCGGCCTCGCAGACGTCCGGCCTGGCCGCATGGGATTCCGTGACCCCGCGGGCGGGCGGTCCGGCCGTACCGGTGTCCGTTCTCGTGGGCGCGGTCACGGCCGGATCTCCCAGCGCTGTGCGGCCAGGAAGTCCGCCGTGACCCGGTCCACCGTGGGCTGGTCGGTGCCGGTGGCCCGCAGGACTCCCAGGTAGTCGCGGTTGGTGCGGTACAGGGGGTGCCGCTCGCCGGGCTGCCGGAGCGGACGGTACGTCAGATGCACGCCCTCGACGGTGAGTTCCGTGGCCGCGGGAGCTTCGGTGAGGGTTCCGGCACGGTCGGCGCACGGGTACTCGAGCCGGGCGGCACCGTCACGGCGGACATCCAGATCGGCCGGGAGCGGCTCGCCCAGGTGGGTGCGGAGGATGTGCTCGAACAGCGGGACGTCCAGCAGCCGGGCCAGCAGCAGGTCGCACTGGTCGCCGATGGCGCGGTAGTTGACCTCGATGATCCGCGCCCGCCCCGCGTGCACCACGAACTCGGTGTGACAGGCGCCGAACCCCACACCCAGGGCGTCGAGTTGGGCGAGCACCTGTGCCTGGACCGACTCGGGGTGGGCGGGAACGAAGGTGAGGCGTTCCTCGATGAAGTACGGCGGTGGCGACAGCTCGGTGTGGAAGCCGCCCAGGACGTGGCGGATCCGGCCGTCGCCGAGGGTCTCCAGGGTGTGGAGCTCGCCGGGGAGGTACTCCTCGACGACCAGCACGGTCCCGGGGCGCCGGTCGAGGATCTCCTTGGCGCGGATGACGAGGTCCTCGGGACCGTCGACGAGGACGACGTCCTCGCTGGCCACGCCCTCGCGGGGCTTGAGGACGCACGGGTAGGGGACGTCGGGCGCCACGGGCTCCGTGATCTCGACGGACCGGACGACGTCCACGTCCGAGGCGGCGAGATGTCTGCGCATCTCGGCCTTGTCCTTGGTGCGCAGGGTGGCCCGCCAGTCCTTGCCGGGCAGCCCGAAGTAGGCGGCGGCGAGGGCGGCCTGGGTCTGGAGGTGGTCGCTGTTGGTGAAGACGGCGTCGGCACGGTGGTGGGTGGAGATCCGGCTGATCACGGCCCGGAAGTCCCGGACGTCGCACTCCAGGATCTCGGTCCCCGGGTATACGAGGCGGTGGGCCTCGGGCCGGTCGGTCAGGACGGTGACGTCCAGGCCCAGTCGGGCGGCCGCGGGCAGGAAGCCCTCGGTGACGGAGTCGGTCGGGTTCAGGGCGAGCAGGTACAGACGCATGGCCGATGGGCAACTTCCGCTAGTGGGTGGGGGGTCGGGGGGGGGGGGGGGGGGGGGGGGGGGGCCCCCCCCCCCCGGGGGGGGGGGCGCGCCCGGGGGGGGGCCCCCGCGGGGGCGGGGCCCCCCCGGCGGCCAAAAGAGGGGGGGCGGGGGCCCGCGGTAACCGCGGCGGGGGGGGGGGGGGCCCCCCCCGGGGGGGGGGGGGGGGGGGGGGGGGCCGCGTTCGTGGTCGCGGCCCCGCCCCGGTCGGCGGGAGCTACTTCTTCGGGAGCTGCACGCCGGTGGCCCTGGCCACGTCGGCGAGCATCTGCTCGGCGGCCTGGACGCCGATGCCGGACATCCAGGTCTCGTCCGGGACCTCGAAGACCTTGCCGTCCCTGACGGCGGACAGGGACTTCCACACCGGGTTGGAGGTGACCTGCTTCTGCTGGGTCTTGTCCGGGGTGTCGGCGGTGGTGACGAAGATCAGGTCGGCGTCCGCCTGGTCGATCTGCTCCGGGCTGACGTCCTTCATCGTGACCTCGGGGTCGTCGGAGACCTGGGACTTGGGCCGCTCGAGGCCGATGTCGTCCAGGACGACACCGCTGTAGGAGTTGGACTGGTACAGCCGGGTCGGACCGGCGATGAAACGGACCACGGACGCGGTCGGCATGGTGCCGCCGTCCTTCTTCCTGATCGCCGCACCGAGCGCCTTGGCCTGCGTCTCGTACTCCTTGACCTTGGCCGCGGCCTCCTTCTCCAGACCGAGCGCCTCGGCGTGCACCTTCAGGTTCTGCTTCCAGACACCGCCGGTCGTCTCGGTGAAGACGGTCGGGGCGATGGCGCTGAGCTTGTCGTAGACGGCCTCGTGGCGGACCTTGGACGAAAGGATCAGGTCGGGCCTGAGCGAGGCGATCTTCTCCAGGTTGGGCTCCAGAAGCGGGCCGACGTCCGCGGTGCCGCCGAGTTCACCCTTCAGATACGTCGGGAAGCCGCCCTCGGTCTTGAAGTGCGGGGCGACCGCGCCGACCGGGTCGATGCCGAGCAGGGTGACGTCGTCCAGCTCACCGGTGTCGAGGACGACGACCCGCTTCGGCCGGGACGGGATCTTCACGTCGCCCATGACGGTCTTGAGCGTGCGGGGGAAACCGGACGACGCCGCGGCGGCCTTGGCGGGCGTCGAGTCGTCCGAGGAGTCCTCGCTGCCGCAGGCGGCCAGGGCGGCCGTACCGAGCAGGACGGCGAGCAGCACGGCCAACAGCCGGCCGATGCCGCTGATTCCGGGCAGGGGAGAGCGCTTGAGCATGGGGGGTCGGTCCTTCTTGTCGTGTGGTCGGGTTCGTCGTGGTGGTCAGGCGGACGCGGCCGGGCGGCGCGCCGCACTGCTTCTGGGGACGACCAGCGGGGTGCCGGTCTCCGGGTCGGGAATCACCCGGCACTCCACGTCGAACACGGATCTGACGAGATCCGCGTCGAGGATGTCGGCCGGGGCGCCGGCGGCGGCCAGCCGGCCGTGGTGGAGGACCACCATGTGGTCCGCGTAGCGGGCGGCCTGTCCGAGGTCGTGCAGCACCATCACGACGGTGCGGTTCGCCTCGGCGTGCAGGGCCGCCACCAGGTCCAGGACGTCGAGCTGGTGGCGCAGATCGAGGAAGGTGGTGGGCTCGTCGAGCAGGAGCAGCTCGGTGTCCTGCGCCAACGCCAGCGCGATCCAGGCGCGTTGACGCTGCCCTCCGGAGAGCCGGTCGACCGGCTGGTCGCGCAGGTCCGCGGTACCGGTCCGCTCCAGGGCCTCGTCGACGGCGTTCTGGTCGGACTTCGACCAGGGGCTCAGCAGTCGCTGGTGCGGATACCGGCCGAGGCGTACCAGCGCCTCGACGGTGATCGCCTCGGGCGTGACCGGCTGCTGCGGCAGCAGCCCCATCCTCAGGGCCAGCGCGCGGGCGGACATCCGGTGGATGTCGGCGCCGTCGAGCGTGACACTGCCGGCGGCCGGCGCGAGCAGACGGCTCAGCCCGCGCAACAGGGTCGACTTCCCACAGGCGTTGGGGCCGACGATCGCGGTGACCGCGCCGCCGGGCAGGGTCAGGTCGAGGCCGCCCACGACGAGCCGGTCGCCGTAGCGCAGGTCCAGGGACCGGGTGGACAGCTGGTTGGGAGCGGACACCTGTGACTCCTCTGCGGCGTGCATCTGCCGGTCTTCTGCGGCGGGTACCTGCGGACCTTCCGGGGCGGTCGTCCGCGGCTCCTGTACGGCGCTCACCCGCGACTCGTCCGCGGCCCTCGCCGTCGGTTCCGATCCGGTGATCCCCCTGCGCTGCGCTGCGTCCGTCATGCGTGGCTCCTCTGGACGGGCGAGCTCTGGCGGAACATCAGCACCAGCAGCCAGGGCGCGCCGAGTGTGGCGGTGACCGCGCCGACCGGCAGTCCCTCCACCGGCAGCAGGTGCTGCACCACCAGGTCGGAGGCGAGCAGCAGCACCGCACCGGTGAGGGAGGCGAGCGCCAGGGACGCGGCGGTCGGCGGCCCGGTCACGAACCGCACGATGTGTGGGACGGCGAGTGCCACGAACGTCACCGGACCGGCGAGCGCGGCGGCCAGCGACGCCAGCACGACGGCGACGAGCAGCAGTTGGAGGCGGGCGGTGGAGGTGTGGAGACCGAGGGCGCCCGCCGACTCGTCCCCCAGGTCCAGTACCGCGAGCCTGCGGTGCAGGACGAGGGCGACGGCCAGCGCGAGCACCATGGCGCCACCCGCTCCCCACACCTGCGTCCAGGTACGGCCGTACACCGAACCGGTGGTCCACTGGAGCGCGGAGCCGGCGAGTTCGGCGGGGAAACGCACGATCATCAGGTTCACGGCGGCCGCCAGACCCGCCTGGACGGCGAGCCCGGTGAGCACCAGCCGGGTCACGGCGAGTCCGGATCGCCAGGCGAACACGCCGAGGAGCAGCGCGGCGAGCAGACCGCCGCCCAGCGCGCCGAGGGGGATCAGGGTCTGCGAGGCACCGGCGGCGATCAGCGCGACCGCGCCCAGGGAGGCCCCGCCGGTGACACCCATGACGTCGGGGGACGCGAGCGGATTGCGGAAGAGCCGTTGCAGCACGCAGCCCGCCGCGCCCAGCCCGGCCCCGGCGACGACCGCGGCCACCGACCGGGGCGCCCGGAACTGCTGCACCACCAGCACGTCCCCCGCGTCTCCGAGTCCGGCCAGGGCACGCAGCGCGGTGGGCGCGGGGATGCTCATCTCGCCTGTCGTCAGGGAGAGGGTGAGCAGGGCGAACAGGGTCACGAGACCGACGCCCGCGCAGACCAGGGTCCTGTTGCTCATCGGGCCACCTTCCGGGCCAGCAGCGCCAGCAGCGGCGCGCCCAGGAACGCGGTCACGATGCCGACCTCCAGCTCCGAGGGGCGGATCACCAACCGGCCCAGCACATCCGCCGAGAGCAGCAGCAGGGGCCCCGCGATCAGACAGCCGGGCACCAGCAGCCGGTGGTCGCCGCCGAGGAGCGGTCGTACGAGATGGGGTGCGGCGAGTCCGATGAAGGCGACCGGTCCGGCCACGGCGACCGCGGAACCGGCGAGCAGGACGACCGCGATGCCGCCCGCCAGCCGGATCCGGCCCACCGGCATGCCCAGCGACTGGGCCGAATCGTCCCCCAGGGCAAGGGCGTTGAGGGCGGGGGAGAGGGCCAGGGCGATCACAAGACCCAGCACGAGGGCCGGCAGCACGGGCCACAGGACGTCGAGATCCCGGCCGGCCAGCGATCCGGCCAGCCAGAAGCGGGCCTCGTCCAGGGTGCGCTGGTTCAGCAGCATCACCGCCGACGTCCAGGACAGCAGGACGAGTTGGAGCACGGTGCCGCCGAGAGCGAGCCGTACGGGGTCGATGTCCCCGGAGCGGCGGGCCAGCGCCTGGGCGAACAGGGCGGCACCCGCCGCGCCGGCGAACGCGAACCACACGTACTGGACGGGGCTGTCGAGCTTCAGCGCGAAGATCGCGACGACCACCGCGAATCCGGCGCCCGCGTTGATGCCGAGGGTCGTGGGGGATGCGAGGGGATTGCGGGTGATTGCCTGCGCAACGGCACCGGCGACGCCGAGCGCCGCGCCGACCGCGAGGCCGATGACGGTGCGCGGCAGGCGCAGCCCGGTCACCACGAGCGCGTCCCGCCCGTGGGCGTCGCCGAACAGGGCGGCCGCCACCGTGGACAACGGCACCGAGCGCGCACCGAGCGCGAGGCTCAGCGCGGCGCAGAGCGCCAGGGCGCCGAGGCCGACGAGGAACAGGGGAATGTGCCGGAGGGCACGGAAGGGCACACCTGTGGCAGGTACGCCCCGTTGGGTCGCAGTCACGAGCCGTGAGCTTAGGTTAGCCTTGCTTTACTTTTCAACCGTCTGTGCGAAGGCTTTGACATGCGAATACCTTGATCGCCCTCTCGCATCCTAGAGGTAAGGTGAGGCTTACCTATGTGTTTCTCTGTGGATTCTCTGTGCAGGAGTGCCGATGTCCCTGGCCCTGAAGACCCAGCCGGACAACGGGGTCGCCCATGCGCTCGGCGACGTCTACCGGCGGCTGGCCGACACCTGCGAGGCGTTGACCGTGCGCGTCGAGGGACGGCCCGCACGGGTGTGCCGGCCGCCGAGCTGACCGGTGACCGGAACGTGCTCGACGCCCTGGTCGAGGCCGAAGCGTTCCGGATCCACGCTCGTCACGGTGTGCGGGTGCGACCGTCCGTCGCCGCCTCCCGCGTACTGCACGACTACGCCTGGACCGTCGGCGTACTGATGGGGGGCGCCTGGTTCCTCGACCGGAGAGTGCCTCGGATCCGCCCCGCGGACCTGCGTCTGGACCTCGCCGCGGGGACGTACGCCATCACGCCGGGCTCCGAACTCGCGTGCCTGCCCGGCGACCCGCTGGCCGTGCTTCCCGGCGTGCTGGTGCTCCCCCGGGAGGACGACCTGCGGGCCCGGTTGCGGATGGCCGTGGCCGATCACATGCGCCCGCTGCTGGCCGCGATCGGCCCGGTCGCACGCCGCCGCTCACGAGCCCTGTGGGGCATGGTCGGTGACGATCTGGTGTCCGGCATCTGGTACCTGGGCCGGATGCTGGGCCAGGAGGCCGCGGCGGTACGGGCGGCCACGGAGGTGCTGCCGATCGCCGTGCCCCCGTACCCGGCCGGAGCGGACTTCCGCCGCCTGGTGGACGAGGACGGCCGCCGGTACACCACCCGTACCCGCACGGGCTGCTGCATGTTCTACGCGATCCGCCCGGCGGAGGCCTGCGTGACGTGCCCGCGGACGGGAGATGCCGAGCGCCTGCGGAGGCTGGGAGAGTGAGCGCGCGACCTCACCCGGCGGTGGCGAGGAACTGTGTCGCCGCCAGCTCCGCGTACAGCGGATCCCCGGCGACCAACTCCTGATGCGTCCCCACCGCCCGCACCCGCCCCGCGTCCATGACGACGATCCGGTCGGCCATCGTCACCGTGGACAACCGATGGGCCACGACCAGCACCGTCGTCGTACGCGCCACATCGGCCACCGTGTCCCGCAACGCCGCCTCGTTCACCGCGTCCAGCTGGGACGTGGCCTCGTCAAGGAGCAGCAGCCGGGGCCGCCGCAGCAACGCCCGCGCGATCGCCACCCGTTGCCGCTCCCCACCCGAGAGCTTGGTCCCCCGATGGCCGACCAGCGTCTCCAACCCGCCGGGCAGCTTGGCCACCAGCCCGTCGAGACGTGTCGTCTTCAGCACCCGCGCCACCGCGTCCTCGTCCGCCTCTGGGTTCCCCAGCAGCAGGTTCTCCCGCAGCGACCCCGACAGCACGGGAGCGTCCTGCTCCACATACCCGATCGAGGAACGGAGTTGGGGCAGATCCCACTCGGCGAGGTCCCGCCCGTCCAGCGTCACCGCCCCGGACTCGGGGTCATAGAACCGCTCGATCAACGAGAACACCGTCGTCTTGCCCGCCCCCGACGGCCCGACGAACGCCGTCATGCCCCGCGCGGGCACATCGAAGGTCACCCCGTGATGGACGTACGGCAGATCGTCGGCGTACCGGAACCTGACGTCCGAGAAGGCGACGGCCGCCGGAGCCGCCCCGTCGGCGGGCAGCGGTGCGGGCAGCGCCGCCGGTTCGGCCGGCAGCCGCAGCGCCTCCTGGATCCGGGCGAGAGCCGCCGCACCCGTCTGGTACTGCGTGATCGCCCCCACGACCTGCTGGATCGGCGACATCAGATAGAAGACGTACAGCAGGAACGCCACCAGCGTGCCGACGTCGATCGCCCCGGTCGCGACCCGCGCCCCGCCCACCGCGAGCACCGTGATGAACGCGATCTGCATCGCGAGGCCCGCCGTGTTGCCCGCCGCCGCCGACCACTTGGCGGCCCGCACACTCTGCCGCCACGACTCTTCGGCCGCCGCGTGCAGCGTCCGCTCCTCACGGTGCTCGGCCCCGGACGCCTTCACCGTGCGCAGCGCCCCGAGGATCCGCTCCAGCGACGCGCCCATCACGCCGACCGCGTCCTGCGCCTGCCGGCTCGCCCGGTTGATGCGCGGCACGATCACCCCGAGGACCGTGCCCGCGGCCAGGATCACCGCCAGTGTGACGCCCAGCAGCACCGGGTCGACCAGGCCCATCATCACCACGGTCGCCACCAGCGTGAGGCCGCCGGTGCCCAGGCCCACCATCGAGTCGGTGGTGACCTCGCGCAGCAGGGTGGTGTCCGAGGTGATCCGGGCCATCAGATCACCGGGTTCGGTGCGGTCCACGGCCGTGATGCGCAGCCGCAGCAGATACGACGACAGGGCGCGCCGCGCGCCCAGCACCACCGACTCCGCGGTGCGCCGCAGCACATACGAACCCAGCGCGCCCATCGCCGCGTTGGTGATCACCAGCAGCGACATGATGAGCAGCGCGCCGGTGATCGTGCGGTCGTGGGACAGATCGTCGATCAACTCCCGTGCCACCAGCGGCAGCAGCAGACCGGTGACCCCGGTCAGGAGCGAGAGCACGGCGCCCGCCAGCAGTGTCCACCGGTGCGGCCGTACGTATCCGAGGAGCAGCCGCCAGGTGGGCTGGTCGGTCTCCGTCTCGGCTGTGCTCACGGTGCTCCCTCGTGCCTGATGGCGTGCTGAGCCTTCAGGCTACGTCGGCGCTCTCGCGAGGTGCGGTCGGCCGGCCCCCTCCGTGCTGGTCCGAGTGCCGTTACTGATCAGTCACGCGTAGGGTCGGAGACACGTACACCGGGCGACAGAAGGGGTCAGGCCATGGCGCAGGAGGTACGCGGGGTGATCGCACCCGGCAAGGACGAGCCGGTGCGGGTGGAGACGATCGTGGTGCCGGACCCGGGACCGGGAGAGGCCGTCGTGCAGGTGCAGGCCTGCGGGGTCTGTCACACCGACCTGCACTACAAACAGGGCGGGATCAACGACGACTTCCCGTTCCTGCTCGGCCACGAGGCCGCCGGTGTCGTGGAGTCCGTCGGCGCGGGGGTCACCGATGTCGCGCCCGGCGACTTCGTGATCCTCAACTGGCGTGCGGTGTGCGGGAACTGCCGGGCCTGTCTGCGCGGGCGGCCCTGGTACTGCTTCGACACCCACAACGCGAAGCAGCGGATGACCCTCGCCTCGACCGGCCAGGAGCTCTCGCCCGCCCTGGGCATCGGCGCGTTCGCCGAGAAGACACTGGTCGCCGCCGGACAGTGCACCAAGGTCGACCCGTCGGTCTCGGCAGCCGTCGCGGGGCTGCTGGGCTGCGGCGTGATGGCCGGCATCGGCGCCGCGATCAACACCGGGAACGTCGGCCGGGGCGACACCGTCGCCGTCATCGGCTGCGGTGGCGTCGGCGACGCGGCGATCGCCGGATCGAACCTCGCGGGCGCGGCGAAGATCATCGCCGTGGACATCGACGACCGCAAACTGGACAAGGCCCGCACCATGGGCGCCACGCACACCGTCAACTCGCGCGAGAACGACCCCGTCGAGGCGATCCGCGAACTGACCGGCGGCTTCGGCGCCGACGTCGTCATCGAGGCGGTGGGCCGCCCCGAGACGTACAAGCAGGCCTTCTACGCCCGCGACCTCGCCGGCACTGTCGTCCTGGTCGGCGTGCCGACTCCCGAGATGAAGCTGGAGCTTCCCCTGCTGGACGTCTTTGGCCGCGGTGGCTCGCTCAAGTCGTCCTGGTACGGCGACTGCCTGCCCTCCCGTGACTTCCCGATGCTGATCGACCTGCACCTGCAAGGCCGCCTGGACCTGGAGGCGTTCGTGACCGAGACCATCCAACTCGACGAGGTGGAGAAGGCGTTCGAGCGCATGCACGACGGAGACGTCCTGCGTTCGGTGGTGGTGCTCTGATGGCCGCCCGCATCGAACGACTCGTCACCTCGGGGCAGTTCAGCCTCGACGGCGGCACCTGGGACGTCGACAACAACGTCTGGATCGTCGGCGACGACCACGAGGTGATCGTCATCGACGCCGCCCACGACGCCGACGCCATCGCCGAGGCGGTGGGCGACCGCAGGCTCACCGCGATCGTCTGCACCCACGCCCACAACGACCACATCGACGCCGCACCCGCGCTGGCGGACCGCACCGGTGCCACGATCTGGCTGCACCCGGACGACCTGCCGCTGTGGAAGCAGACCCACCCCGACCGCGACCCCGACGCCCACCTCCGTGACGGTCAGGTCATCGAGGCCGCGGGCGCCGACCTCAGGGTGCTGCACACCCCCGGCCACGCACCCGGTGCCGTCTGCCTCTACGACCCGGGCCTCGCCACCGTCTTCACCGGCGACACCCTCTTCCAGGGCGGCCCCGGCGCCACCGGCCGCTCCTATTCCCACTTCCCGACGATCATCGACTCGATCCGCGACCGCCTGCTTGCCCTGCCGCCCGAGACGAAGGTGCTCACCGGTCACGGCGACCCCACGACCATCGGCGCGGAGGCCCCGAACCTGCAGGAGTGGATCGCCCGCGGCCACTGACGCGGCAGGTGAGTGACGCCGTAGAAAACACGACAGAGGTTGTCCGGCTTCCCCGTCATGCTCGACCCGAGAAAGCGAAAAGCGAGTAGCGACATCGGGCACAACGGGAGGTCGGACATGTCACAGCCGCTGCAGGGCAAGGTCGCGCTGGTCGCCGGGGCGACACGGGGAGCCGGGCGCGGGATCGCCGTGGAGCTGGGGGCGGCGGGCGCCACCGTGTACGTCACCGGACGGAGCACCCGGGCCCGCCGCTCCGAGTACGACCGCCCCGAGACCATCGAGGACACCGCCGACCTCGTCACCGCGGCCGGCGGCCGGGGCATCGCGGTTCCCACCGACCATCTGGACCCGGCACAGGTCCGCGCGCTCGTCGACCGCGTCTCCGACGAGCAGGGCCGCCTCGACGTCCTCGTCAACGACATCTGGGGCGGCGAGCACCTCTTCGAGTGGGACAGCCCGGTGTGGGAGCACGACCTCGACAAAGGACTCAGGCTGCTCAGGCTCGCGGTCGAGACCCACGCGATCACCAGCCACCACGCCCTGCCCCTGCTGCTGCGCCGCCCCGGCGGCCTGGTCGTCGAGATGACCGACGGAACCGACGCCTACAACCGCGAGAACTACCGCAACTCCTTCTTCTACGACCTCGCCAAGACATCCGTCCTGCGCATGGCCTTCTCCCTCGGCCACGAACTCGGCCCGCGCGGCGCCACCGCCGTCGCGCTCACCCCCGGCTGGCTGCGCTCGGAGATGATGCTCGACACCTTCGGGGTACGCGAGGACAACTGGCGCGACGCCCTCGACAAGGTGCCCCACTTCGCCATCTCGGAGACCCCGCGCTATGTGGGCCGCGCCGTGACAGCACTGGCCGCCGACCCGGACGTGGCCCGCTGGAACGGACAGTCCCTCGACAGCGGTTCGCTCGCCCGGACGTACGGCTTCACCGACCTCGACGGCAGCCGCCCCGACGCCTGGCGCTATCTGGTGGAGGTCCAGGACACGGGCAAGCCGGCGGACGTGTCGGGCTACCGCTGATCCGGCACGTCCTGGAGAGCCGGTGACAGCGGTCGGCGCGCTGCCGCTCCACCAGCGTCTGCCAGGCTCAGGGACTACCTTCGGTCGCATGACACACACGAACCGCTTCGAGGGGCACGGAGTTCTCGTCACGGGCGCGGCCCGCGGCATCGGCGCCGCCGTGGCCCGCCGCCTCGCCGAGGAGGGAGCAGCGGTCCTGCTCACCGACCGGGACGGGACGGTCGTGGAGGAGAAGGCCGCCCGTCTGCGTGAACAGGGTCTGTCCGCAAGGGCGTTGGCCTGCGACGTGGCGGACCGGGCGGCCGTCGAGGCGGCCGTCGCCCACGCCGTCGACGCGTTCGGCTCACTCGACGTGCTCGTCAACTGCGCCGCCCGGTGCACTCCGGAGACCCCGCTCTTCGAGGACGACTCGGACGAGGAGTGGGACCGGGACCTCGACATCACCCTCGGCGGACCGTACCGCTGCTCGCGCGCCGCCCTCCCGCACCTGGTCGCCTCCGGACGCGGCGCGATCGTCACCATAGGATCCGTCAACGCCCTCCAGGACTTCGGCAACCACGCCTACAGCGCCGCCAAGGCGGGCCTGGGGTCCCTGACCCGCACCCTCGCCGGACACGCGGCCGCTCGCGGGGTACGCGTGAACATGGTCGTCCCGGGCACGGTCCGCACCTCCGCCTGGGAGGGGCGGGAGGACGATCTCGCCGCGATGGAACGCCTGTATCCGCTCGGCAGGGTGGGCGAGCCCGAGGACATCGCGGCCGCCGTCGCCTTCCTCGCGTCCCGCGACGCCGCGTGGATCACCGGCACCACCCTGGTCGTCGACGGCGGCCTCACCGCGGTCAACACCGGGTTCCACGCGGCGATCCATCCTCTTAGAGGCGCTTAAGGGTCGCTGTAGATCTTTTCACTTGTCCTTCGAGGACCTCTCGGGCAGCGTTCTCGTGTGCCGATCCCCCCTCCCGCGTCCCCGTGGCGCTCCGCCGACTTCCGCACCCTGTTCGCCGCGAGCACCCTCAGCCAGCTCGGAACGAACGCCGGATACGTCGCCGTACCCCTGACCGCCGTGGTGGCCCTGGACGCCGACCCCGGTGAGGTCGGCGCCCTGGCCACGCTCAGCACCCTCGCGTTCCTGCTCATCGGGCTGCCCGCCGGGGCCTGGGTGGACCGGATGCGGCAGCGCACGGTGCTGGTCGGGGCGGACCTGGCCCGTGCGGTCCTGTTCGCCTCCGTCCCGCTCGCCTGGTGGACCGGCACGCTCACCCTCGGCCAGCTGTACGCGGTCGTCCTCCTGGGCGGCTGCGCCACCGTGTTCTTCGACGTCGGCTCGCAGAGCACCCTGCCCCGGCTCGTGGACCGTGCCGCCCTGGTGCCCGCGAACACCGCCATGGTCGGACTCCAGGCGGCCGGCACCATCGCCGGACGCGGTGTGGGCGGCGCCCTGGTGCAACTGCTCACCGCACCCGCGGCCGTCCTCTGCGCGTCGCTCACCTACTTCGCCTCCGCCGTCCAGCTCGCCTTCCTCCGTAGTGACGACACCGCGCCCGCCCCCGTGCGCGGCACGCCACTGCGGGCCCAGATCGCCGAAGGGCTGCGCCACGTCTTCGGCAACCCGGAGCTGCGCGCCCTCGCGCTCACCGCCGCCCTCACCAACCTGGGCATGCAGAGCGTCAACACCATGCTCCCGATCCTGTTCGTACGCGAACTACGGTTGCCCGAAACGGCGTTGGGCGTCTTCTGGGCGGCAGGCGGCGTCGGTCTGTTGGTGGGCGCCCGCTGCGCCCGCCCGCTCGCCGGACGACTGGGGTACGGCCGTACGCTCGGCCTGGCCGGGGCGGCCCTGGCACCCGCCGGACTGCTCGTGCCGCTGATCGACCGCGGCCCCTGGCTGTGGCTCGCGGGCGCGGGCTGGATGCTGGCCCTGTTCAAGACCGGCATGGACAACGTCCTGGGCGTGAGCCTGCGCCAGCGCATGACCTCGGACGACCTGCTCGGCCGCATGAACGCCACGTTCCGTTTCGTGCTGACCGGGTCCCTCGCGATCGGCGCCGCACTGTCTGGCCTGATCGGTGAACTGGCGGGAGTGCGCGCGGCGCTGTGGCTGGGCGGGGCCCTGATCGCCGTGGCCTTCCTGCCGGTGTTCCTCTCGCCCGTCCGCTCACGGCGCGGGCTGCCGTCCCAGCGGACGGCGTCGGGCGTCCGAGCGCCGGCGCCGAAGTGATCGCGCCGGTGACCTCCAATGTCACCGTTTCGTCGCAGCGTGCCCGGCGGTACAACGAAGATGTGCGGACGCCGGTCTACATGTCTGAGATCGCCGAACCGTACTGAGGAGACAGGCCATGGGGGACATACGCAGACGGGGTGCCGTCGCACTCGGGCTCACCGGACTCGTCGCACCGCTGACACTCGTGCTGGGCGCCTCGCCCGCGCAGGCGGCGAGCTGCACCACGCAGGCGGGGCCGTACCAGAAGAAGGTGGAGAAGTTCCTCGGCCGACCGGTCGACGGCAGGCAGTCCACCGCCGACTGCAAGGCGATCAAGGCCTTCCAGACCAAGCACGGCATCACACCGAACGCCGGCTACGCGGGTTCCGTCACCTGGGGCGTGATGGATCTCATGAACAAGCAGAAGGCCGTCGGCAGCAACCCCAACAGGGACGGCAAGTGCCCGGTGAACAAGGGCCGCATCGCCTGCGTGAACCTCACCCTCCAGCTGAGCTGGATCCAGGACGGCAGCAGGCTCGTCTACGGCCCCGTCCCGGTCCGTACCGGCCGTGACGGCTACGAGACCCGGACCGGCCTGAAGAAGATCTACTGGCGCGACAAGAACCACGTCTCGTCGATCTACAACGTGCCCATGCCCTACAGCCAGTTCTTCGACGGCGGCCAGGCCTTCCACTCGGTGAACCTCAGCATGTGGAACCCGCCCGGCTCCCACGGCTGCACCAATATGACCCCCAAGGACGCCAAGAAGTACTGGTCGCTCCTGAAGAAGGGCGACGACGTCTTCGTGTACGGCCGCAAGCCGGGCACCTGAGCAGGTACCCGGCCCGCACACCTCCCGCCTACTGCGGGGCGTCCCCGAAGTCCGGGATCTCCAGCCTGACCCCGCCCTGCCGCGCCGAGTCGTGAGCGACGATGCCCGGCAGGGTGTAGCGCGCCGCCACCCATGCGTTCACCGACGGCAGGGTGCGGTTGTTCACCGCGGTCACGAAGTCGTCCACCAGGAAGTGGTGGCTGCCCTCGTGGCCGTTGTGCAGGTTGTCGAACGCCCGAGGCAGCCGCGCCCGGTCGTGCACCGGCGCCGAGCCGGAGGTGAACGCGGCCCGGAGTTCCGGCGCGATGTGCTGGAGTGACGGGTCGTCAGGAGACATGGTGGGCTTGGGCTCCAGCAACTCGCTGATGTCCTTGACGCCCTTCTTGTCCTGCCAGAAGGCGACCGTGGCGAGCTGCTCCATGCTCGCCTCCGTCCCGAAGAACCGGAAGCGCGATTCCCGGATGTGGGACGGGTAGCCGACCCGCCGGAACTCGTTGGTGCGGAACGACCCGCCGCCCGCCACCTCGAACAGCGCGGTCGCGTTGGAGAGGTCGTTGCCGAACTTGCTGACGTCCTTGTCGAACACCCCGTCCCCGCGGTCGTCGACGACCCCGATCGCCGACACGCTCACCGCGTGCGTCTGCCAGGCGCCCAGCACCCCGCCCACCGAGTGCGTGGGGTAGAGCAGCGGGGGATAGCTGGCGGTCTCCTTCCAGCTCTCGCCGCCGCTGTACTGGTACGCCTCGTAGAACCCGAGGTCCATGTCGTGGACGTAGTCGCCCTCGGCGTAGAAGAGCCGCCCGAAGGCGCCCTCGGCGATCTGGTTGCGGGCGTGCACGGTCGCCGGGTTGTACTGGCTGGTCTCGCCCATCATGTACGTCAGACCGGTCGCCCGGACCGCGTCGATGATCGCGGCGATCTCCTCCGTGGTGATCGCCATGGGGACCGCGGAGTACACGTGCTTGCCGGCGTTCAGGCCCTGGAGCACCAGGGGTCCGTGGGTCCAGCGCTGGGTGAAGATCGCGACCGCGTCGACCTCCGGCGACTCCAGCATGGCCTCGTAGGTGGGGAAGGTGCCGGCCAGTCCCTGGGCCGAGGCGAGCTGCTCGGCCCGTTCGGGCAGCAAATCGGTGACGTACACGTCGCCGACTCCGGGGTGGGCCTGGAACAGCGTGGCGAACTGGCCGGAGAACTGGCCGGCGCCGACGATGCCGAGGGAGAACGTCATGAAGCTCGTGCCCTTCAGTGGAGGAGAGATCACTGCGAGAGGATCAGGTTGATCTGGTCGTTGGTCCGGTCGAGGCTGGTCACCGACCTGCCGTTGCCGAAGATGTCCTGCATGGCCGGATGCATCAACGCGTACACGTCCGCCGCGTAGTTGGTGATGGGGTAGGAGAAGGTGGTGAAGTCCTTCTTGTCGGCGATCGGTTCGGTGAAGGCCGTGACGTCGATGCCCTTCTTCTTGTACGCGGCCACGGCGGCGGCGGTGCCGTCAGGGGTGGCCGGGAAGACGATGCCGTAATCGCCCACCGTCTTCTGGCACTCGTCCGAGGACAGGTACTTCACCCACTTGCGGGCGCCTTCCTTGTTGCGGGCGTTCTTGGTGATGGAGTCGGCGAGGCCGTTCATCATGGTGGCGCGGTTGCCGGTGGGACCCACGGGCGTGACGGCCGTACGCATGTCGAGGCCCTTGAAGCCGGCGTACGTCGAGATCATCCAGGCCCCGTCGAAGGCGGTCGCCGCCTTGCCGGCCGCGATCTGGGTGTTGGCCTGGTTGGACTGGGAGTTGTAGTCGGTGAAGGGCGCCATGTATCCCTTCTTCGCCAGGCCGAAGTACCACTTGATGACGGACTGGAACGTCGGGCTGTCGTACTGGTACTTGGTGCCCCACCGCTTCTCGTCGGTGTAGTTCCAGCCCGCGGAGGCCGCGAAGGTGCTCCACTGGGTCTGGCCGTCGCCGTCTCCGCCGCCGTTGGTGGCCAGGCCGTACACCTTGACGTTGTTCTTGTCGAAGCCGGGCTCGTCACCCCGCTTGCCGTTCTTGTCGACGGTGAGGTGGGCGACGGCCTTCTCGAAGGTGCCGCCGTCCTTCGGGTTCCACGACAGGTCGTTCAGCTGTCCGGCCGTGAGGCCGGCGGCGTCGGTGAGCTTCTTGTTGTAGAAGAGGGCGACGGTGTCCCAGTCCTTCGGCGCTCCGTAACGATGGCCGTCCTGGCCCATCCAGTTGGCGGCCAGGCCGGGCTGGTAGGCGGAGTCGTCGACGTCCAGGTCGTCGAGCGGTTCGAGGACCTTCAGGTCGGCGAACTGGCCGAACTTCTGGATGTGGTCGGTGAACACGTCCGGCTCGGTGCCGGCGATGAAACTCGCGGTGAGCTTGGTCCAGTAGTCGTCCCAGCCCAACTGGGTGATCTTCACGTGCAGTCCGGGGTTCTGCTTCTCGAAGTCCTTGGCGCAGGCCTGGTAGGCGGGCTGCTGGTTGGAGTCCCACAGCCAGTACGTCACGGTGTTCGAGGAGGACCCGGCGGAGCCGCTCTCCGCGCACCCCGTCAGGCACAGGGCCAGAGCGCCGGCCAGTGCGGTCAGCGTACGAAGTCGCATCACGAGTCCCTCACTTGATCCCGGTGAAGCTGATGGTGGACACGATGCGGCGGGCGAAGAACCCGAACAGCGCCAGCATCGGCAGCGCGGCGATGAGCGTCGCCGCCATGAGGCCCGACCAGTCGACGCCGGTCTGCGGGGTCTGCGCCCGGAAGATGGCCAGCGCGACGGTCAGCACGCGTGAACTGTCGCTGTAGGACACCATCAGCGGCCAGAAGTAGTCGTTCCAGGACGTGATGTACGTCAGCACGGCCAGCGTGAGGACCGGCGTGGACGCCATCGGCAGCAGCACCCGGAAGAAGACCCGCACCTTCCCGGCGCCGTCCAGCAGGGCCGCCTCCTCGACCTCGCGGGGCACGTTCATGAAGAACTGCCTGAGGAAGAACACCGCGAACGGCGTCATGAACATCGTCGGCAGCGCGATGCCCAACAGGTTGTCGATCAGGCCGAGTTCCTTGATGAGTACGAAGTTCGGCAGCAGCGTGAAGATGGTCGGCACCATCAGCCCGGCCAGGAACAGCGCGAACACCTGGTCACGGCCCCGCCAGCGCAGCCGGGCGAACGCGTAGGCGGCCATCGCGGAGAAGAAGATCTGGCAGGCGGTCACGAGCGTCGAGACGATCACCGAATTGAGCAGGTAGCGCCAGAACTTCAGTCCGCCGCCCGCGCCGCCCTGCGCGATCGCGTCCTTGGTGGACTCCAGGCCCAGGGCACGGGCGAACCCGGTGCCGGTGAGGCCCACCGGCAGCGGGTCGGAGGCGTGGGCGGCGAGCCCCGAGTTGGTGGACAGCGCGGTGCGCAGGATCCAGTAGAACGGCAGCAGGGTCACGAGCATGATCGCGCCCAGCGCCGCCCAGGCCAGGAACCGGCCGGGAGTGAGGGGACGGCGCCCGGTGGGCCGTACGCGGGTGGTCGTCGTGGTGGTCACGGCAGCCATGTCGACTCCTTCCGGGTCAGCCGAGGTCGGTCTGGCCGGCTCGGGTGAGCCGGTACTGGAGGAAAGTGATGGCGCTCAGCACGACGAGCAGCGCCACGGACATCGCGGAGGCGTAGCCGAACTGGAAGCGGCCGAAGGCCGATTGGTAGATGTAGAACTGGAGCACGTTGGTGGCGTTCGCCGGCCCGCCCGCGGTCGTCACGGCGACGGTGTCGAACACCTGGAACGAACCGATCACCGTCATGATCAGCACGACCGCCAGGACCGGCCGCAGCAGGGGCATGGTGATCCGCCAGAACATCCGCCACTCGCTCGCGCCGTCCACCTTCGCCGCCTCGTACATGTCGCCCGGGATGGCCATGAGCCCCGCGAACAGCAGCAGCGCGGTGTAGCCGACGTGCCGCCACACGTTGATCAGCGCGATCGTCGGGATCGCCCAGGTCTCGTCGGCGAGGAAGGGGATCCGGTCGAAGCCGAGCCCGGCGATGATCTCGTTGCCGATGCCGAGCTGGTTGTCGAGGATCCACAGCCAGACCAGACCCGCGACGACGTTCGACATCAGATACGGGGTGAGCACGATCCCGCGCAGCACCGCGGACTGGGTCAGACGCTGCAGCAGGACGGCGATGGCGAGCGCCGACACCGTCTGGACACCGATGTTGATGACCACGTACTCGACGGTGACCTTCAACGAGTCCCAGAAGATCGGGTCGTGGATCATCCGGTCGTAGTTGGCGAGTCCCACCCACTCCGCCGGGGTCAGCAGGTTGAAGCGGGTGAAGCTCAGGTAGATGCCCCGCAGCGTCGGCCAGAGCAGGAAGACCACGAATCCCACCAGGGCCGGTGCGATGAACACCGCGGCGAGCCGCCCGTCCCCCCGGCTGTGACCGCCGCCCCTCCGATCGGCCTTCGATGGGGTCCGTACCCCCTCCGCGCTGCCTGTCGGCAGGCGCGACGGGGGACTGCTGGAGGCGATAGTCATCGGGAGACTCCCTCGTCTGCGGCGGCTCATCCTCGACCACTTACTTTTGTGGCGAAAGAATCCATGCGTCAAGGGGTGTGCGGATATCTTTTCAGGCCGAGATCGCGGCCCTAACATGACGATGTTGCTTTCGCGATGAAAAGAAATCGTGTGGGAGTCTGAGCTTCATGACCGCAGTTGCCGCCAGCTGGCTACCCCTGAGCACCGGCGAACGCTCGGTGGCGATCGAGGTGCTCGTCCATGGCCCCCTGTCGCGCACCGAACTCGCCCGCCGCCTCGACCTCTCGGCGGGCAGCCTCACCCGGCTGACCAAGCCGCTCATCGAGTCGGGCCTGCTGATCGAGGTCCCCGAGGCGGGCACCCCTGCCGAGGTGCGCCAGGGGCGCCCCTCGCAGCCGCTCGACGTCGTCGCCGAATCCCGGTCCTTCATCGGCTTCAAGATCACCGAGGACATGGTCTACGGCGTCGTCACCACGCTCAGGAGCGAGATCGTCGCCCGCCTCGACCGGCCCCTCGCCGACCGCGACCCCGCTCGGGTCGCCGACCTGCTCGCGGAGATGACGGCCGAACTGGCCCGCACGCATCCGCGACTCGCCGGCATCGGCATCGGGGTCGGCGGCCTGGTCCAGGAGCGGGCCGTGGTCGGCGAGTCCCCGTTCCTGCACTGGCGGGACGTCCCCTTGGGCGAACTCGTAGAGGAACGCACCGGGTTGCCGGTGGTCGTCGAGAACGACGTCTCCGCGCTCGTCGAGGCCGAGACCTGGTTCGGCGCCGGGCGCGGGCTCGACCGCTTCGTCGTCCTCACCATCGGCGCGGGCATCGGCTACGGCCTCGTCCTGGGCGGGCGCCGCGTCCCCTACGCCGAGGAGGACCGCGGCTTCGGACGGCACTGGATCATCGACCCCGACGGACCGCTCACCCCCGACGGCGCCCGCGGCAGCGCCGTGTCCCTCCTCGCCATCCCCAGCATCCGCTACCAGGTGATGGCCGCCACCGGCCGCGACCACACCTACGAGGAGATCCTCGCCCTGGCCGCGGCCGGCGAGTCCATGCCCGCCCGTGTCATCGAGGAGGCGGGGCGCGCCCTCGGCGTCCTGGTCGCGCAGATCGCCAACTTCGCCATGCCGCAGAAGATCCTCCTCGCAGGTGAGGGCGTCGGACTCATGGACGTGGCCGGCCGGACCGTCGAGGACACGATCCGCGCCCACCGGCACCCGCTGGCCGCCCCGATCGACCTGGAGACGAAGGTGTCCGACTTCCATGACTGGGCCCGTGGGGCGGCCGTACTGGCGATCCAGGTGCTGGTCCTGGGTGCGGTCGAGGTGTGAACAGGGCTCCGCCCCTTGACAGATCGACGTGATCAGTAACACGGTCCGATATGCCCTTTTCTTCCGTGATAACTCACGGCGCCTTCACTTTCCGAACCGTATGCTTCACACCATGTGCACCACTGTTGAACCCGTTACCGATCGATCGGCCGACGAGGTCAACGAGGAGATCCGGGCCCTGTGGCGCAGGGCGGGCGGGACACTGAGCGGCGAGCAGCGCGAGGAGTACCAGCGTCTCGTCCTCGAGTGGGCCCTCGCCGCTCCGTAGCCGGGCCGGCCCAGGCGGCCTGACCGTCCCGTTCGGCGGGACTCACCCCGCCTTCCCTGGGCACCCCCCAGGGGATGGGTCCTCTCCTCGCACTGGCCTCGGCGGTCTGCTACGGCATCGTCGACTTCGCCGGCGGTCTGCTGTCCCGGCGCGCCCACTTCGCCGCCGTCACCTTCCTCGGCCAGGTGGGCGGGCTGCTGCTCGCCGTCACAGCGGCGCTGCTCCTTCCCGCCGACGTCCTACGGCCCCTCGACCTCCTGTGGGGCGCGCTCTCCGGCATCGGAAGCGGCGCCGCCATGCACTTCCTCAACCGCGGCCTCAGCCACGGCGCGATGAGCGTGGTCGTACCCGTCAGCGCCGTCACCGGGGTCACCCTGTCCGTGGTGTGCGGAGTGGCACTCGGCGACCGCCCGACCGCCTTGGCCTGGCTGGGGATCGCCCTCGCGGCCCCCGCGCTGTGGATGGTCTGCGGCGGCGGCGCGGACGGCGGCGAGGGCGTGCCCGACGGGCTGCTGGCCAGCGCGGGCGTGGCGCTCCAGTACATCGCGCTCGCCCAGGCCGGTGCCTCCAGCGGGCTGTGGCCGGTGGCCGCGGGGCGGGTGGCCGCCGTACTCGTGCTGCTGCCCGTGGCGGCACGGCACCCCCGGCGCCTGCGCCTGCCGCCCGTGCGGGCCCTTCAGGCGCTGCTGGTCGGAGCGGGCGCCGCCCTCGCACTCATCCTGTATCTGCTCGCCGCCAGGCTGCAGTTGCTGGCGGTCGCTGTCGTGCTCGCCTCGCTGTACCCGGCCCTTCCCGTGATCCTGGGACTGGCTCTGCTGCACGAGAGGCTCAGCGGTAAACAGACGGCCGGACTTCTCGTGGCGGGCCTCGCCACGGTTCTGCTCAGCCTGGGGTGATCACCCCGGGGCTCAGCCCCAGGTCGCCGAGTAGTACCGCTGATACGCCCTGCGGTCCTGTTCCGAGCGGATGTACCGCGTCGCCACCAGCGCGACCAGGCTTCCGCCCACGACCAGCAGACCGGGCCCGATGTTCCGGGTGTCCGTGAGCCGGGTCAGCAACGGCGTGCCCGGCGCCCCCTCGACCGCCGCCGACGAGCCGGGAGAGGCGGCACCGGGAGCGACCGAACCCTGCCCGGACGTGGCCGAGGGCGCGGGGGAGGGCGAGCCTCCCGCGGGCGGGTTCGACACGATCAACTTCACGTTCAGCGCCGTCAACGCCGTCGACACCGGCTCGAAGAACGTCGTACCGCCCTGCTTGCAGTCACCGCTGCCGCCCGAGGTGATGCCGAGCGCGATCCCCTCGGAGAACATCGGGCCGCCGCTGTCCCCGGGTTCGGCGCACACGTTCGTCTCGATGAGGCCGGTGACCGTGCCCTCCGGGTAGTTCACCGTCGCGTTGAGCGAGGTCACCTGGCCGTCGCGCAGCCCGCTCGTGCTGCCGCTGCGGAACACCCGCTGGCCGATGGACGGATCGCCCGCGCCGGTGATCTGCACGCCCTTGCCGTTGCCGATGAACACGACGCCCGCGCCGTCACCCGCGTTCCCGTCGGCGTACTGCACCAGGGAGAAGTCGTTGCCCGGGAAGTTCTGCGTGACCGTCTTGCCCAGCTGGTTGGTGCCCCCGGTGTCCGCGAACCAGACGGAACCGGTGGGGCCGCAGTGCCCGGCGGTGAGGATGAAGTCGCTCTGACCGTTCGTCACGTTGAAGCCCGCTGAACAGCGCCCGCCGGTCGACAGGATCGGCTGCGCCCCGTTCAGCCGGGGCGTGAAGGTGCCCTCGGTGCGTTCCGTCTTCACGAAGGTGCCGATGCCGCCCGCGACCTTCGTCATCGCGGCCCAGTCGGACGCGGAGACGGTGCTGTCGCCCTGCACCACCACCTGGTTGGTCCGGTAGTCCATGGACCAGGCGGTCCCGGCGACCCGGGGCGCCGAACGCAGCGTCCTGGCCGCCGACTTGAGTTCGTTCATGCTGTGCCCGACGACTTTCGCCACGGCCCCCGCGCTGCGCACCTCGGCGGCTGCGTTCTCGTCGGTGACCGCCACCACGGGCTTGCCGTCGGCGCCGATCCAGGTGCCGGCCGTACGGGAGGTGCCGAGCCGCGCCACGATATCCGCACCCGTCTGCCCCGCCTCCATGGCGTAGGTGCGCGGCGGGGCGGTGGTGGCGGGAGTCTCACTCGCGACGGCTCGCGTGACCATCGTCCCTCCCAGGAGGAGTCCGCCGACGGCCGCCAGCCGTGCCACTCGCCGGACGACCCGTCGTCGTGCGTGCCTCATGCATGGCTCCCGAACCCGAACAAGCGGTGTGCACCGCAGGGCCTCCGGTCGTCGATGGCCCACCTTGCATACGTGGCCCGGGCCCGGCGCGTTCACGACATCCGGTGATCCGGTGCCTGAGTTCCGTGCCGAGGCTGTCCCAACCTGCCCTCCGAGGGCCTGCGTTGGCCGGCCGACCCTGCCGCGACCGGCATCACGCACCGACCTCCGCCGCTCGAACAGGGCGGCCTAGAATTCCCACCATGGAAGACACCCCGCTGGACCGGCTCGGCGCAGGCAAGTACCTGCTGCTCACCAGCTACCGCAAGAACGGCACCACGGTCGCCACCCCCGTCTGGGTGGTCCGCGACGGGGACGCGCTCGGCGTGTGGTCGGCCGCCGACGCCTGGAAGGTGAAGCGGATCCGGGCCCGCGCGGACGTCCTCGTCGGCCCCTGCGACGTACGGGGCAACCCGACCGGTGACCAGATCCCGGCCACCGCGGAGATCTGCGACGCGGCCACCACCGCGGGCTATCGGCAGCTCCTGGCCCGGAAGTACGGCATCCTCGGCCGGCTCTCGCTCTTCGGCAGCAGGCTGCGCCGGGGGCTGGACGGAACGGTCGGGATCCGCGTGACGCTGTGAGGAGCGGGGCCCGGTCGGACCGGGCCCCGCTCAAGAGGTGATCAGGAACCGTCGTACGGGACGGCGTCCACCGCCGGACGTACGACACCGGGCGTCACGGCCGGTCGAGCACCGTCCCCGTGAGCGCAGGCCTGCCGGGCAGCGGCTCGGCGTAGTAGTCGGTCAGCACGAGGCGCGTCGACTCGGTCGGCTCGGCCACCTGGTCCCGGACGGTCGGCACGACGAAGTCGATGCCGGTGCTGCCGGCCGGGATGTCCAGCCAGATCCACAGGTTCGCGGAGGACAGCGGCCGCTCGGGGTCGGGCACGTCACCGGACGCGTCCGCCAGCCACCGCGGGTCCACGTCCTTGGTGGACAACTCGGTGCCCTCGGTCACCGGGACCACCAGTACGGGCTGCGTGATGACCACGGACGCGGGCTTGTCGAGGGTCAGCCGCCAGCTCAGCGACTCTCCCTCGGTCACCCGGTCCGCGACCGGCGTCACGGTGATCACCGGTTCCGGATCGTCGTTCTCGACGGTGACTCCGCCGCGGACCTTGCCGACCACGGCGTTGTGGACGGCCTTGACGGCGATGTCGTGGTCCAGGTCCTCGCTGTAGGCGGTGTCGCCCTTCACCTCGACCGGCACGTCGATGGCGTGGCTGCCGGGCCGTACCGTCACCAGGCTGCTCGTGGCCCGGCCGCTGTCCGGCTCGATGACGTACACGCGGACCTGGCCGCTGCCGTGCCCGGAGATCTTGACCGGGATCCGGTAGGTGCGGGTGCCCGAGTCGCCCTCCTTGACGATCGTGCGGCCCACGTCGACCCGGGGCAGTGCCGTCGCCTTCACCGCGGGACTCCCCGGCGCCCAGCCCCAGGCGTCCATCAGCCAGGCCTGTCCCGACGGGGAACGGGGCGTCAGCTCAAGGGATTTGACGTGCCGCAGATCGAGCCCGGCCCGGATCGCCGCGGTCAGCGGGACACGCAGCTCCTGCGCCCAGTAGGACGCGGTGCGATCGGAGCCCGGCAGGCCCGCCACCTCGGCCCGGCCCAGCGTCACCCGGCGGTCGGCGGAGTCGGTCAGGGACACGTCGAACTTCGTGCCGGTCGTGTTCGGCGGTACGAAGACCCGCAGGGCGAGCTTCTCCGAGCCGCGCAGCGAGAGTGGCTTCGGCGGAGTGACGCGTGCCGCCGTACCCGGCGCGGACCACTTCAGGGCCACCGCGCTGCGGCCGGTCTCCTTCTCCGTCTCCCACCACGCGAAGTGCGGTGACGATCCGGGGGTCCCCGGGTCCAGACAGGCCACGGCCGGGTCCGGGTCGATCGCCGAACACACCCGGGCACCGGTCACCCTGGCCCCCGCGTCCGGCAGGAAGCCGCCGCTGCGGCGACCACCCACCGCGTGGGTCAGCACCCGGGCCGGGTCGGCGGACGGGGCCCGCCTGCCGGAACCGTCGAGAAGCGGACGCACCCGGTCGTCCCCGGCGAGGAAGAGCCGGGCCGCCGCGGCGATGTAGGTGGAGCCCGCCTTGTGCTGCTGGGCGGCGGTCAACCGGGTCGCGGCACCCGGCGTGCACACCGGGTCCTTCTGCTCCGGCTCCTGGTAGAAGTCGTCCTCGGCCGGCGCCTGCGCCTCGCCCGGGGTCCACTCGCTGTTGAAGTAGTTGTGGTTGGCGCCGACCACGTAGACCGCGCTGTGCAGCGCGGTGCCCCCGCCGATCCCGCGTGTCCCGTCGACGAAGTCCTCACCCTGGAGGTCGGACACATCGCCGTCGCAGCCCGGCAGCAGGGTCACGGACGGCACGTCGGCGACCGGATTCTGGCCGAAGATCGTCGGTCCGACGAGTACGGTCCCGCGCACCTTCCAGCGCACCGGGCCCCGATAACCGTCCTCGGCGGCCGGAGGCGGGTACAGGCTGTCCATCGCCGCCCGGTTGACGCCCTCGCCGCCGCGTGAGTGGCCGACGAGCAGGACCTTGGAGAGGTCCGCCTTCGGCGCCCCGCGTACGACGGCCGGGGCGGTGGAGGGGTGGGCGGCCCAGTCGGCCCAGCGGGCGAGGTGCTGCCGCACCAGCGAGGAGCGCGCCTGCGCGCCGGCGTCCTCGGGCTCCCAGTCCTGGGCGTTGATGCCGTTCGCCGAGATCGACACCGTCACATAGCCCTGGGAGGCCAGCAGTTGCTGATCGCGCAGATAGCCCAGGTAGCTCGGGATCGGCTGGTAGCCGGACGCGCAGGGCCAGTCGCCGGTCACGTCGTTCTCGGAGCCCGGCCTGTAGCAGGTGTAGTGGCGGCCGTGCAGGAACAGCGCGAGCGGCCGGCTGCCGGCGGCGCCCTTCGGCGCCACCACCTCGGCGCGCATCTCGACCGGGGTGGCGAACCCCGGCAGGCGCACCGGGGCGAGGTCGTACTCCCCGGTGACCGTGCGGTAGGGGCCCGGCCTGCCCGGATCGACGCCGTTCGCCGGTGCCAGGGCGGGGACACGCGCCCCGCGAGCGGCGGACTTCCGCTGCTTGTCGTCGGCCGCCGCGTCCAACCTGCGCCCCGCGGCCGTCACCTGCAGGTCCGTCAGCCGAGCGGGCCCTGCCGCGTCGAGGGCGAGCCGGAAGGTCCGGCCGTCCTTCGCCGGCTTCGGTACCCCGAGCAGCCGTTCCCCCGTACGGAACTCGACGCGCGCGTCCCCCATGGGCACGGACTTCGGAGCACGCCAGACCAGCTCACGCGCCCCGCCCGCCCCGTCGATCCGCCACCCCGGCGGAAGCCCGTTGTCGTCCGTCGAGCTCAACAGTCCCGCGTGGGGCGGCTGTTCAGCTTGTGCCAGTCCGGGCGAGCCCGCCAGGGCCGCCAGCACCGCCACGGCGGTCACACATATTCGCCGGGCACGGATCAATGGTCCTCTCCTCAAAACCCCGTGCGCAGACGTCCCGTCGGTCCCGGGCGTCTCTCGCGTCACCTAGGACGAGGGAGGGGTGTCTGTGGGTTGTCTGTGCGCGGGGGCCGGTCGCGCCCGAACGATGTGATCAAGCCAGAGCCATGCGCGGGGACTGGCGGATCAACGGGCGGGGGAGGCGTTTTCCATGAGCCGAACCATGAGCCGAACTCCCCACCTCCGCGCGGCCGTCGTCGGCACAGGACACCGCGCCCAGCTGTTCACCCGGGCCCTCGCCGCCCGCCCCGGGCACCGCGTGGCCGCCCTGTGCGACCCCAGCCCCACCCGTATGGCCTTCCACAACCGGCTGCTCGCCGAGGCCGGCGAACCCACCGCCGGCCAGTGGGAGCCGGAGCGCTTCGCCGACCTGCTCGCCACGCAGGACATCGATGAAGTCGTCGTCACCACGGTCGACGCCGCACACGACCGGTACATCGTCCCGGCTCTGAAGGCCGGCTGCCGGGTCGTCACCGAGAAGCCGATGACCGTCGACGCGGACCGCTGCGCCCGCATTCTGGACACGGTCCGGGAGACCGGCAACTCCCTCACCGTCGCCTTCAACTACCGCTTCAACCCCGTGCACGAGAAGGTCCGCGCCCTGCTCGCCGGCGGCGCGGTCGGCGAGATCCTCTCCGTCCACTTCGAATGGCTCCTCGACACCCGGCACGGCGCCGACTACTTCCGCCGATGGCACCGCGAGAAGCAGATGAGCGGCGGCCTGATGGTCCACAAGTCGAGCCATCACTTCGACCTGGTCAACTGGTGGCTCGCCGACGAGCCGCAGGACGTCTTCGGCTACGGACGGCTCGGTTTCTACGGCCGTGAGGCGGGCGAACGCCACGGCCTGCGCCGCGACTACACCCGGGCCCACGGCGCCGGTCCGGCCGCCGACGACCCCTTCGCCCTCGACCTCGCGGCCGACGACACCCTGCGTGCCCTGTACCTGGACGCCGAGCAGGACGACGGCTACCTCCGTGACCGCAATGTCTTCGACGGGCCCGTCACCATCGAGGACGACATGGCGCTCCTCGTCCGCCACACCCGGGGCGCGACGATGACGTACCACCTCACCGCCTACTCCCCGTGGGAGGGCTACCGGGTGATGTTCAACGGCAGTGCGGGCCGCCTGGAACTGGAGGTGGAGGAGAGCCGCTGGCAGGCGCCCCTGACCAGGATCACCTCCGCGACCGGCGCCCTGCACGGGGACACCGCGGCCGACCACGCGGGCGGGGCACGTCTCACTCTGCGGCCCCTGTGGCGGCCCCCGGTCGACATCCCGCTCGTCACCGCCCACGAGGCGCACGGTGGGGGAGACCCGCGCATGCTCGACGCACTTTTCGGGCCCGTGGACCCGGCAGCGGCTCCAGCGGGTACGGACATCGGTGCGGTGGCCCATCCGACGGCCACCGAACGGGACGGCGCCCTGGCGCTCGGCGTGGGGCTCGCCGCCAACCGGTGCTTCGGGACGGGACAGCCGGTCAGGGTGCGCGATCTGATCCCCGGGGCCTGGTGAGCGAACTCCCCGGCTGTCGCCCCGATGTGACGGGCCGTCAGTGCCAGGCGCGGTAGGGCTCGTCGAGCAGTTGGAAGACCGGCTCGGCGCGGACCGGGTCCTTGGCCGTGGACATCCGCACCCGGTCACCGCTGTGGATCGCGGCGGGCGGACCCATGACCCGGCCCCGGACGACGAAGCCCTCGGCCAGCTCGATCAGCGAGACGTTGCGGGCGCCGGGGGTGTTGCGGTTCACCACCGTGGAGTGGCGGACCGTGCCCACGCCCTCGCTGCGCTCCGTGCGCAGGTCGCCGCCCTGGCAGACCGGACACAGCAGGCGGTGGTACATCGCCGTACCGCACCAGCCGCAGCGCTGGAAGACGATCGCGTTGGTCGCCGGGGCGACGGGATCGAGCAGGTCCGTCGCGGAGCCGACTGCCGGACGAGCAATGCCTTCTGAGTGGTGGTACACGCTGGTCAACTCCCTGCGCTCGGCCGGAATCCCCCGTGCGCGGATCACCGGGCACGGATGTGCGCGGCTCCCTGTGCCACCGTGCACGCCGTCAGCGTATGGCACTCAGTGCCGGGAGTAAAGGTACTGGGTACCCCATCCTCGGGAGGGCTCGTGCGGTTCAGTCGCCGTCGAGCGTGGACTCGATCTCCTGGACGACCCGCCACAGCGGGGCGCCGCGCCGGGAGACGATCACCACCACGTCCTCGGAGCGTTCGTCGGCGGACGGGGCGGCAGGCGCCCCGAAGGTCTCCTGCACATAGCCGAGCGCGTGCTCCACGGTCCGTTCGGCGTCACCCTGGCCGTCCGAGCGCAGCCAGGAGCGCAGTGCGTTGTTGTGCGCCGCGGCCACGGCGGCGGCGATCACGTCGGCCCGGAGCGTCCCGTCGTGCAGATCCTTCAGCCGCCCGCGCAGGTACTCGGCGAAGGAGCGCTCGTAGCGCCACACCACGGACAGCTCGTACGCGCGCAGGCCGGGCACCTGCTTGGTGAGGCGGTAGCGCTGCACGGAGAAGGTCGGGTTCTCGGTGTACATCCGCAGGACCAGCCGCACCGCCTCGCAGACCCGTTCGATCGGGTCGCACCCGGGGTCGCTCGCGGCGAGGAAGGCCGTCATGTCGGTCAGGCAGCGCTCGTGGTCGGGGAAGACCACGTCGTCCTTGGAGGGGAAGTAGCGGAAGAACGAGCGGCGTCCCACTCCCGCGAGCGCGACGATGTCGTCGACGGTGGTCTGCTCGTACCCCCGTTCCAGGAACAGCTGGAAGGCGGCCGCGACCAGGGCGTCCCGCATGGGGGGTTTGGCGGTGCTCATGGTCGCGAACGTAGCACCTGCACCGAGCGAATGGCACTGGGTGCAGCACCATGAGGGAACTGAGTGCTGTTCTTCATGTTGTCCTGTCGGAGTCCCGCCGCATACGATCGGCGCCCCGCCCGCCGAGGAGCCCCGCATGCCGCGCCGCCCCGCCCTCCTGTACGTGACCGACCTGGCCTACCCGGCCCGGGGGCGCCGCTACTGCGACGAGGACATCTTCCTCACCTCGCGCCTCAGGGAGGAGTTCGACCTCGCCCTCTGCCATCCCCGCGACGCCGCCGCGCTCGCGGATCGCTTCGAGGCCGTGGTCGTCCGCAACAGCGGGCCCGTCCTCGGCCACCAGGAGGCGTACGACGCGTTCCGCGAGCGCGCGCTCCGCGACGGCACGCGCGTCTACAACCCGCTCTCCGGCAAGGCCGACATGGCCGGCAAGCAGTATCTGCTCGACCTCACGGCCGCGGGCCACCCCGTCATCCCCACGGTCGACAGCGCCGAGGACCTGCACCGCCTGCCGAAGAGCGACCGGTATGTCGTCAAGCCCAGGCGCGGCGCCGACTCCATGGGCCTGCGCGTCGTGGCCGGACACGAGGTGCGCGACCACATCGACGGGCACGTCCTCGTCCAGCCGTGCGTGGAGTTCGCCTACGAGGTGTCCTTCTACTTCGTCGACCACGGCTTCCAGTACGCCCTGTACGCCCCGGACACCGACCGGCGCTGGGATCTGGAGCCGTACGAACCCACCCCGAAAGACCTGGAGTTCGCCCGTCGCTTCATCGACTGGAACGCGCTCGGCCACGGCATCCAGCGCGTGGACGCCTGCCGGGCCCCGGGCGGCGAACTCCTGCTGGTCGAGCTGGAGGACCTGAACCCGTACCTGTCCCTGGACGCCCTCGACGACCAGGCAAGGGACGCCTTCGTCACCGCGATGACGACCTCACTGCACGGATTCCTCGCCTCCGGGAGGCCCCGAAGGAGCTGAACCTCCGGCCCTGCGGCCCCGTATCTCTCCCCGGGGAGTCGCGCAGACCCCTGCGCGCGGGACGGAAGGAGACCAGGATGCCCACACCGTCCGACCGAGAGGTGCCGCCGGGTCGGCAACCCATCGAACCCATCGTGGTGCTGCGCCCGCGCCGTACCGACGCGCTCGCGGAACTGCTCAAGGACCTGCCGCCGCGAGGTGCCGTCGGCTACGAGTCCATCGCGCTGCCCGGCCCGCCGCCGACAACCGAGGACGCGACCGAGGAGTTGCCGCCCGTCAGGGACCGCGGCCGCGCCGGCCCACGCGACATCTCCCGGGGGCGGGTGCCGGGACTGCGCCGCACGGCGATCGCGACGGCCGTGACCGCTGCCGCGGTGATCGGATTCGGCGCCGCGCTCCTGGTCGCCGGGCGCGCGGAGGGCACCGCCGAGGCCGCTCCCCAGCCGTCCGCCACCGCCCCCGCCTCCGCGACCCCCACCCCGACTCCGACCGTGTCCGGTGCCACCGACCCCGACGGCCCCGGAACCCTCCGTGCGGGAGACAGCGGCCCCGAGGTGACCGACCTCCAGGAGCGCCTGCTGCGCATCCCCGACGTCTACACCCACGGATCCACCGCCGGCACCTACGACGCCACCCTGACCGCCGCCGTGGCCCGCTTCCAGCTCTGGTACGGCATCCGCGGCGACGAGGACGGCGTGTACGGGGACGACACACGACGCGACCTGGAGTCCCGTACGGGCGGTGGCTGATCGAGGAGGATGGCGGCCATGGACGCCTTCATCGACCGGCTCGACCCCGACATGTGCGTCGTCACCGTGGCCGTGGACGGCGACCGGGCGGGCTGTCTGGTCGGATTCGCCTCCCAGTGCTCGATCCGGCCCGTGCGCTACGTGGTGTGGCTGTCGAAGGCCAACCACACCTACCGGGTGGCCCGCGCCGCCGACCGCCTCGCCGTCCATCTGCTCACCCGTGAACAGCACGGCCTCGCCGAGCTGTTCGGCGGGGAGACGGGAGACCGGACGGACAAGTTCGCCCGGGTCCGCTGGCGGGAGGAGGCCGGCGGGGCCGTCGTACTGGAGGATGCGGCGGCCTGGTTCGTCGGCACGGTCGTCCTGCGCGCCGACGGCGGTGACCACGTCGGGTTCGTCCTGGAGCCGGAGGCGTGGGGCGAGCGCGCCGACACCGACGGCGCACCGCTGCTGCGGCTCTCCGACGCGACCTCGATCTCGCCCGGTCATCCGGCGGACTGAGCCCGCGGGAAGCACGGGCCGGGTTCCGGCGGCCTCAGTCCGGCACGGCCGGCACCCGGATGTCCAGGACGCAGACGTCGTCCCGCCGGTCGTCCGCCAGAACCGAGGTCAGCAGCGGGACCAGGGAACCGGGCTCGTCCGTGCGATGGGTCGTGACGGCTGCGGCGAGCCGGTCCAGGCCGGGGTCGATGCCCTCCGAGGGCCGCTCGACCAGACCGTCCGTGTAGAGCAGGACGCGGTCGCCCGGTTCCAGGACGCAGCGTGCCTCCTCGAAGCCCGGATCGGAGCACGCCCCCAGCAGCATGCCGACCGGGCGGTCGAGATAGTGCGCCTCGCCGCCGCGCACCAGGAGCGGTGGTGGATGACCGGCCTGGGCCCACACCAGGCAGCGCGCGGCGAGGTCGTAGCGGGCCAGCACCATGGTGGCGGTGCCGTGGGAGTCGCGTGAGTGCAGCAGCAGGGTGTTCAGGCGGGCCAGCGCCCCCGTCAGCGACGAGCCGGTGATCACCATGCCCTTGGCGGTGAAGCGCAGTTGGGCCATCGTGGCCACGGCGTCGATGCCGTGCCCGGCGACGTCGCCGACCACGAACAGGGCGTCGCCGTCGGGCAGTTCGATGGCGCTGAACCAGTCGCCGCCGACGTGGATCCCCGACTGGGCCGGCAGATACGCCACTTCGACCCGCAGCCCGGCGAGGTCGACCGGCCGGGTGGGCAGGGGCAGCAGCGCGTGCTGGAGCCGGGCGGCCAGGGTCCGCTCGGCGCGCAGCACGCCGTGCTGGGTCACGATCGCCTGCTCGCTCTCGACGAGGGCGAGTTCGGCGCTGCGCTGCGCGGTGAGGTCCTGGACGAAGCCGTGCACCTCGACGGGCCTGTTGTCGGTGTCCGGCACCACCTCGGCGACCATCCTCAGGTGCCGGACCTCGGCCCCGGACCGGATCCGGAACGGGATGTCGAACTGGCGCCCAGCACGCACGAGTTCGTGCACGGCACGGGCCAGCATCGGGGCGTCCTCGGGCAGCGCGAGGGTTGGCAGGTCGGCGAGGCGGACCGGCCCCAGCGCGGGATCCCGGTTCAGCACGAGGAACGCCTGGGAGGACCAGCTGCCCTCGTCGGTGACCAGGTTCCAGTTCGCCCAGCCGAGGTTGCCCAGCCGCTGCACGTCCGCCAGGCGCTGCTCCTGCCGGTCGGAGGAGCCCTGCCGGACCCAGGTGAGGACCAGGGCGCCGCCCAGCCGCGCCGAGTGAATCGCGTACGTGGACAGTTCGGCGGTGCCGTCCACGACCTCCTGGTAGGCGAACGGCTCGCCCTCGAACGGTTCTCCCGTGGTCAGCGTGTGCAGGCAGCCGTGCCAGACCGCCTCGTCCGCCATGCTCGGGAAGCACTCCAGGATCCGTCGGCCGAGCAGCTGTCTGCCGGTGCGCCCGACGACGTCGACCGCTTCCTTGGTGGCGGCGTCGATCCGGTAGTCCTCGACCTCCCCCGACGCTCCGCGCAGCGGCGTCAGCAGCATCGTCGAGCCCGGCAGCGAGTCGAAGACGGGTTGGGCGTCGGCGGCCGCGGCACGGGCGCTGTGCTCCGGACGGGCGCCGAGGGAGCGCAGCCAGCCGGCACACAGCCGGGTGACGGCCCGCAGGAGCTGCCGGGCCTGCGGCGAGAACGGTCCGCTGCGGGTGCGCAGGACCCCGATGCAGACCTCGGCCCGGTCGCCCGTCGGCACCGGAAGCCAGGCGCGGGACAGCCAGCGCTCGGGAGGGTCACCGATGAGCAGGAATGTCTCCCGGTCCGTCGCGAAGTCCTCCAGCCAGCGGGGCTCGCGGGCCCGGAGCGCCTCGATCGGGGTGATGCCGCTCAGCGGAGGCACCCGCGCCCATTGGGTGGCCAGGGTGTCGTCGACTCCCGCGTGACTGATCAGCTCGAGTCCGCCCACGGGCATGGCTCGGAAGATCAGGAGTGCGTCGGCGTCGACGTCCACCGCCAGCTCCGCCAGGAGGCAGCCGGCCAGGTCGTGGGGCGTGACGACGTGCACGAGGGACTTGCCCAGGCGGCCGAGTGCGGCGAAGCCGTCGTCGACGTCCGGGGTGTCCCGGTCGGCGGGGACGCCGGTGACCGGCCGGGCGGACTGCGGACCGGCGGGGCCGGGGACCGCGGACAGGGTGGCGCAGGGAAGACCTGGGTCGTGGCCGGGGTCCGGGGTGGCGTCGGGCAGCGCAGGTACCAGGGTGCCCAGGGTGATCCAGCACTCCTCCAGCAACGTGCGGTTGGCGGCCTTGGCGCGCTGGATCATCTCCTCGCCCGCGGCGTCCGGAGTGCACCCGGTGAGCGCCATGAGGACACCCTTGGCCTGCTCGAGTACCGCCGAGGTGGCGGTCTGGTCCCGCAGCCGGTCCATTTCGGCACGCTGTCTGGCCACGACCTTGGCCAGCGCGGCCATGTCGGGCGTGGTACCGGCGTGCGAAGGGCCGGCGGGCTCGCTCGTCACGCGTTGAGCATCGCACATACGGCATACGGCGATCGCGCTCTTGTGGACACATATCCCACACACAGGTGACACCCCCGGTTGGCGGCACCGGCCGCCCCTCGGGTTCGCCACGGACTCAGTGGTCGGGCGGTGGGTACAGCCACCTTCGCAGCAGCCGGCTCAGCAGGGGCATCACCAGATATGTCAGCACCGGCAGCAGCACCACCGGGAACACCGCGGCCCGCAGGGGCAGGGGCCAGGCCGCCGTGCGGGGTGCCGCCAGCCACTGGATCAACAGGGTGCACGGAAAGGCGCCGAGGAACGTGGTGAGGACCATCTTCCAGCGGACCGGGGGACGCACGGTGGTGCCGGGCAGGCTGAACCAGGTCTCCAGCCCCGTGGTCGACTGCCGTTCGCTGCCGAGCTCCGCGGCGATGTCCTCGATCCGTGCGTGCCAGGCCGCCCGCTCCGCCGACTCCAGCCAGGCGGTGAGCCGGTGCGCGTCGGACCAGCGCAGCACCGCGTGGAAGCGGTGCCCGCCCTCGGGGCGCAGCCAGGACACCCCCTCGTTGCCGGGGAAGCGTCGTGCGCAGCGGGTGATCCCGCGCGTCCAGCGCTCGAACTCGCGCTCGTGGCCGGGACGCACCTCCCACGTGAGAACCGTGGTGACCGGGTCACCACGCCGTACTTCGGTGGTACTCATGCTCACCATGGGTCCCACGTGGGGCCGGGATCATGCCTGCGCGGCGGTCAGCGGCCGTGGTGGTGCTCGACCAGGGCCTGGGTCACCTCGCGGACGCTGCGGGCGATGTGCTGGAGCTGAAGGAGTTCCGCCGCGTACAGCTTGATGGTGTGTTCGATGACCGACTCCGGCAGACCGAGCCCGGGCAGATCGGCCCGGGAGGTCTGGAGCGCGGTGCGGGCGACCCGGATCTCGTGCTGGACCTGGATCTGCGCGTGCCGGGCGAGCAGCACCGGGTGCCGCATCAGCGCCGGGTAGCTCGCGTACCGCGCGGGCACCAGTTCGCGCAGCCACTTGGCGGCCGAGCGCTCCCAGTCGTAGCTGCCGGGGGCCTTGACCTGGCAGGGCCAGTCCGGGCCGAGGCGGGTGGTGGTCCGCGTGGTCGTCAGGGTCATGGTCATCGCTTCCGGGTGTGCGGCGTCGTGTGGGTGGTCCGACGGATTGGGCGGCCCCGGTCTAGGGGATGACCGGGGCCGCCATGGGCTCGCGTGCAGGCGAGGCCCTACCGAACACCCCGGGCGCCGACGCGGGTAGGTGACGACGGCTCGGGATGTCCGTACTGGAGCCCTGGAAGGCGGAACGGCGGGGCCTGCGCGGCGGATGGTGCAGCGTGCGCATGGGCGGACCGTCGGCTTTCTCGGGCGGTGCGGGGTGAGGATGGGGACGGGGGTGCGGAATCGGCCCGGAGCGGTCCGGGGTGATCCGTGAGCAGTATTTATATATGCCGTCCGCTTTGCAAGGAGTATGAAAACATTCACGCTCGACTTGTTGCGGATGATCCCGTTGTGACGCCTGTCGGCCGCAGTCAGTCCCTGAGGAAGAACTGGTGCAGGTCGGAGATCTGCTCGTACTCCTCGAGCCGCGCCTGGGTGCGCTCGGGATCGGCGTCGGTCATGGCCTGGAGCAGGGCGGCGGCGATCACACCGGGTGCCGCGTAGGAGTCGAAGACCAGGCGGGAGCCCGTGCCGGTGGTGAACAGGACGTCCGCCTCGTCGGCCACGTGCCCGAGCGCCAGGTCCGTGACGAGGGCGACCTTCAGGCCGGCGCTACGGGCCACCCGCAGGGCGGTGAGGGTCTCCTGGGCGTGCCGCGGCATCGAGAACGCGAGCACCCAGGTGCCGCCCGCCTCGCGGGACTGCAGGAGGGCGTCGTAGGCGACGCTGCCACCGCGGGTGACCAGCCGTACGTCGGGATGGATACGGCGTGCGGCGTAGGCGAAGTACTCGGCCAGCGACACGGAGATGCGCAGGCCCAGGATGGTCAGCGGGGTCGACTCGGAGAGCTTGCGGCCGAGGTCGATCATCTGGTCGGGGTCGGCGAAGTCGCGGCGCAGGTTCTCCAGGTTCTCGATCTCCGCGTCGACCGCGGCCTGGAGTTCGTTGCCCCGTGACTCCTCGTCCGCCACCGGGCCCCCGGCGAGCGTGTTGAGCGCGATGGCCTGCAGTTTCTCCCGCAGGGCGGGGTAGCCGCTGAAGCCCACGGCCGCGGCGAACCGGGTCACCGAGGGCTGGCTCACGCCGACGCGTTCCGCGAGATCGGTGATGGAGAGGAACGCCGCTTCGGTGATGTGCTCGATCAGGTACTGCGCGATGCGCCGCTGCCCCGGGGAGAGCCGGGGCCGGTCGAAGAGCGTCCTGAGCTGGGAGGCGGGGGCGGCCTCCGTTTCCGGTGCGGTCCTGCCCGAGGTGATCGCGGACGCCTGTGCGCGTGCCTGCTGCGGCGATGGCACCGAAGCGCCTCCTTTGTCTCCCACAGGAAGTCAACATAGCCCACACCCCTGGGCGACCAGCGCTTGCGGGAAAGCGTCCGGCACCCGGCGGAACGGACGGATAGCCGCCCGTCTGACGGGCACCCGCACCTGCGCACGTCCTTCGACGACACCCGAGGAGCAGTCCCGTATGACCGTCCATGAAGCGGACCGGTGCGGCCGGCGCACTGCGTTCGAGGAGGGGCGGGTGGGGCCCGACGACTTCGCCCGGAAGTGACGCCGTACACGAAACCGGATCTATCGGCAGGTGAGAGGGAATGAGCGCGCTGAGCACGCTGGAACAGGCAATGGAGCACGGGTGGGAGGCGCTGTGGGCGCGGATCCTCGGCCGGGAGCCCGTCGAACTCCTCGACGCGCTGCGGCGCGAGTGCGACAGCAACGTGGTCGTGTGCAGTGAGAGCCGGGTGGTGGTCCCGAACGCGTACGACGTGGAACTCGCGGACTTCGCCTACGACGAACTCGCCCGCCGGGACAGCGACGTGGGGCAGGAGCTCACGGACACCCTTGCCCGGCACGGCGAGCGGCACGGATACGAGTGGGCGGGTCCGCTCGCCGTGCACATCACCAGGTCCGACCAGGTGCCCAACGGCCGCTACCGGGTGGCGAGCAGGGCGATGCCGCACGTGAGCGCCGAGGCGTTCCAGCACGCGACCCGCTGAACACGCGCGCGCCGCCTGGGACGGGGTGGTCATCGGCGGTAGATCGTGATCGAGTGGCCGACCTCGTCGACCGGACGGCTGCTGTCGATCAGCTCGGCCAGCCTGCCCTTCGCTTTGGCAACCGAGGAGTCCGAGACCACCAGCAGTCCGCGCACCTCGTCCACTGGCGCCGTGCGGGGATCGGACGCCTCGATGCCGTAGGCGGACGGCACCCCGCTGCCCTTGTAGACGAGCCAGATCCGCTCGTCCGGGTAGCGTTCGCGCAGCCGGTCGGCGAGCCGGCCGAGGTCCTGGCCCCAGTCGACGTTGGAGTCGTGCAGCCGCAGATGGGTGCGGGACGGACCGCCGAACGCCTCGTTGGAGTACGGCAGATAGTAGGGAAAGGCCAGCAGTGAACTGACCGCGACGAACAGCACCAGCGCCCCGGTCACGACCGTCGCCCAGCGTCGGCGCACCGCGAGGACACAGCCGGCTGCCACTGTCAGGAACATGGGCAGGAAGAGCGCGTACCGGGTCCCGAAGTCCCGTGACCCCGTCATCGCCGAGGCCAGCAGCACGCCCGCGGGCACGAGCAGATACGGGGCGGCGGGCCGCAGTCGCCGTACCGCGACCAGCACCACGGCACCGACGGCCCACAGTGCGAGCAGGCCCAGCGGGGTCTTCACCAGCAGTGCGGCGGGCAGGTAGTACCAGAGGTGTCCGGTGTACATCCGCCCGAACAGGAAGCCCTCCCACGGGTAGTTCTCGAAGTGGAACTGCAGACGCATCCCGTCCGCGTAGGCCTGCGGGAACGGCAGCAGGTCGACGAGGATCCCCCGCAGTCCGTGCACCACCGGCACCGGATCCTGGGACGTCCACCGCAGCCGCGGATCCACCACCAGGTACGAGGCCCACACGACGGCGGTCGCGGTCACCGCCACGACGGCCGCCCCCGCGAGCGCCCGCAGCAGCCTCCGGCGCGTTTCGGCGCCCCGGCACGCGCTCCACACCGAGACGGCGGCCAGCCCCAGCAGTACAGGCACCGCCGGCAGCGCGCTCATCTTCGTCGCCAGGGCCGCCCCGAGGGCCAGACCGGCGAGCGCCAGATACGGCCGTGGCCGTACGCGGGCCCGCCACGACAGCCACACCGAGGTGAGCAGGAAGCCGGCCGTCGGCACGTCGAGCGTGGCCAGCGAGCCGTGGGCGATCACGTCGGGGGAGAAGGCGTACAGGGCGAGTGCGGCGAGGCCCGCCGCACGTCCCGCGAGCTCGCGGGCGAAGGCGAACACGACCAGCCCGAACAGCAGCGTCAGCACGATCACCGGGAGCCGGCCCCAGAACATCAGCCGCCAGGGGTCGTTGCCCGACTCGTAGAGCAGATGCGGACCGAGCCCGATCTGGGGGCCGCGGTACGACGTGTCGACGTGCGGGTCGGCGATCGCCACCCCGGCGGCGATGACGAGTTTGCCGAGCGGCGGGTGCTCGGGGTTGTAGCGGATGCCCTGACCGTGCAGGTACCCGGCGGCCGTGGCCACGTAGACGGGTTCGTCGATGGTCGGGGTCTGCTGCACGGCGGTCGTCACCATGGCGGCGGCCATCTGGGCGAGCAGCACGACGACGAGGAGCGCCACCGGCCACCGTCGCGTCGGTCGGGGCCGCTGTTCCTCGTCGCGTGTCCTGGTCCCGGGGGCCGTGTCCAGGACCGTCTGCTGCTCGCTCGCCATCATCCGCCCCGCGGTGACACCGGCCGGGCGGTGGCGGGAGCGATGCGGAGCCACCTCATGAGGGCCACTCTCGCACCGGCTCCCGCCCCGCGGGCGTCACCGCTTCAGGAGTCGTACCGACAGACCTTCCGCCGTGTAGACGGGTACGGCCCGCAGGCTGCCGGAGTTCAGTTCGATGCGGTCGAACCGTCCGCGCAGTCCCTGGGAGGACAGGACCCGGACCGTCTGCCCGGCCTTCGGCGGCCTGTGCGCATCGAGCTGCAGCGACAACACGCTGCCCGCGCCCAGCGCCGCACGCCGCGTCACCTCCAGAACCGGCTCCTGACCGGAGCGCAGGGTGAGCTCCAGCGTGCCGGCCTCCTGGCTGTAGGAGCCGTGGATCTGCAGGGACTTGTGGCCCAGCGTCAGCTTTCCGCCCTGCACGCGCACGTCGCCGTGCCCGAGCGCGTGGGCCGAACCGGCGACCAGGCCACCGTCCTTGAGCACTGTTCCGCCGGTGTACGTGTTGTGGCCGGTCAGCGTGAGCGTGCCGCTGCCCCGCTTGGTCAGGCCGCCGCAGCCGTCGATGTCGTTGCGCCAGCTGTCGGCCGCGTTGAAGCCGCCGGACTTCGCGTCGAGCGTGACGGAGACGTCGGAGTCGAAGGAGGCGTAGGCGTCTGCCGCCGCGAAGAGGTTCAGGCGGCCCCACTGCTCGAAGCCGTCGAGGAGGACGTACCCGGAGGGCAGCGCGGTGGTCCGCAGCACCTCACGGCGCTGTTCGGCGCTCAGGTACGGCTGCCGCGTCTCCAGGAGGACCTCCGCGCCTTTCGGCACGGTGAACGGCTTGCTGCGGCCCTCCCGCTTGAGCACGTAGGTCAGCCGGGGCGTGACAGCGCGCTCGTTGGCCTCGCGGTCCGCGTAGGGGTCGGAAGGGTCCGAGTGGGCGTAGGCGAACAGGGTGTCGGGCGTGGTGCCGGTCTGCTGGGTGAAGTACGCCAGTGCCTGGGCGCGGGCGGCGGCCTTGAGGTCGGCGTTCGCGGGGTCGGCCAGCGTGGCGGCGGTCAGCGCGGTCGCCATGATGCGGCCGCCGAGGACGTCGACCGGGGAGTGCATGCCGGCCAGGATCCGGGTGTGGCTGAGCTCCAGTGCCCGGGTGACCAGCTCCTGGAACCGCTCGGGGACGGCGTAGGCGTAGGCCAGCGAGGCCAGGTGGAAGGCGTTGGTGTGACCGCTGGGGAAGCCGCCGTCGTCCGCCGGGGACGTGCTGCGCTGGCGCAGCAGCTGGGGCGCGACGACCACCTTCGAGTCGTACACCGGGTAGCCGAGCGCGTCCTTCTGCCCGGTGTCGACGACCTGGCTGTCCTCGTTCATGCGCCACGGGCGGGGATACAGATAGGTGTACTTGGACGGGTTGCCCGATGCCCAGTTGCCGCGCACGGTGTCGACCAGTTCGGCCACCTTGCCGAGCGCCGAGTCGTGCGAGCCCGCGCCGAGCGCGGAGCCGGCGGGAGCGTCGGCGGGCACGGCGTCGTCGATGGTGGTGGGGGGAGTGCCGTCGGGCGCGCCGGTGATCGACGTGACCGCCTTGGCGCCCGCCTTGTACAGGCCGGTGAGCGGGCCGAGCCCGGCTATCGTCGAGTAGCTCTGGTGCTGGCGGTCGTAGAGGAACGCCAGCTTCGACTCGGCCGGGGTGCGGCGGGTCGTGACGTCGATGCAGAAGCGCACGTTGGCGCGCAGGATGTCGGGCCGCAGCGGCGTGCCGGTGTTCCAGGCGTCGCCGGTCTTCCACACCTGTGCGAAGCCGCCCAGGGCCCGCACGACCGCGTTGGTCTCGGGCGAGCGGTTCGCCGAGAGGTTGGTCTTGTAGTCGTCGACGAACGCGAGGGTCGCGGTGGCGGCCTTCGCGTCGGCGGCGGCCAGCCAGCTGACGAGGGTCGGCGCGGCCAGGACGCCGGCCGAGGCGCCCAGGGATGTCTTGAGGAACCCCCTTCGTCGCATGGCTCGTTCGGTGACCGGCGCGGGGGAGTGCTGCCCGGCGGAAGACGGCATGGGTGGGCCTCTCTTGAGTTCTGCGGCCGTGCGGCCGGGGAGCTGGTGCGGATGCGACTCATGATGCGCCGGACGACGCGTGCGTCGAATGCGCTTTCTGGAGTACGAGCGAAGATCTACGGGCGAGTCATGTCGGAGTGGAGGAGACTCGGCGACCAGGACATGTCACGCAAGTGAACGGGCCATCGCCACGGCCCCGTCGACCGGCGGCGCGCGCAGGGGCGTCGGCCGGGCCGAGGGCACAGCGGCTGCCAGCGCCGTCACGAAGGCGTCGTAGAGCGAGGGTTGGGCGAGGACGGTACTGCCCGCCACGACCACGTCGTCGACGACCACCCCGCGCGCGGCGAGACGCTCGACGAGCGCGGCCAGGGCACGGCCCGCCTCCGCGATCACGGTGCGGGCCAGGGGGGAGCCGGCCTCGGCGGCGGCGAAGACGGCCGGGGCGTGCCTGCCCCACTCGGCGGAGGCGGCCGTGACATGCTCCAGCGCGGCGCCGAGCGCGGGTACCTCGGGGACGTCGAAGCCGGCGAGCAGACCCAGCGCCAGCGCGTCGGGCTCCTCGCCGCGGTCGTGCGCCGCCCATACGGCACGTACGGCCTCGCGGACGAGACCGGCGGCCCCGCCCTCGTCGCCGAGCAGCGCGCCCCAGCCGCCTACCTGGACCGCGGTGCCGTCGGCGAAGCGGCCCACCGCGACGGAACCGGTACCGGCGACCAGGCCGACCCCCTTGTCCAGCCCCGCTGCCGGGACCAGCAGTTCGGCGTCGCCCACGACCAGCGCGGGCGCGTCGAAGTGCAGTTGGAGAGCGGTGCGGATCTGCGCGCACTGGCGCGGGGTCTCGCAGGCGTGCCCGCCGACGGCGAGGGCGGTCGGGCGGGCGCCCGCGGGAAGCGCGTCGGCGGCGAGCGAGGCCAGCCAGCCGGCGGCGGTCACGGGGTCGTGCGGCCGCCAGCCACTGCTGGAACGGACGTGGTCGGCCACGAGAGTATCGCCCGCGAACGCGCGGAGCTGCGTCTTGGTGCCGCCCACGTCGATGCCGACCACCAGGGGTGCGGTGTCCTGCACGGAACCTCTTTCGTCGATGCGCTGTGTGCTGCGACGGTGGGCGAACCGTGCCTGGAGGCAAGGTAGTTGGAGAACTAGGGAAGCCCCGGGACGGGCCTCTGACGGACCACGGCAGGCGAGTACCGTGACGTTCGTTAGGAAGTTAACTAACGAAGTACAGTGCGTGTCAATAGGCGTCACGCACTCGGCTTCCCCGGCATTCGGCCGGGGGGCCCGACGCGTGCCGCCAGGGCAACCCACCGCTGCCTCCCACCGAACCGATCGGCCCGGGAGGACGGCCCTTGACCTGGGGGAACTGTGGAACACGACGTGGCTAGAGCCCCCCGTCTGACCGAAAGCGCAAACGCCGTATTCACCGTGCTGGCCCAGGCCGGCACCGCGACTCGGCCGCAGCTCGCCAGCCTCGCGCGGCTGTCCAAGCCGACGGTCTCCGCCGCCGTCGCCGAACTGGAGAGTGTCCAGCTCGCCGCCCATTCCGGCACCTCCTCCGGCGCCACTGGCCGCAGCGCCGCCGTATACCGCCTGGGCCCGGCCTCGGGTGCCGTCCTCGCCGTCGACCTCGGGCCCGCCGTCACCAGGGTTCGCGCATGCGCCCTGGACGGCACCCTGCTCGCCGAGGCCACCGGCCCCCGGGCCGAGGCCGCCGACGTGGTGCGCGAGGCCCTGTCCGCGCTGCCCGCCGACGCCCCGCTGCGCACCATCGTCGTGGCCGTCGGCGACGTCACCGCCCCGCAGCGGATGCGCCCCGCCACGGCCAAGGCCGGCCCCGTCTTCGACGCGGTGACCGTCGCACTGCCGCCCGGGGTGCCCGTCCACCTCGAGAACAACGTCAACTGCGCCGCGCTCGCCGAACTCCACGAGGGCGCGGCCCGCGGCCGCCACACCTTCGGCTACCTGCGGATCGGCGTCGGTATCGGTCTCGGCATCGTCGTAGGAGGACAGGTGCTGGCCGGGGCCAACGGCGCCGCCGGAGAGGTCGCCCGGCTGCCCTACCCCTGGGACGACACCCTGGAGCCCCGCCACGAGGCCCTGGAGGAGTACATCGGCGCCCGCTCCCTGCTGCGCCGGGCCGCAGCGGCCTGGCCGGATTCCGACGGCCCCTGCCCCCGCACCGCCGAGCGGCTCTTCGCCCTCGCAGGGCAGGGTGACGCCACGGCCCGCGCGATCGTCGACCGGCACGCCGTGGACGTGGGCCGGCTGGCCGCCGCGGTGACCGCCGTACTCGATCCGGGACTGCTCGTGCTGGGCGGCAGCACGGGCGCGTACCCGCAGCTCCTGGCCGGTGTGCGGGCCGAGCTGGAGCGGCTGAGCTGGCCCACCGAGGTGATCAGCAGTCAGGTCGGTGATCTCGGCACGGTCGTGGGCGCCGCCCGCCTCGCGGTCGCCCGAGGAGTCCAAACCGTGACCCAGGTGGCGCGGACGAAGGATTGACGGTTTCGGACTCGGTCTGCCAATGTCCGGACAAGCGCTTTCTAAGTCGGCCGGGACGTCGACTTGAGCGAGCGTCCCGCCCGTACTCGACGTACGGCAACCGCGCCAGGGCGTGATCGTGCGGTGGCGGCCAGACGGCCGGGGACCCTCGCCCGTCAGGATGACGCGGCCGGGCGAGGCCGCGCCCTCGGAAAGCAAACCTTCCTGCAAAATGCACCCGTGCCGCCTCGGTCGGCGCTGTGCTCCGTCCCCTACGACGAAAAAAAGGGATCGAAGATGACCACTGTAGGTGTGCGGCGCTCCAGCCGTCCCGGCCGCGGCGGCATGCGCCGCCTGGTCTCCCTCGCTGCCGCTCTCACGGCAGGCGCTCTGACGCTCACCGCCTGTGGCGGGGACTCCGGCTCCGGTGGAACGTCCAAGTCGCTGACGTTCTGGATCTCCACGGTTCCGGGCCAGGACGCGGGCTGGAAGAAGTCGGTGGCGGCGTACCAGAAGGAAACCGGCGTCAAGGTCAAGCTCGTCAACATCCCCTACGACGGCTACACGACGAAGCTGCACAACGCCGCGCAGGCCAACTCCCTGCCCGACGTCGCGGCCGTGCCGGCGCTGGACCCGATCTGGTCGAGCAAGCTGATCGACCTCGCCTCCATCGCCAACAACAAGAGCAACAAGATCAACCCCAACTTCCTGGCGAAGGACTCGTCCGGGAAGGTGCTGGCCATCCCCTCGGACGTCACCGCGTCCGGCCTGTACATCAACAAGAGCCTGTTCGAGAAGGCCGGCGTCTCCTTCCCGACCTCGCCCGACAAGACCTGGACCTGGACCGACTTCATCGCAGCGGCGAACAAGGTCCGCGAGAAGACCAAGGCCAAGTACTCCCTGACCTTCGACCAGTCGCCGTCGCGACTGCGCGCCATGGTGTACGAGATGGGCGGGCAGTACGTCCACGCGGACGACTCCGGCAAGTTCTCGGTGGACGAGGCGACCAAGAAGGCCGTGAACACCTTCGTCGGATGGAACGACGACAAGACCATGCCGAAGTCGGTGTGGACCAGCGGCGCCGACCCGTCCGCCATGTTCCAGAGCGGTGACGTCGTCGCCTACTGGTCCGGTGTGTGGCAGGTGCCCGCCTTCGCGGACAGCATCAAGAAGTTCGAGTGGGCGAGCGTCCCGACTCCGGCCCAGCCGGTGCAGGCCAGTGACGTGAACAGCGGCGGCAACGTCGTGGGCTTCAACAACAACGCCGACGCGTCCGCCGCCGCGAAGAAGTTCCTGTCCTGGCTGTACGAGCCGGCCCACTACCAGGCGCTGTGCGAGGCGTCCGGTTTCCTGCCGGTCGAGAGCGGTCTGAACCCGAAGTACCCCTTCAAGTCCGAGGCGGCGCAGGCGGCGTTCAAGCTCTACAACGAGTCGATCCCGCTGTACGCCCCGATCTCCGGCTACTTCAACGGCGCGCAGACGAACTGGGTGCTGAAGGGCAAGAGCCTCACCGAGGACCCGACCAAGACGGAACTCGGCAAGGCGATCAACGGCCAGCAGTCGGCCGACAAGGCCCTGCAGAACATCGTGGACGGCTACAACCAGCAGGTCGGCGGCTGATCGCGGGCCCGGGGGACGGGCGGCGCCGAGACGCCGCCGCCCGTCCCCGGACGCCCGCGTGATGCCGGGCTCATGACCGGAGCCCGCAGCAATCCAAACCACCAGCACGGAGTCAGGAAGATGACAAAACGCGCCTCGGCCGTGACCGCGAGCCCGCCGAGCTCGCCCAGGAGACGCAGCAAGTACACCCTTGCGCCGCTCGTCCTCATCTCGGCCAACGTCGTGCTCTTCGCGCTGTTCTTCGTCTGGCCGGCGGTGATCGGGCTCGTCTACTCGTTCACGAACTACACAGGTGTGGGGGCGTTCCAGTTCATCGGGCTGGACAACTACCACAACCTGTTCGGGGACTCCACCTTCTACGACGCGCTGACCCGGACGCTGCTGTACGCCGTGCTGTTCGTCCCGCTGAACTTCGTGGTCTCGCTGATCGCCGCCAACCTGGTGGTGAGCAAGCACGCGAAGGGCGGGTCGGTCGCCCGCGTCATCTTCTTCATTCCGTGGCTGCTGTCGCCCATCGTCGTGGGTGTTCTGTGGCGGTGGATGTTCGGTGAGAACTTCGGTCTGGTCAACTACGTCATCGAGAAGTTCGGCGCGGACGCCGTTCCGTGGCAGTCGAACGCGGACCTCTCGTTGCTCGTGGTGGTGATGGCGGCATCCTGGGCCTGGACGGGTTTCACGATGCTGCTGTTCATCGCGGCGATCAAGAACGTCCCCGTGTCGTACTACGAGGCCGCCTCGCTCGACGGCGCCGGCCCCTGGCGCCAGTTCTTCAGCATCACCCTGCCGAGCATCGCGCCCACCTCGTTCATCGTCATCCTGCTCAACACGATCAACGCGATGAAGGAGTACCCGGTGTTCGTCGCCCTCAACAACGGCGGGCCCGGATCGTCGAACAACCTGCTCGTCCAGTACATCTACGAGACCGGCTTCAAGCGGGGACAGATCGGCTACGCGAGCGCCGCGTCGTTCGTGCTCATGCTCATCCTGATGGCCGTCGCGGTCATCCAGCTGATCGTCAACCGGCGGGTGGAGAACCGATGACAACCACAGACATCCCGCGCCCGGCCGACGCCGCTCCGCGCCGATCCGTCTCCAAGAGGCGGCCCCGCAAGACGGCCACCGGTGGACTCAGGCAGGCGGTGTCCGCGACGACACTGCTGTGGATCATGGCGTGCCTGTACGGGTTTCCGGTGCTGTGGTTCATCCTCAGCTCCTTCAAGCCGTCCAGCGACCTGTTCTCGTATCCGCTGACGCTGGTTCCGCACAACCCCACCCTGACGGGGTTCAAGGCGGCGTGGGACAGCGCCAACTTCTCCCAGTACTTCATCAACACGGCCATCGTGTGCGTCATCACGACGATCCTCACGGTGGGAATCAGCTGCTGCACCGGCTACGCGCTGGCCAAGTACGACAACAAGTGGCTCAAGGCGTTCTTCATCTGCATCCTGGCCACCACGATGCTGCCGGGCGAGGTCATGCTCGCCCCCGAGTTCCTGGTGGTCCGCAACCTCGGCCTCTACAACTCCTTCGCCGGCATCATCCTCCCGGCCGTGCTCACCGCGACCGGATGCTTCATGTTCCGCCAGTTCTTCCTGACGGTGCCCGACGAACTCGTCGAGGCCGCACGCATCGACGGCGCCAGGGAGCTGTCGATCTTCCTGCGGATCATGGTGCCGCTCTCCCGGCCCATCATGCTGACCCTCGCCATCCTGTCCTTCCAGTGGCGGTGGAACGACTACATCTGGCCGCTGCTGATGCTCAACGACCCCAACAAGTTCACCGTGCAGATCGGCATCCAGAGCATCGTCGGCGCACAGAACATCAACTGGTCGGTCCTGCTGGGCGCGTCGGTCATCTCGATGATCCCGCTGATCGTCATCTTCCTGGTCTTCCAGCGTTACGTCATGGGCGCCGACATCAACGCCGGCCTGAAGGACTGATCTTGCTCTTCCCGCTCGACCACGAGTTCGTCCGGTCGGTGGCCCGTGCCGCCGACCGGACGGCCGTCCCGCTCGCGGCCGACCCCGACGAGATTCCCGTTGGTGTGCCGCACCGTGGTCTGGCGCGGCGGGTGAAGACGCTCATCGCCGCGTACCGTTCCCCGGACTCGGAACTGCACGGCAGCGAGCGGGCCGTCGCCGCCGCGATGACCCAGCTGCGCGCCCTGCGGGCCGTGCAGACCGGCACCGGCCTCTTCGCCGGCGGCGACAACGTGCAGTCACCGCCGGACTCCGCCTTCACCGTCAACGACGTGTGCGACGCCCACGTCCTCGCCGTCGGCGCGGGGCCGGAACTGCACGACGTCACGGTGGCCCTCGCCGAGATCGCCGGCGCCGCCGCGGACAGTCTCCTGAGGGGCGGGGTGCACACCCCGAACCACCGCTGGGAGCTGAGCGCGGCGCTCGCCCGTCTGCACCGGTCGTTCCCCGACGACCGACTCCTCGCCCGCGTCGAGGAGTGGCTCTCCGAGGGCGTCGACATCGACACGGACGGCCTGTACTCGGAACGCAGCGCTGTCTACGCGTCCATCGTGACCAACCCGGCGCTGCTGTTGCTGGCCGAGGTGCTCGGGCGTACCGACCTGCGGGACGCCGTCGAACGCAATCTCGCCACGACCCTGGACCTGATCAGGCCGGACGGCACGGTGGAGACCGTCCACTCGCGCCGCCAGGACCAGAAGCTCACGTTCGCGCTGTGGCCCTACCTGCCGCACTACCGGCTGCTCGCGATCCGCACCGGCCGGGGCGACTTCGCCCGCGCGGCCCGCCTGGCGGCCGCCGACGGCATCGACGACCCCGACCTGCTCGCCCAGACCCTCCTCACCCCGGATCTGTGCCGCGCCCTGCCGGCCCCGGACGCTCAGAAGCTCCCGCGCGACCGGTACCTCCCCACCGCACGCCTCGCCGCACATGTCTCGGCCACGTCGCACACCGTGGTGTACGGCGGCTCCGACGTGCCCGAGCACCGGCGCATCCGCTCGGGCCTCGCCTGCAACCCCACCTTCCTGCGCCTGTTCGCCGGTGCCGCCGTCCTCGACGCGGTCCGCCTCTCGCGGGTGTTCTTCGACCTGGGCCCGTTCCGTGCCGCCGACATGGAACAGCTCGCCGACAACCGGTACCGGCTCACCCAAACCCTCACCACCGCCTACTACCAGCCGCTCCCGAAGGACCACAGGCGCGACGACGGCGCCTACCGCATGGTGGACGAGGGCCGCTTCTCCGCGGCGATGGCCTTCCCCGACCGCCCTCAGGACGAGGTCTCCCACACGACCCGAGTCGACGTCGACCTGCGGGACGACGGGGCCGACCTGCGGATCGACATCAGCGGCCCACCGGTGCCCTGGGCCCTCGAACTCACCTTCCGGCCGGGCGGCGAGCCCCAGGGCGCCCTGCCGCTCGGCGACGGAATCTGGTGCCTGACGACCGAGCCGTTGACCTACCGCGTCGGCGACGACGAGATCCGGGTCGAGGCCGCCGTCGAGACGGGCGAGCCGCTCGCCGGGCCGGACCGGAGCGACGTACTGCGCTACGACCCGGGGCAGGACCACACCGTGGTCGGCGGCACCGACGCGACGACCGGGAACCGTGTCTACCTCGGCGGGCACGGACCGCACACACTGACCCTCGCACTACGCGCCAAGTCCGTCTCAGGCACGAAGGACTGATTTCCGTGTACCTCCCCCGCCAGCTCGGCCCGCTGCACGACCTGCCGGACAGCCCCGAGGCGTACGACGCGGTCCTCGCCGACGTCGTCGAGCAGGCCCTGAAGCGGATCACGCCCGAGGGCAACCTCGAACACCCCGACTGCGTGGACGACATCGGCGACACCTCGCTCGGCATCACCTCGCTGCTCGCCCTCGCCTGGCGGCGCGGCAAGGACCCGCGGCTGCCGGAGGCGGTCGGCCGCAGCCTCGCCTTCCATCTGCGGGAGCGGGTGTACACCGACGACAACCCGGGCTACCCGAACCTGAACGTCCGCAACTCCGGTCTGCAGTACGCCCGTTACACCCTGGCGCCGGGCGCGCACCCCATCGGCGACTGGCCGAGCACGGTGTGGGCGCTGCTCCAGGCGGTGAACATCCTCGACGCCGCGGACGGTCTGGTCGAGGACTTGCAGCGCGCCGAACTCCTCGACGTGGCGCGGGGCTACTGGCACTGGCTCACCGAGGCGACCTTCTTCAACCCGCAGGAAGCGGGCAACCAGGCGATCGGCTGCGTGGTCGGCGGCCTGATGCTGGCGGCCCATCTGCCGGGTGCGGAGGGGGAGTCGGTCCGCGCGCGGGCCCTCCGGCTCTACAGCGACGAGATCCGCGCCCACCGGGTCACGGACCGCGGCGCGGCCCTGCCCCCCGAGCACGGCGGCGCCTACGACAACAACTACGGCCCGATCTCCCTGTCCTTCCTCGCCCAGGCCCACCGGATCAGCGGCGAGGAGATCTTCGCCGAGGACGGCGACACCCTGGCCCGCTACATCGACGCCCGCCTGACGGGCGGCGGATTCGACAACGGCGGCTCGCGGTACAGCGAGCAGCACTCCGCCTTCGAGTCGGTCCTCGGCCTGCGCTACTTCGGGGCCCGCATCGGCGCCGACCTCGGCCGCTACCGGGGCGACTCCCGCTGGGCCCGGCACGCGGTCAAGGAGGACGGCGGGGTGGACGGTCACTTCGCCTGGATGCTGGTCTGGCAGATTCAGGACACCACGCCCTGGCACCGGGAACCGTCCACGACGACCGCACGCCACCAACTGCGCGCGGGCACGGTCTCGGTGGCCTTCGACAGCAAGATGACGCCGGCGGTCCTGGAGGCGGCGGGTACCTACTACCTGCCCGCCGCCGTGAACCGCCAGCACGGCTTCGGCCCGGTCGTCGACGGCTTCCTGCTGTGCCGCCCCATGGGCGAGGTGCGCGTCCGCGACGTTCGCGCCGACGGCCTCACCGCCAAGCTGGTCACTAAACCGGTCGTCGGCCGTGATCATGTCCTGCGCCACATCCAGGCCCTGTACGTCACCGACGGCACGAGCCTGTGGACCACGGTCACCGTGGAACGCCTCCCCGGCACGCCCTACCTGCTGGCCGGGCTGCCGTACGCGCACGACGACGGCGACCGGGTGCGCCGGACGGCCGAGGGCGAGGTGGCCGCCGTGGGCCCGCTGCGGCTGACGCACCCCGAGGCGCAGGGTGTCGACCACTTCGACGCCCGCTCGGAGACCACCCAGGAGCTGGCCGCCTTCGCCCTCGCCGCCGACCCCCGCGGCTACGGCAACCCCGACGAGGGCTGGCGCCACCTGGTCAGCTCCACCGCCCTGGAGGCGGAGCCCGCTCCGGACGCCCCGGACGACCTGCACGCCTTCGCCGTCCGCTACGGCCCCGGAGGCACCCTCACGGCGACCTTCACGCGCGACGGCGCCGGACTGACGGTACGCACCGAGGCGTTCACGGCAAGGATCGGCGACCCGGCGGGCGACGCGCACGGCGAACCGGAGCTGACCCTGTCCGCCTGCTGAGGCACGGGGAGGGGGCAGGGGAGGGGTCACACGTCCACGCGGGGCAGGGCCGACACCGGCACCACCAGGTCGGCCCGGTCCCGGGTCGCCGCGACCAGCTCCGCGTTGCGCTGGTCCGAGCGCTGCACCCAGGCCACCGCCTCGTCGTGGGTCTTGCCGAACTCCTCGTGCCGGGCGACCAGGCGGCGGACCCGCTCGCCCTCGTCGAGTTCGCAGAACCACACCTCGTCCAACTGCGGCCGCACCCGGGCCCAGGCGCCCGTGCCGAGGAGCAGGTAGTTCCCCTCGGTCACGGTCAGACGGGCGGTCGGGAGCACCGGGATCGCCCCGGCGACCGGCTGCTCCAGCACACGCTCGAAGCCCGGCGCGTACACGATGTCGCCGTCCGGATCCTCGCGCAGCCTCCGCAGCAGAGCCGCGTACCCGGCCGCGTCGAAGGTCTCGGGCGCCCCCTTGCGGTCGCGCAGACCGAGCCGGTCCAGTTCCACGTCGGCGAGATGGAAGCCGTCCATGGGGACGTGCGCCACCCAGGGCTCACCGGAGCCGTTCAAGGCCCGCACGAGGTGTTTGGCGAGGGTCGTCTTGCCCGCGCCGGGGGACCCGGCGAGCCCGAGGACGGCCCGGCCCCCGCGCTCGGTGAGGGAACGGGCACGGGCCACAAGGTCGTCGAAGGTCAGCGGCACACGCCGAGTCTGCCATTCGAGGACTTCAGGCCGGCCAGGCACCCTTGATGCGGAAGGGGGAGAAAGGAGGGCAGGTCGTGACCTACGACCCTTACGGCTACGACGGCTCCGGCGACGAGGCGCGGATCCGGGCCCTGATCACCCGGTGGGCCGCCGCCGTCCACCGCGGCGACCTCGCGGGCGTGATCGCCGACCACGCCCAGGACCTGGTGATGTTCAACGTGCCGCCGCCCCACCACGGCATCCGGGGCCTCGCCGCCTACCGCGCGGCCTGGCCGCCCTTCTTCGAGTGGCAGGCCCAGGGCGCCCGCTTCGACATCGAGTCCCTCGACATCACCGCCGGCACCGACGTCGCCTTCGCCCACGCCCTGGTCCGCTGCGCGACCCCGGAGGAACTCGCCGCCCACCCCGACTTCCGGCTCAGACTCACCTTCGGCCTGCGCAAGGAACGCGGCCGGTGGCTGGTGGCCCACGAGCACCACTCGTTCCCGCACGACTGAATCCACCTGTTGGCAAGCCGTCTGGCAGGGAACCGGGTCCTGTATGACGAAGCTCGGTCTACCCGAAGAAATCAAGGCCTGCCTCTTCGACCTCGACGGGGTCGTCACCAGGACGGCCGTCGTGCACGCGGCCGCCTGGAAGGCGATGTTCGACGCGTTCCTGCGCGAACGCGAGGGCGAACACTTCCGGCCGTTCGACGACAAGGACTACGACGAGTTCGTCGACGGCCGCCCCCGCGCCGACGGCGTGCGCACCTTCCTCGCCTCCCGCGGCATCGACCTGCCCGAAGGGTCCCCGGACGACCCGCCCGGCGCCGAGACCGTCCACGGCCTCGGCAACCGCAAGAACGACCTCGTCCTGGAGAAGATCCGCACCGACGGCGTCGAGGCCTATGACGACACCCTGGCCTACATCCGGGCGGCCCGCGCCCAGGGTCTGCGCACCGCGATCGTCTCCTCCAGCGCCAACTGCCGAGACGTGCTGCGCGCGATCGACGCTGAGGACCTCTTCGACGTACGTGTCGACGGCGTGGTCGCGGCCGAACGCGGGCTGCCCGGCAAGCCGCACCCCGACACCTTCCTCGCCGCCGCAGCCGACCTCGGGCTGGACGCACCCCGGTCCGCCGTCTTCGAGGACGCCCTGGCAGGTATGGACGCGGGCCGCGCGGGCCGCTTCGGATACGTCGTCGGACTCGACCGCGTCGGACAGGCCGACGCCCTCTACGAGCACGGCGCCGACGTGGTCGTGAAGGGCCTCGCCGAACTGGGGGACCGCGCGTGATCACCCACCGGAACTACACCGTCGAGCCCTGGGCCGTACGCGAGACCGCCCTCAACCTCGACGTCCTGGCCCAGAGCGAGTCCGTGTTCGCCCTGTCCAACGGCCACGTCGGCTGGCGCGGCAACCTCGACGAGGGCGAACCGCACGGCCTGCCCGGCTCCTACCTCAACGGCGTCCACGAACTGCACCCGCTGCCGTACGCCGAGGCCGGCTACGGCTATCCGGAGTCCGGCCAGACGGCCATCGACGTCACCAACGGCAAGATCGTGCGCCTTCTCGTCGACGACGAGCCCTTCGACCTGCGCTACGGCCGTCTCGTCGCCCACGAACGCAACCTCGACCTGCGCCGGGGCGTGCTGGAGCGGTCCTGCGAGTGGATCTCACCGGCGGGCTCCCGGATCCGGGTGCGCTCGACCCGGCTCGTCTCGCTCACCCAGCGGGCGATCGCCGCCGTGGCCTACGAGGTGGAGCCCGTCGACAGCCGCACCCGGGTGGTCATCCAGTCCGAGCTCGTCACCAACGAGAGCCTGCCCGAGCCGAAGAACGGCGACCCGCGCGCCTCCAAGGCCCTCAAGTCGCCGCTGGAACACGAGGAGGGCTTCGCGGACGGCACCCGCCTGCGCCTCGTGCACCGCACCCGCCGCAGCGGTCTGCGGGTCGCGGTGGCCGCCGACCACGTGGTCGAAGGACCCGAGCGCACCACCATGGGCAGCGAGGAGACGGTGGACCTCGCCCGGCTCACCGTCACCTCGGTGCTGGAGCCGGGGCAGCGGTTGCGGCTGGAGAAGCTGGTCGCCCACGGCTGGTCCGGCGCACGCTCCCGGCCCGCGATGAGCGACCAGGTCGACGCGGCCCTCGCGGCCGCGGCCCACAGCGGCTGGGACGGACTCCTGGACGAACAGCGCGGCTACCTCGACGACTTCTGGGCCCGTGCCGACGTCGAGGTCGACGGCGACGAGGAGATCCAGCAGGCGGTCCGCTTCGCGCTCTTCCATGTGCTCCAGGCAGGAGCGCGAGCGGAACAAAGGGCCATCCCCGCCAAGGGGCTGACCGGGTCCGGCTACGACGGGCACGCCTTCTGGGACACCGAGACCTTCGTCCTGCCGCTGCTCACCTACACCGAGCCCGGCGCCGTCTCCGAGGCGCTGCGCTGGCGGCAGAACACCCTGCCCGCCGCCCGCGAGCGCGCCGAGCAGCTCGGCCTGAAGGGCGCCGCGTTCCCCTGGCGGACCATCGAGGGCTCGGAAGGATCCGCCTACTGGCCCGCCGGCACCGCCGCCTTCCACATCAACGCGGCCGTCGCGGACGCCGTGGTCCGCTACACGGCGGCCACCGGCGACACGGACTTCGAACGTGACACCGGGGTCGAACTCCTTGTGGAGACGGCCCGGTTGTGGCGCTCGCTCGGCCACCACGACCACCACGGCGTCTTCCACATCGACGGCGTCACGGGACCCGACGAGTACAGCGCGGTCGCCGACGACAACACGTACACCAACCTCATGGCCCGCGCGAACCTGCTGGCGGCCGCCGACGCCTGCGCGCGCCACCCGGAACAGTCCGCCGCGCTCGGTGTCGACGACGAGGAGAGTGCCGCCTGGCGGGACGCGGCCGAGGCCGTGCACATCCCCTACAACGACGAACTCGGCGTCCACGAACAGCACGCGGGTTTCACCCGCTACCAGCAGTGGGACTTCGACGGCACCCGCGCCGACCAGTACCCGCTGATGCTGCACTTCCCCTACTTCGACATCTACCGCAAGCAGGTCGTCAAACAGGCGGACCTGGTCCTGGCGATGTACCTGTGCAGCGGCTGGTTCGAGGAGTTCCACGACGAGGAGCAGATCGCCCGCAACTTCGCCTACTACGAGCCCCTGACCGTACGGGACTCCTCGCTGTCGGCCTGTGTCCAGGCCGTGGTCGCAGCCCGTGCCGGACACCTGTCCCTCGCCTACTCCTACACGGCCGAGGCCGCGCTGATGGACCTCGCCGACCTGGCGAACAACACCCGCGACGGACTCCACATCGCCTCCCTCGCCGGTACCTGGACCGCGCTTGTCGCCGGGTTCGGGGGCCTGCGCCGCGACGGCGACTCGCTGCGCTTCGCACCCCGCCTGCCCGAGCGGTTCAGCCGCCTCGCCTTCAACCTGAGGCTCCTGGACCGCTGCCTGCGGGTGGAGATCGGCCCGGACAAGGCGACGTACACCCTGATGTCGGGCTCCCCTGTGACCATCCGCCACCACGGCAGCCCCCTGACCCTCAACGGCGACGGTCCCGTCGTCCGCCCGATCCCGGCTCCCGAGGGCCGCCCGGCACCGGGCCAGCCCCGGCACCGCGCCCCGCACGCCCGCTGACCCCCGACCCCTGACGGCCGCTTGGCCGAACTCCACCCCGCGTCCCCCTCCGTCGCGGGTTACTTTGTCCCTGTTTTTCAGGGCTGGTAATTCATGACTGGACCAGGTGCCCGCGGGGTGCGGGGCTGAGGGGTGGACGATGGCCGACAGCGGCAGCGTGGACGGACGGACATGACGTCCGAGCGGATCGCCCTCACCGCCGCCCGCAGAAGCGCCTACTGGCAGCTCGCCCTCACGTTCGCCGTCCTGACCGCGGCCGGCTGTCTGGCCCGGCGGCACTGGCCTGTACTGGAGAACGGTGCCCTGCGGCTCGCCGTCGCCGACCAGGGCTGGCTGCTCGTCGCCGCCACGGCCGCCGCCGCGACCTGGGCCTGCTCGGCGCTGGCCCAACAGGGCGCGGTACTGAGGGCGCTGCCCTCGGGGCGCCTGGTGGCCGCGCAGTTCGCCGCGTCCGCCGCGGGTCAACTGCTGCCCGCCGGTCTCGGCGCCGGCGCGGTCAACCTGCGCTTCCTCATGCGGTGCGGAATGTCGGCCTCGCGCTCGGCGACCGCGCTCGCGGTGAAGGCCACGGTCGGCGGGTTGGTGCGGGCGGCCCTCATCGCCGTACTCGCCACGACCTGTCCCGGCGTCCTCGGGCTTCCGCGGCTGTCCGTGCCGTGGCTGGCCCTGGCCGGGGCGGCCGGCGTCCTGGCCGTGCTCCTGACGGCCGCCCGGTGGGCGCGGTGCCGCAGCGCCCTGGCTCTCGTCCTGGCCGACATCAGGGCGATCCATGCGCGACCGCACCGGGCGGTGGCCCTGTGGGGCGGCTCGCTCGGGTTCGCCGTACTGCACGCGCTGGTGCTGATCGCCGTCAGCCGCGCCGTCGCCCTGCCGCTGGCGCCGTTGCTGGTGGCCCTGCTCTACCTCGCCGCGAGCAGCGCCGCCGCCCTGCTGCCCACACCGGGCGGACTCGGCTCGCTCGACGCGGCGCTCACCTTCGCCCTCACCGCCGGTGGAGCACCGGGTGCGGCCGCCGCCTCCGCCGTGCTCGGGTACCGGCTGCTGACCGTGTGGGTGCCCCTGCTGCCCGGCCTGCTGGTGCTCGCCCTGCTCGTCCGCCGCAAGGCGCTGTGAGCGCGAACGGCGTTTCCGGTCCCCATGGTTCTGGTAGGACTCCGGATGTCGGCGCGAGACGAGGGGGAGTGCCATGACGTGGAACGAGAACGGCGGACGTCTGGGGGAGGAGTTCTTCACCCTGGGGTCCTCGTCCTTCACCGAGTTCTTGGCAGCGCACCGCCCCGAACTGCTCAGCACCCGCCGGGTCCTGCCCGACGGCGTACGGGCCGCACCGGACCAAGTGCCGCACGGCACCACCGTGCTGGCCCTCACCTACCGCGACGGCGTCCTCATCGCCGGCGACCGCAGAGCCACCATGGGCAACCTCATCGCCCAGCGCGACCTGGAGAAGGTGCACCCCGCCGACGACTACACGGCGGTCGCCTTCGCGGGCACCGTCGGGCTCGCCCTCGACATGGTCAAGCTCTACCAGGTCGAACTGACGCACTTCGAGAAGATCGAGGGCATCGCCATGACCCTCGACGGCAAGGCGCGCCGCCTCGCCGGCATGATCCGGGAGAACCTCGGCCAGGCCATGCAGGGCCTCGCCGTCGTCCCCCTCCTCACCGGCTACGACCCCTCCGCGCCCGACGGCGAACGGGGCCGCATCTTCAGTTACGACGTCGTCGGCGGGCTCTACGAGAAGACCGACTTCCATGCCGAGGGCTCCGGATCGCCGTACGCCCGGGGCGCGTTGAAGAAGCTGTTCCGCAAGGGTCTCGACCGTCGCGAGGCCGCCCTCGCAGCGCTCCAGGCGCTCTTCGACGCCGCCGACGACGACTCCGCGACCGGCGGCCCCGACATCAACCGCCGGATCTTCCCCATCGTCTCCGTCATCACCGAGGACGGCTTCGAGCGGCTGTCCGAGCAGGAGACCGAGCAGCTCAGCCGCGAGATGGTCGAGCAGCGCCGCACCAGGCCGGACGGACCGAACGTGGCGCCCTGACCGGCAACTTTTCACACTCGTGACAAAGACCTGCCACGGGCTTTACTGCACATGACTTGCAAGTACCGGAGGATGGCACAAGGCTGCTGATCGCGGCCGTGCCTCTCCCAAAAGGATTCCTCCGCCCGATGACGGCCGCCCCTGACTCCGCTCCGCCCCTCCTCCCCGCCGCCGCCCCCGCGAGGGGCTCGGTCTGGCACCGCGTCCGTGGCTCCATGACGCGGCAGGAGTGGATCAGGGCGGGCGGCATGACCGCGGTCGTGCTGGCGCTGCACGTGATCGGCTGGGTCACCCTCGTCGCGATCGTCGCCCCGCACCACTACACCGTCGGCGAGAAGTCCTTCGGCATCGGCATCGGCGTGACCGCCTACACCCTGGGCATGCGGCACGCCTTCGACGCCGACCACATCGCGGCCATCGACAACACCACGCGCAAGCTGATGGGGGAGGGGCAGCGGCCGCTGTCGGTGGGCTTCTGGTTCTCGCTCGGCCACTCCTCTGTCGTCTTCGTCCTGGCACTGCTGCTCTCGCTCGGCGTGAAAGCCCTCGCGGGCCCCGTCCAGAACGACGACTCCCGCCTGCACGACGTGACCGCTCTGATCGGTACGACGGTTTCGGGGGCCTTCCTCTATCTGATCGCCGCGGTCAACCTGGTCGTCCTGGTGGGCATCTGGAAGGTGTTCCGGCGGATGCGCACCGGCCGCTACGACGAGGCCGCGCTGGAGGAGCAGCTCAACAACCGCGGCTTCATGAACCGCCTGCTCGGCCGCGTCATGAAGTCGATCACCAAGCCGTGGCAGATGTACCCCCTGGGCCTCCTGTTCGGCCTCGGCTTCGACACGGCGACGGAGATCGCCCTGCTGGTCCTGGCCGGTTCGGGCGCCGCCTCCGGCCTGCCCTGGTACGCGATCCTCACCCTGCCCGTCCTCTTCGCCGCCGGCATGTCCCTCCTCGACACCATCGACGGCTCCTTCATGAACTTCGCCTACGGCTGGGCCTTCTCCAAGCCGGTGCGCAAGGTCTACTACAACCTCACGATCACCGGCCTCTCCGTCGCCGTCGCCCTCCTCATCGGCACGGTCGAACTCCTGGGCCTCCTCGCCGAGAAGCTCGACCTCCATGGCCCGTTCTGGGACTGGATCAGCGGCCTCGACCTCAACGTCCTGGGCTTCGTCATCGTGGGCCTGTTCTTCGCCACGTGGATCGTCGCCCTGGCGGTGTGGAAGGTCGGCCGGATCGAGGAGAAGTGGACGGCGGGACTGGCGGAACAGCCCGCCGAATGACGGGGCCGGCCGTGGTCGTCACCGCCGCCGCTCAGGCCCGCACCTTGAAGTCCTTGCGCCACTTCGTGAACTGCTGTTCCGGGTCCCCGGTGTACGACCACGGAGTGCGCGTGCCCCGGCGGTCCAGCATGCGCAGCAGCGGTACGGCGACCTCCGCGAGGCCCGCGTGGCAGGCCGCGTGGGTCAGGTAGTTGAGGTCGCGCAACTCGCCGGGGACGACGGTGTGATCGGTGCGGCCCATGATCCAGCGCTGCCAGGTGCGCCGCGCGTCGCTGATGGCCCCGTCGTTCTTCCAGTGCTGCCCCAGCCCCACGGACGTCTGCCTGCCCTCAGCCGCGTCCGAAGCGGCCCGGTACTCCTCGACACGCGCGTACTGCACCAGCACCGGCAGCGCGCAGCCCGGCGGCGCGACCCCGGCCGCGTCGCGGGCGAAGTCGTACATCAGGCCGTGCGAGCCGTGCCAGCGTGACGAGTAGTAGTGCAGGATCTGGAGGTGCCCCTCGACGCTGTACGGGTCCCGTCCGTGCAACTCGTCCCACCAGCGCCCCAGTTCCTGCCGCCGCACCCCGGCCGGGTACAGCCGCGCCACCGAGATCAGCGAGATCCACGGCGTGGGGTCGTCGACGAACGCCTCCGCCGCGTGGAGACAGGCCATCACCGCGGCGTCCACGCGCCGCTGGTCGATCGGCACACCCCGGCCCGCGGCGATGGCCAGGTTGAACGCCCGGGCCGTCTCCGTGGCCGCCCGCAGCACCAGTGCGTCACCGCTGTGCGGTTCGGCCGCCAGCCACGACTCCACCGTCGAACTGCCCGCGCAGGCCTGGGCGAGCGCCCGCACCCGGTGGCCCCGGGCGAGCCAGTCCGGCCCGGTCGCGCGCAGCAGCTCGCGCAGACCCTGCCAGCGGCCGATGACGATGTCCTGCCGGGCGGTGGTGAGGGGGACGTCCCCGCAGTCGGGGTCGAACTCGGGGGCGAAACGGTCGCGCGCCATCGCAGAACCCCTCAGAAGTCGGTCGGGAGACCCTCGTGGACGAGCGAGGGCCCGGCCTCCTGGCCGTCGGGCACGTAGTCCGCCTCGACGGTACGGCTCGCGTCAAGTCGCGCGGGCCGGTAGTAGTCGCTGCCCTGCTTCCAGTACCAGAGCATCGGGACCAGTCCCACGGCCAGTCCGCCCACGCCGATCGAGATCGCGGCGGTGCTCAGCTCGCTCAGCGACTCGACGAAGATCCAGAACATGAACAGGGCGCCCAGCAGCGGCCACAGCCCGCCGAGCAGGAAGTCGGTCGGGGACTTCAGCAGCATCTTGCGGTACGCGACGACCACCGCGAGGCCGGTGAGGCCGTAGTAGACGGCGATCTGGAGCCCGATCGCCGAGATCGCGTCCTTGAGGATCTCGCCCACGGAGCCCAGGGCGTTGGAGGCGATGAACATCACCAGAGCCACGCCGCCGACCACCACGATCGCCACCCACGGAGTGTTCCAGCGCCGGTGCACCCGGCCCAGCGCGGACGGCATCGTACGGTCCCGGCCCATCGCGAACAGCGAACGCGTGACCTGGATCAGCGTGGTCTCCAGCGTGGCGATGGTCGACAGCATCACCGCGACGATCAGCAGCTTGCCGCCCCAGCCCGGCCAGACCTCCTCACCCAGCACGGCCAGCACGTTGGCGTCGTTGTCCTCGATCTGCTTCGAGGTGAGGATGACGTTCACCGCGATGGTGAACACCTCGAAGAGCAGGAAGACGATGCCGACCCCGATGAGCCCCGCGAGCCCCGTCGTACGGCGGCTGTTGCGGGTCTCCTCGCTCAGGTTGCTGGTGACGTCCCAGCCCCAGTAGTAGAACGCCGCGATCAGCGCGCCCGACGCGAAACCGGCCATGCCGTCGAAGTGGCCGAAGCCCAGCCAGGACCAGTCGAAGGCCCGGGCGTTGCCGGTGTGGAAGAGCGCGAGCACCGCGAACAGGGCCAGGATCGCCAGTTCCACGCCGGACATGACGAGTTGGGCGCGCACGGTGAGCCGGGCGCCGCCGAGCACCACCAGCAGCATCAGTACGAACCAGGCCGCCCCCACGACGGTCGACAACGCGGTGTTGTCCGCGAGGCCCTGGTCGAAGAGGGCCAGCGTCATCGAACCGGCGGGCAGCGAGCCGGCCACCATGAAGATGGTCGCCGAGATCACCAGCGCCCAGCCGCTGACGAACCCCAGAAAGGGGTGGAGCGTGCGCCCCACCCACGAGTAGCTGGCGCCCGCGTTGACGTCGATGCGGCTGAGATAGCTGAACGCCAGCGCGATGCCCAGCATGGGTATCGCGCAGTACAGCAGGGCCGCCGGGCTGGCCAGACCCACGGAGCCGACCAGGACCGCGGTGGTCGCGGCGATCGAGTACGCCGGTGCGCTGCCCGCGACGGCCATCACCACGGTGTCGAACGTACCGAGGGCGTTGGCCTGCAGCCCTCTGCCCCTGCTGATGCTCATGGTTGCGCTGCTTTCCGTCGGGCACGACGCACGGGCGGAAGCGGCCCGTGCGGCGCAGTGGGGTGGGGGGTGGCTCCGCCCGGGTCCGGAGAGGGATGGCCTCGGCCAGGTGCGGTGAAAAAGGGGAGTCAGGGGGTGTGGAGACCGTGCGACCGCTGTGTCGACGATCGGTCACTCCGTGTGTGCGAGTGATGATAGCCCTATTCCTTGACCCTTCAAGATTAACTGGGGGGTAACCTTCCGCCCCGTGGAATGCCCTACTCCGGCGGTCTTTCGAGGTTGGAGAGCGCGTACGGGGAAACGCGGATCAGGACACCGCATCGAAGCGCACGCGTCGCGCGAGGGAGGCAGCCCATGGGCACCGAACAGACACCCGCCGAGCCGATGGCCGACGACGTCTATCAGCCCACCGGCACCAACGAGGAGCAGGAGGACGCGAGCCCGCTCGACCTCCAGGACGCTCTCGACGAACGGACCTACGACGACACCCTCGACGAGGGCTACTCGCCGCCCGAGAAGCCACTCGGCGTCACCCGGCACGGCACCACCGCCGCCGAACAGCACGACGGCGAGAGCCTCGAGCAGCGTCTCGCCCAGGAGGTCCCCGACGTGAGCGAGCCCCTCGGGGACGGTGTGGGCGACCTGCCGGAAGGCGAGGGCGAACCGGTCGACCCGCAGGCCGGAACAGACCGCGCGGGACGTCTCGTCGCCCCCGACGAGGGCGCCCACGCCGCCACCACCAAGGAGGAGGTCGCCACCGACGTGGGTATCGACGCGGGCGCCGCCGGGGCCGAGGAGGCTGCCGTGCACATCGTCGAGGACCCTCCCGACGAGCCCTGACGCTCGGCCCCCTCGGCTCCTTCAGTCCCCGATCCGGTCGATCTGGCGGAGTTTGTTCGTGGCGTCCAGGGCCGCGATCTTGTAGGACTCCGCGAGCGTCGGGTAGTTGAACACCGCGTCGACCAGATAGTCGACCGTGCCGCCGCAGCCCATCACGGACTGCCCGATGTGGATCAGTTCGGTGGCGCCGGAGCCGAAGCAGTGCACTCCGAGCAGGGAGCGGTCCTCGGAGGAGACCAGCAGCTTCAGCATTCCGTGCGAGTCGCCGATGATCTGGCCGCGGGCGAGTTCCCGGTAGCGGGAGATACCGACCTCGAACGGCACGCGGTCCTCGGTGAGTTGGTCCTCCGTCCGCCCCACGAAGCTGATCTCCGGGATGGTGTAGATGCCGATCGGCTGGAGGTTGTGCATCTGCCCGACCGGCTCCCCGCAGGCGTGGTAGGCCGCCGACCGCCCCTGCTCCATGGAGGTCGCCGCCAGCGCGGGGAAGCCGATGACGTCGCCGACGGCGTAGATGTGCGGCACCTCGGTGCGGTAGTGCTCGTCGACGGTGATCCGTCCGCGCCGGTCCGCGGACAGGCCCGCCTTGTCGAGGTCGAGGTCGTCGGTGAGCCCCTGCCGGCCCGCCGAGTACATCACCGCGTCGGCCGGGATCTTCTTCCCGCTCTCCAGAACGGTCAGCGTGCCCCGAGGATGGCTCTCCACCGCGGCCACGGTCTCCCCGAAGCGGAACGTCACGGCGAGGTCCCGCAGGTGGTACTTGAGCGCCTCGATCACCTCGACGTCGCACATGTCGAGCATCCCGGCACGCTTCTCGACCACCGTGACCTTGCTGCCGAGCGCGGCGAACATCGACGCGTACTCCATGCCGATGACACCCGCGCCGACGATGACCATGGAGCGCGGAACCCGTTGCAGATCAAGGACGTTGTCCGAGTCCATGATGGTCTGACCGTCGAACTCGACACTGTCGGGCCGCGCGGGCCGGGTTCCGGTGGCGATCACGATGTGCTCGGCGCTGAGCAGACGCTCATGGCCGGTGACCTCGCGCAGGGCGATCGTGTGGTCGTCGACGAAGCGGCCGGTGCCGGCGTAGAGGGCGATGTGGTTGCGGGAGAGCTGACTGCGGATCACGTCCACCTCGCGGCCGACCACGTGCTGGGTGCGCGCGGTCAGATCGGCGACGGTGATGTCCTCCTTCAGCCGGTAGCTCTGTCCGTACAGGTCGCGCTGGGTGAGGCCGGTCAGGTACAGCACCGCCTCGCGCAGGGTCTTGGAGGGGATGGTGCCGGTGTGGATGGAGACCCCGCCGACCATGTCGGGGCGGTCGACGACCGCGACCCGGCGGCCCAGCTTGGCCGCGGCGATGGCGGCCTTCTGGCCACCCGGACCGGATCCGATGACGAGCATGTCGAAGTCGGGCACCCTCGGGAGTCTGGCAGCCAGGAGGCCTCTTTCGAAAGGGTGGGCGGCGAACCGGCCGACCCCGAACCGGCGCAGACCGCGGGGACGTTGCCCCGAGGGCACCGGAAATGTCCCGCGGACCGCGACAGCTCGGACGGACCGCGGGACAATACGCCCATGGGTCACCGACTCGCCGACGCGAGCACCCCGGCCCGGCTGGCCGCCCCCGACGAGGGCATCAGCCGGGACGAACTGGCGCTCGCCACCCGCAACCACGGCCTGCCGCTCGAAGCGATGCGCCACGACCTCACCCCGCCCGGCCTGCATTACCTCCTCACGCACTACGACATCCCGTACGTCCCCGACGACACCCCCTGGCAACTCACCCTCGGAGGCCGGGTCCGCCGCCCGCTCACCCTGACCCCGGACGACCTGCGGGCCCTCCCGCGGGTCACCACCCGGGTCACGCTGGAGTGCGCGGGCAACGGCCGGGCCCTGCTCACGCCCCGCCCGGTCAGCCAGCCCTGGCTGGTGGAGGCCGTGGGGACCGCCGAGTGGACCGGCGTACCCCTGAGGCTGCTGCTCGCCGAAGCCGGCGGAGTCGAGGAGGACGCGGTCGACGTCGTGTGCACCGGCGCCGACCATGGAGTGGAACGCGGCATCGAACAGGACTACCAGCGGTCCCTGCCCGTCGACGTGGCCACCGGGACCGAGCCCGAAGTGCTCGTGGCCTACGAGATGAACGGCGGCCCACTGCCCCCGCAGCACGGCCACCCGCTCCGGCTCGTCGTGCCCGGCTGGTACGGAATGGCCCATGTGAAGTGGCTGCGCGGGATCACCGTCACCGACACACCGTTCACGGGGTTCCAGCAGACCGTCGCCTACCGGCTCCGGCAGCACCCCGGCGACGAGGGCGAACCGGTCACGCGGATCGCACCGCGCGCCCTGCTGGTTCCGCCCGGGTTCCCGGACTTCATGTCCCGGGCCCGCGTGGTCCGGCCCGGCACGGTGACCCTGGAGGGGCGCGCCTGGTCGGGGCGGGCGCCGGTGACCCTGGCCGAGGTGAGCACGGACGGGGGACGCACCTGGCGCCGGGCCGAACTCGAACCGGACACCGGTCACCGGTGGGCGTGGCGGCGCTGGCGTCTGCCCTGGACCGCGGAGCCGGGGGAGTACGTCCTCAGCGCACGGGCCACCGACGCCGAGGGCCACACCCAGCCGCTGGAACAGCCGTGGAACCGGGGCGGTTTCGTCAACAACCTCGTGCAGCGGGTCGAGGTGCTGTGCCTCGAAGAGGAGCCGGGACAGCCCGGCGGTTGAGACGCGGGCGCGCCCGGCCGCCCTCGGGGACAGCCGGGCACCCGGTCGTGGTGGCTAGGGCAACAGTTTGTCGAGCGCGGCCGGGCCCTCCGCCTCCAGTTTGCGCCGGGCCCATTCGAGGCTGTGCGGGGTGATGTCCTTGCCCGAGGCAAGAACGATGTCCTCCGGCGACACGTCGGTGCCGGTACGGGCGTGGAGCAGGTCGTCCGGGGTGGCGCGGTCCTCGGACGACCCGGACGAGTCGGGCTGTGGCGTCGGCATGATCTCTGCTCCTCGGATCCGGATCACTGAGCGGTCCCGGTGGTGTCAACGGGTCCGCTATCACCATTCAACGCCCGGGCCGACCCTGCATCCGGAAGCACCGGAGCGGGTGCCCCGGATGCCCCGCCGACCGGACAGGCGTGTAATGGGAACTGCGATCTCTCGGGGGCCGGCAGAGAGACGACGCCATGACCACCACGCGAAAGAGTCCGAAGGGCGCCCTGCGCAGACTGGGGGAGTGGTGCGCCCGGCACTTCGTGATCGTGCTGGTGGCCTGGCTGGTGGCCCTCGTCGCCCTGCAGGCCCTGAACCGCTCCTTCGGCGGGGAGTACTCCGACAACTTCTCCCTGCCCGGCGTGCAGTCCCAGGAGGGCCTGGACGTCCTGAAGCGGCACGACCCGGCGGCCGGCGGCTACAGCGGCCAGATCGTCCTGCGCGACGGTGACAAGCAGCTCACCTCGCTCGGCTCGCAGATCTCCACGGCCGTCGGCGACCTCCAGAAGCTGCCCCACGTGCTGTCGGCGCAGAACCCGCTCTCCGTGCCCGCGTCGAAGGTCGGTCCGCTGTCGTCGGAGGGGAAGACGGCGTACATCACGGTCCGCTTCGACGTTCAGCCCTCCACCCTGGGTGACGACTACCTCCACGGGGTCGACCAGGCCGTACAGCCCCTCAGGGCGGCGGGGGCGGACGTCGAGTACGGCGGTCCGCTCGGCGAACTCGCCCGGCCCGCCGCCGACGACCGGGTGAGCGAAATGATCGGCTTCGCTGTGGCCATCGTCGTCCTGCTCATCGGGTTCGGCAGTGTGATCGCCGCCGGAATTCCCCTGGTGACCGCGCTGATCAGCGTGATCGGCGGACTCGCCTGCCTCGGCCTGCTGGCCGCCGCGTTCACCTTCGCGACCGTCTCCCCGACCCTGGCCACCATGATCGGGCTCGGCGTCGGCATCGACTACGCGCTCTTCCAGCTCACCCGTCACCGGCAGAGCCTCATGGACGGAAAGGACCCGGTGCGCGCGGCGGGCGGGGCCACCGCCACCAGCGGCCGTGCCGTACTCGTCTCCGGCTGCACGGTGATCATCGCCCTGGCCGGGCTGTCCGCCTCCGGCGTGGCGTTCATCGGGAAACTCGGGCTCGCCGCAGCCGTCACGGTCGTCTCCGCGGTCCTCGGCGCCCTGACCCTGGTCCCGGCCCTGCTGGGCCTGATCGGCACCCGCATCGACCGCTACCGGGTGCGCCGCCCGGTCGCCGAGACCGACGCCGCCGAGGGCGAGGTGCCGCAGGGGACGTGGCACCGCTACGCCCAGCGGGTCGAGCGGCGCCCCTGGCGCTACCTCGCCGCTGGTGTCACGGCCGTCGTGGTCCTCGCCATCCCCGTCCTCTCCCTCCAGCTCGGCCACATCGGCGACGGCGCCGACCCCACCTCCTTCACCGACCGGCGGGCCTACGACCTGATGACAGACGCTTTCGGACCCGGCTCCAACGGCCCCCTCACCGTCGTCATCGACCAGACGTCCGTACCGTCGTCCGAGCGCTCGACGCTCACCACCCAGGCGCAGAAGAGCCTCGACGGGGTGCCCGGAGCCACCACCGTCACCCAACTGACCCCCACCAAGGACGGCGACGTCCTGCTGGCCACCGTCTACTCCAAGCAGTCCCCGCAGAGCGCCGGCACCACCGACCTCACCAATCGCCTGGTCGACACCACCCTGCCCGCCGCCGTCTCCGGCACGGACGCCAAGGGGTACGTCACCGGCACCACCGCCGCCCAGGTCGACTTCCGCGACATCGTCTCCAGCCGGCTGCCGCTGATCATCGGCGTGGTCGTCGCACTCGCCTTCCTGATCATCCTCGCCGTCTTCCGCGGACTGCTCGTCGCCCTCAAGGCGGCCGTCCTCAACGTCCTGTCCATCGCCGCCTCCTACGGCGTCGTCGTCGCCGTGTTCCAGTGGGGCTGGGGCGGCCCCGCGCTCGGCGTCTCCGGCAAGGTGCCCATCGAGAGCTATGTGCCGATGATGATGTTCGCGATCATCTTCGGACTGAGCATGGACTACGAGATCTTCCTGCTCTCCCGGGTCCACGAGGCCTGGCTGCGCACCGGCGACGCCAAAGCGTCCGTCGCCCACGCCCTGGAGATCACCGCACGCGTGATCACCTGCGCGGCACTGATCATGGTGAGCGTCTTCGCGGCCTTCGTCGTCAGCGACAACATCGTGGTCAAGATGCTCGGACTGGGCCTCGCCGTGAGCGTGCTGATCGACGCGACCGTCGTACGGCTGCTCATGGTCCCGGCCGTCATGACCCTGCTGGGAGCGCGCGCCTGGTGGACACCCCGGTGGCTCGACCGGATCCTCCCGCACATCGACGCCGAGGGGGAGACCGAGGCGGCCGGGACGGTCAGCGGGCCTGCGGAACCCCGGGCGCGAGAACGAGCATCGTGACGTCGTCCTTGAGCACCGGGGCCCAGCGCACGAGATCGGCCCACACCCGCTCGGCGAGGCCGGGGAGGTCACCCGCGAAGTCGGTGATCCGTTCGAGCAGCGGGTAGAAGGCACCGGCGGCGTTCCGTGCCTCCCAGACCCCGTCCGAGGCCAGGAAGAGCAGGTCGCCGGGGCGCAGTGCGACCGTGACCGCGATCGGCGGCGAGGCGTCGGACAGGCCGAGGCCGAGCGGCATACCCACCGGGACGTCGAGCTCCACGGCCCGCCCGTCGCGCAGCAGTACCGGGCCGGGCTGGCCGCACGCCACGATCCGCACCGCCCTCGCGCCGGCACCGAACTCCAGCACCACCGCCGTGGCGAACAATTCCGAGTGCCGAACGGCCGCGGAGTCCACCACCAGCCTGCGATCGAGCCGCGCGGCCACCGACTCGGGGTCCGGCCGGTCCAGCACCGCCTCCCGGAAGGCCCCCAGCAGCGAGGCGACGGTGGCCACGGCGGACAGTCCGTGCCCCTGCACATCGCCCATCACCGCCCGCACCCCGCAGGGCCCGTCCCGCACGTCGAAGAAGTCACCGCCGACCAGCGTGCCCCGCTGCGCCGCCCGGTACAGACCCGCGCACCGCACCGGCCCCACCTGCTCCGGCAGCAACGGCACCACGGCCCGCTGCGCGGCCTCGGCGACCGCGCGCTCGGTCACCAGCTGCGCGTCACGCCGACTCCGTACGAAGGACACGATCACGCTGAGCGCCGCGACGAAACCGACGGTCAGCACATCGGTGCTGCCCGGATCGTTCAGCCGGAAGGCCGGTACGTTCAGCACGGCCAGAACGAGCACACCGAGGACCGCGGTCGCCGCCGGCCCGTACGACAGCACCGCCAGCGGCGGGATCGCGCCCAGCAGGAACCCGATGTCGAGCGGACCGGGGCTCGCCAGAGTCGCCACGCACACCCCGGCCAGCATCGCGGCCGGCAGCACCCGCACCCAGCCGGGCGGGGGCGCGCCCGTCAGCCAGCTCCGCCGGTCCCGGTCGCGCGCTCCGCTCACACCACCACGCTGCTACGACCCGCGCGGCCCCGCACGCCGAGCGCTCCGTTGCAGAAGAGCACGTCCCGGGTCGACGGCGGGCGAAGGAGACCTGCGCGGGCCCGCCGAACACGAGCTGCCCGCCGCGCGTCCGGCAGGCCGACGCGCACCGGGTGACCTGAAGCGTGGTCCGGCACGGCAGCTTGCCCTGCCGATTGTCAGTGCCGGGTGCCATGCTGATCTGCGGGCTGATCGATGGGGTGATCGGCGGGTGGCCGTCGGCGGGTGCAGGAGGCGGTGTGGGGTTCGTGGGCGAGGTCTGGCAGGTGCGCAGCGGTGACGAACCGGTCGGGGAGATCCTGATCGACGACGCCGACTTCCCATGGCTGTCCGGGCGGTTCAGGGCCGGACCCGCGTTCGGTGCCGTGGAGCAGCTGTTCGCGCGGGAGCTCGCCCTGTTGGAGGCAGACGTCGAGGAGCGACAGGAGGAGTGGGGAGCGGTCTACGAAGAGATCGAGCGCCGAGTGTCGCTGGTCGCTCCGGACGGCCCGGTGCCCGAGTTCCTGCTGCACATCCAGGGCGACCGGGCCTGGTTCCGGTGGAGCGACGAGCCGTTCGACGACGACATGCCCGACGAGTGAGCCGATGGGCTACACCGCGGTTCCCGCGCTCCGGCCGTCCAGCAGGGCCTCCGCCTCCACGAGGATCTCGGTGACCCGCAGTCCGAACGCGGCGTCACACGGGTGGCCCCGTCCGGTGCGCGCGGCGGCGAGCAGGCCGTCGGCGGCCCGGAGCACGGCGGGTACGACACCCTCGGACGACTCGGGGAGAAGAGCGACTCCGCCCGTGCCCCGCAGTTCGACGCCGACGCCCGCGGCCGCCTGCGGCGCCGTGAGGCTCAGCGTCAGGGTGCTGGACGCACCGCCGGTGTGCCGCAGGACCAGGTGGACCGTGTCCCCAGGGCCGTGCGCGGCCGCCGCCACGTCACGGACATCGCCCAGGATCGGCAGCAGCACCGACAGGGCATGCGGTCCGACGTCCCACAGCGCGCCCTTCTCCCGGCGCCACGGCGAATCGGCGAACGGGCTCTCGCTGGTGAACACCGACCCGAGCCACTCGGCCCGCGCCGTGAACCAGCCCTCCGCGCCCGCCTGTTCGCCGATCCACGCCTCGGTCTCGGCCAGGAAACGGGAGGTGAAGAACACCACCGAGGCGACCCCGCTCTCCCGGACGGCCTCGACCACGGCGCGCCCCTGCTCGACCGTCGTGGCGAGCGGCTTGTCCAGCAGCAGATGGCGTCCCGCCCGTGCCGCCCGCGCCGCGAGATCGGCCTGGACGGCCGGCGGCAGGGCGACGGCGACGGCGTCCACGTCGGCGAGCAGCGCGTCGACGTCGTCGTACGCGCGTGTGCCGTGCTCGTCGGCCAACTCCTTGGCGGCGTCCGCGCGACGCCCCCACACCCCGGCGAAGTCCAACTCCGGATGCGCGCTGAGCGCGGGGGCGTGGGTCATCCGGGCCCAGGGACCGGTGCCGAGCAGTCCGATACGCATGCCGCCGCCTCTTTCGCCTCACTGCCGAATCCCACGACGACCGGTCACGGATCACCGCCCGGTCCAGGTGAGGGTGTCACACGCACACGGCCGCCGCGCAACCCCGTTCCCGCGCCTCGGACGCCCGCGAGCGACAGGGATCGCGATTCAGTTGCCCCGTCGCTGAATCCGTTCTCGTTCCTCTATTGGACCTTCGGAACGGGAGACGGCCACCCTGGTAGGAGTACCGCTCCGCCGTCCGCAGCCGAAAGAGGTCCAAGGACATGCACACCCGCCGCATCGGTGATGTCGAAGTCAGCTCGATCGGCCTGGGCGCGATGCCCATGTCCATCGAAGGACGGCCCGACGAAGAACGCTCCATCGCCACCGTCCACGCCGCGCTCGACGCGGGCGTCACCCTCATCGACACCGCCGACGCCTACCACCGGGACGCCGACGAGGTCGGCCACAACGAGACCCTGATCGCCAAGGCCCTCGCCTCGCACGAGCGCGGCGGTGACGTCCTCGTCGCCACCAAGGGCGGTCACCTCCGCCCCGGGGACGGCAGTTGGACACTCGACGGCAGCCCCCGGCATCTCAAGGAGGCCTGCGAGGCGTCCCTGAGCCGGCTGGGTGTGGAGGCCATCGGGCTCTACCAGTTCCACCGCCCCGACCCCCGCACCCCCTACGAGGAGTCCGTCGGCGCCGTGCGCGACCTCCTCGACGAGGGCAAGATCCTCGCGGCGGGCATATCCAACGCCGACCCCGACCAGATCAGGCTGGCCAACGAGATCCTCGGCGGCCGCCTGGTCTCCGTGCAGAACCAGTTCTCCCCGGCTTTCCGCTCCAGCGAGCCGGAACTGCGTCTGTGCGACGAACTCGGCATCGCCTTCCTGCCCTGGAGCCCCCTCGGGGGCATTTCCCGCGCGGGCGAACTGGGCTCCTCGCACGCCCCGTTCGCCCGGATCGCCGAGAAGTACGGGGTGAGCCCGCAGCGCGTCTGCCTGGCCTGGATGCTCGCCAAGTCACCGGTCGTCGTGCCGATCCCGGGCGCGAGCCGCCCGGAGACGATCCGCGACTCGCTCGCCGCCACCGACCTCGTGCTCGGCGCGGACGAACTCGCGGAACTGGACGCCGCCTGAGCCCAAGCCCTCAGGGCCCTCGCAGGTGCCGTCCGTCGCGCCCGCCACGTCGCTCTCCCGTGGTCGGAAGCGTGTGCGGACTGGCACCGGCGATCGTGGTGTCTCTAGGATGGACTCCCTGTCCTGCCAGGCCAGTTGGCAGATGAGCTGGGGGAAAGATGAGCACCGGTAAGAAGCTGTCCACGGCGATCGACGCCTCCGTACCCACAGCCGCACGCATGTACGACCACTATCTGGGCGGCAAGGACAACTACGCGGCCGACCGGGCGGCGTGCGAAGAACTCGACAAGGTCGTCCCCAGCACCCGCAGGCTCGCCGTGAACAACCGGCGCTTCCTCCAGCGGGTCGTCAGGACCCTCTCGGCGGAGTACGGCATCCGGCAGTACCTGGACCACGGCTCAGGCCTGCCCACCCAGGACAACGTCCACCAGGTCGCCCAGAGCATCGACCCCACCTCGCACGTGGTCTACGTCGACAACGACCCGATGGTCCTCGTCCACGGCAGGGCTCTGCTCGAGCAGGACGAGCGCACCGCCGTCATCCACGCGGACATGCGGGAGACCGAGGCGATCTTCGCGCACGAGGAGACCCAGCGGCTGATCGACTTCGACCAGCCCGTCGCCGTTCTCTTCAACTCGGTCATGCACTGCATCCCCGACAGCGACACGGACGGGCCGGCCGCCCTGGCCCGCCGGGTCCGCGAGAAGCTCGCGCCCGGCAGCTTCATGCTGATGTGCCAGCTGGTCAGCGGAGACCCCGAAGTCCGCGACTTCGTCACGAACTTCATGGACCAGGCGACCCAGGGGCACTGGGGCCGGGTGCGCGAGGAGAAGGACGTCGCCGAGTGGTTCGAGGGCCTCGAGATCCTCGAGCCGGGCCTCGTGGAGGTCTCCACCTGGCGGCCCGACTCCGAGGTGGCCCCCCGTCAGCTCACCCACGAGTGGATCGAGTTCGGCGGAGTAGCCCGACTGGTCTGACCCGGTACGAACGCCCCTGACGCGACCGCGAAGGTCCCGCGTCAGGGGCGTACGCGTGTCGGCGGGCGTCCGCCGAACCGGATCCGAGAAAGCGACGGCGGCGACGCCGACAGATGCTCCGAGCCGGTCCAGAACGCGGGCGAGGGCGTCGTGGGACCCGTGCACCGGCCGGTCGGGCGCAGCCCTTTCCGGCAGCCCGTCACGCGGGCGTCGGCAGCCTCCTCAAAACCCCTGCGGTCTGGGTCTTTGTGCTGGTCAACCCTATGATCGACGGCATCAGGAAGGGGCCCGAATGGACCGCACCATATGCACGACCGAGGACGTACTCCAGCTGCTCGACAAGCTGTTCGCTCCGCAAGCCGATCGCTGGACGGCGGACGCCGGTTCCTGGTGGGACGGCTTCTACGCGGACCGCTCCAAGCCGGTTCCCTTCTTCGCGGCGAAGCCGGACGAAAGCCTGGTGTCGTACCTCGACCGTGGCCTCGTCACCGAGGGCCGTGCTCTCGATCTGGGCTGCGGTCCCGGCCGCAACGCACTGCACCTCGCCTCCCTCGGCTTCGAGGTCGACGCCGTCGACCTCTCGGCCGCGGCCATCACCTGGGGCCGGGAGCGGGCGCACGAGGCGGGCGTCGATGTCCGCTTCCTGTGCGGCGACGTCTTCTCGCTGGCGGCCACCGAACTCACGGGCACCTATGACCTGATCTACGACTCCGGCTGCTTCCACCATCTGCCGCCGCACCGCCGCGTCAGCTACCTGGCGCTCCTCGACCAGCACCTCGCACCCGGCGGCCGCTTCGGCATCGCCTGCTTCGCCGACGGCTCCATGGGGTCGCGACTGCCGGACGTGGAGTTCTATCGGCAGGGCCGGCTCGACGGCGGTCTCGCCTACACGGCGGAGTCCCTGCGCCGGATCTTCTCCGACCTGACCGAGATCGAACTGCGGCGCATGCGCGACGAGCCGCCCGAGTCCGACCGCTTCGGCGAACCCTTCCTGTGGACAGGCCTGTTCGGCCGCGACGGCTAACCGGCATCCGCGCCACGTCAGGCCCTCAACCGCCGTAGCGCTGCTCCATCGTCTGTCGCAACAGCTGCAGCGAGGCCCGGGGTTCCAGCGCGTCGTCGGCCAGCCGGTCCAGGGCGAGCCGGTACTCCTCGGTCTCGTCCCGGTCCTCCAGGAAGTTGGCGCTCTTGATGTGTTCCAGGTAGACGACGTCGGGCAGATCGAGACCGCCGAAGCGCAGATAAGTGATCGGGATGGCGGGAGCGGAGGCGTTCGTCACGTCCAACGGCACGACCTGCACCGTCACATGGGGTTTCTGGGCCATGTCGACGAGGTGCGCGAGCTGCTCCCGCATGACCTCACGGCTGCCCAGCACCCGCAGCAGCACCGACTCGTCGATCACCGCCCACAGCTGCGGAGGGTCCTCGCGCCGCAACAACTGCGCGCGCCGGGTGCGCAGTTCCACACGGCGGCCGACCTCGCTCGCGGCAGCGCTCGGCAGCCCGCGCTCCACCACGGCCCGGGTGTAGTCCGGGGTCTGGAGCAGCCCGGGAACGTACTGGATCTCGAAGGTGCGGATGGCCGCGGCCGCCTCCTGCAGACCGACCAGCCGGTCGAACCACTCGGGCATCAGGCGCTTGTCGTACCGCTGCCACCAGCCCGGCTCGCCGGCCCGCTGGAGGAGCTTGAGCAGCACCGAGGCTTCGTAGTCCTCGGTGCCGTACAGCTGGAGGAGGGCGCGGACGTCGTTCTCCGACGGAGGCCTGCGGCCCTTGCCCGACTCGATGCGGGACAGCTTGGCGGGGCTGAACCCGAGGGCTCGCGCCGCCTGGTCCTGGGCGAACTCGGCATCCTCCCGGAATCCCGCCAACTGGACGCCCACCAGCATCTTCAGCAGCGTGGGGGCCGGTTCGGACCGGTCCAGATACGGTTCCAGGCGGGAGATGCGGTGGGACGCGGCAGACATCCTGACTCCCAGTAAACAGGCACAGAGACATCTCACAATATCGCACGCAGCGTGTCCGTACCGCATCAATCCGTAGATGCCGCCTGCGGCACGGGAGTCGGAGCCGGCCTCGCCCCGGGCCCCCGAACCCGGACCCGAAGGTCACAGGAGATGGTCGAACTCACCGTCCTTCGCGCCGGCGAGGAACGCGGCGACCTCGGCCGGTGTGTAGACGAGCGCGGGGCCGTCGGGATCACGGGAGTTGCGGAGTGCGACACCGCCGTCGACCAGTGAGGCCACTTCGACGCAGTTGCCCTCGGCGTTGCTGTGGCGGCTCTTGACCCAGCGGGCGTCCAGTGAACTCGCCCGCACTCCGTTCTGCACTGGTGGCACTGCCAGTCTCCTTGCTGTTCACGTTCTGCGCCGGGCGCTGTGCCCGGCCGTCCGGGCGGGACGGGGCGCACCTCCACAACCTCCGTGGCCCCACCCGCCATTCGCGCAATTTCTCGTGCAATTGCACGCGGGCGCCTTCAGCGTGGATAATAGCTCTGGCGTCAACCCCCGTGGTTGCGCCCCCGTCCTGACGTCGCATCAGGGAGATGCCGTGTCATCACCTGCGAAACACGTGCTCAGGCCGCCGGGCCAGGCTGTGCCTGCGGCGTCCGGTGCGGACACGACCGGCGAGACCTTGCGGCGTCCGGTTCCCACCGTCGGCAGACAGCGACCGCTGTCGGGAGGCCCACTGGTCTCCGCCGCGCTGCTGGTCAGCTGCAGTGGGGAAGGCTTCGCCCGGGCCCGCGCCTTCACCCGCGAGACCCTGAGCTGCTGGTCGCTCGGCCACCGCAGTGACGACGCCACCCTCGTGATCACCGAACTCGCGGCCAACGCCGTGGCCCACGCGGTGCTCCGGCCCGCGGCGGGCGGTGCGGCGGAGGTGTGGCTGGGGCTGGACCTGGACCAGGCCCATCTGCTGGTCACCGTCTCGGACCCCGGTGACGAGCCGCCCGCGTACACGCCCGCCGACGTCTGTTCCCTGCGGGAGCACGGACGTGGCCTGTACATCGTCGACGCCCTGGCGGAGGAGTGGGGCTGGACCTCGCGGCCCCCGGCCGGCAAGACCGTCTGGGCCAAGCTGTCGACCTCCCCTCCTCCCTGACATGACTGCCGCGGAAAGGCCTCACGCCATGCGCACCGCTCCGGACCAGCCGAGCAACGAGCGCACGAGTCGCCCCGAGTCCACGACCGGGGTGGCACGGACCGCGCCCCTGATGGCACTGAGCCAGGTCCCCTGGGGCGAGATCCAGGACTCCACCGGCCGCGCGACGGCCATCCCCCTGCTCCTCAACAGCGTGGCCTGGGGCGATCCCGACACCGCCGGCGCCGCACTGGGCGACCTGCGCAAGCGCATCTGCCAGTACGGCTTCGTCGTGGAGCAGGCCACCGCCGCCACGGTTCCCTTCCTGTGGGAGCTCGCCCAACTGCCGCAGGTGACCTGCCGGGCGGAGATCATCCAGCTGCTCAGGAGCATCGCCGGCGCCCGTCAGTGGGAGAGCACGGCGGCCGTCTACCCCAAGCTGCTCAACCACCGTGAGAACCCGGTGGTGTGGGAGCGCCAGGCCCGTCAGGCCGTCCGCGCCAAGAGCGGTGCGCTCAGCCGGCTGATGGCCGACGACGACACCGAGATCGCCCACGCCACCACGGAACTGGCGCGCGCGCTCGACGAGTAGGAAGCCGTCGGCCCGCTGTTCTCCGGGTCGGTCCGGCCACCTGGACCCCGGGCGGCCGACGCGGTGTCACGCCGCGCTGCTCCTGGGCACCCGCCGGGGGCACGTCGAGTCGTGGTCGCTGCCACAGCTCGTCCACCAGCGTTCGCAGCACGCGGTGTCGAGCTCGGCGCGGACGATGTCGTCGGCGGCCCCCGCACCCGGCCCCGCCGCCCGCCGCCTCATCTCGGCCAGGGCGCGCCGCTCGTCGCAGATCACGCACTCGCGTACGACGGCGATCACCGGGACCAGGCTCGCCGCGGCGAACAGGCACGCGGCCCACGGGGCACCGTGGCGCAGGGCGAGGACCCCGGTCCAGGCGAGTCCGGTGCTCGTGGCGAGGTAGAGGGCGCTGAGGAGACCTGCGGAGCGGTTCATGGGCGTATACCGTTCGTGGTGCGAGGGATGCCCCTTGTTCAACGGTTTGCGGCCCTTGTGGAAGCGGGTCGGGTCGCGCGGTATTGCGCCAATTGCGTACCGGGAGGCGGCGGATGGGATTGGGCCCGGGCAGACCGGGCATACGCAGCGAAAATCGAGAGAGGGGCGCTTCGTGCTCGTTCCGGACCCGAAGACTGTCAGAACGCTGCTGACCCGCTACGCGTCGCTGAGGATCGCGCAGGCGGAGAGGATGAGGCCGACGACGGCTCGCGAGCTGGACGACGTCAGCTACACACTCTGCGTGATGATGGGCACCACCGATGTCGGTGAAGCGGTCGCCAGGGCGGACGCCCTGCTGCCGGACGCCGGGCGTAGGGACCCGGACGGTGAGAGCGGCCTGCCACTGGCCGTGTGACACCGGACAGGCATCCGACGCGGGTCCCGGCGGGCAGGTCAGGAGCGTGCCGCCGGGACGGCGTCCTTACCGTGGAAGGCCGCGCGGTACGCCTGCGGTGTGGTGCCGACCACGCGGCGGAAGCGTTCCCGGAACGCCGTGGGGGAGCCGAACCCCGCCTGCCGCGCGACCCGTTCGACCGGGTGCCCGGTGTTCTCCAGCAGGTACTGGGCGCGTCGCACCCGGGCCCGCAGCAGCCACTGCAGGGGAGTACTGCCCGTCTGCTCGCGGAAGCGGCGACTGAAGGTCCGTTCGCCCATCTTGCAGCGGGCCGCCATCGCCCCGAGGGTGATCTCGTGGGCCAGGTTGTCCTCAAGCCACTCCAGGAGCGGCTCCAACGCGGACCCGCGGGGCACGGGCGGATGGTCGTGCACGATGAACTGGGCCTGTCCGCCCTCCCGTTCGAGGGGCATGACCGACATCCGGGCGGCATGCGCGGCGACCGCCGACCCCAGATCCCGGCGGATCATGTGCAGACACATGTCGAGGGCCGCGGCCGCGCCCGCGGAGGTCAGGATCTGGCCGTTGTCGACGTACAGCACGTCCGGCTGCACCTCGACGGCGGGGAAGTCCCGTGCGAGCCGGTCGGCGGCCACCCAGTGGGTGGTGGCACGCAGCCCGTCCAGCAGTCCGGCCTCGGCCAGCACGAAAGCGCCCACGCACACGGACGCGATCCGGGTCCCCGCCTCGGCGGCCTCCCTGAGGGCGTTCAAGGCGCGCGGGGAAGGCGGCCCGGCCGCGGGGGAGCAGCCCGGCACGATGACCGTGTCCGCCTCGGCGAGGGCTTCCAGCCCGTGCTCGACCCGCAGGGTGAAACCCCCGTCCGCCCGTACCTCGGGCGACTCGGCGCACAGCCGGACCCGGTAGGCGGGGCGCCCGTCGGGCAGCTGCGTCCAGTCGAACACCTGCATGGGCGCCGCCATGTCGAACGGCACCACATCGTCGAGGACCAGGATCGCCACGGAGTGCATGACGGCCACGATAGGTGGGTTCCCGCCAACGCCTCCAACAGGGGGTATACGGAAAACCACTACCGGACACGTTGGCGAGAACCCGTGGGAACCTGTCGTTTCAGCCTCTGTGTGATCACCGGGCGGCTTCCTAGGGTGGGCCGGGCACCACCGACCGCACCGGAGAAGGACACGTCACCCCATGACCAAGTTCCTGCTGACCCTGCACGTCCTCGCCGCCATCGTCGCCGTGGGACCGGTGACCGTGGCGGCCAGCATGTTCCCGCCGGCGGCCCGCCGGGCCCACACGGAGGAGGCCGGGATCGGCACGGTACGACTGCTGTACCGCATCTGCCGGGTCTACTCCGGCATCGGCATCGCGGTCCCCGTTCTCGGCCTCGCCACCGCGGGCGCCATGGGTGTCCTGGGCGACGGCTGGCTCACCGCCTCCATCGCCCTGACCGCCGCGGCCGCCGGAGTCCTCGCCGCCTTCGTCCTGCCCCGGCAGGGCGAGCTCCTGGAGGTGCTCACGGGGAAGGGGAGTGTCGAGCGCCGGAACACGGTCCAACTGGCCATGTTCACGGGCATCTTCAACCTTCTGTGGGCGAGTGTGACCGTCCTGATGATCATCCGGCCGGGGTCCACCACCGGGGCATGACGCCCGCGGCCCGTCAAGGCCGGCGCCGGAATTCGCACGTCGGTGCGTGGGGGCGCCTAGACTCGTCAGCCGTGCCCATACGCGTGGGCCGAGAAAACGAAAGGCGCGTTGACGGGTGTTCCAGGATTCCCCCATTTACGACCGACTCGTCGCCGAGCGCGGCGACGTCCCCGCTGTAGCCCGCAGGGAGGCCGAGCGCGTACGCAGGGAACTGGAGTACGTCATGCGGCCGTTTCAGCCCCTCATGCCCCCGCCCGCCCCCGAACGCCCCGCCTCGCCGGGCCAGGGGTGGGTGCCCGCCGCCCTTCCCCCCGGCCCTCGGCCCTACTGACCCTCTTCAGGACACCGTCGTGTTCGCGCCGTCGGCACGAGCGCGCTGCTCGGGGCCCGGCAGGGCCAGCCACTCGGCGATGGTGCGCGCGATCGGCTGGCCCGTCTCCACTTCCACGAAGCCGAACTGGCCCGACTGGTTGCACTCCAGGAACCACCAGGTCCCGTCCCCGTCCTCCGCGAAGTCGAAGGCGCCGTAGGCCAGTTCGGCCGCGTCGAGATAGTCCCGGACGGCGGCGGCGACCCGCGGCGGGACCTCGGCGGGACACCATGACGCATCGGACGACGCGAAACGGACGTCCACCTCGTCGTCGGCGCCGCAGGCCTTCCGGGCGGCCAGCATCGTCTCGCCGACGACGGTCAGCCGTATGTCGGCCCGCTTGGCGACCCGCCGCTGCAGCAGGGTGGGGCCGAAGGCGACGGCCGCGAAGTCGGTGTCCGGTTCGACCCGGCTGGTCGGCACCGCCCTGGGCGGGTCCTGAGGATGCGCCCCCGAGACCGGCTTGACCACCAGATCGGGGTAGCGCTCGGCGAACTCACGCGCGGCCTGCGGGAACGTCGTCACGATCGTCGCCGGTACGGGCAGGCCGCAGCGCTGGGCGAGCCGTAGCTGCCAGGGCTTGTGACGGGCCCGGCGGGCCGCGTCGGGATGGTTCATCCAGCGGGCGTCACTGCCGCGGAGCATGCCGTAGAGCGCCTGGGCGGACTCCTCGGTCAGCCAGTCGGAGGGCTGCGCGGCACGCGCCGCGGGTGTGCCCGGCCGTCGGACCCAGATCGAACGCAACCCGGAGATGCCCACCAGGCGGCCGCCCGCCGAGAGGTGGCCGCGGAAGGCACCGTGCACGTACTCGCCGGACAGCGAGACCCCCTCGGTGAGATCGGCCGGATCGAGCCGGACCACCGGAACCCCCGTGGCGTTGAGGTGCACGACGACCATGTCGGCCGTCACGTCCTCTTCGCAGGTCAGAATCAACACGGTCATCGGTCGTCGGCCTGTGTTCAGTCGTCGAAGTGAGTCTTGGAGCCCGCCGTGGAGGTGGTGGTCCCCAGTTCCCTCATCAGGGCGTGGTCGCGGGCGGCGACCCGGCCGTCCATGAGCACGTTCAACTGCCGCCCGGAGTCGTAGACGTACGGAGTGGTCGCCTCCAACGCCGCTGCCGGGCGTGCGTAGTTGAGCGCGAACGGTTGCATCGTCTCTCCCTCGCCGGTACTGCCTCTCGCAGACGGCGTCACCCCATGACGCCGTCAGGTCAGCCGACTTCCTTCGGCTTCCAGAGACTTATACGAATCGAACGAGTGATTGGTTTCCTTACGCTGCGTAATTACGGGCGGCGCGATGTCTCCCGCTCCCGGTCGGCGAGCCGCAGCGCGGCCCGGTCGGCGGGAGAGCCGCGCAGGGTGCGCAGCGCGAGCAGCAGGACAGCGATGTCATCGAGGTACACCGGGTCCGGCACCAGATCGGTGGGCAGTACGAAATACAACAGGGCGCCCCAGAAGACCCAGCGGGGCCCGGTGGGAAGTCCCGCCCGCCGCAGGCCGCGTCGGGTTCTCACGAGCCGTACCAGCAGTCCCACGGCCACCGCCAGTGCCAGCGCCGCGAGCACCGCGGCGACGACGATCAGTGCTGTGGTCGAATCCACGGGCCGACCTCCTCCTCCGGGCACCCTGCGGCGCGCTTTCTCACGGATTCCCGCATCCGGCCCGCCTAAGGCTCGCCGAGATCCGCCACTCACACCTCTGGCTCATCCGAGTGGCACCGCGCTGTGTACCCGCTTACGAATGGTTCACCTCGGTTTCGTGGCGCACGCGGGGGGCGCACGGAGGCGACCGCACTCATTGTCTGGAGCACAGCATGACCACCGGCCCGTCAGCAGCTCACCCGAACGAACCCGCCATACCGATGGACCGGTCGTACGGCGATCCCGTCGGCGACCTGGTGCGCGCCGCCGTGGCCGACCGCCCCCTGGAGGACGTCGTCCACCTCATCACCCTGCTGGAACAGTCGCCCCAGTACGCGCAGGCCACCGGCGCCGCCCTGCGCGCGGTCGGCGTGGACCGGTCCGTGGAGGACGTCACCCGGCTCGTCGCCCTGCTGACCCGGCCGCCCAGGGATCCGGACAGCGCCGACGAGGCGATCCGGGCCGCCGCCGAGACACGTCCCATAGAGGACGTGACCCGGCTGGTGGCCCTGCTGAACCGGTCCGAACTGCAGCCCCACTGCGGTCAGGAGGCGGTGCGCGCGGCCGCGACCGGGCGCCCAGTGGAGGAACTCGTCGAACTGATCGGCCGGTTGGCGGTGGAGAGGCCCGAGCAACCGCCGTACGAGGCGCCCGGGTCGTACGAGTTCGCGGGCCGGCCGGAGCAGGAGACCGCGGGCCCGGACGTCTTCCCCGCCCCGCCGCCGCATCCCCCCGCGCGACGCCGGACCGCGAGGGTTCCGGCCTGGCCGGGCCGGCTGGCCGCCCTGGCGCTGCTGGTGTGCGGACTGCTCTGCTTCCCCGCGCACCGGGACGGGGCGTCGCTTCGGGTGTACGGCTTCGCCGTCGGCGTGTCGGCCCTGTGCGCCCTGCTGGCTCTGCTGCTGGCCATCCGGCCGGTCGTCGTGCTCCTCGCCCTGGCGGTGGTGGTACCGGCCGGGGTGGCCGCGGGCCAACTGCTCGACGGCCGCTTCCGCTCGGCGGGTCTGTCCCGGGCCCTGGAGCTTCCGCTCGCCCCGGCGTGGCTCGCCGGTACGGTCGCGGTGTGCGCGTCCCTGGCCGCGCTGACCGCACTCGTGGTGCGCCTCGCGGTGCCGGCACGGCCCGAGCGTGTGCTGGCGGAGCGGCCGTTGGCGGAGGCGGCCCGGTAGGCGACCCGACGTGGGCCCCGGCGGGTCCTCTCCTAGGCTGGCGCCATGAACCGAACCCAGCCCGCCGAAGTGCTGCGAGCCGCCTATGAGGCCTTCGCGGCCGTCGTACGCCTCCTCGGTGACGAGGAGTCCTGGCGGCCCACCGGCTGCGCGGGCTGGGCGGTGCGTGATCTGGTCTTCCACTGTGCAGGGGACGCCCAGCGCGCCCTGGTCGCCCTGCACACGCCCGGGACCGGACCGGCCGACCGGAACTCCGTGACCTACTGGCGGGACTGGGCGCCGGATCCCGTCGGCGCGGCGAACGGGCGGCGCTGGAACCGGGTGGGCGCCAGCATGTTCCTCGACTTCGGCCAGCTGCGCGACCTGTATCTGGAGACCGCGGCGGCCACCGTGTCCGCCGCCGCGGACACCCGGCCGGAGCTGCGGGTCGTCACCCAGGGACACGTCCTGACCGCAGGCGACCTCATGGTGACCCTCGCCGTCGAGGCCACCGTCCACCACCTCGACCTCCTCACCGGTCTGCCGGAGGCTCCCGGCCCGGCACCGGCCGGACTGGACGCGGTGCGCGCCACCCTCGACGGTCTCCTCGGCCGGCCCGTCCCGCTCGACTGGAGCGACCAGCACTACGCCCGAGCCGCCACGGGACGGACGCCGCTCACGGATGCGGAACGCCTCGCACTCGGGGCCGACGCGGAGCGTTTCCCGCTGTTCAGCTGATCTGCTGGTCCGAGTCGTCGTCAGGGGCCGGGGGCCGCCGAGGCCCCTTCCAGCGCCCGAACGTCCGGGACAACTGCTGCAACGGCGAGGTGGCCTGCGGATCGGCCGGGGGCAGTGGCGCCGGGGCGTTCTCGCGGTAGACGGCCAGCGCCTCGTTCGCCCGCTCGGCGGCCTCCCGGTACAGGTCCCGGGACTTCGTCATGGCCTCCAGCGCCTCGGCGTACATCGCCACCAGCGCGCGTGCCCGTTCGACTTCCTCAGCCGGCGTCAGCAGCTGCCACCGTTCGCGCAGCGCGGTGACGGCCGCCTCGGCGCCGTCGGGCAGCGGCTTCGGCATCGCGGCGTAGCGCGTCACGGTGGCGATCAGCTCGGTGGGCTCCGAGCCGTCGAGGAAGACACTGCGTACGGAGAAGTCCTGGCCGTCGTAGCCGGGCGGCACCGGCGTCCCGGGCAGCACCACGGCGCCGCCGCGCGGCACCTCCACGCCGAAGTCCTTCACGGCCCAGTTCAGGATCCGCAGCTGGTGCGGCTGCGCGCGGTGCTCGACGATCCGGTGGCGCAGGCTGGGCGGCAGCATGTCCGCCAGCGGACGGCGGCCCTTCTGGCCGGTGGTCATCGCCTCGTGGACGACGACATGCACGGCCCAGCTGCCGCGCACGGCCTGCCGCAGCAGCCGCCGTATGTCCTTGTCCTCCTCCGGCAGCACGCTCAGCTCGCGCAGGCGCAGGCCCGTGGCGGCGTCACGGTCCCAGAAGACGTCCTCGTCCTCGGGCCAGAACATGGTGGCGGGCGACGGCCAGCGCAGGTCCCACGGCTGTTCCGCCTCGGCCGCCAGCACCCAGTCCTGTCCGCCGCTCGACACCGGAGCCAGCGAGAGCCGGGCCCGGACGGTCACCTCGTCGGCGACCCGCCAGCGGGCCTCGAAGATCCGCTCCGGGGCGTCGCCGGTGTCGGAGGGCTCCTGGAAGTCGTCGAGGACCGCGCTCTCCTTGAGCCGCCCCAGACTTCGGCGCAGGACGTCGGTCGCGTCGGATCCGAGATGGCGGCCGTGGGCCAGCCAGACGGTGGAAGGTGCCGTGGAGTCTGCCGTGGGAGTGCGTGACATGGGTCCATCTGTGAGAGGGGGCGGTGCTTGCCACAGCCAAGTATCGTCGCCGCCGGCCCGTGCGGACCAGGCGGGGTCCGGCAGGCGGACAGGATGCCTGCGTACGGCCCGGGGGAGCGTGGACTCGCCCGGTCGTCGGAACGCGCGGCCGGTCCGGTCCCGGCGCGCACACGGGGCGCACATGCTCCGCACCGGACAACCGCCTTTCACCCGTGCCGAGTTCGGTGCTCGGCCGCCAGAATGACCTCTCGAGCAGGGCCCGCCCACCATCCGCTTCGGGGCGGGTCCTGCTCGCGCTCTCCGGCCCACTCCGCGTGTCGGCTCGCTGAATATATCGGTATCCGATATATTCTTGTTTCATGGCACCGAGGAACATGACACAGGCGGCGTTCTTCGTTCTGACCGCCCTCGCCGACCAGCCGCGGCACGGCTACGGCATCCTGCGCGAGGTCGAGGAACTGTCCGAGGGAGGCGTGCAGATGCGCGTCGGCACCCTCTACGGGGTACTGGACCGGCTGACCGCGGACGCACTGATCGTGCTGGACCGCGAAGAGGTGCAGCAGGGCAGGCTCAGGCGCTACTACCGCCTCACCGAAGAAGGCACCGCGGCCCTGGACGCCGAGGCGGAGCGGCTCGCCGCCGGAGCGAGCGCCGCGAAGGCGCGGATCGCCCAGGGACGGCGTACCCCCGGCAGCGCCCCCACGGGCCGCGGACTCGCCGGAGGTCTGGCATGACGACTCTGCTCGAGACCCGCTACCGCGCCGTCCTGCGCCTGCTCCCCGCCTATTACCGGCGCGAGCGCGAGGAGGAGATGGTCGAGACCTACCTCTGGGACGTCGACCCCGACGTCCAGGACCAGAGCCGGCCCACCCTCGGCGAGGTGGTGAGCGTCGCCGCGCTGGCCGTACGCAGCAGGCTCGGCGCGGGGAACGCGCCGCGCCGGTACGCCGTGCTCGGCTCGGCCGTCCGGCTCTTCGCGCTCTTCGCCGTCCTGCTCCAGGCGGCCTCCGCCGTGGTCGACCGGATCCTGGCCCTGACGTGGGCGACGACCAGCGGCGCGAACCAATGGGGCATCTTCCTGGGCGACTTCACCGGCCACGGCGTCCTCGCGGGTGCCGTCGAGCTCGCCCGGTGGGTTCTGCCGCTGCTGTGGACGGTCGCCTACTTCGCCCTGCTGCGCGACCACCGGCGCCTCGCCCAGGTGTCCGCGCTCGCAGCGGCCGTGCCAACGCTCTACCCGCTGGTCCAGATCTGGACCCTCGACTTCGCCCCCTCGGACTCCGCCTACGTCGTCGCCGCCGCGCTGCTGGCCTGGTCGTCGGCGCTGACCCTCTGCGCGTCCCACCACCGGGACGCGCCCCGGGCGACGCTGCCCGCCGGCACCCCCGGGCTGGTCTTCGCCGCCTCCTGTGTGCTGATGGGCGTGTCCATCGTGGCGCTGCCCGACGGGGCCGACACCGCCTGGGCCCCCGTCACCTGCTACCTCGTGGCGGCCCTCGCCTGGCTGCTGTACCGGGCCCGGAGTGCCGACCGCCTCCCGGTCGCAGGCGGCGCCGCCGCACTCGCGGCGCTCGGCCTGCTCCTCCTGGTGGTCCGGATCACCGCCGTCTACCCGTGGCTGGACGTCCTGCCCGGGACGCTGCGCGTGGGAGTCCTCGCCCAGGCGGCCGCCCTGGTGCTGCTGACCGCCGCGCTGGCCGTCGTGAGCGGACGCGATCTGCTCAGCCGTGGTAGGTGATGTACCCGTTGCCGTCCCGGTCGTCGGCGCTCGCGGTGTACGCGTGGGTGTCGGCGTGCGCGCCCGAGGGCTTGAAGAGGCGGATCGTGTCCTTGTCGTTGTTCCAGATGAAGTTGCAGTTGTTGCGGTAGACGACGTTGTTGGCGTCGGAGTCGGTGCCGCGGCCGCCGCGCAGCTTGACGTAGTCGCCGGGCTGGAGCGTGTGGTTCTTCGTGAACGTGAACTTGTTGGTGCTGGTGGAGTCCCTGACGACGTACCCCTTGAGGTTCACCGTCGCGGTCCGCGAGTAGTTCTTGATCGTCAGGTACTCCTCGTCGGTGTTGCCGGTGGCACAGTTGTTGGAGTCCCGGCCCGGGGCGTCGTACTGGACGCCCTTGATCTTGAGCGCCGACGAGTACTCGGTGGCGTGGGCCGGAACGGCGGTCAGCACGGTCAGCGCACCCGCGGCCGCGACGACGGCTATGTGTCCTCTGCGCATGGAAAAGCCCCCCTGTGAAGGTCTGGTGAAGAAGACCTGGAGCGTATACAACGTGGGGCACCAAGGGGGCTTTTCGGTTGAATCAGTAACCGACTCGGAATGTGGCGTCCTGCTGTTCCGTTGCTGTGGAGACCGGGTCGATGCGCAGGACGTAGTTGGAGTGCCGGATGTAGCGGGTCGGGTTGTTGTACGAGCGGAAGGACGCCCAGCTCGCGTCCGCGAGGCCCGCCGTACGGTAGAAGGTCGCGTCCCCGGCGAACGTCGACGTGCCGTCGTTCACGTCCAGTTGGAGCGCGTAGTTGTAGTGCCGCAGATAGCGGGTGGGGTAGTTGACCGACCGGAACGAGACCCCGGAGCTGTCGGCGAGACCCGGCACGAGGGTCCACAGCGAGTCCTTGTACGGCTCGACCGGGTACTCGTCGATCCGGCCCACGTAGTTGGAGTGCCGGACGTAACGGGCCGGGTAGTTGTAGGACTTGAGCCGGTTCCAGGCGGGCGTGCCCCACTTGGTGAGCAGGTTGCCGTACTCGGCCGTGGTGATCGTCGCGATGCCGCAGTGCTTGGAGTTGACCGGCTGGGTGTAGGTCTTCTGGTCCAGTGCGGTCCAGGCCCCGGTGGCCGGGCTGCTGGACTGCCAGGCGTAGAACACGCCGTTGGGGGTGTAGGTGTCTCCCCACAGCCACCAGGTGCTCGACGTCAGGGACTTCACGACGGTCGGCGCCTCGGTGCCACCGTGTGCCACACCCGCGCTGAACTCGGTGAAGCTGCCGGGGTTCAGGGAGGTGGAGCGGGCCGACACCAGCGTCTGGTTCTTCTTGAAGAAGAGGTAGTTGTAGCCGTTCACGCCCACGGCCATGTCGCCGTCGATGACGTCGTAGCCCGGGTCGAAGAAGACCTGCGGGGCCGAGGCGGTCACGAAGTCACTGGTGTAGTTCACCATGATCACGTTGTGGCCGCTGGAGTTCACCGAGGAGTAGATGACCGCGTACTGGCCCCGGCCCGCGTCCCAGAACGCCTCGGGCGCCCAGCTGTGGGTGGTCATGTCGTGCAGCTTCAGGCGCCGGTAGCCGGTGAAGGTGCGCAGGTCGGCGGAGTCCCAGACGTGGATGTACTGGCTGTTGTAGCTCCAGTCCGTGCCCTTGAGGTCGGTGGCGAGGACGACGAACGTGCCGTCCTGCTTGCGCATCAGGAACGGGTCGCGCAGGCCCAGTGCGCCGGCGGTGGGGGTGACCAGGGGGTTGTTCTGGTTGAGCGGCGTCCAGTTCAGCCCGTCGGGGCTGACCGCCAGGTGCAGGCCGTAGTCGGTGCCGTCGCCGAGGTTGGTCGACTCGGTGAAGTAGACCATCGCGTACGCCGAGTCGGCAGCGTGGGCCGTGCCGGAACCGAGGGTCAGGGCCAGGGGGACGGCGGCGGTCATGCCGAGAAGGCCACGGCGGGACAGGTGGGGGTGTGCGCTCATCTTGTTCTCCAAGGTGGCGTGCGGGGGCACCTCAATGACCGGTATTTCGAACGGAGTTCGGTAAATCGGTCAGAAAGTAGGGCCCTGGCCATGAGCGCGTCAATCGTCTTGCCGGTACTTTGTGATGTCTGTGCACCCGGGGCACGGTGACGTGCCCCGGGGCGGGTGGGTCAGCGCTGGGTGTAGATGAAGCCGATCTTGTCGACCTCGTCGCCGGCACGCCCGTGGAACCCGGCGATCTGCCAGCCGCTGGGAGCGGTGCGGGTCACACAGTCCGAGGTCGTGGCGCCGCCGGCCAGCGTGCGGCCGAGGTTGGTCGTGAACTTGGCGTAGAAGATCCGCGTGTGACCGTCCTTGTCGGCCTGGCAGAGGTTCGCCGTCGTCACGTACTCACCGCTGCCGAGCGTCAGGGAGGACGCGGTGCCGCCGGTGCCGCCGTGGGTGAGCGTGGTGCCGTTCGCCAGGGTCAGGCTCATCTGGTCGACCCGTGAACCGGCCCGCAGGCCGATGGTGGTGGCGCGGGCGCCGGCCGGGACGCTGTTGATGTCGTTGTAGTAGTCGCCGTGCGGACCGCCGTACTGGTCGCTGAGCTGGTAGGCGGCGCTGCGCGACCAGGTGAAGCCGACGGTGATCGGGTCGTGGTCGGAGAGCATGAGCCCGGCGTCGGTCAGGAACTTGGAGTGCTCGTTGTTGTACGACGTCGCGTTCAGCGAGACGAGCCTGCTGCTGCGGTAGAGGACCTTGTCCACGACCTCGCAGGTGTTGGGGACGGTGGTCCCCGTCTGGTCGCAGACCAGCGCGTCGCTGCCCTTGGCGGGCGCGCTGCCACCGCGGATCAGCTTGACCCAGGCGTCGGTGAGGCCGTTGGCGGCGCCGAACTCGGCGATGGTGTCGGCGCTGCGGGTGTAACGGGTGTTGGTGTCGCCCATGACCACGACGGCGTTGCCGGCCGAGTGGCTGTTGATGAAGGCGGTGAGCTGGCTGAGGTTGTCGGCGCGGGAGGCCTCGTCGCCGTCGTTGGTGCCCGCGTTGGTGTGCAGGTTGTAGAAGTCGACGTACACCCCTTCGGCGAGGCGCTCGCGCATGAAGGTGAAGCCCTTGGGGGTCAGGCAGTCGCCCGAGTCGATCTGGCACGAGTTCCAGTGCACACGCTCGAAGTCGTCCTCGTCGTACGGGAGTTTGGAGAGCGTGTTCAGCCCGCTGCCGATCCCGGCGCCACCGCTGGTGGGGGTGCGGTAGGCGTGGTTCGTGTCGCCCGCGTAGAGGTAGGAGTGGTAGTTGAAGTCCTCCTCCACGTGGACGATGTCGTACGGCGCTATGCGCTGGCCGATCGCCGTGGTGCTGGTGTCGCGCGGGGTCGACGCGCTGGAGATGGCCGAGGGCAGGCCGGCCACGTTGTAGGTGAGGACGTTGAAGCTGCCCGAGTCGGCCGCCGAGGCGGACGGGGCCGCCACGGTGAGTCCGCCGAGAACGGCGGTGGTCGCCGCCAGAGCGGCGAAGAGTCTGCGCATGGGGAGTGTCTCCTGACGGAGTGGCGCGGGTGAGTGGTGCGAGCGGGAGAGAAGTTACCGGCGGTCATCCCATGTTGTCGCGGTCTCGCGCGTATCTGGATCGTCAATTTGCCCAAGACCCAACGACGTTGGAGCCCCGCGCTCGCCGCCGTTCATCTCTGCGTCACGCGCCGTGGCTGAATCTCGGCCCCGCGGACGCCGTGGCTCCAGATCAATAAGAGTTGTGGAATTCCTGCGCGGCATATCTGTCTACGATATGAAGATCGTACGGAGAGGGAACGCGCGTGAGTGAACCACCAGTCCTCGTCTGCCCGGAATGCGGGGCGCCCAGGGCGGCGGACGGCACTCCTTCCTGCTCCTGCGCGCACCGCGCCTCCGAGGCCCACCTGGAGTCCCGTACGGCCGAGGCGGCCGCCGCTGAGGACTTCGATCCGGTGCGCATACGGCCGTTCGTGGAGGTCGGCGACGAACCGGCGGAGCCGGAACGGCCGGAGGAGGCAGGGGAGTTGACTGAAACTCCCCTGCTGTCCACGACAGTGGTGCGGAGCGACGACCCGCCGCTCGACGAGCCGCCTGCGGGCCTTACGGCCTCCGACGCCCCGGACCGCCGTAAGTGGCGGACCGTGCTCATCGCCGGGGTGGCGGCGGCCGTTGCCGTCCTGCTGGTGGGCGGATTCGTCAGCGGGCTCTTTCGCTATGACAGCCCGGTGCGGGACGGTTCCGTGGCCGGCGGCGTGCGGGCCGGCGTCCCGGAGGAGCCGCCCGCCTCGGGTACGCCGTCCACTACGGCCTCATCTCCTTTGGTGACCCCGACCCGGTCGTCCGCATCGCCCTCCTCCTCGCCGAGCGCGGAGCCGAGTGGCAGTGTCTCCCCGACGGGCACCACCACTCCCGTCGGAAGCCCGTCCAGCGTCGCCGCCACCGCCACCGCCGCACCGGGGCCGACCGCCTCGAACAGCCGGCCCCCCGTCCTCCGCCTCGGTGACCAGGGGCCCGAGGTCGTCGAACTCCAGCTCCGCCTGCGGCAGATCGGCATCTACGAGGGTGACGCCGACGGCGACTTCGACCGGGACGTCGAGAGCGCGGTCCGCTCCTATCAGGTCACCCGCCTGCTCCTTCAGGACGAGTCCGGCGTCTATGGCGCGGAGACACGGGCCTCGCTCGAATCGGAGACCTCGCAGCCGTGACGGCCGGAAACTACCTCCGGTGGCCGTCGGACGGATGCGCCCGGTCGTAGGGGCGCGGGTAGGCGGCGGGGGTGAAGGCGAGGTAGCGGGCCGGGGACGCGGGATCGGCCTCGGTGGCACGGGAGTTGAGATTGATGGGATCAATTCCCCGCCAGTGGCCCGTCCTGATCCGGTCCTCCAGGGCATGCAGGGCGGCGATCTGCTCGCCGGGGCTGAACGTGCAGTGGCCCGCGTTGTCGACATAGCGCTGACGCAGCAGCCCCGTCGAGCCCGCGGCCGTCGAGGTCCGCAGGTAGGCGCTCTCGGACTGCACCGGGATCAGGGCGTCACCGGTCGTGTGGATGTTCAGTTGGGGCCTGCTGAGGCGACCGGTGAAGGAGCTCGTCCGGCTCATCCAGTCGACCGCGTTCACGTCAGCACGGGTGCGTGGAGCCTTGTCGAGGGTGGAGAGATCGGACCTGAGGGAGAGTCCCGCCTTCGCGTACAGCTCCTGGACCTCTTTGCGGTAAGGGGAGTTGCGGAGCATGGCGCGGTAGTCGACCCCGGTGTTCCACGACATGGTGCCGCCCGCCCGGGACTCGGCCTCCTGACGCCAGACGAAGGCGGGGAACCTCACCAGCCCGACGACGGCCTGGTACTGACCGGACTGCTGGGCGTCCCAGTCGGTGGGCGCGGGCCGCGGCTGTGCGGGGTCGTTCCAGCCGGGGATGTTGTGCAGGGCCGCGGCGAGCGCGATGCGGGCCCGGCCGCCCGCGGTGCCCTGTGCTCCGGCGACGACGGCCGTCATGGCGTCGGACGCCTCGGTCGCGGCGACTCGGTCCGGAAACCCGGTCAGGCGGATGGCGGAGCCGGGTGCGAGGAGGGTCTTCAGCGCGAAGACCGGGTCCAGTGTGCTGTTCCAGTTGGCGACACCGCCCTGGACCAGCCCGCACATGGACAGCGAACCGGCGAGACGGGACGCGTGACGCTCCGCCAGGGTGGTGGTGACCAGGCCGCCGTACGAGGTGCCCCAGGCGATGGTCCGTGCGGCGCGGCCGAAGCGGGCGCCGAACGCGTCGAGGGTGGCGAGCTGGTCGGGCACGGCCTCGGTGACCGCCCATCCGGTGGTGGCGTACGAGGACCCGATCAGGGCGTAACCCTCGTTCAGCAGCAGGGACTTCGTGGCGTCGTCGGGGGCGTTGCGGGCCGGGTTGGGGGCACCGGCGGGCGTGTAGCCGTGGCTGTAGAGCAGGACCGTGCCGTTCCAGTCGGCCGGTACGTCCATGAGATAGGTCGCACCCGACGGCAGACTGCCTTCGACGTGAACGTCCGTGGCGGCGTGGGCGCTTGGGGCCACGGGGGTGACGAGCAGCAGTGCGGCGACGGCGACGACCGCGCGGGTGCGGATGCGGGGCTTCACGAGGTAGGGGCTCCTTCGGCGCGGTCCGTCTTTGATTCGGTCGGGGGCGCTGACACCGCGAAGGTAGGCGTGTACATTGCGGGCGTCAATGATGTGCACAACATCAATGGGCGGGTCGTGAGGTGTTCTGCCGCCCCGTCAGGAGAGCCCCATGCGAAGGCACTTTCTCGGACTCGCCGTTGCGGTCGTGACCCTCGCGGGCGCCGCCGGATGCGGATCGTCGGACTCCGGCAGCGGCGGCACCTCGTCCGCGAGCGGAGCGAAGAAGACACAGGTCACGGTCGGGGTCATCCCCATCGTCGACGTGGCGCCGCTCTACCTGGGGCAGAAGAAGGGGTACTTCGCCAGTCGCGGGATCGAGCTGAAGATGGTGACCGCGCAGGGCGGCGCGGCGATCATCCCCGGGGTGGTGAGCGGACAGTTCCAGTTCGGCTTCAGCAACACCACGTCCCTGATGCTCGCGCAGACCAAGGGCGTTCCCGTGAAGTCCGTGGTCAACGGGGCCGCGTCCAACGGCAAGGTGGGGGCCGACGTCACCGGCGTCCTGGTGAAGAAGGACAGCCCCGTGAAGTCGGCGAAGGACCTGGCCGGACACACGGTCGCCGTCAACACGCTCCAGAACATCGGGGACACCACGGTCCGTGAGTCGGTGCGCAAGGACGGCGGCGACCCGGCGAAGGTCAAGTTCGTCGAGATCCCCTTCGACCAGATGCCGGCCGCACTGGACGGCGGTCGCGTGGACGCCGCCTGGATGGGCGAGCCGGCCCAGACCGTGGCCAAGGCGCAGGGCGCCCGGGTCATCGCCTCGCCCTTCGCCGAGACCGACCCGAAACTGACCGTCGCGACCTACTTCACCTCGGCGAAGATCGTGCAGCAGGACCCCGCGCTGGTGAAGAACTTCACCGACGCCATGACCGAGTCGCTCCAGTACGCCACCGGCCATCCGGACGAGGCCCGGCAGATCCTCACCACCTACACCAAGATCAGCGGCGATGTGCTGACCGGGCTCATCCTCCCCAGCTGGCCGGCCCAGGTCGACACGGCCTCCCTGGAGAAGCTCGCCGCCCTCGGTGAGGAGGACGGCATCTTCAGCGGGAAGAAGCCGGACATCCAGACACTGTTCGGCTGACGGACTCAGGCCTTGGGGCGCCGGCCGCTGCGCCGAGGGGCGGGCTCGGAGCCACCGAGCAGTTCACGGCGGCGCTCCTCGCCGTGCTCCTCCACCTGGAGGACGACCTGCCGGAGGCCCTCCGCCAGCCCCCGGCACTCGGCGTCGTCGAGACCGGCCGTCACAAAGGCCTCCTCCTCGTTGAACGCCGGGAACACCCGCTGCATCAGCTCCTCGCCCTGCGCGGTGAGACGGAGCAGTACCAGGCGCCCGTCGGTGGGATGACCGGAGCGGCTCAGCAGTCCGCGCGACTCCAGGGTCCGTGAGACCCCGGTGAGCGTGCCTTTGGAGATCCCGGCCTCCTCCGCCACGTGCCGGGTCTCCGACTCGCCCCACACCCAGACGACCCACAGCACGACGAACGCCGTCCAGGTCAGGTCGGAACCGCGCAGCACGGAGTTCTCCAGGTGCTGGCGCACCGCGGAGGCAGCACGGTAGATGTTCGCCACGGCAGCCATCTGGTCCCGGCGGATCGAGAAGCCGCCGAGCTTCTCCGCCGCGAGCTTCTCGGCTTGGGTGATGGATCGCTGGCCGGGCACGGGCGGCTCCTTCGTCTGGCGCAGGTCGTTCGGGCTCAAATTCTAGTGGGGGTCCCGCTCGGCCCAGAGGTCCGCGTCCCAGTCCAGGAGCCGGACGATGTCCTCGGCGGAGGCCCGGGAAGCGGCCGAGGGGGTGTGGGTGCCCCGGGAGATGTTGCCGCTGACGGTGATGTTGTGTTCCACGCGGGGGCGGCGGAGCGTCTCGTAGAGGACGAGCGCGGCATCGGTGTCCGGCGCGTCCCGCAGGGACTTGGCGAGGGCGACGGCGTCCTCCAGCGCCATCGAGGCGCCCTGGCCGGTCGCCGGGGAGGCCGCGTGGGCGGCGTCGCCGATGAGCAGGGTCCGTCCGGAGCGCCACGGGGTGCCGGTGGGGATCTCGGTGGCGTTGGTGACCATCAGGTCGTCGTCGGTGGCCGCGACGATGCCCGCGGCCGGGCCGGCGTCCTTGCGCAGCAGCGGCAGCAGCCGCTCACGCAGGTCGGCGGGCGTCCCCTGGGCCAACTCCTCGGCGGACAGCGGGTCGCCGGTCACCCGGGCGAACCAGTACGTCTCGCCGTCGGGTGACATCGTGCAGCCGAAGGCGGCCCCGCTGCCGCGGACCATCGTGATGCACGCGTCCGGGCCGGAAGGGGCAGCGGCGCGCGTGTAGCCGTAGAAGACGTACTGGCCGGCGTGGACCGGCTGGGTCCCGGGTGCGAACGACCGCCGTACGGCCGAGTTCAGGCCGTCGGCGCCGATCAGCAGGTCGCCCTTCGCGGTGGTGCCGTCGGCGAAGTGCGCGGTGACACCGTCGGGGCCGTCCTCGACGGAGGCGAACCGGGCACCGTGCCGGACGGTGATGCCCCGGCATGCGGCCTCGGCCTGAAGCGCGGTGTTGAGGTCGCCGCGGCGCAGGCACCGGTAGCGCAGGAGCGGGTCGGAGGTCTCGCCCATGGGTGCGTGCGCCACCTCGGTCCCGGTGTCGTCCAGGACCCGCAGCGAGGTCAGCGGGAAACCGATCGCGGTGACCGCCGCGGACGCGTCGAACTGGGCGAGGGCACGCATGCCGTTGCTCGCCAGGGTGAGGAACGCGCCGATGTCCTCGGCCGAGTCCGGATGGGCCTCGTGCACGGCGACCTCGATGCCCGCCTTGTGCAGCGCCAGAGCCGTCGCCGTACCGGCGATACCGCCGCCGATGACCAGTACGCGTGCCACACCCACCCCGTTCGTCCCCGTTCGCCCGCACGGTCGTACGGACAGGGAGGGAACGACCGGGTGGCGGCGAGGGTTCCGTGAAACGCGCGACGCCGGTCGTGCCGCCCTTGAAGGGCCTGTGGCACGACCGGCGTCGCGTTCGGATCAGGCGCCGCTCGCGCGGAGCATGTCCTCGCGCTCGACGAGCTTCACGCGCTCGCGGCCCTGGGGCTCGCCCAGCGCCTTCTCGGCGGCGTCCAGCTTGTACCAGCCCTCCCAGGTGGTGAAGCGGACGTTCCGCTCGGCGAGGAACGCGTCCACGGCCTCCGGCTCGGGCGAACCGGGGCTCTGGAGGCGGTCGTTCGCGAAGTCGTCCAGGAGGTTGGCGACCGTCTCGTTGGCGTCGCCCTTGGTGTGGCCGATGAGACCCACCGGGCCGCGCCGGATCCAGCCGGTGACATACGTCGACCGGAGGTGCTCGCCGCTCTCCTGCAGGACCCGGCCGCCCTCGTCCGGGACCGTGCCCGAGTCGATGTCCCAGGGAAGCTTGGGGAGTTTGTCGGAGAGGTAGCCGACCGCGCGGTAGACCGCGGTGACGTCCCAGTCCTTGAACTCGCCGGTGCCCTTGACGTTGCCGGTGCCGTCGAGGGCGGTGCGCTCGGTGCGCAGGCCGACGACCTGGCCGTCCTCGCCGAGGATCTCGGTGGGCGACTCGAAGAAGTGCAGGAACAGCTTGTGCGGGCGGTCGCCGACGTCGCGGATCGCCCAGTTCTCCAGGGTCTTGGCGACCATGTCGGCCTGCTTGTTGCCGCGCCGGGTCTCGATCGAGCCCTCGTCGTAGTCGATGTCCTCGGGGTCGACGATGACCTCGATGTTGGGGGAGTGGTCCAGCTCCCGCAGCTCCATCGGGGAGAACTTCGCCTGCGCCGGGCCGCGGCGGCCGAAGACGTGGACCTCCAGCGCCTTGTTGGCCTTCAGGCCCTCGTGGACGTTCGGCGGGATCTCCGTCGGCAGCAGCTCCTCGGCCGTCTTGGCGAGGATGCGCGCCACGTCCAGGGCGACGTTGCCGACGCCGAGCACCGCGACCTTCTCGGCCTCAAGCGGCCAGGTGCGCGGCACGTCCGGGTGGCCGTCGTACCAGGACACGAAGTCGGCGGCGCCGTACGAGCCGTCGAGCTCGATGCCCGGTATGCGCAGCTCGCGGTCGGCTGTCGCGCCCGTGGAGAAGATCACCGAGTCGTAGAACGCGCGCAGGTCGTCCAGGCTGATGTCGGCCGGGTAGTCGACGTTGCCGAACAGTCGGATCTGCGGCTTGTCGAGCACCTGGTGCAGGGCCGTGATGATGCCCTTGATCCGGGGGTGGTCCGGGGCCACGCCGTAACGGATCAGTCCGAACGGGGCCGGCATCCGCTCGAAGAGGTCGATGGACACACCGGGTTCGGCGGCCACACCGGACTTGAGCAGCGCGTCGGCGGCGTAGATCCCGGCGGGGCCGGCTCCGACGATGGCTACCCGCAGGGGGCGGGGCATGATCAGGTTCCCTTCGAGCGACGACAGATCAACTCGGGGGAAGCCTAAGCTAAGGCAAGCCTAAGTCGGTACGCGGGTCCGGTCTATGGACTCATAAGATCGGCTTATGGGCAATCGAGGGTTCGACGCCGCTCAGGGCAGCGGCTGTTCCGCCCAGATCACCTTGCCCGCCGGTGTGTACCGCGTCCCCCAGCGCTCGCTCAGCTGGGCCACCAGGAACAGTCCGCGCCCGCCCTCGTCGGTCATCGCCGCGTACCGCAGATGCGGCGAGGTGCTGCTGCTGTCGAAGACCTCGCAGATCAGGGTGCGGTCGTACAGCACGCGGACGTGGATGGGGTCGCCGCCGTAGCGGATCGCGTTGGTGACGAGTTCGCTCAGCACCAACTCCGTGGTGAACGCGAGATCGTCCAGGTCCCAGCGGGCCAACTGCCGGGACACCGCCGCCCGGACGTCCGAGACGGCCGCCGGGTCTGCGGGGACCTGCCACTCCGCGATCCGGTCGGCGGCGAGCGCCCGGGTACGGGCCACGATCAGGGCGATGTCGTCGGCGGCCCGGGTCGGCGGCCGCGCGTCGAGCACGGCCCGGCAGGTGTCCTCGGGCGAGGGGCCGGCCTGTTCCAGCGCCGTGCGCAGCAGTTCCAGGCCCACGTCGATGTCGCGTTCCCGGTCCTCCACGAGGCCGTCCGTGTAGAGCACCAGACGGCTGCCCTCGGCCAGTTCCAGGTCGGCCGTCTCGAACGGCAGACCGCCGAGGCCCAGCGGTGGACCGGCGGGCACGTCCGGGTACTCGACGCTGCCGTCGGGGCGGATGAGGGCGGGCGGCGGATGACCGGCGCGGGCGATTGTGCACAGCCGCGACACCGGGTCGTAGACGGCGTACAGGCAGGTCGCGCCCGTGACGGGGGAGTTGTCGCTCTCCTCGGCCTCGTCCTGGTCGATGCGCGCGACCAACTCGTCCAGGAGGGCGAGCAGTTCGTCGGGCGGCAGATCGAGGGCGGAGAAGTTGTGCACCGCCGTGCGCAGTCGCCCCATCGTGGCTGCCGCGTGCAGCCCGTGCCCCACGACGTCACCGACCACGAGCGCGACCCGCGCACCGGACAGCGGCAGTACGTCGAACCAGTCGCCGCCCACCCCCGCCTGCGCGGGCAGGTATTTGTAGGCGATGTCCAGGGCGTCCTGCTCGGGCAGCCGACGCGGCAGCAGACTGCGCTGCAGGGTCACCGCCATGGTGTGCTCGCGGGTGTAGCGGCGGGCGTTGTCGATGGAGACCGCGGCCCGGGTGACGAGCTCCTCGGCGAGGACGACCTCCTCGGTGTCGAAGGGCTGGGGCTTCTCCGAACGCCAGAAGCTGACCGTGCCCAGGACCAGACTGCCGGCCCGCAGCGGGACGGTGATCAACGAGTGGATGCCGTACCCCACGACCTTGGCGGAGCGCTCCAGGTCCTGCGCGCGCCACCCGGACGCCTCCGCGAGGTGGGCCTCCAGGACGGCCCGGCCGCTGCTGATGCCGCGGCTCTGGGGAGCGGAGTCGACCAGGGGGATCTTCTCGCCGACCTGGTACAGCGGGGCGTCCTTGCGGATCCCGCTGAGCGCGGTGCGGCGCAGCGTGGTCGCCGCCTCGGGCTGACCGCCGCTGAGCACCGCGTCGAACAGGTCGACCGTGACGAAGTCCGCGAACCGCGGCACGGCCAGCTCCGCCAGTTCCTCGGCGGTGCGGGTGACGTCCAGGCTCGTGCCGATGCCCATTGTGGCGTCGTAGAGGATGTCCAGGCGCTCACGGGCCGCCTCGGCACGCCCGGACAGGGCACGCAGTTCGGTCGAGTCGCGCAGCGTGGCGACGCTGCCCGGGGGGCCGCCCTGGATGTCCGTGGGCCGCTGGTTGACCGCCAGGAGCCGGTCCTTGACGCGGTGCACCTCGTCGGTGGCCACGCGCCCGGAGGCCAGCAGCCCGGCGGTGTCGGCGGGCAGCGCCAGGTCGAGCACGTGCCGGCCCTCGGCGTCGGCGGGCAGGTCGAGCAGCCGGTGGGCCTCGTCGTTGGCGAGCAGCAGCCGGCCCTCGCCGTCGACGATGAGGACACCTTCCCGTACGGCGTGCAGGACCGCGTCGTGGTGCTCGTACATGCGGGTCATCTCGTGCGGGCCCAGACCGTGCGTCTGACGGAGCAGCCGTCGGCTGACCAGCGCGGTACCCAGCGTGGCGAGGATCAGGGCCACGGCGGCCGCCGTCAGGAGCAGCGGCAGCTGCTGGTTGGCGGTGCCGCCCACCTTGGCGGTGGTGATGCCGGCCGACACCAGGCCCACGACCTTGCCGTCGGCCGCCTTGATCGGGACGACGGCCTGCACGAGCGGTCCGATGGTGCCGGTGATGTCCTCGGTCACGACGTGCCCGGCCAGCGCGTCCGTGATGTCCCCGACGAACTTCTTGCCGATACGGTCCGGCTTGGGGTGGGTGTACCGGATGCCGTCGGTGTTCATGACGACGATGAAGTCCACCTCGGTCGCCACCCGGGCCGCCTCGGCGCGTGGCTGGAGCACCGCCGAGGGGTCGGGGCTGCTGAGGGCCGCCACGGTGCCCGGGGCGTTGGCGAAGGCCTGGGCCACGGCGACGGAACGGTTGCGGGCCTCCACCGTGCTGTCGTGCCGCACCTGGAGCACCAGCGCCCCCACCGCGGCCACGACCAGCAGAAGGACGATCACGACCTGGAGGACGAACACCTGTCCGGCCATGTTGCGCCCGCCGAGTGCCGCCCGCAGGGCCCCCTGCCCCCGCCGCGTCCGGCTCGCGTCGCGCTCCACCCGCGTGGGTGAACTGCCCTGAGCCGGGCCCTCGTTCCGGTCGTGAGCGCGGTCGGGTGTCTGCGGTGGGCGGGGGCCGCCGGGGCGACGGGCCGACCCGCCCCCGGAGCGGCCCAGGAGTCGGACCATGTGCCCATGTCTACACTGCCGGGCCTCAGGAGGCGAGGGGCGTCACACGGTGTGACAGAACGACGACAGACCCTCCCCGGAACGCCCCCGATTTCACCCCGGCCCGGTGCTTCCCGCGACGACCACGGGGACGACGACGGACATGGTGACCGGGTGTCCGCCGGGCTACGGGGTCGCGCTGCGGGTGGCGAGCAGTGGGCGTGCCGGCCGATCGCGGTCAGCCGGTCTGCCACGCCCGCGAGGAACCGTCCGCCGGGCCGGGCGGCGGGCGCGCCGGCCTTCGCCGGTGCCGCCCGGACCGCGGTGATTCCCTCGTCGATGGCGACGGTGGCCGGGTGTGCGCCGGGTTAGGGGTTCGCGCGGCGGGTGGCGAGGAGCAGGGCGATGTCGTCGGGGCGGTCCTGGGCGTGGCGGGCGATCGCGGTCAGCCGGTCCGCCACGCCCGCGAGGAACCGTCCGCCGGGCCGGGCGGCGGGCGCGCCGGCCTTCGCCAGCGCCACCCGCACCGCGGTGATTCCCTCGTCGATGTCGACGCCGGGCCGCTCCACCAGCCCGTCCGTGTACAGCGCCAGGATCGCGCCGGGGTCCACCTGGAGCTCGGTGACCGGATAGCGGGCCTTCGGATCCACCCCGAGCACGACTCCCCCGGGGAGGTCCAGGACCTGGGTGCGGCCGTCGGGGCGGCGCAGCAGCGGGGGAGGGTGCCCGGCGCGGGCCGCTCTGGCCACCCCGGTGGCGGGGTCGAGGCGGATGTAGCAGCAGCTCGCGAACAGTCCGGGGTCGAGGTCGATGAGGAGATGGTTGGTACTGCTCATCACCTCGTCCGGCGGCCGGTCGCCGAGCGCGAACGCCCTGACCGCGCTGCGCAGTTGGCCCATGGTGGCCGCCGCCTGCACCCCGTGCCCCTGTACGTCCCCGATGACCAGGGCCAGCCCGTCACCGGACTCCACGACGTCGTACCAGTCGCCGCCCACGTCCATCCCCACGGTCCCCGGCAGATAGCGGCCGGTGGTCTCCAGCTGCGGGTGCGCCGCCAGCCGGCGGGGGAGCAGGGCCTGCTGGAGGCCCCGGGCGAGCGCGGTCTCCGACTCGTAGCGCTGCGCCTTCTCCAGGGCGTGGGCGATGAGGCCGGCCAGCGCGGTGAGCACGGTGCGTTCCTCGGTGGTGAAGCTGCGCGGCCGGTCGAATCCGAGGATGCAGGAGCCCACCGGCCGCCCGGAGGCGATCAGCGGCAGGAAGGTGCGGGCGCCCTCGGCGGCGTCCAGGGCGATCCCGGGGTAGGCGTCCGTCAGCTGTTGCATCGAGTCGAAGAACAGCGGCCGGCCACTGGTGAGGGTCTCCACACCGGGCAGGCGTGCGTCGAGGGGCACACCGTCGAAGGGTGCGAGGAAGCCCTTGGGGAAGCCGGTCTCCCACTCCAGGTACAGATGCCGGTCCTGCAGCAGATAGATCGCCAGTCGGCGCCCGCCGAACGCGGGCAGCAGCTCCCGCATCACCACGGCGGACACCTGCCGCGCGGTGACCGCCTCGGTGAGTGCGATGGCCAGGGCGATCGGCCGGTACAGGGGAGCCAGCGGGCTCGCGCCCGCCTCGGTCACCTCGGCGTCCGCGTGTCCGGCGGGACTGTCCGTCACCCGGCTCGCGGGCCGGATCGTGCAGGTCAGCCGGTCCGGACCGGGATACACGGACAGGGCGAGCCAGTCGCCTTCGTACGGTGGCGGGACGGACCCGGCGTCCTGTGCGGAGGCCGGCGGCGGTTCGGCGGTCGGCGTCGACGGCTGCGACCCGGTGTCCTGCGCGGAGGACTGTGACCCGGTGTCCTGCGCGGACGGCCGTACGAGGTGGAAGTGGGCCGGGTCCGGTGTCAGGAGCGCCGACCGCAGGTGGTCCTCGAAGTCGGGGCGGCCCAGCCAGGGCACCGCCTCCCACAGATCGCGGCCGACCAGCTCGGCGCGCGGGCGGCCCAGGAGCTGGGCGGCGCGCGGATTCGCGTAGACGACCAGGCCCAGCCGGTCCAGGCAGAACACGCCGTCCGGCAGCAGGTCGGCCGCCGAGTCCGCCGTGGGAGCCGGCCCCGGAGCCACGACGACGCCCCGGACCGCGGGTGCGGCGGGCGGGTCGTAGGCGTTCCAGAGGTCCAGCAGTCGCAGGTCGCCGTCCTCGGCCCGCAGGTAGAGGGGCAGGGCCGGGGGGCGTCCGGCGGCCGTGTCCCGCAGGGTGGCCAGGATCCGGTGCGTGTCGGAGGGGGCCACGGCGTCGGCGAACGCCTCGACGGTCCCGGAGAACTCGGTGGGTGGTACGCCCAGGAGGGTGTGCAGGTCCTCGTCCAGGGTGACGGCGGCCGTCTCAGGGTCCCAGGCGAAGCGCCCGGCACGCCCCACGGACGTGGAGGCCGTCGGCGGCCGCAGGCACATCGGCTCGCCGTCCCAGGCGACCAGGTCGGAGTCCTCGTCCTCCAGACCCCGCAGCGCCGCGCCCAGCTCCTGGGCGAGCCGCATCACGCGGTCGCGGTCGGACAGCACGTCGGTGGCGTCGGTGACGGCCGGGCGCAGCACGGTCAGCACTCCGTAGGTCGTCGAACCACCCACGACCGGTACGTAGAGCGAGCCGAACTGGAAGGGCAGTCCGGCCGCGAACTGGGGGTAACGGCGCATGGTCTCGGTCGCGTTCGGCAGGACCACCTGGACACCGAGCCGGTAGGCGTCGGCGACGGGGAACGGGCGGTCCGCGTGCAGCCGCCACCAGGGCCGGAACAGCGGGCCGGGCAGCCCTGCCAGGACGGCGAGCCGCAGCAGTCCGGGCGTGCGGGAGCGCAGATAGACCCCTCCGGCGTGGCCGCCGGCCGCACTGATCGCCTCTGCCGAAGCATCGATCAGCAGCGGCGCCAGCCGCCCGGCCGTGGGGTGTGCGTCCTCGACGCTCCCAGTCATCGGCCCTACCTCGTCCGTGCGCCGTCCTGCGGGCGACACAGCAAGAATGCGCCCCCAGGCCACCGGCCCGCACCCGGGCGGCCCATATGTATACCTCGGTCGCCCTGCCGGACAACTGTCAATCGGACTCTCGGGTGGAATATCCACATCTGGGAGAGGGGCCCGGTCGAGTCCGGGAGCACTCGACCTTTAAGGCTTGGCTTATATAAGTGATGGGTGGCATAGTGGGGCGGGTGCACGCGTTCGATGTTCTCGGGGACCCGGTCAGGCGCCGGATATTGGAGCTGCTCGCCTCGGGGGAGCAGGCGTCGGGCGAGGTCGGTGCCGTGATCCGGGACGAGTTCGGGATCTCCCAGCCGGCCGTCTCGCAGCACCTCAAGGTCCTGCGGGAGAGCGGCTTCGCCTCCGTCCGCGCCGACGGCAACCGGCGGCTGTACGCAGTCGAGGCCGCGCCGCTGCGAGAGGTGGACGTCTGGCTGGAGCGCTTCCGGGGTTTCTGGGACCAGCGGCTCGACGCGCTCGGAACAGAGCTCGCGCGGGGAAAGCGCGAGCTCAGGCGACAAGGAGAGGTGAGCGAGGATGAGTGAGATCGCCGACGAGATCAACCGACTGCACCGACGGGTCGGCACCCGGCAGGTGGAGACCGGCGAGGCCCGGACGGTCCTGCTGCGACGTACCTACGACGCCGAGGTCGCCGACGTGTGGGACGCGGTCACCTCTCCCGAACGCATCGCGCGCTGGTTCATGCCGGTCAGCGGCGAACTCAAGGTCGGCGGCCGCTACCAGCTGGAGGGCAACGCCGGCGGCGAGATCCTCGAGTGCGTGGAACCCGAGCGGCTGCGGGTGAGCTGGCTCTACGGTCCCGACCCGGGCTTCAGCGAGGTCGAGGTGCGCCTCACACCCGAGGACGGGGAGCGCACGGTCCTGGAACTCGAGCACGTGGCCGTCGTACCGGACGACTTCTGGGACCAGTTCGGGCCCGGTGCCGTAGGAGTCGGCTGGGACCTGGGGCTCTACGGGCTCGCTCTGCACCTCGCCGGCGGCGGGATCAGCAAGGAAGAGGCCGCGACCTGGCACACCACGCCCGAGGGCAGTGCGTTCATCACCGGCTCGGGCGAGGGATGGGGCGAGGCGTACGCCGCCTCCGGCGCGGACCCGGAGACGGCGACGAGGACGACGGCCGCGACGATCGCGTTCTACACGGGCACGCAGGCCTGACGCGGAGAACCGCGCTCAGGCGGTGCGCAGGGTGCGCTTCGCGAGCTCGTACGCCGGGAGCATCTCCTTGTGTTCCTCGGTGTCCAGCCCGCCGAGGTGCACCACCACCGGCCCGTCCGCGGTGACGACGGCGAAGGCGCTCTCCTCCTTCGTCTCGTCCAGGAGCTCGCTGGTGTACAGGTACTCGACCTCCACACCGGTGAGATTCCCGGACCTGAACGAGCTGTACCGCGCCTTGTCCGCCCCGTCCTCGGCCTTGACGAACGCCTCCAGCACGGTCCGTGCGTCGGCGTCACCGGACGGACCGGCCCACGCGCGGAGGAAACCGATGTTGCCCGCGGGCTTCGCGTCGACCTCGCACGCGAGGGAGACCGGTCCCTGACGCAGCGGAGCCTCGACGGCCTCCGCCTTCCAGCTCTCCCCGATGTCGAAGGCGACCGGCAGCTCGCACGCGGAGCCCGTGGCGCCGATCCTGCCGCCACTCGCCGCGGCCGTGTCGTCCGCGCCACTTCCGGCAGAGGCCCGAGCGGTCGCCGACGGGCTCGCTGGCGCCTTCGACTCGTCCCCCTCGGCGGCCTCCGAACAGCCTGTCAGCACACCCGCCAGCAACGCCACGTGGGCCATGCCACGCCATGTGTTCCCCGCCCCGACCGGCATGGCCGTGTCTCCCTCTGTTCAGTGGTGGTTCTCGGAGGAGTCAGGTTAGGTGGCCGGGATAACGAATCGTGCAGCGAGGGGGAAGCGTTGTTGACCTTCGAGGACTACTGCGACGCGATCGTCGCCCAGACCGGACTCCTCGTCCGCCACACCAAGGGCGCGGACCCGACCGCACCGGTGCCCACCTGCCCCGGCTGGCACCTCGGCCGGCTGCTGCGGCACGTGGGCGGCGACCACCGCTGGGCGCACGACATCGTCCGGACCCGGGCCACCGAGCCGATCGACGACGACATCGTCAACGACCCCGCCGCCTATGCCGACGTGGACGACTCCGCCCTCGGCGACTGGCTCGCCCACGGTGCCGCACAGCTCTCCGGCATCCTTCGGGCGGCCGGTCCGGACCTGCGGGTGTGGACCCCCGCCGACGAGCAACTGGTGGAGCAGTCGGCCATGTTCTGGGCCCGGCGTATGACGTACGAGACCTTGCTGCACCGCGCCGACGCGGCGCTGGTGACCGGGGCGGAGTTCGTGGTGGAGGAGCGGCTCGCGGTGGACGCCGTCGAGGAATGGCTGGCGTTCTCGACCGTTCCCGAGGCCCACGAGCCCGAACCGGGTGTGCCGGACCTGCTGGGCCCCGGGCGTGCCCTGCGCTTCGACGCGGGGACGGCGGGGGAGTGGCTGGTCGACCTCGCCGGAGAACGCCCGGTGTGGCGGCGCGGATCCGGCGAGGCCACGGCGACCGTACGCGGGCCGGTGACGGACCTGCTCCTGTTCCTCTACGGCCGTCCCGCGCCCGGTGTCGGCACGCGAGGCGACTCGGAGCTGCTGGAGCTGTGGCTCAGGCGCACTCGGTTCTGGCTGGAGGCGTAGGCGCGCGAAGGTGCCGGTGTGGCCGAAGCCACGTGCCCGGGGCGGTCGGAGCCATGTCGTCCTCCCAGGCCCGCGGGCTACCGTTCGCGCAGTCCCTCTCCCACCAGCAGCCCGGGCGGCCCGCCAGTGCAAGCAGATCTCTCCCCGGTCATCGCGGCGACCACCCACTGGCTGACCTGTTCCTATCCACCGTCGGGCGGCGCCCTGGCCGCCGCGCTGTGCGAGGTGCAGGCCCGGCAGGCCGTGACAGTGGCAGCGTGGCTGCGCTACCCCACGGCGATGGACGCGGCGCTGCTCGCCATGGCGGGCCCGGGCGGCTCCGCCCGCCTCGACTGGGTCACCGGTGCGGACGGCCCGGCCGACCGCGACGCCGAGGAGCACGCGTGGCGCACCTGGGTGGACGAGGTCGTGGCCAGCTGGGCGGCGAGTCTGCTCACCGACCCCGAACTGGCCGAGCTGGCGGTCGCCGTCGTCGCCGAGGGCGAGCACACGGCGGGCACACCGGCCGCGTTCCGCCGCCTACTCACCCCGGACGCGACCGACCGCCGCGCGGCGGCCCTGCTCCGGCATCCCGACCTGCTCGCGTCCGTGGCCGCGCTGCACCGGAGCGAGCTGCTGGTCCGGCTGGGATCGGACGAGGCCCTCATCGCGTGAGGTACGCCCGCCTCGCGGGCACCCTTCTCTCTCAGTCGTGCTTCCCGCGGCCCGAGAGGGCGTCGCGAAGCCGGTCGACCAGTCCCGCCCCCGGAGCCAGCAGCTTGTTCATGGGAGGGGTGTCCGGGGCCGACGGGTGCGGGCGGGTCGGCGCCGTCTTCTTGGCGCGCCGCACCTTCTCACCCAGCTCGTTCAGCTCCTTCTCCGAGCACGCGACACGGAGCTGCGGGAAGAGGGTCTCCTCCTCCTCGGCGATGTGCGAGCGGACCTCGCTCATCAGCTCGCCGATCAGCCGGTCGAACTCGGGATCGTCCGCCTCACAGCCCTCCAGGTCCTTCATGAGCTGCTCGGCCTTGGAGTGGTCCTCGATCTCCCGGTCCGCCATGGTGTTCCCGTTGACCAGGTACTCCCGCACCGCCGGGTAGAGATACTCCTCCTCGGCCACCGAGTGCCGGATGAGCTCCATGGTGGCCTGGTCGGCGTACACCTTCCGGCTCTTCGCACCGGGCGCCAGCGCCTCGATCTTCCCGAACAGTTCCTCGACCTCGTGGTGATCGGTCACCAGCTCGTCGATGACGTTTCCTCCGTGTCCCATGTTCATCACCTCCGGCCCCCGAGTGCCCTGGGCCGCACTCCTTACTCCTGGTCACAGGCTCGTCAGCAGCTGCGGGGACAGTTGCTTGATCAAGGTGTCGCTCCAGCGCATCTGCCGCAGCGTCTGCGGATGGCACGCCGAGACCAGCTCCAGCAGCCGCTCGTCCCTGCTCGCCCGGGCGGCCTGCGCGAGCATCTCCCAGTACAGGGAGTTCTCCGTGGCGGCCAGGTGGAGCGCGCTCAGGTCGCGCAGGATCAGCAGCCCGTGAGGTGCCTTGCCGGGGGTGGGTCCAGGGGTGTCGGCGTCGAGGCGCACCCCCTCGTCGGCGGCGAGGTCGGCGAGCCGCTCGGCGTGTTCACGCGACCAGTCGGCGAGGTCGGTGGCCACGTGGTGGACCTCGTGCTCCTCGGCGTGCCGCTCGGCCACGGCCACCAGGTCCCGGGCCAGCCGTCGCTCGCCATGCTGCAAAGTGCGCAGGGTGTGGGCGATCCCGTCCTTCATGGCGTGCCTCCAGGTTCCGGGAGCTGTGTCGCGTACGCCTGACGCCCACCGGTCGTGGCCGGCACCGACTCGGGGTCCGACGGGGCCGACGCCGTGGTGGTCGGCGCCGGTGCGTACCGTCCGTCGGCGCGGGCGACGAGGGTGAGCGCGGCGGCCGCCGTCTTGAACAGCGGCTGCTTGGACGCCGGGTCCCAGTCGGTGATCGTCGTCTCGTTCGCGGCGCGCCCCGGGCCGCCCCCGTCCGGACCGTCGCCCTCCTTGGTGTCCCAGTAGCCGTAGTGGAACGGCACGAACAGCAGGCCGGGCCGGATGTCCGTCACCCGCAACCGCCCCTGCAGGGCACCGCGCGCCGTGGCGACCTCGACCAGATCGCCCTCGCCCAGACCCAGACGCGCCGCGTCCGCCACGCAGATCTCCACCCACACCTCGGGCGCGGCCTCGTCCAGCTGGGCCACTCGTCCCGTCTTGGTGCGGGTGTGGAAGTGGTAGAGGGTGCGGCCGGTCGAGAGCTGGAAGGGATACCGCCCGTCGGGCATCTCGTGCGGCTCGCCATAGGCTGCCGCTTTGAGTACGGCCTTGCCGTCCGGGTTGAGGGAGCGGTACTCCACCGGATCCACGGCGGCCCCGGTCTCCAGGTCCTTGCCATAGCTCTCGCAGTCGTCGGGGCGGGCCCAGGTGACGCCGTCCGTGTAGAGCCGCTCGGTGCCGTCGGGGTTCGCTTCCGTGCACGGCCACTGGATGCCACCGGCGTCGCGCAGCCGGTCGTAGGACAGGCCCGTGTAGTCGCAGGGGCGGCCCGCGCTGCACCGCTGCCACGCCTCGAACGCCTCCTCGGGCTCCCACCAGCCGATCAGGGGACCGTCGTCCTTGTCGCGGAAGTCCATGCGCCGCGCGAAGTCGAGGAAGATCTCCAGGTCGGGCCTGGCCTCACCGGGCGGCTCGACCGCCTTCTCGCACAGGTGGACGGTGCGGTCGGCGTTGGTGAGGGTGCCGGTCTTCTCACCCCAGGTGGCGGCGGGCAGGACGACATCGGCGAGCCGGGCGGTCTCCGTCAGGAACAGGTCCTGTACGACGGTGAAGAGCCGTTCCTGCGCCAGCAGCGAGCGGATCCGGGCCAGTTCCGGCAGGGAGACGGCCGGGTTGGTGCCGCTGATCCAGAGCATCCGGATCGAACCCTGCTCGGCGTAGCGGAACATCTGCATCGCGTGCGTGGGCGGTGCGAAGTGCGGGATCGTGGACGGCTCGACGTTCCACACCTCGGCCAGGTCGGCGATATGGGCGTCGTTCTGCCAGTTGCGGAAGCCCGGCAGATCGCCGTCGGCGCCGCACTCACGGGTGTTCTGCGCGCTGGGCTGGCCGTTCATCTGGAGGACGCCCGCGCCCGGGCGGCCCAGCATGCCGCGGATCAGGTGCAGGTTGTTGACCTGGACGGCCGCGGCGGTGGCCTGATGGGCCTGGTACACGCCCTGGAGGACCGTCGACAGCAGGGCGTCCGCCGTACCGACGAGCTCGGCCGCCTCAGCGATGCGCGCGGCCGGGACGTCGCAGATGTCCGCGGCCCACTCGGGGGAGCAGGAGGCGACCCGCTCGGCCAGTTCCTCGAAGCCGACCGTGTGCGCCTCGACGAATCCGTGGTCGACCCGGTCGTGGCGGATCGTCTCGTGCAACAGGGCGTTCAACAACGCCACGTTGGTGCCGACACGCGGTGCCAGATGCACCGCCGCGTGCCGGGCCACCTGCGTCGGCCGAGGGTCCACGCACAGCAGGCGTGGCGGATCGCTGCCCGCCAGCCGGTCCAGTACCCGCGCCCACTGCACGGTCTGCGTCTCGGCCATGTTGTGCCCGAACAGCGCGATCACGTCGGCGTGGTCGAAGTCGTCGAAACTGCCCGGCTGGCCGTCGCAGCCGAACGACTCCTTCAGCGCCTCGGCCGCGGTCGCCGTGCACAGCCGCGTGTTGCCGTCGAGATGGTTGGTGCCGATGCCCGCCCGGGCGAGCACCGCGAGCGTGTAGTACTCCTCCAGGAACAGCTGCCCGCTGGTGTAGAAGCCGATCGAGCCCGGCCCGCGCTCGTCGAGCAACTCCCGGGTCCGGGCGGCCACCAGGTCCATCGCGGTGTCCCAGTCCGTCTCCACGAGATGCCCGCCCCGCCGTACGAGCGGCCTGGTCAAACGGTCCGAGGAGGCGGTCGCCTGCCAGCCGAACAGGTCCTTGGGACCCAGCCTGCCCCGGTTGGCCCGGTCCGCCGCCCGCCCCCGCACCCCCACCATGCGGCCGTCGACGACGGCGATGTCCATGGCGTCGCCACCGGAGTGCAGCAGCGACGCCGCCCGCACCCACTTGTGGACCGCGCCGGGCTCCACGCCGTCCGCGAGATACGTGTCGACCCTGGCCGGCCACTCCTCGTGACGTCGGTACGGCGTTCGGTCTCCCCAGGGATCGGCGATCCGGTCCGCCTTCATCACGGCCTCCTGACGGCACCCCCTGATCGCTCCTGAGTACCCGTGACCCGGCCCCGATAACGACGTTCACCGGGTGTAAGGGGGCCCGCACGATGGAACCCGGACGGCGACAGACGCGTACGACATGCCCAGGAGGCCGATGTGACCGACGCCGTGGACGAGGTGCTCGCGCGAGTGCGCGGGGAAGTGGCCGCACGGGCGGATCGGCTGTGGGACATGGCACGGATGCTGCACTCCGACCCGGAGTACGCCTTCGAGGAGCACCGGGCGGCGGCGCTGCTGTGCGGGGAACTCGAATGGGCCGGGTTCACGGTGCAGCGCGATGTGGCAGGACTGCCCACCGCCTTCTCCGCACGGTCCGGCACGAGGTCCCGCCCCGCGGTGGCCCTGATGCTGGAGTACGACGCCCTGCCCGGCCTCGGCCACGCGTGCGGCCACAACCTGATCGCCGCGGCGGGCCTGGGCGCCGCCCTTGCCGCGCGGGCCGTGCTCGACCGGGACGCGGGCACCGTGTGGGCCATCGGCACCCCCGCGGAGGAGGGCGGCGGAGGGAAGGTCGCCGAGACCGACGCCGGGGTGTTCGACGACGTCGACGCGGCACTGATGTTCCATCCCGGTGTGCACAGCTGGCAGTGGGCGCCGCTGACCGCGCAGGCCCAGTACCGGGTCGGGTTCCACGGCCGCGCCGCCCACCCGACCGGAAACCCGACCGAGGGCGTCGACGCCCTCGCCGCGCTCGTCCAGCTGTTCAACACCCTTGCCGTGATCGGGCGCAGGCTGCCCGAGGGCTCGCACGTGCAGGGCATCGTCACGGACGGCGGCAAGGCCACCAACATCGTCCCCGAGTACGCGGAGGGCCTGTTCGGTCTGCGCGCGGTGACGACGGCCGCCCTGGAGGACCTGGCGGGAGAATTGCTCACCTGCGCGCAGGGGATCGCGCGGGCGACCGGCACGACGGTCACGGTGGAACGCGCCACCCCGCGCTACGAGCACTTCCGGGACAGCACGGTGCTCTCGGCCCGGTTCGCCCGGCATCTGGCGGGGACGGGCATCTCGATGACACCGCCCGCGCCGGGCGTCTACCTGGGGTCCTCCGACGTCGGCAACGTCAGCGGTCGCGTGCCCGCCATCCACCCGTTCGTCGCGATCATGGAAGAGGACGGCTCCGACCACACACCCGAGTTCGCGGTCGCGGCCGGCTCCGAGCGCGGCCGTCAGGTCATGCTCGCGGCAGCGGAGGCACTGGCCTGCACGGCCGTGGAGATCCTGCTGCGCCCGGAGCTGCGGGACCAGGCGTGGGACGGCCACGACCGGGCCGTCGCCCGTCGCTGAGGCCGTGCCGGTCCGGGTGCGGAAGGAACGTGTCGCAGGTCAGTCCGAGTGCAGGTGGTACACGTTGAAGGCCCGCCGGATCACCGGCTGGGCCACGTTGCGCACCCGCACCCCGCCCGCCGTCATCCCGTGCTCCGTGCCCGCGTGGGCGTGTCCGTGCACGCTCAGATCGGCGCCCGCGGTGTCGATCGCCTCGGCCAGCAGATACGTGCCGAGGAACGGATAGATCTCCAACGGTTCACCGGCGAGGGTGTCGGCGACGGGGGAGAAGTGGGTGAGCGCGACCCGGGTCGCGCAGCCCTGCCGGTCCAGTTCCTCCAGCGCGGTGCGCAGTCCGTCCGCGCAGCGCCGCGAGTACCGTACGAACTCCTTCATCAGCGGCTCGCCGAACTCCCCGGCGCTGCGGCCCACGAACCCGCCGCCGAATCCCTTGGTCCCGGCGATTCCCACCCGTGTCCCGCCGCATTCCACGACCGTCCCCTCGCCCTCCAGCACCCGCACGCCCGCGTCCTCCAGGAGGGCCGCGACCTTCTCCGGCTGCTCGTCGTGGTGGTCGTGGTTGCCGAGGACGGCCACGACCGGCACCGCCAGGTCCCGCACCTCCTGCGCCACCACCCGGGCCTCCTCGGGCGTGCCGTGCCGGGTGAGGTCCCCGGCCAGCAGGAGCAGATCGGCGCAGTCGGGCAGCGTTTCGAAGGCGGGCCGCAGCACGCCCTGGCTCTCCAGGCCCATGTGGATGTCACCCACGGCGGCGACGCGGATCACGGCAGCTCCTCGGCATGGTCGGGGGTGGCGGTCTCCGCCACCACCACGTCGGTGTGCACGGCGAGTCCGGCCAGCTCCTCGCGGACGGTCCGCAGCACGGTGTCCCGGCACTGCGCGGAGGGCACCGTCCCGGTGACCACGACGGCTCCGGCCCGCACCTCGGCACGGACGCCCAGCTCGCCCAGTTCCTCCGCCGCCAGCCGGTCCCGCAGGTGGGCGACGCGATACTCGACGTTCTCCCCGGAGTGTTCCGACGCTGACCAGCTCATGACCGTCCCTCCTTCGGGCCGGGTTCGATGACCTCCAGCCGTTCCAGGAAGTAGAAGAACGCGTCCGGCATCGGCGCGTTCCCGCAGCCCCGGCGCACCGCATCCCAGTCGACCTTCTCCCGCAGCGTGCGGGCGATCGGCAGCACGGCCCCGAAGTCGCAGTGATGCTCGGAGAACGCGGACAGCAGGCTGTGCAGCAGGTCGGTCGGCGACAGCACGGGCATGAACACCGAGTCCACCGAGAGATCGTCGGCCCGCGCGAGCAGTTCCGTCGTGACGGGCTGGTGTGCCAGCTCGAAGATCAGGTCGACCTGCTGTCCCAGACAGTCGGCCTTGAGCAGCCAGTCCTCGGGAGGCGTGCGGACCGTGATGCCCGCCTCGCGGAGCGTCTCGGCCACGGCCTGCGCGTCCTCGGGCCGGATGGCGAAGTCGACGTCGTGCTGGAGATTCTGGGCGCCCCCGTGGGCGTACACGGCGACGCTGCCCGCGAGCGCGAAGGCGTGCCCTTCCCGTTTCAGGATCGCGCCGACCTGCTTGGCCGCCTCCAGGATCGCCTGGTTGCGGTCGACGGGCAGGCTCGCGGCGGGCGCGTCGACGGTGGTCCCCGTCGCCAGCCGCAGTCCGGCGACGCCCCCGTGGCGTTCGACGTCGTCGTCGGCGTGCTGCGTCATCGTTGCCCCCTTCTTGACCGGCCCGCACCGCTGGGGCCGTGACGGTGAGCCCCGGGTACCCGCAGCGCCGATTTCGACACGGTGGGAGGTGGGCGCGGGGGCGGGGACATGTCCGCCTGCACCAGGCACGTGAGCCGAGCTTCCCCGGGTCCCGCGGCCGGCGCAGGACGTGGTCCCGCACGGTGGGCTCCACGATCGGGCAGGGTCCCCGGCCGGTCACCGCGCGCGTTGCCGCCGACCCGGCTGCCGGGCGTAGCGGGCCGGTGATTGTCGAGTCGTGGACCGGCAACGTTCACGGGACCTGCTCCACCACGGGGAGAGCCGAGACGGTGTCCGGATCCGTCTCCGGGCCGCGAACTCCTCCCGCGACTCGCGCGGGAGCGGCGGCTTCGCCGGGTGCGGCCGCAACCACGACGGGGGCGGCTGTCGTCGGACGTGGTGGTGGTAGCTCAGCTCACTGCGCGGGCCAGCCGTCCCGGGCCGCCAGATGGAGCACGAGGGCGGCGATGTTCCAGGCGTCGTCCTCGCCCCGATGATGGCGTCCTTCGAGGGGGAGTCCGGTGATCGCCAGGGCCTGGGCCATCCCCGGACGCTTGCGCAGGCCGTACACCCCGGTGAAGACCGCCTTGGCGTTGGTGTGGTGACGACCGAACGGATACGGCGTTCTCGTGGCCCCGCACTGCCGGGTGAACTGGTGACGGTCGTAGTCGCCCCAGCTCGCCCACGGCCGGGAACCGGCGCGGTGCTCCGCGGCCAGCAGCCGGCAGGCCTCCCCGAACGGCACGCCGCCATCGACCTGGTCCTGGGTGAGACCGGTCAACTCCGTGCAGAAATCGCTGACTTCGGACCGGGCGGGCCGCACCAGGATCCGGTGCCGTCCGATCCGTTCGGCGGTCGCCAGGTCCACGACGGTGAGTCCGATCTCGATGATCTCGCCGACCGCGCCCGGGGGAGGCGAGCCGGGCCAGCAGGTGGCTTCGACGTCCACGACGTTCAGGAGGCGCTCGGTGCCCGTGCTGTTCATGACGAGAACCGTAGGGCCGAAGCCGGGTGCCGATCACCTCGTTTTCCCTGTACACCGGGCCGGGAGGGGGCCCGTGCACCCGGCGTCGCGTATGAGGTCACTGTGAATTTCCGATGCGGTTGAACACGGGGGGACCGCCATCCGTATGGGGCGGGGGACTTGCATGCCCGGAGAGCCGAGACGCGCAGGAGTATTTCCGTGGGACGCAGCAATCGCAGACGCCCGACAGGCGCACGACGTGCGACCTTTGCCGCAGTGGCCCTGATGCTCGGGGGTGGTGGTCTGGTCGCGGCGAATGTGTACGCCTCCGCCACGGAGGCCGGTCCGCCGCAGCAGACGTCGTGGGGAGCCGTCACGATCGACTGCCCGGACGTCGGCGACGCGCTCACCAGCGTGCCCGACGGGTCGAGGGCGGACGTCGACAAGGAACTCGCCCTGCTGGACCAGCAGACGGCCGAGGCCTACCGGCAACTCCAGGACCCGACGGTGCAGAGCCGCGAGTCCGCGCAGAGCCGCATCGTCGACCCGCTCCAGGAGAACCGCGCCACCACGATCGAGCGCATCGCCGCCGCCCTGGAACGCTCGGGACAGCGGCCGGACGGACTCGGCGACATGGCCGCCTGCACCCTGCGCGAGACGGACAACGAGAACGGGAACGGTGACGGGCAGGACCAGGAGAACCAGCAGGGGGATGGTCAGGAGGGCGATGGCCAACAGGGCGACGGCCAGCAAGGCGACGGTCAGGACCAGGGTGGTCAGCAGCAGGGCAACGGCGGCCAGGCCGGCAACGGCCCAGTGGCCGCCGACTACGCCGACATCAACAGCGCCCCGCCCGCCGCACAGGCCCCGCCGGCTCAGGGCGACGCCTCCCGCGGCACCTTCGTCACCAGCTGCGGTGTGAACGCGAACGGCCTGTTCAACTCGGACAACGTCATCGTCGCCCCCGGTGTCTCCAACGGCGCGCACCACTTCCACGACTACGTCGGCAACCAGTCCAACACCGCCTTCGCCAGCGACCAGGACCTGGCGAACGCCGAGACGAGCTGTGTCGACCAGGGTGACAAGTCCACGTACTTCTGGCCCGTGATCCGGCTCCAGAACGGAACGCAGGAACAGGACGCCAACTCGCCCGGCGGCGGCATCGAGGGCAACGCCGGCAAGATCGTCACCCCCAAGGAAGTCACGCTGACGTTCGTGGGGAACCCCCGCAGCAAGGTCACGGCCATGCCGAGGCTCCTGCGCATCATCACCGGCGACGCCAAGGCGTTCGTCAACGGCAACGCCAACGCCAACGCGTCCTGGAGCTGCACCGGGTTCGAGGACCGGCAGTTGAAGGACAAGTACCCGCTGTGCCCGCAGGGCAGTGACGTGGTCCGTACGTTCAAGTTCCAGAGCTGCTGGGACGGCCGCAACATCGACAGCGCCAACCATCGCACCCACGTGGCGTTCGCCCAGCCCGACGGGTCCTGCGCCGCCGGGTTCAAGGCCATCCCGCAGCTGGTGCAGCGGATCGTCTACGACGTCGACGCGCCGAGCCTCGCCGACGGCGGCCGCACCACTCCGCTGTTCGCGGTGGACTCCTTCCCGGAACAGCTGCACAAGCCCGTCACCGACCACGGCGACTTCATCAACGTCTTCGACGAGAACCTGATGAACGAGATGGTCGACTGCGTCAACTCCGGGCGCCAGTGCGGCGCCGGGACGGGCCAGGACGATCCGGGCAACGGCGGTAACGAGAACGGCGGCAAAGGGAACGGGAACGGCGGCAACGGGGGCGACGGGAACGGTTCCGACCCGGACCCCGGCGCCACTCAGGACCCCGGGAACGGCAACGGCAACGGCAACGGCAACGGCTCCGAGGAGAACCCCGGAAACGGCGACGAGCCGCCGCAGCAGCAGCCCACTCCGACCGCCGAAGCCCCCACCGACAACGTGACGACCGCACCCGCCGACAACGAACCGAAGACCTACAGCTCACCCACCGCCCACAGCACGACCGCGCCGTCACCCGAGAACGGGAACGGGAACGGAAACGCAGTCGGGAACGGTAGCGCCGACGAGCAGGCGACCCCGCCCGGCCCTCAGGACGACGCCGCGTCCAACGACCCCGGAACCGGCTCCACCGGAGCCGTGGCGCAGCCCCCGCTCTATGACCAGACCCAGCCCCAGGGCAACCAGAGCAGTCTCGCCGAGACCGGTACCCAGCTGTGGCCGGCCGCGCTCGGAGCGATCCTCCTGATCGCCGGCTTCGTTCTCCTACGACGCACCAGCCGCCGTTCGATGTGACAACGACCGGCACCACCGACAAGCAGGGGTGGACAGCCACCCCTGCTTGTCACATGGTCGGGCGCCACTGGTCCGAATGCAGCAGTACGGGAAGCAGGAGGCGGCCGTTCCCGGTGAGGCTTGACGGGCCGTGCCGTCACCCTCCCCGGAGCCCCCATGCCTCTGCGTCACGCCGTCCTCGGATCACGCCTGCGAGTCGCGTCCGTCATCGCGGCCTGCCTCGCCGCGCTGTCCCCGGCCCCCGCCGGTGCCGCCACCGACCCGGCGGGCCATCAGTCGCTTCAGCGCCAATTGGACGACTTCGTGCGCCGTCCCGGCGGCCCGCCCGGGGCCATCGCCCTGCTGCGGACCGAAAAGGGGACCCGCGTCGTACGCGCCGGAGTCGCCGACGTCCGTTCCGGCCGCCCGCCCCACCCCGACGACCACATGCGGATCGCGAGCACGGCCAAGGCCTTCAGCGGGGCGGTGGCCCTCACCCTCGTCGACCACCGAGTCCTGCGCCTGGACGACACTTTGCGTGAACGGCTTCCCCAACTGCCGGATGCCTGGGGTTCAGTGACGCTCCGTCAACTCCTCAACCACACCAGCGGTCTGCCGGACTTCTCCCAGAGCCCCGCTTTCCTCGCCGCGCTCAGGGCCGACCCGCGCCACCACTTCGACTCCCGCCGCCTCCTCGACTACGTCGCCGGGGAGCCCCTGCGCTTCGAGCCGGGCACGCGGTACCGCTACTCGAACTCCGACAACATCGCCGTCGCGCTCATGGCGGAAGCGGCGACCCGGACACCGTACGAAGAGCTCCTGCGCAAACTGGTCTACGCACCGCTCGGTCTGCGTTCCACGAGCCTTCCGCAGGGCTACCGGATGCCGAAGCCCTATCTGCACGGCTACGACGTGAGTCCGCCCGCGCCCCCGGAGGACGTCAGCGAGGTCATCGGCATGTCGGGTGTCTGGGCCTCCGGGGGCATCGTCTCCACGCCGGCCGACATGACCCGCTTCATCCGCGGCTACGCGGGCGGACGGCTCTACGGCAGGAAGGTCGTCGAGCAGCAGCGGCAGTGGGTCCAGGGTGCGTCCGAGCCCGCCGGGCCGGGCCGCAACTCCGCGGGCCTCGGAATCTTCCGGTACGAGACGCGATGCGGTGTCGTCCTGGGCCACACGGGCAACACGCTCGGCTACACCCAGTTCATCGCGGCCACCCCCGACGGCCGCCGCTCCCTGACCTTCTCGGTCACCACCCAGGTCAACGAGTCCGCCGACGCCGAACAACTCCGGAGAATGCGTGCCGTTCAGGAGAACTTCGTCTGCGCATTGCTGCGCGGCAAAAAGGCATAGCCGGTCCGGCGATTCGCCTCACCTCACCACGATCTCCCAGGTGTCCACCGCGAAATGGACCGACATTCCGTTGCGCGCGTACAACGCGGGGGCCCCGGTGGTGTTCTGGGTGTCCACGCCGAGGCCCACCGTGTCCCGCCCCCGGGCCGCGAACGCCGCGAAGGCATGCCGCAGCAGCAGACCGCCGAGGCCGCGGCCCCGGGCCTCGCGTACGACTCCGAGGCTGCGGATCCACCCCATGGCCTCGCGGTCGTCCCGGGCGAGGAGGAAGCCGACGTCCCCGAGGTCCTCGGTGGCGACGATCCACACCAGGGACCAGTCGAGCCGCTCGGCGTCCACGTCGTGCAGCCACTGCTCGTAGGCGCGTGGCTGGAAGTCGAAGTGCTCGGCGAAGGTGGCCTGATGGAGGGCGTGGGCCTGCTTCCGGTCCGCCTCGTCGACACACGCCCGCACGTGCACGCCCGCTGAGGGTTCCGGTGTCGGGTTCTCGTCCGTCCGCAGCGGCCGCTCCAGTACGTGGTACCGCCGTACGACCGACCAGCCCCGCGCGCGTATCAGCGCGAGGTCGATCGTGGGCGCGACGTTGAGGTGCAGATGCACCACGGCCTTCGAGGCACCGTTCGCCCGGGCCTTCGCCAACGCTCTGGTCTCCATCGCCTCGAGCAGAAGCTCCCCTGCCTGCTGATGGTCGGGCAGGACATAGTGGTCCGCGTCGATGCGCTCGCCTTCCGAGTCGTCCCACACCAGGGCGTACGCCACCAGCCGCGGGCCGTCGAAGGCCAGCCAGGAGTCGTGGTCGAGGTCGACCCCGGGGCGCCCCAGATCGGCCTCCACCGTGTGCAGATCGGTCTCGGGCTGCCCGATCTCGATCCGGTCGACCTCGTTGAGCAGCTCGGTGACGGCCGGCGCGTCGGTCAGCGCGGCAGCGCGCAGGAGATAGGGCATGAGGCAAGAGTCCGGGCCGGGGCGGTACGGTCGCAAACGAGTTTCCCCGAGCCCGAGCCCGAGCCGCTTGCCAGTCGCCCATTGCCCGTTGCCCCGGGGAGGCACTGACCGCAGGCCGGCGCGGCCGAGCACCGAAAACCGGTTCTCCGCCGACGGGCCGGATGATATTGCTGGAGCTCGCAACAGGGCTGGCTGAAGAGGGAGTTACATGCGCGGCACGGGCGCCTTCATCGCGGACACGTATGCGCTCGGCGCGGGAAGCTGGACGATGACGTCCGTCGCCCGCGGCGCCCTGGGGCAGATCTGGAAGCTCTCCGGCAACGGCACTTCGTGGGCGGTGAAGGAACTCCTCTTCGCGAAGGACGAGCCGGATGTCAGGGCCGAGTCCGCACTGCGCGACGCGGCGGGGAAGCGGGGGATCTCCGCGCCACGTCTCATGCCGGACCGCACCGGCGCCCAGGTCGTACGGCTGCCCGAAGGCACCTACGCGAAGCTGTACGACTGGGTCGACGGCACCGCGGCGGACCCTTCGGATCCGGGGACCGTGAGCTGGTGCGGCCGGGCCCTGGCGATCCTGCACCAGGCCGGAGAGGGTGCGGGCGAGACACCCGACGCCTGGTACGAACAGTGCCACCAGGCGGGCGACTGGGCCGAGTTGCACGAGAGGGCCGAGCGGGCGGACATGCCGTGGGCAGGCGAACTGGGCCGGTTCATCGCCACGACCGCGGCCGAACTCGCCCAGCATGTCTCGCCGTCGTCCTCCGGCGACGTGGTGACGTCCCATCTCGACATGCGGCCCCAGAACGTCCTGGTCGGCCCCGACGGACCGGTCCTTCTCGACTGGGACAACGCCGGACCCGTCTCGGCGGAACGCGAACTCGCCCGTGCCGTCTACGTGTGGTCGGGCGGAAACCAGTTCGACGCGGAATCCGCGCGATGCCTGGTCCGTGCCTATCGGGACGCCGGAGGCCGGGCGGTGATCAAGGGCCCGGAAGCCTTCTCAATGCTGTTCGCGACTGATCTCAACTACGTCTATGTACAGGCCGAATGCGCGGTTGATCCGGCCGTGACCGCCGAGCAGCGCGACTTCGCGAGCCGCGAGACGGTGGCCGCGCTGCGGCGGCTGCCGGACCTGGCCGCCGTCATCCGCCTGACGGAAGCCGTGCACGCCGTATGACGGCCGGAGCGCTGTACTGCTGACAGGGCTGGGGCACCGGCCAACAGGGTGTGGCTGCCCGACCCGGGAAAGGCGACGGCCCCCGGGCACCGCTCGGCGCCCGGTACTAGTGTCCTCGGCATGAGCGAAAACCCCGCGCGGTCCGTCACCGTCGAGCGCACCGGCGCCGGCCACTACGTCGCCACCAACACCCGCGGCGGCACGGTCGCCTTCGGTACCGGCTCCGACAGCGAGTTCACCCCGGTCGAACTGCTCCTCGCCGCGCTCGGCGGCTGCACGGCGGTGGACGTCGACCTCGCCACCAGCCGCCACGCCGAACCCGCGTCCTTCTCCGTCGAGGTGACAGGCAACAAGGTGGACGACGCACTCGGCAACCGGCTGACCGACCTCGCGGTCACCTTCAGCGTCACCTTCCCGGACGGCGAGGGTGCGGACCGGGCCCGCGCGATCCTGCCGCGGGCGGTGAGGACCTCCCACGACCGTCTGTGCACGGTCAGCCGAACCGTCGAGATCGGCACGCCCGTGACCGCGTCGGTCCAGGACGCCTGACCTGCCCGTCGGCCCGGCCGCCCCTGCGTACCCTGTCCCCGTGTCAGCCTCCCGCCTGCGCCGCGTCGCCGTTCTCGTCCTCGAAGGCGCGAAGCCACTCGATGTCGGGATTCCCGCGCAGGTGTTCACCACGCGCGCGAGCATGCCGTACGAGGTACGGCTGTGCGGTGCGGCTCCCGGGCTCGTGAGCGGCGGGGACGGGCTGTCGTACCACGTCGCCCATGGCCTGGACACGCTCGCCTGGGCGGACATCGTCTTCATCCCGGGCTACCGGCACCCGGACCGCGAGGACCCACCGCGAGCGGTCGTCGAGGCGCTGGTCGCCGCCCACGGGCGGGGCGCGCGGCTCGCCGCCATCTCGACGGGCGCGTTCGCGCTGGCCGCGACCGGCCTGCTCGACGGCGGACGGGCGACGACCCACTGGCACTACACGAGGGCGCTCGCGGCGAAGCACCCACTGGTCCGGGTCGACGAGAACGTGCTGTTCGTCGACGAGGGCAGCGTGCTGACGTCGGCCGGCGCCGCCTCCGGTATCGACCTGTGCCTGCACATCCTGCGCGGCGACCTCGGGGTGTCCGCCTCCAACCACGCGGCCCGGCGCCTGGTCGCCGCCCCCTACCGCAGCGGCGGTCAGGCGCAGTACGTGCCGCGCAGCGTGCCCGAGCCCCTCGGTGAACGTTTCGCCGCCACCCGGGAATGGGCCCTGCACCGACTCGACGAGCCCCTCACCCTCGACATACTGGCGCAGCAGGCCGCGGTCTCGCCGCGCACGTTCTCGCGCCGTTTCGTCGAGGAGACCGGGTACACGCCGATGCAGTGGGTCATGCGCGCCCGCATCGACATGGCCCGTGAACTCCTGGAGCGGTCGGAGCGTGGCGTCGAGCAGATCGCGACCGACGTCGGTCTCGGCACCGGCGCGAATCTGCGCATGCACTTCCAGCGCATCCTCGGCACCACGCCCAGCGAGTACCGGCGGACGTTCACCCGGGGCGAGTAGCCCCTTCGCCCGGTCTCGCCGAACGGGTCGTACCGCGTGGCGCGATCCTTTTGAACCATGGCGTTCGCGCCACTGTCAGCGGTGCCCGCGACACGCGAGCCTGGTGGACACAGCAAGTGGACACAGGGACGGGACCCCATTCATGACGCGCATCGCCATCAACGGATTCGGCCGCATCGGACGCAACGTGCTGCGCGCGTTCCTCGAACGTGACAGCGCCCTGGAGATCGTCGCCGTCAACGACCTCACCGAGCCCGCCACGCTCGCGAGGCTCCTCGCCTTCGACAGCACGGCCGGCCGACTCGGGCGGCCGGTGACCGTCGACGGAAACACGCTGGTCGTCGACGGGCGCCGTATCACCGTGCTTGCCGAGCGCGAACCGGCTCAGCTGCCGTGGGCCGAACTCGGCGTCGACATCGTGCTCGAGGCGACCGGGCGGTTCACGTCGGCCAAGGCGGCCCGCGCACACCTCGACGCGGGTGCCAAGAAGGTCCTCGTGAGCGCGCCCTCCGACGGCGCCGACGTCACCCTCGCGTACGGCGTCAACACCGACGCCTACGATCCGGACGTGCACACGATCGTCTCCAACGCCTCCTGCACGACCAACGCGCTCGCCCCGCTGGCCAAGGTGCTGGACGACCTCGCAGGGATCGAGCACGGCTTCATGACCACGGTGCACGCCTACACCCAGGAGCAGAACCTCCAGGACGGCCCGCACCGCGACGCCCGTCGCGCCCGCGCCGCCGGCGTCAACATCGTGCCCACCACGACGGGCGCCGCCAAGGCCATCGGGCTCGTACTGCCCAGTCTGGACGGCAAGTTGTCCGGCGACTCGATCCGCGTCCCGGTGCCGGTCGGCTCGATCGTCGAGCTCAACACGACCGTCGCCCGTGAGGTGAGCCGGGAGGACGTGCTCACGGCGTACCGCGCTGCGGCCGAGGGGCCCCTCGCAGGTGTCCTCGAGTACTCGGAGGACCCCCTGGTGTCCTCCGACATCACCGGCAACCCCGCCTCGTCGATCTTCGACTCGGCCCTCACCCGGGTCGAGGGGCGTCACGTCAAGGTGGTCGCCTGGTACGACAACGAGTGGGGCTTCTCGAACCGCGTGATCGACACGCTCCAGCTCCTCGCGGAGGCCTGAGCCGGCGGCAGGGGCCTTCGAGCACGGCGATTCCGCATCACCGTCTTGACCGGTGACGATCCTGACTGACAGGATCATCACCGGTTGAGCTGGTGACATCGGCGTGTACCGGGAGCCCGTATGGCAGTGATCCGTGGCATCGAGGTCGTCGTCTTCGACGTCCTCGGCACACTCGTCGACGAACCGAGCGGCCTGCGCGCGGCGATCCGCGAAGCGGCGCCCGCGTCCGAGGAGTCGTCGGTCGACGAACTGCTCGCCCTGTGGGAGCGGTATCGCGACCGTGAGCAGAAACGCATCGGTCAAGGTCTCCGTGCGTACGTCAACACCGAGGTCATCGACGCGGAGGCCGCTCAACTCGTGGCCGAGCAGGCCGGGTTCACGGATCCGGCGACCGTGGCCCGGCTGGCCACCGCCGGTCGGCGCCTGCCTGCCTGGGGTGACTCGGCGGCCGCTCTCGACCGGCTCGCCCGGCGGTTCCCCGTACTCGGACTCTCCAACGCGGGCCGCACGGCACTGCTGCGACTCAACGCCCATGCCGGACTCCGCTGGCACCAGGCGCTGTCCGCGGAGACCGCCCAGGCCTACAAGCCGGCACCGGAGGTCTACCAACTCGCCGTCGACGCCGCGGGATGCGCACCGGACCGCGTCCTCATGGTAGCAGCCCATGCGTGGGACCTGCGCGGAGCCCGGGCGCGGGGGATGCGGACCGCCTATGTCCGGCGACCGGTGGGGGATCCGCCGAGGAGCAGCGACGACTTCGACGGGCAGTTCGAGGGACTGGACGAACTGATCACCGCACTGACGGTGAGTCAGATGGCATCCCCGTCACCCTGTTAGAGGAACGGTGTACCGGCGTCCAGCCCCGACAGGACCCTGCCGTACAGCTCCAGGTTGGCGGCAGGGTTGACGAAGGAGTGCAGGCTCAGGGCGTTCAGGTCCCGCACGGCGCGCTGGACCGGCACCTCTCGGTGCAGCGACGACGCGCCGGACGCCGAACCGATCAGGTCCACGGCCTCCTTGCACAACCGCGCCACATAGCCGCACTGGGCCCGGATCCGGGCCCGTTCCTCAGTCGTGTAGGGATTGCCGTCGGCGACCCGGGCGTCGATCAGCGAGACGAAGTCGGCGGTGAGCAGTTCGGCACAGGAGATCTTCATCTCGGCCTCCGCGAACTGCAGATGCGTCACCGGGGCCTCGTGCTGGCGCTCGTAGAGGGTGTAGGTGATGCCCCGCTGATGGATGCGCTCGCCGAACTCCGTCAGCGCCGACCGGGCCGGACCGAGGGCCCCGGCCGCGGTCCAGGCGCAGAACAGCACGAGGACGGGCATCCCGTAGAACGGATCGGCGCTGTTGGTCCGCGAAGGGAACGTGCCCTCCAGCAACGGCCCGAGGGGCAGCACGCGGTGGGCCGGCACATGGACCTCATGGGCGACGACGCTGTTGCTGCCGCTCCCGGCCAGACCGGACACGTTCCAGTCGTCGAGGACCTCGAGGTCGGACATCGGGACGGCCGTCCACAGCAGATCCGGCGGGCCGCCGTCCCCGGAGGCGGCCACGGCGGTCAGCAGATGCCAGTCGGCGTCCTGGCAGCCGGTGGCGAACGGCGAGATCCCGTCGACCACGTAACCCCCGTCCGCCGGAAGGGCCTTCGCGTTCGGGATGAGGGTGCCACTGACCCGTACGTCGGGGCTCGTGAAGATCTCGTCCTGCGCCTCGTCCGAGAAGAGTGCCGCGATGAACGCGCACCCGGCCTGGATCAGCGTCATGAACCCGGTCGACCCGCACGCGGCGGAGACCGCGCTCAGCGCATCCACCTGCTCGCGCAGCGAGGTCTGGTAACCGCCGTACCGGCGGGGCACGTTCATGCGGTGGATCCCGGTTTCGGTCAGTGCCGCGACGACCTCGCCGGTCACCCGCCGGTCCTGCTCCGTGCGCAGGGCGTGTGAGCGGATGAGCGGCTGAAGTGCCCGTACACGTTCGACGAGTTCGGCGTCCGATCGAGGTGCGGATGAACCGGTCAAGGCAGGACCTCCGGGCCCGGTGCGCGGGAGAACCCTCACCGTGACCCCGTTGCCGGAGGGTGTCAACGCCGGTTCCGGGCCAGGATGCCGGACCGCGTTCCGGCCCGCTCACCACCCTGTGACCCCTGAGACCCTGACGGAATACATCGGAGGAGTCAAGGACTGGGTACGTGTTTCCGGTGAGGCAGGAGACTCTGACTGATTCGATCAGCGCGCGAACTTGCCTGATATTCGCAGGCTTGTCGAAGTCATTGACAGGTACACATGGGGCCTCCTAGGTTCCCGATGCACCGGATACACCCGATGTATCGATGATCCGTCAGGTCTGGAGGACGACGATGACCTCAGAACCGGGGCAGCACTCGCAGGTACCCCGAAGAGCCGTACTCGGCACCGCACTGGGCGGAGCGGCGACCGCCGCGTTACCCGGTACGGCCCACGCCGGACAGCCCGTGCGCACCGAGAGCGGCGGCAAGAGCCCCTGGGCCCTCCGCGACACCATGTCCACCGACAAAGCCTGGGCCGCGTTCCTGCGCGGCCAGGACCTGTTGTGGACCAGGCTGCCCACCCTCTGGTACGAGGGCCCCTTCCTCGGTGACGGCCTGCTCGGCAGCATGATCTACCAGGAGCCCGGCGCCAACCGGATCCGCTTCACCGTCCAGCACGGCGAAGTCCAGGACCACCGGCCGGAGTTCGGCAGCGGCTGGGGCACCTGCCGGCTCCCCGTCGGCCATCTCACCCTCGAACCGGTCGGCACCATCACCGCAGTCGACTGGCGGCTGAGTCTGTGGAACGCCGAACTCACCGGCACCGTCACCACCACCGCCGGCACTCTCACCCTCGCCGCCCTCATCCACGACGAGGTCCTCGCCGTCCGCGTGACGGCCGACGGCGGCGAACGGGCCACCTGGACCTTCCACCCCGAGGAGGCCATCAGCCCGCGCAAGATCAGCGAGGCGCCGCCCGCCGGCTACACCGCCAACCCGCCCTGGACCACCGGCACCACCACCGACGGCATCGAGCAGGTCCTCCAGCCCCTGACCGGCGGTGGCCAGACCGCCACGGCCCACCGCCGCACCGGCGACGAACTGCTGCTCAGCGTCGGGCACAGTCACCCGTCCGATACCGCCGCGGCGGCCGACTCACTGCGCAACCTCGCTCGCGCGAAGTCGTACAAGGCGCTCAGGCAACGGCACCTCCAGTGGTGGCACGCCTTCTACCGCAAGAGCTTCGTCTCGTTCCCGGACCAGCGGCTCCAGAGCTTCCACTGGATCCAGCTCTACAAGGTCGCCTCCGCGAGCCGCACCGGCGGCCCCGTGATGGCCACGTCCGGACCCTGGCTGGAACCCACGCCCTGGCCCGCGGTCTGGTGGAACCTCAACGTCCAACTGGAGTACTGGCTCATCCACGGCTTCAACCACCCGGAGCTCGACTCCCTCGCCACCACGCTGCGCCAGAACCAGGAACAGCTCATCGCGAACGTCCCCGCCGCCTACCGCGCCGACAGCTCAGGCGTAGGCCGCAGCTCCGACATGTTCGCCAACCGCGGCGTGGGCCGGCCCGGCACCGGTGCCGAGACCGGCGACCTCACCTGGGCCCTGCACAACGTATGGCTGTCCTACCGCCACTCCATGGACAAGTCCCTGCTGCGCGACACGGTCTACCCGGTCCTGCGCCGGGCCATCAACTACTACCTGCACTTCCTCGCCCCGGGCAGCGACGGCAAGCTCCACCTGCCGAGCACGCTCTCGCCCGAATACCCCGTGGTACCGCCGCAGGACACCAACTACGACCTGGCGCTCATCCGCTGGGGCTGCCAGACGCTCATCGAGTCCGCCGAACTGCTCGGCGTGGACGACGAGTTGAAGCCGCGCTGGCAGGAGGTGCTCGCCAAGCTCACGCCGTACCCGGTCGACGACAACGGCTTCATGATCGGCGCCGACACCCCGTACGCGCAGTCCCACCGCCACTACTCACACATGCTCATGGTCTATCCGCTCTACCTCGTCAACTGGGACCAGCCCGAGAGCCGCGACCTGATCACGAAGTCCATCGTCCACTGGCACGCGCTCACCGGCGCCCATCGCGGTTACAGCTACACCGGTGCCGCCTCCATGTACGCCATGACCGGCGACGGCGACACCGCGATCACCTACCTGCGCAAGTTCTTCGACCCCACCACGCGCTACCCCTGCCGCGCCAACACCCACTACACCGAGGCCGGACCGGTCATCGAGACCCCGCTGTCCGCCTCCCAGTCGTTGCACGACATGTTCTGTCAGAGCTGGGGCGGAGTGATCCGCGTCTTCCCGGCCGTCCCGGCCGCCTGGAAGGACCTCACCCTGCACAACTTCCGTACCCAGGGCGCCTTTCTGGTCACAGCGGTGCGCAAGGCGGGCAAGACCCGGTTCATCAGGGTCAGAAGTCTGGCAGGGGAGCCTCTCCGGCTCCGGCACGGTCTCACCGGCCGCCTCACCGTGCTGCTGGACGACGGCGCCCCGGCCCGCACCCACGACCTCGGCGACGGCACCCTTGCCATCGACCTGCCCCGCGGCCGCGAGGTCCTCGTCCACTCCGGCTCCCGCCCCGACCTGAGCATCGCGCCCGTCGCCGTCAGCGAGCCTGGACCGGCATGGGGACTGCCGTAAAGGGCCACACACTTCGGAGGGATTCCATGGCTGTTCCGATCAGAACAGCGGTCGCCGCACTCTGCGCCTCGCTGGCGGCCGCACTCCTCACCACGGTCCCGGCACGAGCCGACCAGCATGTCCAGCCCGACCATGCCTGGTCCGTGTCCGCGGGAGCACACGCGCCCCGCGCACAGGTCACCCTGGACGACGCCACCGGTACGCTGACTCTCGCGGTGTCCCGGGGCGGCCGTACGGTCATCGAACCGTCTCCTGTCGGCATCGTGACCGAACAGGCCGACCTGTCCAAGGACTTGCGCTTCCTGCACGGCAAGAACCGTACGGTGCAGGAGCGTTACCGTACGAAGTCCGGCAAACGCCTGGACCGCCGCGTCCGCATGAACGAGACCCGGCTGTCCTTCGCCACCTCCGCGGGCGCCCGACTCGACCTCGTGGTCCGCGCCTCCGCCGACGGTGTCGCCTACCGATACGTCCTGCCCGGCGCGACCGGTGCCGTCCTCGGCGAGACGTCCGCCTTCAACCTCCCGCCGGACGCGCGCGCGTGGCTCGGCACCTACCGGGTCGACAACGAGGGCCAGTTCGCCCAGTACACCGCCGCGACGGCCCCCACCGCCGACTACTCCGACCAGGGCCTGTTCGCGACCGACGGCGGCTACACCCTGCTCGCCGAGTCCGGCGTCAACGGCACCTACTCCGGCGCCCGCCTCGCCCACACCCAGGGCACCGGTACCTACCGCATCAAGCTCGCCGACGACCGCGTCGCCTCCACCGGCGCGCTGACCACGCCGTGGCGGGCCATGGTCACCGGCGACCTCGCGACCGTCACCCGCTCCACCTTCACCGACGACCTCGCCCCCGCCTCCAAGGTTCGCGACACCTCCTGGATCAAACCCGGCACCGTCCTGTGGACCTGGCTCGCGGGCGGCAGGGAAGCCGGTCAGAGCCTCGCCGCGCAGAAGGCGTACGTCGACTACGCGGCCGAACGCCACTGGCCGTACGAGGCAGTCGACGCCGGCTGGTACTACAGGCCGGGGGAGTGGGACGTCACCGATCCCGACTGGCAGACCGACAGCTGGATGCCGGAACTCGCGCAGTACGCCCGCGCCAAGGGCGTCGGCATCATCGTCTGGATCCACCAGCGCGACCTCGACACCGCCGCCGAACGCGCCCAGTGGCTGCCCACCCTGGAGAAGTGGGGCATCAAGGGCGTGAAGATCGACTTCATGAACTCCGAGGCCCAGCCCATGCTCCAGTGGTACGACACCATCCTCGCGGAGACGGCCGCCCACCACCTCATGGTCGATTTCCACGGCTCCACGATCCCCAAGGGCATCCAGCGCACCTGGCCGCAGGTCATGACGCTGGAGGGCGTCGCGGGGGAGGAGAAGCGCACCAACACCGCCGCCCACCTCACCACCCTGCCCTTCACCCGCAACGTCATCGGCTCCATGGACTTCACCCCCGGCGCCTTCCAGCGCGTCGGTCTGCGCCCCAACTCGGACGCGGCGGAGGTCGGCCTCACCGTCGCCTACGAGTCGGGGCTCCAGATGTTCGCGGGCACCCCGCAGTCGTACGAGGACCGGCCGCTCGCCCGGGCCTACTTCGACCAGGTCCCCGCAGCCTGGGACGACACACGGCTGCTCGCCGGCGAACCCGGCCAGGAGGCCGTGCTGGCCCGACGCAGCGGTGACCGCTGGTTCCTCGGCGGGGTCTATGCCGGCGCCGCCCGCACCGGCAAGGTGCCGCTGACCCTCGGTCCGGGACGGTGGCTGGTGGAGACGATCCGGGACGGTTCCGACGGACTCGTCCAGGACCGGCAGGTGCTGCGAGGCGGCGACACACTGAGCGTCGACGTCGTGGCGAACGGCGGTTTCGCCGCGCTCGCCTGCCCCTGGCGGGCGGGCGTCACCACCTGTTACCGCTGAGCGGACGGTAGTTCCGGGAGTCGTGTCCGATCGGACACGACTCCCGGACATTGGACTTCCCCACCAGGTCCCGCCGGCTCACCGGCCTCGCTAGTGTGGGCACCGGAGGTGCCCAAGTGGCCGAAAAGGCACGGCAGTTGCAGGATGTTCCCGAGTCCATGACGTCCACGACCGTCGTCGTGATCGGTGCGGGTCCGGCCGGGACGACCGTCGCCACCCTGCTCCAGCGCAGCGGCGTCGACTGCGTCGTACTCGAACGCCGTTCCCGCGACCACGTGGCGCAGCGCCAGCGCGCAGGGATCGTCGAGACCCGCGCGGTCCGGATGTTCGACTCCTGGGGTCTGACGGACCGCGTCCTCGGCGGTGTCCCGTACGACGGCATCCTGGAGTTCCGGGTGGACGGCCGCAGCCACCTGGTCTCCGACAGCGACGGCTCCGATGGCCCCGCGGCCCGCCTGTGCCCCCAGCAGGTTCTCGTACAGAAGCTCACCGCGACCTTCCTGGAAGGCGGCGGCGACCTGCGGTTCGAGGCCGCCGACGTCTCCCTGCACGACCTGACCGGTGAGCGCCCCACAGTCCGCTACCGAACTACGGACGGCACGCACCACGCCATCACCTGTGCTTTCGTGGCCGGCTGCGACGGCGACCGCGGAGTCAGCCGTACGGCGATCCCCGACGGTGTTCTCACCGCGCACGCCTTCGACCACGGCATCGGCTGGCTCACGGTCCTGGCCGACGCCCCGCCCCCGGCCCACCCCCTGCTGGCCGTCAGCCGACAGGGCTTCGCCGCCCACTTCCCCCGCGGACCGCACTCCAGCCGCTACTACCTCCAGTGCCCGCCCGACGACCACCCCGACGCCTGGTCGGACACTCGCGTCTGGGAGGGCCTGCGCACCAGGCTCGGCGACCCCGCCCTCGCCTCCGGCCCGATCACAGACCGCGAGATCTTCCGGCTCCGCAGTCTCGTCCACGACCCCATGCAGTACGGCCGCCTCTTCCTGGTCGGCGACGCGGCACACATCGTGTCCCCGATGGGCGGCAAGGGCATGAACCTCGCCCTGTACGACGCCGATCTCCTGGCCCGAGCCGTGCGCGACGTCGTACGGGGCGACGACGACACCGCCCTGCGCACCTACTCGTCGCGCTGTCTGCGCCGCGTCTGGAACGACCAGGAGTTCTCCCACTGGCTCACCCGGACCCTCCACGACGCCGGGGACGCCGAACCCTTCCTCCGGAACCTGGCTCGCGCCCGACTCGACCGCCTCTTCACCTCCCCGGCCTCGGCCGGCGCCTTCGCGGAACTCATGACGGGCCTGGACCCGAACGGCCGCGCGGGCACGGAGAACTTCCCCGGCAACCTTTCCGGCGTCGGCGGCGACTGACGAGTCGGAAGGGCCCTCCGCCGGTGGACCCCACGCACCACACAAGGACTCGCTCGTGGCATCTCGTTCGCACCGTTCTTCTTCGTCAGGCAGGCGACGCACCGCTCTCGTCGCCGTGACCGTCGCGGCCGCCGTCGCCCTTGTGGCGGCTCTGATCGTCGCGTTCGGCCCCGACGACAAGACCGAAGCCGGCCCTGTCGCGGCCACGCCCGTCTCGGGCACCCGTGCCACGTCCACACCCACTGCGACCCCGACTCCGAAGACACCGGGCGCGAAGACCACGACGCCCTCTCCGACGGCGTCGGCCCGCAAGAGCAGCCCGCCGCCGGCCGCAACGCCCCACCCCTCGGCCACGGCGGCCTCGGCCCCGCCGCGGAAGGCTTCCGGTGCGGCCCCGCTCGCCGGACGGATCAAGCCCGGCGTCTCCTACGACGGGGTGGCCACCTTCTACGACACGGGCAACGGCGACGGCGCGTGCCTGTACGGTCCCACCGCCGACGTCATGACGGCGGCGATGAACCACACCGACTACGAGACGTCCAAGGCCTGTGGGGCGTACATCCTCGTGCACGCGGCGAGCGGCGCCTCCGTCACGGTCCGCATCACCAACGAGTGCCCCCTGCCCTGCGCGCCCGGCCAACTCGACCTGAGCCCCCAGGCCTTCGCCAAACTCGCCGCCCCCGTCCAGGGCCGGATCCCGGTCACCTGGACCCTGCTGAGCCCGAGCATCTCCGACACGATCTCGATCCGCTACAAGACCGGATCGACCCGCTACTGGTGCGCCATCCAGGCGATCGGTCACCGCAACCCGGTGGCCCGACTGGAAGTCGAAACGGCCGCCGGCTGGAGCGCGTTGCCCCGCACCGACTACAACTACTTCCTCTCCGAGCAGGGCAGCGGGTGCGGCGGCACGATCAGGATCACCGACATCTACGGCGAACAGCTGGAGATCGCCGGCCTCGGCGTGAAGCCGGACGTGGTCCAGCCGACCCGGGTCCAGTTCGCCCGGCACTGACGGTTCGGTCAGCTGGAACGCTGCTGGGGACCGTTCCGCCGAACTTCACCTTCGGGTCGGAACGGTCCTCGCACACGCTTGCTGTCAGGCCGACGTCAGTTGGTGGTGGGGTTGCCGTAGTAGGCGTCTGGTCCGTGTTTGCGGGTGTAGTGGCGGTTGAGGAGGTGGGGTGGGGGCGGGGCTGTCGGTGACAGGGCGAGGGTGTTCAGGGCGATGTCGGCGACGGCTTCGCAGATGATGGCGTGTTCCAGCGATTTGCGTGCGGTGGGGCCCCAGGTGAAGGGGCCGTGGTGGGCGACGAGGGCGGCGGGGACTTCGATGGCCCGCTGATCGTCGCCTTCCAGGAGGTCCACGATGACCTGGCCGGTGTTGAACTCGTAGTCCTTCGCGCACTGTTCGGCGGTGAGGTCGGGGGTGACGGGGATGGGGCCGTTGAAGGTGTCGGCGTGGGTGGTGCCCAGGACGGGGATGTCGCGGTGGGCCTGGGCGAAGGCGACGGCATGGGTGGAGTGGGTGTGGGTGACGCCGCCGATGGAGGGGAAGGCCCGGTACAGGCTGCGGTGTGTTTCGGTATCGGTGGAGGGGCGCAGGTTCCCGTCCACGACGACGCCGTCGGACAGCCGGACGGTGACGAGGTGGTCGAGGGTGAGCTGGTCGTAGGGCACGCCGGACGGCTTGATCACGAACACGCCGGCTTCGCGGTCGACGCCGCTGACGTTGCCCCAGGTCAGGGTTGCCAGGCCGACTTCGGGGATGGCCAGGTTGGCTTCCAGGACCTCTTGGCGCAGGCCGTCCCGGACGGTGAGAGTCATGGGTGGACTGTCTCCCTTTGCGGTGGGGTGTGGTCAGAGGTTTTGGGCGAGGCGGTGGTAGGCGGCGTTCCAGCGGATTTCTTTGGCGAAGTGGTTGGTGGTGGTGTGTTCGTCGATGGTGAGGAGTTCGACGCTGGTCATGTTGGCGTAGTCGGTGAGGGTTTCGGGGGTGAGGGCGGTGCTGAGGACGGTGTGGTGGGGTGCGCCGGCGAGGAGCCAGCTTTCGGCGGATTCGGCGAGGGAGGGGCGGGGTGTCCAGACGGCGCGGGCGACGGGGAGGTTGGGCAGGGCTTCGCTGGGGGCGACGACGTCGATGGTGTTGGCGGTGAGGCGGAAGCGGTCGCCGAGGTCGGAGAGGCCGACGACGACGGCGGGGCCTTGGGCGGCGTTGA